>NZ_JBFTKC010000084.1:0-354 GCF_056395745.1 Paenibacillus sp. 10L310 | reverse complement strand
GCCAAAAGTCGCTCTCACCCGATACCATCACAAAAGCAATTTAACTACCTTTATACACTTGACTTGTTTGCACAAGTTCAGCTTAAAGGAATGTTCTAATTCGCGTTTGTTTCGTTTCGATATCTAGTTTTCAAAGAACAAACTTGTAAATCATTTTGGTGGAGCCAAGCGGGATCGAACCGCTGACCTCCTGCTTGCAAGGCAGGCGCTCTCCCAGCTGAGCTATGGCCCCATATAAATTTTAAAGGTATAGATGGTGGGCCCTGGTGGACTCGAACCACCGGCCTCACCCTTATCAGAGGTGCGCTCTAACCAACTGAGCTAAGGGCCCACATTACATATACTATTTGAACC
>NZ_JBFTKC010000083.1:0-354 GCF_056395745.1 Paenibacillus sp. 10L310 | reverse complement strand
CCCTCACATGCTGATCAACCAGATGACTGCCCTGGAGACCGGTCCGGTCAGCGGTCACTGGATCGACGCCGGATTCCGCGGCCAGGACGCCACCCTGGAACGGTTGCGCATGGACCGGCAACTCGAAGAGGCACTCACCCACGGCCCTGACCCGCTCCACCTCGCCGTCGTGTTCGACCTCGACCCCAAGACCGCCATCCGTTACGCGAGCTCAGCCCGGCAGCTGCTGCAAACCTCGGTCGAACGCGACACTAGGAGTGGCTTGTGAAAAAGTGAAATATCCAACGTTAGCGCGATAGTTGACCAGAAACGATCAGCCATCGGCCTGGCAACCGGGCCAGGTTCGTAGCCAAG
>NZ_JBFTKC010000082.1:0-357 GCF_056395745.1 Paenibacillus sp. 10L310 | reverse complement strand
GCACCGTGCCATTGCTGAAGACTTCTGCTCGTTCATGGGTGGCGAAGCGAAACGCTTCATCACCCGCCTCGAAAAGGACATGGGCGCCGCCGTCGCAGAGCTGGACTACGAACGGGCAGCGCGGCTCCGGGACGACATCATCGCCCTCCGCAAAGTGTTCGAGCGCAACGCCGTCGTGCTTTCCGAAGACACCGACGCGGATGTCTTCGCCCTGCACGACGACGACCTCGAGGCTTCCGTGCAGGTATTCCACGTCAGGGGCGGCCGGGTACGCGGCCAGCGGGGCTGGGTCGTGGAAAAAGTCGAAGACGCCACCACTCCGGAGCTCATCGAGCACCTCCTGCAGCAGGTCTACGG
>NZ_JBFTKC010000081.1:0-361 GCF_056395745.1 Paenibacillus sp. 10L310 | reverse complement strand
TGGACCTATGTCAAAAAAGTAGACACTACGCTGCGGATTTGTCCGTAAATTTCATCGCAAAACGAGCAGGGGAAAGATACCCTAGCGCGCCATGCATTCGCTTGCGGTTGTAATAGAACTCGATGTACTGGTAGATGGCAGTATAAGCCTCTTCCGGCGTCTTAAAACGAGGGTTGCAGTAAATAAGTTCTTTCTTTAAAATACTGTGCCACGACTCAATACAGGCGTTATCATAACAGTTTCCTCGGCGGCTCATGCTTGATTCCATTCCGTATGATTTTAGTTGCTCCACGTATTCTTTTGACGTGTATTGAGAGCCGCGATCCGAGTGATGGAGTAATCCCGGAGCGGGGCGTTTGGC
>NZ_JBFTKC010000080.1:0-368 GCF_056395745.1 Paenibacillus sp. 10L310 | reverse complement strand
GTGCTTCCCAGCTCGCTGGTGTGTACGCTGACTCTTCCAGGCTTTCACCTGTAATTTCAGTTACTTTCGCTTGCAAAGCTGATTTATCTACAACAGGTACAGATGTTGTAGGGATTAAGCCCGTTCTTGCATCAGTCAGATCCAAAAGCGCCTTGTCTACCTGCGCTTGAGTCGCTGTCGGTTCATTCAACACTCGCTCTGCTTCATTCATCGCATTATCCAGTGCTTCCCAGCTCGCTGGTGTGTACGCTGACTCTTCCAGGCTTTCACCTGTAATTTCAGTTACTTTCGCTTGCAAAGCTGATTTATCTACAACAGGTACAGATGTTGTAGGGATTAAGCCCGTTCTTGCATCAGTCAGATCCAAA
>NZ_JBFTKC010000079.1:0-370 GCF_056395745.1 Paenibacillus sp. 10L310 | reverse complement strand
GTCCAAGCGGGCGCACCCCTGTCCCTGCGGCGGTATCGCCGGCTTGCCCATGCGCGGGCATTGTTGGCAGCGGCAGAAACCAAGCCATACTCGGAGGTGAAGCCATGACTGTCGGAAAGATTGAATCGGAGGGCTCTGCGGTGACCAGCACCCTTCCAGTGGTAGAGATCAGGTCCCTGGTGAAGTCGTTCTCCGGCCGGACTGTGTTGGACAACGTCGACTTCACAGTCAAGCCAGGAAATATCGTAAGCATCATCGGGCGAAGCGGCGGCGGGAAGACCACCTTGATGCGCTGCATCAACCTGCTTGAGAAACCCGACTCAGGTTTCATTACCCTGCAGGGCGAGCCTGTGTTCTCCAAGGACAAGAC
>NZ_JBFTKC010000078.1:0-374 GCF_056395745.1 Paenibacillus sp. 10L310 | reverse complement strand
ATCTTAGTTACTGTAGTATCAGGTGCCACATAAGCTGCCACTGTTACTTCCTCCACGCTTCCTGCATTGTGACCTGTTTTAGCCGCATAACGTACTTCATAGGTTCCTGCAACCAATTCCGTGATTTCAGTTCCTGTCACTGCTGTCCAAGCATTATTAGAGTCTTTTAAGCGGTATTCCATCGCGTCTGTAACGCCTGTAATTTTACCGTCATTTCCTGCTGCAGTTACCGCTGTGGAATTCAATCCTTCTGGAGCTTTTTGATCTTGATTCTTCACTTCTACTGTATACTTCAAGGCTTCTCCCTGGGACTTAAATTCAGTGCCTTGTTGAGCCGTAAAGATTGTAATTGTATACGTCCCTACCACTGCGCT
>NZ_JBFTKC010000077.1:0-380 GCF_056395745.1 Paenibacillus sp. 10L310 | reverse complement strand
CGCCCACGCAGGGCAGCGGATAGACGACGTTGAATTTCCAGTGCAGAAACTGTAATTAGCCTATTACTTCCTATTTGCGACTTGAGGCGCTTTTGATCAACGTAGGCCAAGGATTTGCGCAGGAATGATGGGAACAACAAACGGGACCCGTTATTCAGGACCGAATCGGCCGGAGCAGTAGCGTTCCGCTCTGCGGCCGTCACATCCTTGACCTTGGACGCCGGCACGGCTCATGCTGGGTTTCTGTTTTGCCGAGACACGACCGGAAGGCCGACGATGTCACACAAGTACCCAGCCGCCCCCACGCGGCGTTTCCGGTTGGTCCTTGCCGCGGCCGCCGCCGCAGCCCTTCTGACGGTGGCAGCCCTGCCGGCCCAGGC
>NZ_JBFTKC010000076.1:0-393 GCF_056395745.1 Paenibacillus sp. 10L310 | reverse complement strand
TTTGACATTGAAAAATGCAAAGTATGCCCAATGAAAGACGGGTGCTATAAAGAAGGTGCGAAAAGTAAAACCTATTCTGTAACCATCAAATCGACCGAACATAAGGAACATGAGGCATTTCAAAATAGCGATGGTTTCAAAGAAAAATCAAAAGAACGTTATAAAATTGAAGCGAAAAATAGCGAACTCAAGCACAGACACGGGTATGATGTTGCATCGTCCTCGGGTCTTGTTGGCATGCAAATGCAAGGTGCCATGGCCATATTTACTGTTAATCTCAAGCGAATCATTACACTCATGAAAGACTCAAAGTAAAAGGATAGAGAAAAAGGCTATATTCCGTTCCAATGTGAACGAAATATAGCCTTTTTGATTTAAAATGAATCTTAACAA
>NZ_JBFTKC010000075.1:0-409 GCF_056395745.1 Paenibacillus sp. 10L310 | reverse complement strand
AAATGAGATTTTTAATCTCGTCAGATTCAAAATGAGCTTATCGCTCTTTTCAATACTTTATTGGAGAGTTTGATCCTGGCTCAGGACGAACGCTGGCGGCATGCCTAATACATGCAAGTCGAGCGGASTTGAWRRGAAGCTTGCTTCYYTGATASTTAGCGGCGGACGGGTGAGTAACACGTAGGCAACCTGCCCTCAAGTTTGGGACAACTACCGGAAACGGTAGCTAATACCGAATAATTGTTTTCTTCGCCTGAAGAAAACTGGAAAGACGGAGCAATCTGTCACTTGGGGATGGGCCTGCGGCGCATTAGCTAGTTGGTGAGGTAACGGCTCACCAAGGCGACGATGCGTAGCCGACCTGAGAGGGTGATCGGCCACACTGGGACTGAGACACGGCCCAGACTCC
>NZ_JBFTKC010000074.1:0-410 GCF_056395745.1 Paenibacillus sp. 10L310 | reverse complement strand
AAATGAGATTTTTAATCTCGTCAGATTCAAAATGAGCTTATCGCTCTTTTCAATACTTTATTGGAGAGTTTGATCCTGGCTCAGGACGAACGCTGGCGGCATGCCTAATACATGCAAGTCGAGCGGACTTGAAGAGAAGCTTGCTTCTCGGATGGTTAGCGGCGGACGGGTGAGTAACACGTAGGCAACCTGCCCTCAAGTTTGGGACAACTACCGGAAACGGTAGCTAATACCGAATAATTGTTTTCTTCGCCTGAAGAGAACTGGAAAGACGGAGCAATCTGTCACTTGGGGATGGGCCTGCGGCGCATTAGCTAGTTGGTGAGGTAACGGCTCACCAAGGCGACGATGCGTAGCCGACCTGAGAGGGTGATCGGCCACACTGGGACTGAGACACGGCCCAGACTCCT
>NZ_JBFTKC010000073.1:0-411 GCF_056395745.1 Paenibacillus sp. 10L310 | reverse complement strand
GCACTAGACTTAGGATCTAGCGTCTTTGACGTGGGGGTTCAAGTCCCTCCACGCGCATCCTTTATTTGCGGAAGTGGCTCAGCGGTAGAGCATCGCCTTGCCAAGGCGAGGGTCGCGGGTTCGATTCCCGTCTTCCGCTCCAAATTTTTTGCGCCCTTAGCTCAGCTGGATAGAGCGTTTGACTACGAATCAAAAGGCCGGGAGTTCGAATCTCTCAGGGCGCGCCATTATAACTTCATATTTTGCCGGCGTGGCGGAATGGCAGACGCGCTCGACTCAAAATCGAGTGGGAAACCGTGGAGGTTCGAGTCCTCTCGCCGGTATATATAACGGGATGTAGCTCAGCTTGGTAGAGCACCTGGTTTGGGACCAGGGGGTCGCATGTTCAAATCGTGTCATCCCGATCCCGAT
>NZ_JBFTKC010000072.1:0-421 GCF_056395745.1 Paenibacillus sp. 10L310 | reverse complement strand
TTTGACATTGAAAAATGCAAAGTATGCCCAATGAAAGACGGGTGCTATAAAGAAGGTGCGAAAAGTAAAACCTATTCTGTAACCATCAAATCGACCGAACATAAGGAACATGAGGCATTTCAAAATAGCGATGGTTTCAAAGAAAAATCGAAAGAACGTTATAAAATTGAAGCGAAAAATAGTGAACTCAAGCATAGACACGGGTATGATGTTGCATCGTCCTCGGGTCTTGTTGGCATGCAAATGCAAGGTGCCATGGCYATATTTACTGTTAATCTCAAGCGAATCATTACACTCATGAAAGACTCAAAGTAAAAGGATAGAGAAAAGGCTATATTCCGCTCCATTGTGAACGAAATATAGCCTTTTTGATTTAAAATAGATCTTAACAAATTAGAATCGTAAGTTTTTCAGTGGCCTC
>NZ_JBFTKC010000071.1:0-438 GCF_056395745.1 Paenibacillus sp. 10L310 | reverse complement strand
GCACATCTTCTCCAAAGAAAACTCGGAGCGATGGTCTTCCACAAACTGAAATCTTAGCTCTTTGGTTTGCTGAAGATGTGCACTGCTTTTTTTACAATCGCCAGTTCTTCTTGTGTATCCGCAAGCGTGTGCTCTTTCTCTTGAAGCAATCGGCGCATCTCTTGRAGCTCTGCTTCCAGTTCCTTCACTCGATCTACACTGGCAACAGGCTCATGTTTTAGTTCGCGGTACTTACTCATCCATTGGTGCAACGTACTTTTTGGAATGTTGAGTTCTTCTGCCAAATCTGCAAGTGTCTTCGTCTGCTCTTGAATGAATTTGACCGTTTGTTTCTTGAATTCTTCGTTATATCGTTGCCGCTGTTCTCCCATGTGGACACCTCCGTTAGTCTTATTATCCTTCCGTCCGTTAACGGGTGTCCACTTTTTATTCTAGCTC
>NZ_JBFTKC010000070.1:0-440 GCF_056395745.1 Paenibacillus sp. 10L310 | reverse complement strand
TTGTTGGGATTGGCTCCATCTCGCGATTTCGCAGCCCGTTGTACCGGCCATTGTAGTACGTGTGTAGCCCAGGTCATAAGGGGCATGATGATTTGACGTCATCCCCACCTTCCTCCGGTTTGTCACCGGCAGTCTATCTAGAGTGCCCATCCGAAATGCTGGCAACTAAATATAAGGGTTGCGCTCGTTGCGGGACTTAACCCAACATCTCACGACACGAGCTGACGACAACCATGCACCACCTGTCTCCTCTGTCCCGAAGGAAAGATACATCTCTGCATCGATCAGAGGGATGTCAAGACCTGGTAAGGTTCTTCGCGTTGCTTCGAATTAAACCACATACTCCACTGCTTGTGCGGGTCCCCGTCAATTCCTTTGAGTTTCAGTCTTGCGACCGTACTCCCCAGGCGGAGTGCTTAATGTGTTAACTTCGGCACCAA
>NZ_JBFTKC010000069.1:0-440 GCF_056395745.1 Paenibacillus sp. 10L310 | reverse complement strand
TTGTTGGGATTGGCTCCATCTCGCGATTTCGCARCCCGTTGTACCGGCCATTGTAGTACGTGTGTAGCCCAGGTCATAAGGGGCATGATGATTTGACGTCATCCCCACCTTCCTCCGGTTTGTCACCGGCAGTCTATCTAGAGTGCCCACCCGAAGTGCTGGCAACTAAATATAAGGGTTGCGCTCGTTGCGGGACTTAACCCAACATCTCACGACACGAGCTGACGACAACCATGCACCACCTGTCTTGAATGTTCCGAAGAAAAGGTACATCTCTGCACCGGTCATTCAGATGTCAAGACCTGGTAAGGTTCTTCGCGTTGCTTCGAATTAAACCACATACTCCACTGCTTGTGCGGGTCCCCGTCAATTCCTTTGAGTTTCAGTCTTGCGACCGTACTCCCCAGGCGGAGTGCTTAATGTGTTAACTTCGGCACCAA
>NZ_JBFTKC010000068.1:0-441 GCF_056395745.1 Paenibacillus sp. 10L310 | reverse complement strand
ATGGAGCTAGAATAAAAAGTGGACACCCGTTAACGGACGGAAGGATAATAAGACTAACGGAGGTGTCCACATGGGAGAACAGCGGCAACGATATAACGAAGAATTCAAGAAACAAACGGTCAAATTTATTCAAGAGCAGACGAAGACACTTGGAGATTTGGCAGAAGAACTCAACATTCCAAAAAGTACGTTGCACCAATGGATGAGTAAGTACCGCGAACTAAAACATGAGCCTGTTGCAAGCGTAGATCGAGTGAAGGAACTGGAAGCAGAGCTCCAAGAGATGCGCCGGTTGCTTCAAGAGAAAGAGCACACGCTTGCGGATACACAAGAAGAACTGGCGATTGTAAAAAAAGCAGTGCACATCTTCAGCAAACCAAAGAGCTAAGATTTCAGTTTGTGGAAGACCATCGCTCCGAGTTTTCTTTGGAGAAGATGTGC
>NZ_JBFTKC010000067.1:0-442 GCF_056395745.1 Paenibacillus sp. 10L310 | reverse complement strand
TATTTGAATGTTTCCGTTGCAGGAAACGATTCTCCATAGAAAGGAGGTGATCCAGCCGCACCTTCCGATACGGCTACCTTGTTACGACTTCACCCCAATCATCTATCCCACCTTCGGCGGCTGGCTCCTTGCGGTTACCCCACCGACTTCGGGTGTTATAAACTCTCGTGGTGTGACGGGCGGTGTGTACAAGACCCGGGAACGTATTCACCGCGGCATGCTGATCCGCGATTACTAGCAATTCCGACTTCATGCAGGCGAGTTGCAGCCTGCAATCCGAACTGAGACCGGCTTTGTTGGGATTGGCTCCATCTCGCGATTTCGCAGCCCGTTGTACCGGCCATTGTAGTACGTGTGTAGCCCAGGTCATAAGGGGCATGATGATTTGACGTCATCCCCACCTTCCTCCGGTTTGTCACCGGCAGTCTATCTAGAGTGCCCA
>NZ_JBFTKC010000066.1:0-517 GCF_056395745.1 Paenibacillus sp. 10L310 | reverse complement strand
TGGACCTATGTCAAAAAAGTAGACACTACGCTACGGATTTGTCCGTAAATTGCATCGCAAAACGAGCAGGAGAAAGATACCCTAGCGCGCCATGCATTCGCTTGCGGTTGTAATAGAACTCGATGTACTGGTAGATGGCAGTATAAGCCTCTTCCGGCGTCTTAAAACGAGGGTTGCAGTAAATGAGTTCCTTCTTTAAAATACTGTGCCATGACTCAATACAGGCGTTATCATAACAGTTTCCTCGGCGACTCATGCTTGATTCCATTCCGTATGATTTTAGTTGCTCCACGTATTCTTTGGACGTGTATTGAGAGCCGCGATCCGAGTGATGGAGTAATCCCGGAGCGGGGCGTTTGGCCTTGTAAGCTTCCTCCAGTGCACCCATCACCAAACTGGTTTCCATATGGTTATATAGACGCCAGCCTACAATTTCACGTGTGCACAAATCCAGAACGCTGGCGAGRTATAGACGACCTCCTCGGCAAGGAATGTAGGTGATGTCGGTAACCCATAC
>NZ_JBFTKC010000065.1:0-549 GCF_056395745.1 Paenibacillus sp. 10L310 | reverse complement strand
ACCGGGGAGTGTCTGCGGAGCGGGATTATTGGGCAGTGGACTGCCCTTGAAGTCGGTGTTATCCGACGTGTTGGGATCGCCGTCGGTATTAGCCTGTGTGGCGGTCCTGCCACCGGGATAATAGGCACCTTCCAACGGTGCGCAGACGGCGAGAGCGACGGCATAGGGTCCGTGTTTGCAGGAAACGCGAGTGTGGGTGGAGTCTGCCTGATCGACCTGGGTCCAGTGTTCGCACTCGAGGTTTCCAATGGTGCAGGGCTTGCCGTCGATGGAAATTTCAAGCTTGCAGCCAGCGCCAGGCTTGGTCGGATCACACAGCGGTTCGTTCGGATCGACCGTGGGAGCGTTCGTTTCCCATACGCGGGTGGTCGTGCCATCCAGATCGTTGAAGGCGTCGATATGCATCTTGCCGGTGTTGTGGCCCTTACCAGCAGCAGCACAGGACGGAACCTTGACAGCCCCCTTGTCCCCCTGGACGGCGGCATTACCGTCAGTCGCAGCAGTCACAGTGCCAAGCTGCCCGTTATCACTGATGCACTCAGCCGAGAC
>NZ_JBFTKC010000064.1:0-560 GCF_056395745.1 Paenibacillus sp. 10L310 | reverse complement strand
TTTGTGCCTTCACCGTCGCCAGACTTCTTCCCTATACCTGGACTCGATGCAGTAGCATCCGTTTCACCTGACGATGAAGACTTCTTACTGCTGCTCGGGGTCTGATTCGGTTTCTTGCCATTGCTGGAGGAACTTGTTCCTGCCCCGTCGCTTGACTTATTCCCAGCGTTCGAGCTTGTTTTCCCTCCAGAACCCACTTCCCCGGCAGTCCCCGACTCTTTGGGCTTGTTTTTTCCCAAGTTGCCCCAAGGCTGAAACCGGATGACCTGGTTCGCTTTATAATAATCGCTGACGGCTTTAACCATCACATCTTTTGACTTTTTCACAAATGTCTTTGTTTTACTTGTAGCCGGTTTGTCTGTCGTCGTTGTTCCTTTAGAAGCAGCACTTGGAGAACCTGTTGTTCCTGGATGGTCTGAGGGTTCGGGTACACCTGAAGAACCCTTTTTCGTGCTTACTCTGCCCGTAAATCCATTGAACTCCCCGTCCAATCCTTTCATAGTCATCTCGTGTTGCTCGAATTCACCCATCAGGGTAGATAATTCTTCTTCGCTCATGGG
>NZ_JBFTKC010000063.1:0-560 GCF_056395745.1 Paenibacillus sp. 10L310 | reverse complement strand
TTTGTGCCTTCACCGTCGCCAGACTTCTTCCCTATACCTGGACTCGATGCAGTAGCATCCGTTTCACCTGACGATGAAGACTTCTTACTGCTGCTCGGGGTCTGATTCGGTTTCTTGCCATTGCTGGAGGAACTTGTTCCTGCCCCGTCACTTGACTTATTCCCAGCGTTCGAGCTTGTTTTCCCTCCGGAACCCACTTCCCCGGCATTCCCCGACTCTTTGGGCTTGTTTTTTCCCAAGTTGCCCCAAGGCTGAAACCGGATGACCTGGCTCTCTTTATAATAATCGCTGAAGGCTTTAACAATCACATCTTTTGACTTTTTCACAAATGTCTTTGTTTTGCTTGTAGCCGGTTTGTCTGTCGTCGTTGTTCCTTTAGAAGCAGCACTCGGAGAACCCGTTGTACCTGGGTGGTCTGAGGGTTCGGGTACACCTGAAGAACCCTTTTTCGTGCTTACTCTGCCCGTAAATCCATTGAACTCCCCGTCCAATCCTTTCATAGTCATCTCGTGTTGCTCGAATTCACCCATCAGGGTAGATAATTCTTCTTCGCTCATGGG
>NZ_JBFTKC010000062.1:0-560 GCF_056395745.1 Paenibacillus sp. 10L310 | reverse complement strand
ACTGGAAATTACCCCAGCTGGGTTTCCCCATTCGGACACCCCCGGATCAAAGCTTGCTTACAGCTCCCCGAGGCAGTTTCGTTGTTCGCCACGTCCTTCATCGGCTCCTAGCGCCTAGGCATCCTCCGTGTGCTCTTAGTAGCTTAACCTCGTTCTCCGGTTTCGACTGCTCGCTTCCCTTGTTTTGCTTGCGCAAAGCCAAAAGTCGCTCCCATTCGATACCATCGTACGTGCAATCTACCTTATAAAACACTTCACTTGTTTACACAAGATCAGCTTAAAGGAATGTTCTAATTCGCGTTTGTTTCGTTTCGATATCTAGTTTTCAAAGAACAAGCTCCATGCAAAAGCAAGCTGTTTGAGAGTTTGAGCTCTCAAAACYGARCAACGAGTGAGTGTTTTGCAGCTAAGCTGCGTATTTGAATGTTTCCGTTGCAGGAAACGATTCTCCATAGAAAGGAGGTGATCCAGCCGCACCTTCCGATACGGCTACCTTGTTACGACTTCACCCCAATCATCTATCCCACCTTCGGCGGCTGGCTCCTTGCGGTTACCCCACC
>NZ_JBFTKC010000061.1:0-563 GCF_056395745.1 Paenibacillus sp. 10L310 | reverse complement strand
AAGTCGGTGGGGTAACCGCAAGGAGCCAGCCGCCGAAGGTGGGATAGATGATTGGGGTGAAGTCGTAACAAGGTAGCCGTATCGGAAGGTGCGGCTGGATCACCTCCTTTCTAYGGAGAATCGTTTCCTGCAACGGAAACATTCAAATATGCAGCTTAGCTGCAAAACACTCACTCGTTGTTCGGTTTTGAGAGCTCAAACTCTCAAACAGCTTGCTTTTGCATGGAGCTTGTTCTTTGAAAACTAGATATCGAAACGAAACAAACGCGAATTAGAACATTCCTTTAAGCTRAACTTGTGYAAACAAGTSAAGTGTTTTTATAAGGTAGATTGCATGAGCGAGTGATCGAAATGGAACGACTTTTGGATTTGCGCAAGCAAACCAACCGGAGTGACAGCTCGAACACGAGCGATATGGTTAAGCTACTAAGAGCACACGGAGGATGCCTAGGCGCTAGGAGCCGATGAAGGACGTGGCGAACAACGAAACTGCCTCGGGGAGCTGTAAGCAAGCTTTGATCCGGGGGTGTCCGAATGGGGAAACCCAGCTGGGGTAATTTCCA
>NZ_JBFTKC010000060.1:0-573 GCF_056395745.1 Paenibacillus sp. 10L310 | reverse complement strand
GGTGGGGTAACCGCAAGGAGCCAGCCGCCGAAGGTGGGATAGATGATTGGGGTGAAGTCGTAACAAGGTAGCCGTATCGGAAGGTGCGGCTGGATCACCTCCTTTCTATGGAGAATCGTTTCCTGCAACGGAAACATTCAAATACGCAGGTTCTTAGAACCTGCRACAGCAACACAGTTACTTATCCATTTGTTCAGTTTTGATGGAATTTGAGGGGCCATAGCTCAGCTGGGAGAGCGCCTGCCTTGCAAGCAGGAGGTCAGCGGTTCGATCCCGCTTGGCTCCACCAAACAATTTCATCTATTTGGCTTGTTCTTTGAAAACTAGATATCGAAACGAAACAAACGCGAATTAGAACATTCCTTTAAGCTRAWCTTGTGYAAACAAGTSAAGTGTATAAAGGTAGTTAAATTGCTTTTGTGAKGGTATCGGGTGAGAGCGACTTTTGGCTTTGCGCAAGCAAAMCAAGGGAAGCGAGCGACCGAAACCGGAACAAAATGGTTAAGCTACTAAGAGCACACGGAGGATGCCTAGGCGCTAGGAGCCGATGAAGGACGTGGCGAACAACGAAAC
>NZ_JBFTKC010000059.1:0-589 GCF_056395745.1 Paenibacillus sp. 10L310 | reverse complement strand
CAGAGTGCAGGTAACATCTCGATTCAGGGTGGCAGTCTATCACTTAAAGCAGGTCAGATTAAAGCAACCGCCCCTGAAGCAATTTGGCTTCTTGGCGGAGGAAGCAGCTTTATATTGGATGGACAAGCTGATGTTCGTGCTGGACTGCTCCAACAGGAAGGCAGCCATAAGGCACCGGTCGTGGTAGCTGATTTGCCGCCGGAGCCGCCCCTTATTCCGCTTGAACAATATGAGGCAGCTCAAGCAGCAAATGCAGCCGAAGCAGCTGCTATGCAGCCTTCCGTGGTTAACATGAAGGAGGTCTCCCTGTTTGGTGCAGCGGTCGCCATGGCGGGCATGATCCCCGTTTTGGGTATGCTTGGAGGTGCACCAGCCATTGCGGCACAGGCCGTTGTCGTTGGCGCTGCAGCAATCGGCTTGATCGGGAACATCCCAAGTGTAGGATCCTTTAAGCCTTCGGCCCTACAACTTCTGAATCATCTGAATGGTGATTTCGTGGGCAAGATGCAGCAAGAAGAGGCTTATAAGCACCAATTATTTGGTAAAGTTGTCTCAGCAGCACGAGAGTTAAGCACGGCTACTTCCTTTA
>NZ_JBFTKC010000058.1:0-595 GCF_056395745.1 Paenibacillus sp. 10L310 | reverse complement strand
CAGAGTGCAGGTAACATCTCGATTCAGGGTGGCAGTCTATCACTTAAAGCAGGTCAGATTAAAGCAACCGCCCCTGAAGCAATTTGGCTTCTTGGCGGAGGAAGCAGCTTTATATTGGATGGACAAGCTGATGTTCGTGCTGGACTGCTTCAACAGGAAGGCAGCCATAAGGCACCGGTCGTGGTAGCTGATTTGCCGCCAGAGCCGGAGCCACCCCTTATTCCGCTTGAACAATATGAGGCAGCTCAAGCAGCAGCTGCAGCCGAAGCAGCTGCTATGCAGCCTTCCGTGGTTAACATGAAGGAGGTCTCCCTGTTTGGTGCAGCGGTCGCCATGGCGGGCATGATTCCCGTTTTGGGTATGCTTGGAGGTGCACCAGCCATTGCGGCACAGGCCGTTGTCGTTGGCGCTGCAGCAATCGGCTTGATCGGGAACATCCCAAGTGCAGGATCCTTTAAGCCTTCGGCCCTACAACTTCTGAATCATCTGAATGGTGATTTCGTGGGCAAGATGCAGCAAGAAGAGGCTTATAAGCACCAATTATTTGGTAAAGTTGTCTCAGCAGCACGAGAGTTAAGCACAGCTACTTCCTTTA
>NZ_JBFTKC010000057.1:0-612 GCF_056395745.1 Paenibacillus sp. 10L310 | reverse complement strand
TGGTCTGAGGGTTCGGGTACACCTGAAGAACCCTTTTTCGTGCTTACTCTGCCCGTAAATCCATTGAACTCCCCGTCCAATCCTTTCATAGTCATCTCGTGTTGCTCGAATTCACCCATCAGGGTAGATAATTCTTCTTCGCTCATGGGAGCCATAATTCGCCGGGCAAGATACTTCTTCTGTTCGACCGTCAGATTCTGTTTCTGCCAGTAATTATAGTCACCCATTTCCTCGGCGGTGATGTCTATTCTTCCGATATCTCGAGCAATGCCGTTATGATAAGGGCCAAAAAAGAGTTCATATTTAATGTCATTCTGCTTCACATCCCCATAATACACGAGTGCTTCCTTCAACTCTTGGTCAACCTGTTGATGMGCCCAATGCTCCCTCGTATTGCCTGGAATCTGATAATACATCTGGCTAAYTTCCTTTTCCTGCTGATGCAGTTTCTTCACAAAATCCATAAAGGAAGTAGCYGTGCTTAACTCTCGTGCTGCTGAGACAACTTTACCAAATAATTGGTGCTTATAAGCCTCTTCTTGCTGCATCTTGCCCACGAAATCACCATTCAGATGATTCAGAAGTTGTAGGGCCGAAGGCTTAAAGGATCCT
>NZ_JBFTKC010000056.1:0-615 GCF_056395745.1 Paenibacillus sp. 10L310 | reverse complement strand
TGTTGATCGTGGGTGATCCTCGCGAACTAGGCACGGACTCACGTGGATCGGGACGGTGGGCCGTACCCGCCGAAGTAATCGATATTGCGTCCGACGGCATGCTCACCCGTTCCCGCACGCGAATTCTGCTGACCGGAGGCGAAGGCTGGGACCAGGTAGTCACGGGACAGGAGGTAAGAACCGCCGGAAAGCTAAAGCAGGCAAAACCGGGACAAATCGAGGCCGGTGTTCTTGCGGCCGCGACCCCTCCCATGCGGCCGGACTCACGGCACAAGCCGGACACACAGAACAAGCCGGAGGCACACGGCAACATTTCCCAAGGTCCAGCGCAGCTGAAAATACAATTCGCCTCGGCCGCCGAGTGGTTGAGGGGCGACGCCGCCGGACTCCTGCCTGGAATGGTCACGGGCGACACCACCGGCGTGGACGAAAGCCTGGAAGAGGCGATGAAGACCACCAGCACCACCCACCTCACTGCGGTCAGCGGCGCAAATTGCAGCCTTATTCTTGGGGGTCTGGTGCTCCTCGCCAGGAGCTTCAGGCTTGCCAGGGGAGTCGCGGCAATCATGGCCCTTGGTGGCTTGGCGGCCTTTGTCATGATGGTGGGGCCGGACG
>NZ_JBFTKC010000055.1:0-626 GCF_056395745.1 Paenibacillus sp. 10L310 | reverse complement strand
GCTTCCTCCAGTGCACCCATCACCAAACTGGTTTCCATATGGTTATATAGACGCCAGCCTACAATTTCACGTGTGCACAAATCCAGAACGCTGGCGAGGTATAGACGACCTCCTCGGCAAGGAATGTAGGTGATGTCGGTAACCCATACCGTATTCGGTTTGGACGTTTTAAATTGCTGATTCAGCGTATTTGGTGCAAGGGGATGGYTGTGTTTRGAATCCGTMGTCTGAACGCGATATTTGGGCATGACCACAGAACGTAGATTCATTTGACGCATGTATATACTGACGGTACGTGAAGAGATTCGCAMCCCTTCTAAATGGAGCAGATACGTAATTTTAGGACTTCCACACCGCATCTGGTGGTCGTAAAARTGATAGCGAATACGCTTCATGACCTCGCCTTTGCGGTCCTGCCGCTTGCTGGTTCGGYCCATTCGCCATTTGTAATATCCGCTCCGTGATACTTGAAAGGTWCTGCACATCTTCTCCAAAGAAAACTCGGAGCGATGGTCTTCCACAAACTGAAATCTTAGCTCTTTGGTTTGCTGAAGATGTGCACTGCTTTTTTTACAATCGCCAGTTCTTCTTGTGTATCCGCAAGCGTGTGCTCTTTCTCTTGAAGC
>NZ_JBFTKC010000054.1:0-667 GCF_056395745.1 Paenibacillus sp. 10L310 | reverse complement strand
CATAACCCGAAGGCCGCAGGTTCAAATCCTGCCCCCGCAATTATACTTTCCTTTGAGAAAGTGATCTGGAACCGTGGTGTAGTTGGCCTAACATGCCTGCCTGTCACGCAGGAGATCGCGGGTTCGAATCCCGTCGGTTCCGCCATTTTTTTATTCTAGTAAGGCTCGGTAGCTCAGTCGGTAGAGCAGAGGACTGAAAATCCTCGTGTCGGCGGTTCGATTCCGTCCCGAGCCACCATTTATAACACCATGTAATACGCCGGTGTAGCTCAACTGGTAGAGCAACTGACTTGTAATCAGTAGGTTGGGGGTTCAAGTCCTCTCGCCGGCACCATGTAATCCTGGAGGATTAGCGAAGCGGCCAAACGCATCAGACTGTAAATCTGCTCCCGTACGGGTTCGGTGGTTCGAATCCATCATCCTCCACCAGTTTTTCTATGAGTCATTAGCTCAGTTGGTAGAGCACCTGACTTTTAATCAGGGTGTCGAAGGTTCGAGCCCTTCATGACTCACCATTATATGCGCGTGTGGCGGAATTGGCAGACGCACTAGACTTAGGATCTAGCGTCTTTGACGTGGGGGTTCAAGTCCCTCCACGCGCATCCTTTATTTGCGGAAGTGGCTCAGCGGTAGAGCATCGCCTTGCCAAGGCGAGGGTCGCGGGTTT
>NZ_JBFTKC010000053.1:0-700 GCF_056395745.1 Paenibacillus sp. 10L310 | reverse complement strand
GCCAAAAGTCGCTCTCACCCGATACCATCACAAAAGCAATTTAACTACCTTTATACACTTGACTTGTTTGCACAAGTTCAGCTTAAAGGAATGTTCTAATTCGCGTTTGTTTCGTTTCGATATCTAGTTTTCAAAGAACAAACTTGTAAGACTTTTTTGGTGGAGCCAAGCGGGATCGAACCGCTGACCTCCTGCTTGCAAGGCAGGCGCTCTCCCAGCTGAGCTATGGCCCCATATAAAGTTTAAAGGTATAGATGGTGGGCCCTGGTGGACTCGAACCACCGGCCTCACCCTTATCAGAGGTGCGCTCTAACCAACTGAGCTAAGGGCCCACATTACATATACTATTTGAACCCAAAATGGGTTAMGCTTGGCGGCGTTCTACTCTCCCAGGACCCTGCGGTCCAAGTACCATYGACGCTGAAGGGCTTAACGGTCGTGTTCGGGATGGGAACGTGTGGAACCCCTTCGCTATCGCCACCAAACGTTTGAGAGTTTGARCTCTCAAAACTGAGCAACGAGTGAGTAACTAGCCGACCTGGCTAGATTTTGTATTTGAATGTTTCCGTTGCAGGAAACGATTCTCCATAGAAAGGAGGTGATCCAGCCGCACCTTCCGATACGGCTACCTTGTTACGACTTCACCCCAATCATCTATCCCACCTTCGGCGGCTGGCTCCTTGCGGTTACCCCACCGACT
>NZ_JBFTKC010000052.1:0-764 GCF_056395745.1 Paenibacillus sp. 10L310 | reverse complement strand
AAATGGCGGAACCGACGGGATTCGAACCCGCGATCTCCTGCGTGACAGGCAGGCATGTTAGGCCAACTACACCACGGTTCCAGATCACTTTCTCAAAGGAAAGTATAATTGCGGGGGCAGGATTTGAACCTGCGGCCTTCGGGTTATGAGCCCGACGAGCTACCGGGCTGCTCCACCCCGCGTCGTTATAAAGTTTATATGGTGGAGGCTGAGGGGATCGAACCCCCGACCCTCTGCTTGTAAGGCAGATGCTCTCCCAGCTGAGCTAAGCCTCCGAACAACACATTTATGATCATACCATAATCTTGTTGTAAAAATCAACTTCTTTTTTTGAAGTTATTATGACCCGTAGGGGATTCGAACCCCTGTTACCTCCGTGAAAGGGAGGTGTCTTAACCCCTTGACCAACGGGCCTTAATATTATGGCGGAGAGAGAGGGATTCGAACCCTCGAGACGCTTGTGACGCCTACACGATTTCCAATCGTGCTCCTTCGGCCAGCTCGGACACCTCTCCATATGGCTCCCCGAACAGGGCTCGAACCTGTGACAACTCGATTAACAGTCGAGTGCTCTACCAACTGAGCTATCAGGGAATATGCTTCAGAGATCGTTCTCTGAAAACTAGATTCGAAACGAAACAYGCGAATTACAACTTGCTATTGGATAAGCCCTCGACCGATTAGTACTGGTCAGCTCCATGCATTGCTGCACTTCCACCCCCAGCCTATCTACCTCGTCGTCTTCAAGGGGTCTTACATACTGG
>NZ_JBFTKC010000051.1:0-770 GCF_056395745.1 Paenibacillus sp. 10L310 | reverse complement strand
CCATCCCGAACACGACCGTTAAGCCCTCTAGCGCCGATGGTACTTGGACCGCAGGGTCCTGGGAGAGTAGGACGCCGCCAAGCGAACTCTTTCATCATACATAGAAAACAGGCTCTGCATGTGGACGTTGTACGATGAATTGCATTTGCACTGCAAATGCATATATTCCCTGATAGCTCAGTTGGTAGAGCACTCGACTGTTAATCGAGTTGTCACAGGTTCGAGCCCTGTTCGGGGAGCCATTAAGGCCCGTTGGTCAAGGGGTTAAGACACCTCCCTTTCACGGAGGTAACAGGGGTTCGAATCCCCTACGGGTCATATAGATGGAGGCTTAGCTCAGCTGGGAGAGCATCTGCCTTACAAGCAGAGGGTCGGGGGTTCGATCCCCTCAGCCTCCACCATATAAACTTTTATAACGACGCGGGGTGGAGCAGCCCGGTAGCTCGTCGGGCTCATAACCCGAAGGCCGCAGGTTCAAATCCTGCCCCCGCAATTATGCTTTCCTTTGAGAAAGTGATCTGGAACCGTGGTGTAGTTGGCCTAACATGCCTGCCTGTCACGCAGGAGATCGCGGGTTCGAATCCCGTCGGTTCCGCCATTTTTATATTTATTAATACCGTATGCGGAAGTGGCTCAGCGGTAGAGCATCGCCTTGCCAAGGCGAGGGTCGCGGGTTCGATTCCCGTCTTCCGCTCCAATATTTGCGCCCTTAGCTCAGCTGGATAGAGCGTTTGACTACGAATCAAAAGGCCGGGAGTTCGAATCTCTCA
>NZ_JBFTKC010000050.1:0-782 GCF_056395745.1 Paenibacillus sp. 10L310 | reverse complement strand
GACTCAATACAGGCGTTATCATAACAGTTTCCTCGGCGGCTCATGCTTGATTCCATTCCGTATGATTTTAGTTGCTCCACGTATTCTTTTGACGTGTATTGAGAGCCGCGATCCGAGTGATGGAGTAATCCCGGAGCGGGGCGTTTGGCCTTGTAAGCTTCCTCCAGTGCACCCATCACCAAACTGGTTTCCATATGGTTATATAGACGCCAACCTACAATTTCACGTGTGCACAAATCTAGAACGCTGGCGAGATATAGACGACCTCCTCGGCAAGGAATGTAGGTGATGTCGGTAACCCATACCGTATTCGGTTTGGACGTTTTAAATTGCTGATTCAGCGTATTCGGCGCAATGGGATGGTTGTGTTTGGAATCCGTCGTCTGAACGCGATATTTGGGCATGACCACAGAACGTAGATTCATTTGACGCATGTATATACTGACGGTACGGGAAGAGATTCGCAACCCTTCTAAATGGAGCAGATACGTAATTTTAGGGCTTCCACACCGCATCTGGTGGTCGTAAAAATGATACCGAATACGCTTCATGACCTCGTCTTTACGGTTCTGCCGCATGCTGGTTCGGTCCATTCGCCATTTGTAATATCCGCTCCGTGATACTTGAAAGGTTCTGCACATCTTCTCCAAAGAAAACTCGGAGCGATGGTCTTCCACAAACTGAAATCTTAGCTCTTTGGTTTGCTGAAGATGTGCACTGCTTTTTTTACAATCGCCAGTTCTTCTTGTGTATCCGCAAGCGTGTGCTCTTTCTCTTGAAGC
>NZ_JBFTKC010000048.1:0-804 GCF_056395745.1 Paenibacillus sp. 10L310 | reverse complement strand
AACCCGCGACCCTCGCCTTGGCAAGGCGATGCTCTACCGCTGAGCCACTTCCGCAAATAAAGGATGCGCGTGGAGGGACTTGAACCCCCACGTCAAAGACGCTAGATCCTAAGTCTAGTGCGTCTGCCAATTCCGCCACACGCGCATATGATGGTGAGTCATGAAGGGCTCGAACCTTCGACACCCTGATTAAAAGTCAGGTGCTCTACCAACTGAGCTAATGACTCATACTAAAATGGCTGGGGATATAGGATTTGAACCTATGCATGACGGAGTCAAAGTCCGTTGCCTTACCGCTTGGCTAATCCCCAATAAAAATATGGTGGAGGCTGAGGGGATCGAACCCCCGACCCTCTGCTTGTAAGGCAGATGCTCTCCCAGCTGAGCTAAGCCTCCAACTATATGACCCGTAGGGGATTCGAACCCCTGTTACCTCCGTGAAAGGGAGGTGTCTTAACCCCTTGACCAACGGGCCCCATTTCCAAAGCTCTCAACCGGGATCGAACCGGTGACCTCATCCTTACCATGGATGCACTCTACCTACTGAGCTATGAGAGCAAATGGCTCCCCGAACAGGGCTCGAACCTGTGACAACTCGATTAACAGTCGAGTGCTCTACCAACTGAGCTATCAGGGAATAATATGCATTTGCAGGGCAAATGCAATTCATCGTACAACGTCCACATGCAGAGCCTGTTTTCTATGTATGATGAAAGAGTTCGCTTGGCGGCGTCCTACTCTCCCAGGACCCTGCGGTCCAAGTACCATCGGCGCTAGAGGGCTTAACGGTCGTGTTCGGGATGG
>NZ_JBFTKC010000047.1:0-917 GCF_056395745.1 Paenibacillus sp. 10L310 | reverse complement strand
GCTTCCTCCAGTGCACCCATCACCAAACTGGTTTCCATATGGTTATATAGACGCCAGCCTACAATTTCACGTGTGCACAAATCCAGAACGCTGGCGAGATATAGACGACCTCCTCGGCAAGGAATGTAGGTGATGTCGGTAACCCATACTGTATTCGGTTTGGACGTTCTAAATTGTTGATTCAGCGTATTCGGTGCAATGGGATGATCGTGTTTGGAATCCGTAGTTTGAACGCGATATTTGGGCATGACCACAGAACGTAGATTCATTTGACGCATGTATATACTGACGGTACGGGAAGAGATTCGCAACCCTTCTAAATGGAGCAGATACGTAATTTTAGGACTTCCACACCGCATCCGGTGGTCGTAAAAATGATAGCGAATACGCTTCATGACCTCGTCTTTACGGTTCTGCCGCATGCTGGTTCGGTCCATTCGCCATTTGTAATATCCGCTCCGTGATACTTGAAAGGTTCTGCACATCTTCTCCAAAGAAAACTCGGAGCGATGATCTTCCACAAACTGAAATCTTAGCTCTTTGGTTTGCTGAAGATGTGCACTGCTTTTTTTACAATCGCCAGTTCTTCTTGTGTATCCGCAAGCGTGTGATCTTTCTCTTGAAGCAACCGGCGCATCTCTTGAAGCTCTGCTTCCAGTTCCTTCACTCGATCTACGCTGGCAACAGGCTCATGTTTTAGTTCGCGGTACTTACTCATCCATTGGTGCAACGTACTTTTTGGAATGTTGAGTTCTTCTGCCAAATCTCCAAGTGTCTTCGTCTGCTCTTGAATGAATTTGACCGTTTGTTTCTTGAATTCTTCGTTATATCGTTGCCGCTGTTCTCCCATGTGGACACCTCCGTTAGTCTTATTATCCTTCCGTCCGTTAACGGGTGTCCACTTTTTATTCTAGCTC
>NZ_JBFTKC010000046.1:0-1281 GCF_056395745.1 Paenibacillus sp. 10L310 | reverse complement strand
TGGTATTATCCCCTCAAGGTAGACAGTGAAAAAAAGAGATCATGTTAAAATGAACTCAACACTGAAAACCGGAGGGGATTTTTGCTATGCCAGCGAAAAAGGGCCAAACTTTTAATCAATATAGTGAAGAAACGAAGAAAGAGGCTGTTCGTCTGCGATTGGAAGAAGGTTGGACATACAGTCGGATCATGGAGAAGTTTGGTATTAAGAGTGAGAGCCAGATTATTACTTGGGTACGTAAAAGCCAAAATGGAGAGAGTTTTGAGGATTATCGAGGACGTTGGACGAAGAAGCATTTTAGCAGTGCAGAAGAAGAAAATGCTTATCTGAAAGCGCAGGTAGAATATCTAAAAAAGCTCAATCCGAATTTGCACGGAGAGGGAAGCTGGATTTCGAAGCCCGGTGCCAGTCCGTTCGAGAAATAAGTAAGTGGGCACCTGTGGTTTGGTTGTGTAAAATTGCTGAAATTTCTCGTGCAGGTTACTACAAATGGAAGAAGAATATCGTCCTCCGAGAGAAACGAGCAGATCGGGATACGGATCTAAAAGCACATATTTTAGGCATTCACCGACTTCGTCCTTATTTCGGCTACAAACGTATGCGAACCGCGTTAGGAAAGGAAGGCCTCGTGGTGAATCACAAAAAGGTACGCCGCTTAATGAGAGAACTCCAGATTCGTTCCGTGATTCGCAAGAAACGTCCATTTGCTGGCCGGAAACCGTCAGTTCTATTCCGTAATGTCTTAAATCGGGAATTCTCGGCGGTAGCTCCTGTGCAGAAACTCGTGACGGATATTACATATGTCCGGATCGGGCATGATTTTGCTTATCTCTCGGTTGTGATGGATCTATACAACAACGAGATTGTAGCTTGGGAACTCTCCGAGCGAAATGACTTAAAACTTGTGATGGAAACGGTAAAGAAACTGAAATGTGGACCGGCCTTACTCCATTCCGACCAGGGATTCCAGTATACAACACAGAGCTATGCCAAATTGCTTGAAGAGAAGAAGCTAACAGGAAGCCATTCTCGGCGTGGGAACTGCTATGACAATGCATGTATTGAGTCGTTCTTCTCCCACTTAAAGACGGAGAAGTTATATTTGGAGAAGCCTCAGAATCTGGAACAAGCAAGGAACCAAATTACAGAGTATATGTTGTTTTACAACAAGGACCGTTTCCAAAACAAACTCGGCGACCTCTCCCCAATTGAATTCCGGGAAAAAGTCGCCGCTTAATGGAGTTTCTCTTTTTTTATTGTCTACTTGACGGGGCTATGACC
>NZ_JBFTKC010000045.1:0-1320 GCF_056395745.1 Paenibacillus sp. 10L310 | reverse complement strand
GATTTTTCTTTGAAACCATCGCTATTTTGAAATGCCTCATGTTCCTTATGTTCGGTCGATTTGATGGTTACAGAATAGGTTTTACTTTTCGCACCTTCTTTATAGCACCCGTCTTTCATTGGGCATACTTTGCATTTTTCAATGTCAAACATGTAGGTATTCTTTTGGTTATTATTCATACCTTTCTTACCTGTGCGCGCTCTTTGAATCGCCATATGTCCAGCTTTACAAACGTACATACATGCATCTTTATTAAACTCAAATTCATCTTCTTTTTTACGAGTTCCTTGTGTGATATTAGGGTTTAATTTTGATATTAATTGTAGTTCKTTGTGATTGGCATATTGAATATTATCTTTTTCAGAATAGGCAGTATCTCCAATGACGGTATCGATCTTCATACCTGTGTCRCGACTTTTTTCAATGAGAGTTTGRAGTTGTTTTCCATCACTTTTCTCACCAGTCGTAATTACCGYAGCTGTAATAATTCGTTCTCCATTCATAGCAAAATGTGTTTTGTAACCGAAGAACGAGGAGTCTGCCGTTTTGTGACCTATTCGTGCATCTGGATCATTGCTGAGTTGAAAGTGCTCATGGTGATCAGCTATGATTTCTTTTAAGTAGTTCAGCTTTTCTTTCACYTTTSGGTATTCACGGAGGGATTCTTCTTTTTCTACTGYATCTACAACTTTTTGGCAATAGTCCAGTTCATCAGATAATTCGTTCGTCGTTGTTTTCGGTGGGAATTTATCCTTCATTTTTTCATCGATCTTGTAAACGGATTTTCTCAACAACTTAGACTTTTGCAYTAATATTTCTTTGGGTGATAGCTGRTTAAATCGCGCTTTCGTATGGGTGGCATCCACAATAATTGCRCTGCTTTTGATAATTTCTTTYTCCAACGCGATCTYCATGGTCTTTTKAATAAGTATGTCGAGGAGGTTCACATCTTTCARGCGAAGCTTGCGAAACTTCGTTAGTGAACTAGGATTAATGACTTCATCTTCAGGCGCCATATCTAAAAAGTACTTAAAGGACATGTCATATTTAGAACGTTCCACAACATCCGCATCGGATACATCGAAAATGGATTTCAACAATAGGTATTTGAACATTCGAATGGGAGGCACTGCATTGCGACCATTGTCGAGGCAGTATCTATGCTGCAATTCTACCTGAACAAATGAAAAATCTACGAGATCATTTATTTGACGAAGCATATTATCTTTAGGTACGACGATATCGTATATGTCCATAAATGGACTAAGGTTAAAAGATTGTTGGTTAGAAATCATCCGAGACACCACCTGAAATTAATCA
>NZ_JBFTKC010000044.1:0-1547 GCF_056395745.1 Paenibacillus sp. 10L310 | reverse complement strand
TTTTCGTATTATCAGGTTAGCCAGTAATTACTGGTTGGCCTTTTTTTGTGGTCGTTTTACGATGGGGGAAGCCGGGAGAACGTGGCGGTTTTAGGGGCTAGGACCTCGTAACAAAAACAGTTCTCCCACGACCTTCCAAAAGACCATGTTTGGGCTGGTAGGGGCAGCTGACCCCGTATAACAAGCGAAGCTATGGGTTTGGAACCATCGTGGAAAGGACCGGCGAAACGAAAGATAAGGAGTGAGGACATGGAACCTGTTGTTGGTGTAGATGTCGCTAAAGGTTCAAGTGTGATACAGGCGTTTCAAAAACGAAATGAGCCCGTTGGTAAAGCTATCGTCATTGAGCATGTTGCGAGTGGATTCGAACAATTTACGGAGGTGTTAGGGGCCCTTCAAGCCGAAACGGGTGTTGCTCCAGTGGTTGTTTTGGAGGCGACTGGGCATTACCATCGTGCCTTGGTGTCCTATCTGAATCGGAGTGGCTACACCTACTACATTGTGAATCCCTTGCAATCCAAGCGAGCGAAGGGAACGCAGTTACGCAAAGTTAAAACAGATGCTGCAGATGCTTGGCATCTGGCAGAGATGTACTATCGCGGCGACGTGAAGCCGCATCGAAATTGGGRTGAGACGTTTACAGAGCTACAGCATTTGACTCGGCAGCATGAGTTTGTCACGGGAATCTTTGTGCAGGCGAAGCTGAACAGCAGAGCCTTGCTGGAGCAAGTTTTTCCGGCGTATGAGCAGATATTTTACAATGTGTTTTCAACAACATCATTGACGGTGCTGTCTCATTGTTTGGAGGGAAGTGTGACGAATTGGAATGAAGTCATTCAGGGTAATTCGGGACGATCCCATTCCAAGCGATGGGCCAATGAAAAAGCGAGAAAACTGGAGGAAGTACAGGATGAATGGAGAGAAATTCGGCGTAGCCCCGCTCAAAGCAAGGCACTGCTCGGAATGGTCTCTTTATTGTTGACGATGATTCGGCAACTGGAGGAACTCGAAAAACAAATGGAGGAACTCGCAGAAAATCTGCCTGAAGTCGAACTGGTGAGAAGTATCCCGGGAATTGGAACGAAACTGGCCGCAGCCATTGTAGCTGAACTAGGTGATGTGAAACAGTTTAGTGATGCGAAGCAACTTGTAGCGTTTGCGGGCCTTGACCCAGGGATTTTCAGTTCAGGAAAGTTCACAGCGACAAGTACACGAATTACGAAACGAGGCTCTAAAAGGCTCAGACGTTCACTATATTTAGCGGTGCAATGTGGAATGCGAAAGAATGCGAATGCAAGAATCCGTTCGTACTACGAGAAAAAAAGAAACGAGGGCAAGCCCTACAAGGTGGCCGTGATCGCCTGCGCAAACAAGCTGTTACATCACATTTTCGCCATCTTGCAGAAAGGCCAGCCCTACCAAGTGTAATCCATATTTAACCAAAACCTCCATACCCGTGGAGGTTATTCGTGTTGGTCGGAAAAAGTATACCACGAAAAGAGAACTCATCCAACCAGAAATGCTTGACAAACATTAGCTGGTTTTTG
>NZ_JBFTKC010000043.1:0-1598 GCF_056395745.1 Paenibacillus sp. 10L310 | reverse complement strand
CGGGTTTCCCACCCCCAGGGGAACCCGGCACAATACGCATAGTCACCGGATAGTTAAGGAGATCGGCCATGACGTACGCTCACACGATTCAGCGAGTCACGATCTCGGGTACTTGCTTCTCCGGTGCCGAGATCTGGCAGACCGGCTTTTGGCTGGGAGACGAGAGTGCCGACACCAGCACGGCCACTCAGGCTCAGGTGGACGCGATCGCAGCGCGCTGGGCTACCTTCTTCTCCAGCGGCTCGACGCAGATCAACAACAGCTACATCACGACTCAGGTCAAGGTGGCAAACATCCTCACCACAGGCCACACGGATCCACTGAACGTCGTCTACCACACCTACGGGACACCGCCCGTGGGCAGTGCTGGCGGCAACCGGCAGGCGCCCCAGACCACTCTGGTAGCGACGCTGACATCGGCGCTGAGCCGTGGCCTCGCTGCAAAGGGTCGCATGTACCTGCCGGGCCCGTCCATGGCAGTGCAGTCGAATGGGCGCGTCCAGAGCTTCGACATTTCCGGGATCGCCACCGCGTTTCAGACCTTCATCAACGGGGTCAACTCCGACGGCACCCCCGATCAGCAAGTGATCCTTGTTGCCAAGGCGACGACGCTGCCCGCTGTGAAGCCCGCCGTCAATGCGCTGGTCACCGGGATCAACTTCGGGGACGTGTACGATACGCAGCGGAGGCGCAGGGACCAGCTCAAGGAGACTCGGACCGGCCACACCATCCCGTAAGGCCACTAGGCTTTACGTGTGACCTCGAACGGCGGCAACTGGAACTGTGACTACCCCAGCTCCTGAAGGAGCCGCCACACCTCTCCCAGGGCCTCATCGTCGTCCCGCGTCGCCTGGTCTCGCTCTGCGGCCGTCAGGGGCAACTCCATGGTCCTGCGTGCTGTCCTCCGGCACCGTAGGATCGCTTCCGAAAGCTGCTCCCGGATCTCGTCTCTGCTCATGCTGTGGAGCCTACTGGCTCGGTGGCGGTTCGTGGGGTTTCTGCTCTGTTTGCTCCTGCTCTGCAGGAGCAGAGCGCATCCTGATGGTGGAGTAGGAAACGGGTTGTTGCACGCCCCCCCAAACCCCCCCAACTTAAATTTGGGGTCGGTCTGGGGAAGCGTCGCATGCTCTGTGAGCCATCCTGACGGAGCCAGTGAGGGGTCCTGGGCGCTACGACTGCCACCGGTAATTGCTGTCCCGGTCATCCTCGAGGGAGCCATGGCCACTACAGCCACAGAACCACCCAACCGTTAAACGAAGCCGGTACAGGGCATTTCCTCCAGCGTGTTTATTAACCCACCTGAGTTAAAAAGGCCGGCCCTTTGTGGCACAGGTGTGTTAACTCAGCTGTGTTAAAAAGATTGCTCAGGAAATCCCACGATCTGCCGAATTAAGTTCTACAATTCGCCTTATGGGTCGTCCGCATATTCGTCATATGCCTTCCCTGAGCCGGGTTTCCCACCCCCAGGGGAACCCGGCACAATACGCATAGTCACCGGATAGTTAAGGAGATCGGCCATGACGTACGCTCACACGATTCAGCGAGTCACGATCTCGGGTACTTGCTTCTCCGGTGCCGAGATCTGGCAGACCGGCTTT
>NZ_JBFTKC010000042.1:0-2079 GCF_056395745.1 Paenibacillus sp. 10L310 | reverse complement strand
TAATCTCAAGCGAATCATTACACTCATGAAAGACTCAAAGTAAAAGGATAGAGAAAAGGCTATATTCCGCTCCATTGTGAACGAAATATAGCCTTTTTGATTTAAAATAGATCTTAACAAATTAGAATCGTAAGTTTTTCAGTGGCCTCGTATTCACCAGGAGTCATCTTTTTTAATGTCCATTGGAACCATTCGGTATTGTAATAAGTGATGTATTCGTTGACACGAACTCGCAGCTCTTGTAAGGACGAGCAATCCCTGAACTCTAATTCATCCTTCATATGCCCGAAGAACGTCTCCATCGAAGCATTATCCCAACAGTTTCCTTTTCATGACATTGATTGTTTAAATCCAGCTTTAGCGATCATGGAACGAACTTCAGGATGTGTGTAATGGAATCCCTGATCCGAGTGAAAGAGAGTATCCGGATGAACTTCCCCAACTAAACGGTTAAGCAATCGCTTCAGTGTTCGTTGAATAAGAGATAATTCCAAAGAAGAGGACAAGTAGTGAGCTAAGATTTCTTTTGTTGCACCATCTTTTACACAGGACAAATAAGCCCGCTGGCCATTTCCATAATGCATATAAGTAATGTCGGTTAGTAATACCATTTCGGGCTCTCCCCGGTCAAACCGTCTTTTCAGGAGATTCGGGCAGGTGCGGTGTTCTTGCGTCGCTTTAGCCATTTTGCGATAGGGATTCGCTTGACGAATCACAGCAACGAGTGTGAATTTCCGCATCAAACGGCGAATTTTCTTGTGATTCATAATGATACCATGAAGCCGTTCTAACCTCATTTTGATGACCAGCGCGCCAGCCTTCCCTCTAAGTGCATCAAAGTGCACCTTCAGAAGTAAAAGTCTCGTTTATCGTCAGCCTCTCGAAGCTGGCGGTGTTCTTCCGCCGAACACCAGCGATAATATCCGATTGTACTTGCCTCAGCAAGCTTACAAAGATAGCGAATCACGCGTCTCAGTCCATGTTTTACGAACAACCTGATTGATGAGCTGAAAGCGCTCGGAAAACGATAGTAATTCATTGTTGTTTTTGTGCCTTTCGAGCGCTTCTAGCTTTTTTAAGAGTTCATTCTCGGCTTCCAAAAGCTTGATACCTGCCTCGGCAAGACGGAGTTTTTCCTCAGCTGATAGCTCACGACTAACCGGTCTTCCTGAGCTTCCCTTCCCCTACGTTCTTCCAGCAGCCCAGCTTCACTTGAAGAAGCATATGTTTCCCTCCAACGCTCCAGACATCTTTTTGACGTTTCCTGTCCGATCAGTTCAACGTTAAATCCTTCTTTAACAAAGATTTGCATGGGTGTATGCCCCGCTTGATTGGCCTGTACAGCCGCAATCTTAAAGGCAGAGGAATACGTGATATTCTTCTCTTATACGCGAAGAACGGATGGATTCGACTCCAGTACCTTGATCTCTTTCTCTGTATAAACCCGTCTGATTTTCTTCATAATCTACATCCCCACAAACTTTTATAATCTGATTAAAACACAAAAGACCCGCAAGAGGACACTTTTTTCAAAGTGTCTATCTTACGGGTCACAGTTCACTTTGAGGGCATAGGTTGAGGGAGTTTGTGAGACATAGTCTAAGATCATATCCGTGCTTCGGAGCCTAAAGCTCCTCGGTCCGCCGAAGGAGAATGGCAGGGAAGTGTATTCAGCGGACACATCCGTACCGACTAACCGCATCGCAGCTGCTTCCATTGGTCGCTTATGTCGGTGGGACGTTGTCGATACAGTAACGTTATGCGCCATTATAGGAGATAATTTATGAAAGGTAAGATACTCTTATTATTATTTATTACGATAGTGTTTTCATCTTGCCAAAATAGTAGTCAATTGACTACCTTGAACAGCGAAACTAAATCAAAAGAAATAACTGAAGGTCGATCAGATGCTTCTAACAATGAAGTGTTATCCATGAGCATTGGGAACTATGAATTGAAAGGAGAATTTTATGATGAAATGCTTCGAAATCCTATAGATCATGATTATGAAGTGGAATTTGATGAGGCTCAAAATTCAAAAGAGATTATTACAACAATGGGATGGGGGGCGTTGGAAAG
>NZ_JBFTKC010000041.1:0-2934 GCF_056395745.1 Paenibacillus sp. 10L310 | reverse complement strand
ACTTGCTATTGGATAAGCCCTCGACCGATTAGTACTGGTCAGCTCCATGCATTGCTGCACTTCCACCCCCAGCCTATCTACCTCGTCGTCTTCAAGGGGTCTTACATACTGGGAAATCTCATCTTGAGGGGGGCTTCACGCTTAGATGCTTTCAGCGTTTATCCCGTCCGTACATAGCTACCCAGCGGTGCTCCTGGCGGAACAACTGGTACACCAGCGGTACGTCCATCCCGGTCCTCTCGTACTAAGGACAGCTCCTCTCAAATTTCCTACGCCCACGACAGATAGGGACCGAACTGTCTCACGACGTTCTGAACCCAGCTCGCGTACCGCTTTAATGGGCGAACAGCCCAACCCTTGGGACCTACTTCAGCCCCAGGATGCGATGAGCCGACATCGAGGTGCCAAACCTCCCCGTCGATGTGGACTCTTGGGGGAGATAAGCCTGTTATCCCCAGGGTAGCTTTTATCCGTTGAGCGATGGCCCTTCCATGCGGTACCACCGGATCACTAAGCCCGACTTTCGTCCCTGCTCGACTTGTAGGTCTCGCAGTCAAGCTCCCTTATGCCTTTGCACTCTTCGAATGATTTCCAACCATTCTGAGGGAACCTTTGGGCGCCTCCGTTACTCTTTAGGAGGCGACCGCCCCAGTCAAACTGCCCACCTGACACTGTCCCCGCACCGGATTACGGTACCAGGTTAGAACCTAGATACGATCAGGGTGGTATCCCAACGTTGCCTCCAYRCAAGCTGGCGCTCAYRYTTCAAAGGCTCCCACCTATCCTGTACAGATCGTACCCAAATTCAATATCAAGCTGCAGTAAAGCTCCATGGGGTCTTTCCGTCTTGTCGCGGGTAACCTGCATCTTCACAGGTATTAAAATTTCACCGGATCTCTCGTTGAGACAGCGCCCAAGTCGTTACGCCATTCGTGCGGGTCAGAATTTACCTGACAAGGAATTTCGCTACCTTAGGACCGTTATAGTTACGGCCGCCGTTTACTGGGGCTTCGGTTCACAGCTTCGGATTGCTCCTAACCACTCCCCTTAACCTTCCAGCACCGGGCAGGCGTCAGCCCGTATACTTCGCCTTACGGCTTCGCACAGACCTGTGTTTTTGCTAAACAGTCGCTTGGGCCTTTTCACTGCGGCCCCCTCGTGCTATTCACACTACCGGGGCACCCCTTCTCCCGAAGTTACGGGGTCATTTTGCCGAGTTCCTTAACGAGAGTTCTTCCGCGCGCCTTAGAATACTCTTCTCGCCTACCTGTGTCGGTTTGCGGTACGGGCACCATCACCTGGCTAGAGGCTTTTCTTGGCAGTGTGAGATCATGACCTTCGCTACTATAATTTTCGCTCCCCATCACAGCTCAGCCTTACAATGTGCGGATTTGCCTACACATCAGCCTYACTGCTTAGACGGACATCCATCAGTCCGCGTCACTACCCTACTGCGTCCCCCCATTGCTCATAACGGCTTACGGTGGTACAGGAATTTCGACCTGTTGTCCTTCGACTACGCCTTTCGGCCTCGCCTTAGGTCCCGACTTACCCTGAGCGGACGAGCCTTCCTCAGGAACCCTTAGGCTTTCGGCGGATCAGATTCTCACTGATCTTTTCGTTACTCATACCGGCATTCTCACTTGTATAATGTCCAGCGCTCCTTACGGTACACCTTCAACCCTTATACAACGCTCCCCTACCCCTGATGCAAAGCATCAAGCCATAGCTTCGGTGGTGTGTTTAGCCCCGTTACATTTTCGGCGCAGAGTCACTCGACCAGTGAGCTATTACGCACTCTTTCAATGATGGCTGCTTCTAAGCCAACATCCTGGTTGTCTGTGCAACTCCACATCCTTTCCCACTTAACACACACTTGGGGACCTTAGCTGATGGTCTGGGCTGTTTCCCTTTTGACAATGGATCTTAGCACTCACTGTCTGACTCCCGGAAGTAAGTCTATGGCATTCGGAGTTTGACTGAGCTTGGTAACCCTTGCGGGCCCCGCACCCAATCAGTGCTCTACCTCCACGACTCTGTTTTCCGAGGCTAGCCCTAAAGCTATTTCGGGGAGAACCAGCTATCTCCGAGTTCGATTGGAATTTCTCCGCTACCCCCACCTCATCCCCGCATTTTTCAACATGCGTGGGTTCGGGCCTCCAGTGCGTGTTACCGCACCTTCACCCTGGACAGGGGTAGATCACCCGGTTTCGGGTCTACGTCCACGTACTAWGTCGCCCTATTCAGACTCGCTTTCGCTGCGGCTCCGGCTCTTCACCTTAACCTTGCACGGGAACGTAACTCGCCGGTTCATTCTACAAAAGGCACGCCATCACCCCTAAAACGGGCTCTGACTTTTTGTAAGCACACGGTTTCAGGTTCTATTTCACTCCCCTTCCGGGGTGCTTTTCACCTTTCCCTCACGGTACTGCTTCACTATCGGTCGCTAGGAAGTATTTAGCCTTGGCAGATGGTCCTGCCGGATTCATACGGGGTTTCACGTGCCCCGCACTACTCGGGATCCGTCTCGGAGGGAACMRACTTTCAACTACAGGGCTTTTACCTTCTTTGGCGGGCCTTTCCAGACCTCTTCGCTTAACCGGTTCCTTTGTAACTCCATGTGAGACGTCCCACAACCCCAAAGAGCAAGCTCTYTGGTTTGGGCTTCTCCGCGTTCGCTCGCCGCTACTGACGGAATCACTATTGTTTTCTCTTCCTCAGGGTACTTAGATGTTTCAGTTCCCCTGGTATGCCTCTRCAYAACCTATGTATTCAGTTRTGAGTAACTGGAAATTACCCCAGCTGGGTTTCCCCATTCGGACACCCCCGGATCAAAGCTTGCTTACAGCTCCCCGAGGCAGTTTCGTTGTTCGCCACGTCCTTCATCGGCTCCTAGCGCCTAGGCATCCTCCGTGTGCTCTTAGTAGCTTAACC
>NZ_JBFTKC010000040.1:0-4416 GCF_056395745.1 Paenibacillus sp. 10L310 | reverse complement strand
CAATATAAAGCTGCTTCCTCCGCCAAGAAGCCAAATTGCTTCAGGGGCGGTTGCTTTAATCTGACCTGCTTTAAGTGATAGACTGCCACCCTGAATCGAGATGTTACCTGCACTCTGCATCATTACACCTTGGTCATTCAGTGTGATGATTAATCCAGCTCCAGCCTGTACGGTCACCTCATCCGATGACATACCAATAGATGGTCCGTCAGGATGGCCCCACAGTTTGTGTTGCGTTCCACTGGAAACCGAACGCTTGCTTTCGGGGACTGCATGACGAATATAAGCCTTGGACTCGCGACTTCCGGGAATGTACAGTTTCACCGTGTCACCAAGCTCTGGCATCAAGAGCAGATAGATCGTGGTTTTCGCATATGATGATCTTCTAGCATCATACGATGTGCAGTCATGAGCAACCCGGACTCCATACTGTTTATCCAAATCTTTAGTCATTTTTCTTATTATGTTTCACTGAATTTAATTCTTAAGACTTTATGGATCATATAGTTGATCAGAGTTTTGACTTTTAAAACGCAAGATTAACCCTTTCTAAAAAACCTCAAAACAAATAAGCCCCAGTCAAATAACTGGAGCCTGTCTGACTTATCTCTGAACTAAATATACAACTGGATATGACGCTCTTTTTCAGGAATATCTTCATCTTCTAGTAAATCCACTTCGGTTAGCGCACCCTCATGCTTAAGTTCGGCGATGAACAATGCATAGAAGTCTCCTGCTGTCGGATAGGAGAATAAACCATATCCTTTTCGAGAAATCAGCTTGTTTACCTCCCTAATTTTCTCAGGGAGATATTTGTAGTCAAACTCTCCCAACTCTTCTAGCTGATCTGCAGTTCCCAATTCGATATCATAGGCATACTCATAGTCTAAGATGTAATTGACGATTTCCTGATCCACTTCTCCTTTGTAGTCCAGAAATAAAAACCGTTTGGTCGCTAAGCCATGATTCAGCATACTATAATACGCCAGTGATTCATCCGGATCATTCAAAATTATGTCGATATCCTCTGTATCATCGAAAATTAACGGCACCAAATCTTCATCTGCCATGCAGTCTTCCTCCTCTCCTATTCAAACAGAACTCCATGGTGGTTTGGGATATACTCTGGATAGTTTTTGCGATAGAAGTCATCAATCATTCGTAAAACGGGATCCCATTCTGGATACGGTTCAGGATCTTGAATGTTCATTTTAGCCTCCGGTAAGTTCATCAGGAAATCATCAAAATGACTTGGATTGGGCAGACCTTGTTTTTTTCTCACATGAAGCAAATACAAAATTTCATAAGGATAAAAAGCGTAATCATAATTTCCAAACTCAAGCGATTTTCCTAACTCTGAAGCAAGCGTGGAATGATGTTCGGACATTCTTCCAATTAAATGCGTAATTTCATCCACATCAGGTGTATTCCATTGTTCCAATACTTCTCTGTAGATTCCAAGTTCTTCGGGAATCAAGCCACATGGCTGTTCCCGATTTGTTAATGCGGATTTCACAGCCAAGTGAACATATTCATTAGTTCCCTCAAGTTCTTGCTTGGTATGTTGGAGATATAACTCTAGTAAAAACCAGATATGTTGATTCCAATCATTCGCTTCCATTAAATTATCTCCAAGATATTTGACTATAAAATCAAAAAATATCTTTTCCTCTTTTACCCATCCGTATAAATTGAAGTGTATTAATGCGATGATGCTATACTCGAAAGAATAATCAATCAATTTCAGGCTCGGATAACGCTCTCTATAAATATGACTACCCATGCACTGATAAAATTTTATTTGTTGGTTTTTTTTTAGCGCACTTACATTTCGACCGTTTTTAATCAATACGTCATTTTTCCACACATCTAACCAAAAGGAAGATATATTATCCATATCAATTAATAGAATGTGATCTCTCTCTGTATCATTAATATCGATGATTTCAACAATCTCATTTTTACCTTCTTCGTATTCATTTACGGCATTACTACCAAAAAAGTTTTTGACATACCTTTTGTAGGCCAAATGCATTTTTTTTGAATTAACCATTGTGTTCTCCTTAAGTTTTATTTTATCTCCTTACTCCAATCTTTTACTTTTACAACATCTACTCCAAAACCAACCGAAGTTTTCGAAATATCAACCTCTACTCTGATATACTCAAACTCCAACCCTGGGTTATCTTTTAAAAGTTTCTTGTACTTTGCTTTAAAATCCGCAAAACTTTTATTTTTACGGCTTGACATCACTTCAAAATATTTAGCACCACCCAGTTTTTGCTCTGTTGAATAATTGAAATTTCCCCACTCGGAAGTCTTAGCCTCAATCATGGTTAATTTAGGAGGCGGACCTTTGGACAAAAAGGCTCCATCTATGCCGTTCCTACCAACTTGAAATTGATCGGAAATATCCTTACCCAGATTGTTGTTTATTGCGATTTTTTTCGCAACTTCCTCGCCAAAATCACCCTTATCATGATCATAATATTTTGTATTATCGATTTTTCGCTCATACCCTTCTACACTGGATAAATCAAATTTACTACTTATATCATCTGGAGTATCCAGTTGATTGATTGAATACCTTACTCCGTTGTCTTGACTGATCATCAGCTTATTTAAAAGTTGTGAGAAAACGAAGGTAATAAAAAAGAGGTCAATCATGGTGGTATCTGACCATAATTAACCTGTTTGATGTATAGGAATAGCGTTATTTAAATTATAAAATTAAAGCAATTGATTTGCGTACAACCGAAATGATGAAATCTTTATACGGGTATTACATGGGTTAGTTGTGTTATTGGTCGAATGATGGATGTAATCGGCACTGGGTAGTCCTACCAAAGAAAAATGGCATTTAATTCGCTTCTTCAAACTGCTTCATTTTTTCGATCTTTATTCTGTCATTCTCTTCTTGTGGAATATTATTCAGATATTTACTTTCCCAATATTCTAACCTGTCTGAAGGGCCAAAATTGGATTCTCCCCATTTTGTATAGTCGTATATTATATTTAATTTTCCTTCAGATGTAAGTTTCATGGTTATTGAAAACCAAGGCTCTTGTCCATCTTCTATAAATATATTTTTTAGATCATTGGTAACTTTCAACAACTTTCTCATAGTTTTTTTATATATTTCTGAATTAATATTGTAATTCTTCAAAATATCTCGGCAATAAACATAATCATGTTTATTTATTGGTTTGAAGAAAAAGAAAACACCCCCTTCTCCATTTTCTACCTCGCCATTAAAATAAAAATTTTCCCAATCTTCAGGTATCAATTCATTTATTGTTTCTGCTATCTCTCTATATAAATCATTCATCTGCTGTTCCATTCTACTAACCTCCCGGTTGATTCTGTATTGTAATAGTAACTTCTTTTTTCTTCCCTATTTGGTAAGTTACTTCGAATGAATGTGGTCTCATTGAACTTCCTGAATAGACTGGTTCAATTTTCACAGTAACTTTTTTAGGTGGTACTTCATTCAGAGCATTCGCCCATTCAGTTTCCATTTCATACCATTTTCCGCCACTTCGATTAATTTGGCTATTCTGTGGCACTAAGTTATCGATATCCTTTGGTCCTTTAAACTGTGCCCCTATCAAGTGTCCACCATCGTCATCAGGTAACCTACCTTGCCCTTTTCCTACCGTCCTCTGGGCATATTCACTACGGTCTCCTTTACCAAGTACAAGTGCTCCTTCACATTCAATAATACGCCCTTGACTGTCCGTACGATAATTATAACCATCTGGTGATGTGTATTCTATATTTGGTTTTAAAACTTTTTTTCTATTCTTTCTTGTAAAATGATCTCCATACTTAACTGTTTCATAGACTATTGGTGGCGGTATAACAGCTTGTCCCGTCCCCTCAGCCTCTGATTCACTTTCTTGTCTTTCTTCCTCTTCCCTTTTACGTTTTTCCTCCTCTTTTTTCTTTTTATCATCTTTTCCTTTTTTCTTCGATGAATCTTGTTTCCACTGATTATGACTGTTGGGAATCTGATTATCTTTCTTGTTAGCGCTAGATGAGCTTGTTCCTTCACCCTCGCTCGACTTTTTCCCTGTACCTGTATTTGATCCTGCAGTATCCGGTTCTCCGGATGTTTGGGTCTTCTTACTGGTATTCGGAGTTGGATCCTCTATCTTGCCACTACCTGATGATTCTGTTCCTTCACCATCGCCAGGCTTCTTCCCTGTACCTGGACTCGATGCAGTAGCATCCGTTTCACCCGATGATTTGGACTTCTTACTAGTATTCGGTGTCTGACCCGTTTTCTTGCCACTGCTTGGTGAGTTTGTGCCTTCACCGTCGCCAGACTTCTTCCCTATACCTGGACTCGATGCAGTAGCATCCGTTTCACCTGACGATGAAGACTTCTTACTGCTGCTCGGGGTCTGATTCGGT
>NZ_JBFTKC010000039.1:0-6046 GCF_056395745.1 Paenibacillus sp. 10L310 | reverse complement strand
GTATATGTTGTTTTACAACAAGGACCGTTTCCAAAACAAACTCGGCGACCTCTCCCCAATTGAATTCCGGGAAAAAGTCGCCGCTTAATGGAGTTTCTCTTTTTTTATTGTCTACTTGACGGGGCTATGACCGAATTCTTAAATTCATGTGCTTTTTTCTTGCCACATGATCTTCATCATGATGCTATTTAGATAGATACCTAATCCGAAATGACACAACGTTCTTGTCCTTAAAACAAAAAAAAGCCGCTGTAATAGCGACTTTAATGGAACAATGTTCTTGTCCCTCGACAATTTCGTTCTATTTTTGTTTTTATAAGTTCCCCTTTCTTGCTTTTTTTAGCGATGTCACTCTTCGATCGAATTCATAATAACTTTAAGCCTTGCGAAGCATTTGTCTCTCGCTTAGATGTGAAAGCATATCCTTCGTCATGGCCTTCAGGTCGTAGCGAGCATGAAATCCCCATTCTGTTTTCGCTGCCGTCGCATCAATGGAATGCGGCCAGCTATCGGCAATCGCCTGTCTCTTCGGATCAACGTCATAATCGAGGATAAAGCCTGGAAGCTCATCCCGAATCGCTGCAGCGATCGCCTCCGGATCCACGCTCATTGCGGTGACATTAAATGAATTTCGGTGCATCAACCGGGAAGAATCCGCTTCCATCAAATCGATGATAGCGTTCAGGGCATCCGGCATATACATCATGTCCATGTTTGAGTCCTTGGCGATATAAGATGTATATCGGCCAGCCGTCACGGCTGCGTAATAAATTTCCACGGCGTAATCCGTCGTTCCTCCGCCGGGAGGCGTCATATAAGATATCAAACCCGGGAATCGCAGTCCCCTAGTATCCAGGCCGTATTTGTGAAAATAATAATCACAAAGCAGTTCGCCGGACACTTTGTTCACGCCGTACATCGTATTGGGCCTCTGGATCGTATCCTGAGGGGTATTGTCTTTCGGAGTCAAAGGACCAAAAGATCCAATGGAGCTTGGAGTGAAAAATTGGCAGCCGAGCTCCCTGGATATTTCAAGTGCATTCATCAATCCACCCATATTCAAATTCCAGGCAAGCAGCGGTTTCTCCTCTGCGGTAGCCGACAGCAGCGCAGCCAAATGGATGACGGTATCAACTTCGTACCGCTTGGCGATTTCGAACATCGCCTTATCATTCGTCACGTCCAGTAGCTCGAATGGCCCGGATCGGGTAATTTCGTGGGCTGATGACCTGAGATCTGTAGCAATGACGTGATCCGCACCATAAATTTCACGTAATTTAACAACTAACTCAGAACCGATTTGGCCCAGTGCTCCGGTCACCAAAATCTTGTTCATAAGACATTCCTCCCGAAATGTACTCCCGCGAATGCAGCTAAATCAGCTTCATTTCCTTGCCAACTTTCTCATAAACGGAGATCACCTGATCGAGCATCTCCTTGGTATGGGCAGCTGTCGGCATGTTGCGTATTCTTCCGGTTCCTTTCGGAACCGTCGGAAACAGGATTGCCTTGGCGTAAACGCCTTCTTCATAAAGCCGTTTGCTGAACTGTTGGGTGGTTACTTCATCGCCAATGATACAAGGTGTGATCGGCGTTTCGCTTTGGCCTACATCATATCCAAGCCGGCTCAAGCCATTTTTCAAATCATTGCCGTTCTCCCACAGCTTCTCGATCAGCTCTTTGTCATTCATCAAAATGTCGACAGAAGCGCTACAAGAAGCGATTGCAGCCGGAGGTAGCGATGTCGAGAACAGAAACGGACGGCTTCTCAGCTTCAACCATTCGATCAGTTGTTTTTTACCCGCCACATAACCGCCGACAACCCCAATCGCCTTGGAAAGAGTACCAATTTGAAAGTCAATGTGGTCGGACAATCCAAAATGCTTCACGGTTCCCGCACCTGCTCCGAGAACGCCCGAACCGTGGGCATCATCCACATAAGTAATCAGATCGAATTCTTCTGCTATTTTCACGATCTCAGGCAGCTTTGCTATATCACCATCCATGGAGAAAACCCCGTCGGTGATGACCATAATTTTATGGTACTGACCGGATTCCTTGGCATCTTTCGCCTGCTGTCTTAAATCATTCATATCCGAATGCTTAAAGCGAATCACCTTGGCTCTCGACAGGCGGCAGCCATCAATAATCGAAGCGTGGTTCAGCTCATCTGATAAAATCGCATCATGCTGGTCCATTACCGCGGATATAGCAGCCATATTGCAGTTAAATCCCGATTGATACACGATAACGGCTTCCGTTTTTTTGAAACGGGCCAGTTTTTCTTCAAGCTCAATATGAAGATCCATCGTACCATTAATTGTTCTCACAGCCCCTGCGCCTGCCCCGTATGTCTGCGACGCCTTAACTGAAGCATCAATCAGGCGGTGATCTGTTGCCAGTCCCAAATAGTTATTGGAAGACAAATTGATTAAGGACTTTCCGTCGATACGAATAACAGGACCATTTGCACCCTGCAGCGTATCGATGACGTTATATAGACCTTTAGTCTTTAGATCTTCGATGTTCGAACTTAAAAATTGGTCCAATGCTTGACTTGACATTCCATTCCCTCCTCGATATACGTATGTCCTCGTACAGGAGACACATAATTCTCCGGGAAAAACCTGTTATAAAAAGGGTTAGATTGATTTTAATGTATCATCTTTTTATTTTTTTGTACACATGTGGCGGACAAAAAAATAAAAATATCCGCAAAAAAACATAGCGATTGCTTCCCCCATTCCCGGAAGCAATCGCTACTAAATCTTTGCTATACTTTTTGTTACATTCTATACTAATTCATCATGTATTAAACTATTATTATGCAATGAGAAACTCTATTTCAACCTGTGAGGTGATTTGATGAACAAGATTTTAGCGATCTCGATTTTGGGAATGGGTTTAACAGGTGCTGTTTTAATCATCTCAATTGCTCTGTTGTTTAACCCTCCAATAGGAAGTGTGTTGAAGATGGTTACTGCTGCTTCAACATTATCTTTTATTATATTTGCTGTCTCGGCTTTGATATTTCGTCGGCGATTAGATGATGAAAATAGTGAGTAGTATATTTATACTTCCTCGATTTAGGACGAATGCTTCGCAGTAGCAATCCTAACAATGTTTCTGCTTATCTTCAGAAAATAATGAAACATGCATTCCCCCCTACAAGCACCCATGCTAGAAAATAGAATCTTCTGTTTTAAAATATATAGAAGCAGTGGCTTTCTATACCTTATTTTTCCATAACAGTCCAATATAGTTGTACCGTTCTTCCTGTTCGATCCGTTGTTTCTCTGTGTAGAGCGTTTGAATGGTTCTACAAAGTCACTTCTACTAAGCCTACAGCATGTAAGATACTCAGCATCACCAAAATTACCGATCGGACTGTGAAAAATAAAAACATCACTTTGCCGGGCAACACCCACTGTTTTCCCTTTATATCAAGTACGTGATCGCTGACCTGAACTTGGGGCGTCCTAGTCTACGGAGGAGCCCTTTTTCGTGATTTAAATACTCATACGTAAACATATACAAAAAAGGATCGTTAGCATTTCTGCAACGATCCCTGTCGTCAGTCCGCTAGTTGAAATCAGCAGATGATCAATTTGATGCCTTATTAAGTTTGATTAAGCTAACGTTTCCCGTTAGCTTAATCTCGACAATAGATCGCTTTCTTTGTAACGATCTCTCTTAAGCTTTTAGATTCTATAGGATAACAGTGGAATTAATATTTAGCTTACTCGAATAACTCTCTGAGCATCCTATCCTTGTTATTCACAAACTCTTTCATAATCATATAATGGTCGGTTTCTTCCAATACTTGGACTTCGATACCATCCGGCTTTAGATTGTAAATAATCGAATCTGGATATGCCATAAGGATTGGGGAATGGGTCGCAATTATAAATTGAGAGTTTTGCAAAACAAGTTCATGGATTCGTGTCAGCATCGCCATTTGGCGAAGGGGAGACAATGCAGCCTCAGGCTCATCCAGTATATATAATCCCTTCTCCCCGAACCGATGAATGAAAGTGGAAAAGAACGACTCTCCGTGCGATTGCTCATGCAAGGACTTCCCACCGTAAGATTCTATAATAGGGCGAGCGAATGATGGTTGGCTGTCCAACTCATCGATCGTTGTGGCTAAATTATAATAACTTTCTGCCCGGAAAAAGAAGCCATCCCTCGGGCGTCGCGGACCTTTAATCAATTGTATATATTCATATAAGTTCGAGTGAGTAGCCTGGGTTGAGAAGGAAAAGTTGATCGTCCCACCCTCCGGGTTAAATCCCCATGCGACAGCAATGGACTCCATCAGTGTTGATTTGCCCATTCCATTTTCACCTACGATATAGGTTACCTTGGGGTGGAAATCAAGAGTATTTAGGTTTCGAATGACTGCCAAATCAAAGGGGTAACGATTATAGGTGGGTACTTGTTGCCGCTTAAGCTGAATTTGTCGTAAATAGGGATGCTGTATATTAATATAGTTCACTCCCTTTTAAAACTTTGATCGTTATGCTTACCTTTTTTTTGGAAAACACTGACCGATGTTTGTCTCAAGCTTTAGTTTACTCCATCAAACAAATAATACCACATACCGAAAATAACCTGTCCGTAAATCGATATCCGGTAAATATTCACCTCTCTCCACTGCTTTGATCTAAACCTTAAATTTTTCTCGCATAAAACATCCACAGTGCAAAAAATACGATTAAAACAAATAATAAGCAAGTTAGTAAGGTATAGAATATCAAGGGATTAAAGAAACCGGCGATCACGGAGGCAATGCCCATACCAATGAGAATGATTGCTGTGCTGAGTGTGCCGGCTCTCTGGAGTATCATTACACTCCGCTCGTCATTCTCCTCAATATACTGCTTCTTCAGCTCGGCTTCATTATTACTGGCTTTTATATACCTGACGAGGAAAAAAGCGACGGCCACTTCAACCCCGATAAAAGCGCCTGTGTGAAATCCCTTTATAAAACTAGGTAAATCGGGTAGTCCACCTCGGTAAAATATAAGTCCTACATAGATCAATAGGGTAGCAGCGGCTACCAGTGACAGTACGTTTTTGCGAGTTTTTACTTTAATCTTGTACTTGTCCATTTACATTTCCTCCACTTCGCTGAAATCAAAAACATCTTCAATGGCGAGTCCAAAAAAATTGGAAATTTTGTAAGCAAGAATAAGGGAAGCCGTGTATTTTCCCCTTTCAAGAGAGGTAATGGTTTGCCGGGTAACACCAACAATTCGTCCCAGCTCTTCCTGTGACAGCTTATGCTGCTTACGCAGTTCTGCAATTCTTGTCTTCAAGTGATCACGTCCTTGCAATGTTTACTTTGCATTTTTAGCATAGTTCACTTTGCATTATGTGTCAAGTTAACTTTGCATTTTTACTTACCTCTGAATGCAAAACAAGCTAAGCCCCTCTTTGTAAAAAGAGGGCTTGGCTCCGTTGATTTTTGTTTATATAAGATGCCAGAAGAGTTTACTTAAACAGAGCAAATGGTTGAAGCGCTTGGTGTTACCCCTATAGAAACGTATGTAGGCCGTGACTTAATGTTAGTATTGGAAAGTGAAAAAGCGGTTTAAACCGCTACACCTGATTTCTGGAACCATAGATGGTATACTCGTACACTATTTATTCGGGTCTCGGTGCCACTTATCATCTCCCATTATTCTATCAACAATATGATGGGCTTCCCAAGCAGCCGCCATCTCTAACCCTTCACATTCTTCGCGAGTAGAAGGTCTAATCTCTCCCAAATGATATATTTCATACCCTCCTGATATCCTATCAATGATACAGGCAGGTGGGGGCCACGCCTCTTCTTCATTCGGGAACGGACGATTCTCAACGACCGGCCAATCACCTGATTTCAGTACATCATCATATACACCCACGATAAATTGGTATTCCTCTTCTTGAGGTATCTCTTCTATCGTGTCACTTATCACATTATAGATTGCAATGCTGGCATCTTTAAGCCTTCTCCCAAAGGCAAACTTAGCGTTAGGCAGAACTTAGCGTTAGGCAG
>NZ_JBFTKC010000038.1:0-6680 GCF_056395745.1 Paenibacillus sp. 10L310 | reverse complement strand
GTGTCTTCGTCTGCTCTTGAATAAATTTGACCGTTTGTTTCTTGAATTCTTCGTTATATCGTTGCCGCTGTTCTCCCATGTGGACACCTCCGTTAGTCTTATTATCCTTCCGTCCGTTAACGGGTGTCCACTTTTTATTCTAGCTCCATAAACTATTCTGTTAAAGAAGACGTTTCTATTTTGAGCAAATTTATGAAGTGTTTCGGATTGAAACTGAACATGTTTCTCCTCGTCACTTAAAATCTGATTACATAAATCTATTAATACTTCTGAATTTGTAGATTTTTGCAAGGCTTTATAGTACAACTTAGCAATGATCTCAGCGGTTAATAGAACAATGACTGATTGTTCTAGACTCGCATATCGACGTAATATTCGAAATACATTGTCCACCCAATGTCTACGAAGGAGTGGGATTCCCTGTACCTTCATAAATCTGCCCAGATCTCTAGCGTGCCTCTGTTCTTCTTTAATGAATTCTATAAGCGCTTCATAGTAATCCTGATCTTGTGTCTGATGTACATATTCTTGCGCACGTTTAATTAGATATTTACCTTCAGAGTTTTCTCCTAATTGAAACTGTTGAATTGACTTAATGATTATTTCTCTTTCATTAGTTGTTAATTTATAGTTGTCATCCCAATGAATATATTTGAGGTTTTGATTATTTCTTCGATAATATTGCACCCATTTCGAGAAAGTGATATTCATTATTTGCTCCTAAAATGTAATAGGTTTATGTCAGATAACGTTTCTGTATTCATGTGCCCCAAAGGGGTTGTCTGCCGAAATTCCTCTCCGAAATCCATCCTGCAGACCCAGGCTCCGTAAGGAGCCGTTACTTGAATATTATGTTATACGACGGAATCATTTCTTCCAGTTAGCCAACATCCTCTTATATTTTATTCTTTCATTAGTCTGTTAGATGTTCCAAAAGATCTCCAGTCTGGCATTCCAATGCCGTACATAATTTATTAATTACTTCTAAAGATACATACTCATTCGGATTGAGCTTTGCCATCGTTGCCGATGAAATCCCCCAGCCCCTATAAAGTTTTGATTAGCATTTCGGCAATTGCATATAACATTCTTGTATTCATGAACCCCGAAGGGGTTATCTTCTGATATTCCTCTTCGTATTCTATCCTACAGACCCAGGCTCCGAAGGAGCCGTAGCTTGAATATTATGTTATCCGTTGTTAACGACCTCTTGACTTACTTTCACATTCTTTATATCCTTTAAGTTCTATACATCTTTATTGTTCTATTTCATCTATATTTTCTTTTGTAGTACTTGCTCTTCTTTCTTTATATAATTTGATTTTTCATATATTTTTATCGCTGTTTCATTCTTTTTACCTGTCAGCACTTTCACCGATCTAACGCCTTTTAATATAAGTTCTTTCTCAACAAAGTCTAATACCTTTGTAGCAATTCCCTTCCTTCTAGCGTCACCCATAATATACAATTCGGTTACTTCTGCATACGGTTCTGAATAACAGATTGATTTAAAATACTGAGCACATGCGAATCCAACGGGTAGATCATTGATTAAGGCTATTACAACAATCTCATTTGAATAAGATAAGCCTTCAATAATTTCTTCCTCTGAAATTCCCACTCCGTTAAATTCAACGTTAAGTTTAGCGAGATATTTTGCATCTTTTGCTTCTGCTCTTCGAATTTGGATATTGTTTTCAATCAAAGATTTCACTCCCATGATAGAATACTGTTTTAATAGTTCTTTGTTAAGTTTGCATAACGTTCCTGTATTCACGAACTCTCACTGGCTTAAGGGGCAAATACCCCGAGTCAGAGGGCCTTAGCTAGTGCAGGATTATCGGGCTGTCCCCACTTCCCCGAAATGCCCCTTCTGGACCGAGAGCCGGATGGAACGATGCGTGAATATGTTGTTATACACAGCACCCTCTTCTGTGACCAAGCTATGGGCTATCTGTTATTTAACTTTTCCAATAATTCTAACTCCTCTTCCTCTGAAAGTTGTTCTTCCGCTCTTGTTTTTGTTTCATCTATCTTTCGTACTTTTAATCCTCTTTTTATGAGCCATTCTTCACCAGGTTTCATGGTAGTTGCTGGATGTGGATATACATCCTCACTTATAATTTCCTCATCAATTATGTAAATGTATCCACATAACTTACCATTATGAAATCTTGCGCCATTCTCATCAAAAGAAACAATAGATGGTTTCTGCGAAAAGATTCTCGCTAACTCTCGATCTTGAGTTATTGTGCTTCCGACTAGTAATTCATTTAGAAATAATGGCGAGCCATGGAACCAAGGCTTACTGTAGTCCCAATCTTTCATAATTATCACCTTCAATTAAGTTTTATTATGTTTCTTCTTTTATTGTTCTTTAGTTTCTTCTTAATTTTAGGGTATTGCGTATAACGTTGCGCATTTCTGACGTCCAAACGTCTTAAGGACCGGAGGTCCGGGTGGCTTTGCCACTTAGCCGGTTGGATGTGTCGCCTGATTCCACTTCTCCGAAATCCCTCTTGAAGACCGAGGAGCGTCAGCGACGAAGCAATAATGCATTGTTATACGCTGCCCTTCCTTCTTCGATTCCACATCCTTATATGTCTTGTGTGTTTTATATATTTAATATGTCTTTACGTATTTTATCTTTTGGTTCTATCTTTTGCTCCTATCAAATCCGTTTCCGCATAGGAAAGATGCCCTCATTTACTCTCGTACGCCTTCAGCAGTATCAACTTTGGTTTGTGTAGTAACTTCATCCAATGAACGCTAGCCTTATAAGAGGCTTGTGTTCCTCGGACCGGAGATTTGCCGATGGCTTCATTCAGATTACTGCTCACGTTGGACACCCCTGCCTTAAGCTATGGCTTACTTCTAACCTCACCATTCGGGACTTAATCCTTGATATAGAATACATGCTGAACGAACAATCAAAATTTAAGAGGATTGTTGTCCTCCCTTTAATTCGCAATAGACAAATATGTATTAATGACATGCACAATACCAAAAAGTACTGTTGGTATAATAGCCAGATAATTTTGAAGCCAAATCTCAGCTAATATAAAATATACTACCGGGAGAACGGCCATCCCCAAAAAAATAATCGAGTTTGCGTTGCCTGTAAAATACAATATCCATAGCCCATAATAAAAAATCAACATTATTGCCATACCAATTATATACGGACATCGCATTTCAGATGCTTGTTTTCTTACAACGAATATCAGAAGAAAGAAAAATATCGCCTGACTTCCGTGCTCCAAAACATCTAAAATCAAATGGCTGTTTGCATTGTTTCCTGATATATCTGACGCAGGAATTAAAAAATAAAATAAATTTGGTATCATTGGCAATAAAAAGATGATCAGACCCTTCCATGAAAAACCAAAATGATAATTCATTTGATCCTCTCTTTCGCATAATAGAAATATTCTTTAGTTTGCACTTTATTATGAATCCGCTTCTCTGGTATTCCTCTTGATGACCAAGGAGCATAACTAACGATGTGGAAATTTATTGTTATATGGTACACCTTCTAATATTCCGTTTATCCTGGTTTTCAACTGCTACGTTGTAAATGTATTCTTTCACCTATATTTATTATTTGTTATTAATTGGTTGCATGGTTTAACATTCTTAAGGGGTTGCGTATAACGTTCCTGTATTCACGACCCGACGTATGTCGGGTGTTCGGCGAATGCCGGGCCAAGGACGAATGTCCGCAGTGTGAATATAATGTTATAGGATGTCATCTGCTTCTTCGAATCACTTATTTCTCTTATACCATTCCCTTTATATCAACTATATTTTTCTTTTAATATTTCTATATAATTGAGTGGGATTTCTGAGATTTTCAAAATGTCTGATACTTCAAATCCCAGTTTTAAAGCGCTTCTTGCAGTCTTCAAATTATGCTTTACTTTAATCATCCGATCTTTAAGTAATACGTCTCCAAAATCCAGGTAATCATCAGCGATCTCACCGTTCAAAAAGAACTCTATATCATAAGTGCCTATTTGCTCTTCTATGTAAAAGATATTAATTGAGCAAAATACCACTGCTTCTGTTGTATTAAAACTATATTTTAGGTATATGGCACGCTCTTCAAGACTTATAAATTCATCATATAACTTTCCCATAAAAGTATCATGATAATCGCTTTTGTTCTCGTCACGCCACTTCCTATAGGTTTTCCAGTAATTTTCTTTCGTGCGTTTCATCGCATTATACTGGTTATCCCATTCAAGTAGAATTTCTTTATTCACTCAATCACTTCCTGACAAAATTATATGCACCCAAATAAATACGTTGTATATGTTTGCTGATTTCATATAACTCTCTTGTATTCACGAACCCTTACTGGCTTAAGGGCCGCCATGGGCTTCCCGCGTGAATACGTTGTTATCTAAGGGGAATTTTTGTTCGAATCTGCGATATAAAAAGCTATTTAGTCTTTGGCCAATTGACAAACCAAGCATTAGAAACGTACTTATTCCACTTAATGTTTGTATATTCAGCTCTTATAATTATTTCAAAAAATTCATTATTAAAGTTTGACGCCATTCCAAATAGCTTATATAGGTTCATACCCTCTTCTGCAAGGATATCAAATTTAAGTATTTCAAAATCATTATTATGAATTAATTCAATATCTATCCTTGTATCCTTCTCCCGTTCAAAATACCCTGACTCATATCTCTCAACATTGATAAATTCTAAAGTGCATTGGTCAGTGTTTTTAGCAACATCATATGGATTTAACATATGACCAACCAATACATTAACTGATTCTATATTGAAAGTAATCTTATTCTCTTCTAAGTAAATTGATTCAACTATGCAATCATGAAAATCAATGCGATCTAGTTCATTCTTTGTGTTGTACAACTCCATCGAGTTCACCCTCATTAATTATGTTTCAAGCTCTTTCAGATAACGCTCCTGTATTCACGACTAAGTGAATGCTGGGTGTGTCTGCTGAATCTGCTTCCACGAAATCCCTCCAACAGACCAAGACTCCATGAAGAGTCGTTGCTTGAATATTATGTTAAGCGACGGATCTCATCTTCAAATAATCAGCAGATATTTTCATCCCATCATTGATCTGCTATATGCTCCAATAAATCTCCAGGCTGGTATCCCAATGCCGTACATAATTTATCGATTACGTCTAACGACACATACTCATTCGTATTGAGTTTTGCCATCGTTGCCGATGAACTCCCCGTCATTTTTTCTTAATTTCCCTGTCAATCAATAATTTTTGAATTGGTTTATAACTTATTATATGGTATCCCTTCATATCCAAATTGAAGCTTTATATAGTATATGACCCTCTTTTTCTATTGTTTTTGATTCTAACGTATAACGTACCCGTATTTACGAACCCTGCGAGGCCACTTCCTTGGAATGCCTCGGGCGGACCTAGGTTCAGTACCAGCCGGTCCGCAGTGTAAATATGATGTTAGGCGATGCTGTACTGAATTATTCCTCATTAAATGCTTTTAAGTTCTTGTACTAAATTCTTGTATATATTTTTTTCGATCTTGTACATAGTGTTCAGTGTAATTAGTTCCTTTAAAACCTTCTATTACACTTTTCCAAAATGTCCTTGCCGGAAGATTGCTCTCCATTTGCGAAATTTTCCAATTCGCTTTGTACATCTTAAATGCTTCTATTGTTGCTTTACGACCTATACCCGATCTTCTGTATTTCTGTAAAACCATAAAATCGTATATCACATGTGTCGGATGTGGATCAGTATCCATATTCTCAAAAAGGACTACTATAAAACCAACGATTATACCTGCTACTTCTATAAAAAATGGATTCCATCTTTCGTCGCCTTCCCAATAATAATCTATATTTACTTCAAATTTTCCGTTTCTATCTATATCTCGACCTGTATATTTACTGAAGTCATACTCGTACAATTCATATAAATTAATTAGTATACTTTTATCTTCAGGATTTACTGGGACAAGTTTTAATTCCATGTTCGCATCTAACTCCTTTTGTTTTTTCAATACACTTCGCGGTTTCGCCTATCGTATGTCCATTTCTGACTTTGATTCCACTTAGATAGCTCTTATCTTAAGTAAAATCAAAGTGTCGTCTGAATTCACTTCATCGAAGCGTCTCAGGCGACCAAGGCGTGGTATCACCGGAACTTGAACATATTGTTATGCGCCGTTACTGACTTCGAAGCATCACCTAAAACCATTGATCCAGATTCCAACTCTATTTTTACTTTGGTATAAAAACTCAACTTCAGCATCTAACAAATATCGATATTCAAATAATTGCATTGTTCTTTCCTTAATTCTCTCCCGTATAACCATGCCTAGGCTTACCGATCCTCGTGTTCCAAGGTAACCACTATTGATAAATGTCTTCTCTACAAATTTTGTTTCCCTTAAGTGATACTGTAGCCATTCTTTCTGCGACTCAATTAGTGCTTCTCTTGGTTCCCTATCCAACTTAGAAAGTAGCGTTTTATATATTTGATTCAACTCTTTATCCCAAATCTCGGTATATTTGCTTTCCAACGCCCCCCATCCCATTGTTGTAATAATCTCTTTTGAATTTTGAGCCTCATCAAATTCCACTTCATAATCATGATCTATAGGATTTCGAAGCATTTCATCATAAAATTCTCCTTTCAATTCATAGTTCCCAAT
>NZ_JBFTKC010000037.1:0-9398 GCF_056395745.1 Paenibacillus sp. 10L310 | reverse complement strand
GGACTAAGGTTAAAAGATTGTTGGTTAGAAATCATCCGAGACACCACCTGAAATTAATCAATTAATTATACAGGAAAACAGATATCCCTCCTCAAAAAAATGAGAAGGGATATCTGTTTATAGGATGTTGGACTTTTTCAGTGGCCTCGGTGAATACAGAAGTCATCTCATTGCTGCTTGATGAATAGTGGACCCTTTTCAAAACGATCCACAAATGGTGTCACAGTTCAAAATCTACCCTAAGACCCAATTCTTTTGTCGCTAATTTCCGCCCTTATATAGAACACAATAAAATGATTTTCAACCCTCATTCTATATTTGCCTAAACCTCTTTATGAAAACAGAAACGTGCTTTCCAGAAGTACTATTACAAACAGTGCTCTGTACGCTTCTACTCAACCGAGACGGCTTATTACACGCTCACAGCATACTTTACTGTGTTTTTTACGATTTTTCAAGCATATAATTCATTATAAAAATCTACTATAGAATTGAAATCTTGAAAAAAATTCTTCTTCGCTAATCTCAACTTATATGTGTCATTAGTACAATTAATTTTAGTTATTCTGTCCATTCTCTTCTTTAATAATGGTAATAAATGATCCTTGCCTGATACATATTTCAACAAAAATCCTTCTTCCGGAATTTTCTCCATTACTTCTTTTTTATTAGCTATATAATTCTCTTCTCCAATTTTTTCTATAATAAGATTCTCCAACTCATTAAATCTTTCTTCAACTTTATTTACATCTAGAGTCCCGTCTCCTGAAGAAACTAACTTACTAATGCTATAGTTTACAGTGGGCACGCCCAAACCAATTTTGTGAGCAATTGCATAGATCAAATATAATTTTTTGAATAAATTTTCATTAAAACTTATCCAATCTTCGAAAGCTAATAACTCTTCTAATTCAGTTTCATTTTTCTCAAGATCTTCCTCGTCTAGAAGCAGAACTAATGATGGTTCTTCAATCAGAAAATTTTCAACGCAATATCTTGGCAGTATGAATAAGTTTTTCAACTCATCTAACTTTCCAAATATATCTTCATTTTCTCCAGCAAGCATGTATAGATCGCCATCTATAATATAAATAGCTTTTTCCTTTTTCCTTTCATACATTGATTTTCTGCACTGATTCACAACTTCAATTCGTCCTCCTAAAGGGAATACATTATCTATGCTTTTTTCCTTAAAGGTTTTAATGAGCATCTCCCTGTAGATTTTTTTGGTAGACGAATCTTTATCTTCGATAAAGAAAATTATATCATTCCATTTTGTTAAAAACTTATGTTTAGAATATTTAGCCGCAGGCTTTCGCAATTCTCTCATTAATTCATTTCCTCCAGTTGTTAATTATCTTTTCATCAAAATCGTCTACGATATCTGGAGAATGCGTAGCCATTATAAATTGAGTCTTTGGACTATTCTCTATAATTGTAGATATAAAGGTTTGCTGCCATCTTAAATGCAATGACAATTCCGGCTCATCTATAATAAAGATTTTCTCTTCAGTATTAGGTTTGTTAAAAAAGGCATGTGCAAAAATTACTAGCAACTGCCTTTCTCCAGAAGACAAACTTGAAACTGGACATAAATTCCCATTTACCCTTTTAACAATTATCTTACCTAAAGAATCTAATTCTATATATTTATGAGAATCTATATAAAAATCATTAATTATTTCTAAAAATTTATATACTTTAGAATACATTTTGTCTGTTCGTTCTTTATGAGTCTGAACAATAGTTACCAAATCAAAAATTTTATCTATCTGGGCCATATTAAAAATTAATTCTATATTTACTGGAACTTCATCTTCCTCATCGCTGCTCTCATTCATAAGACTATTTAATCTATCAAAAAATTTATTCAATTCATTCGTTAAAATACGTTCCTTATCTTCAATTTTTGATAGCACTTCTAAAACTTCATCTTTTCTATTAAGTAAGTCTCTCTTTTTCTTCCAGTTTCTTAAACTCTCTGAAAATTCATCCATCCTAAATTCTCTATATTTGAAAGAAGAGAGAAGTAAATTCTCTTTCATTTTATCAATATTCCTTTGATCAGAATTTTTTATATTCCTATAAAAGTCTTGAATCAATACCTGAGCATCTGCCAATCCACTGTTTAGATTACCTTCATATAGCCTTCTATTTTTCACACTAGAATTGTATGATTCATCATACAAAAGTCTCTTGTTAGAAAGAACCTTAGACCCAAAATCGTCTAATTCAAATTTTCTTTCCAAACCTAAAAAAATGGGAGAGGAAAGAGAAATAATATATTCTACAATAGGATGTTTTCTATACTTAAGAGGCATTTCTTGTATTCTTTCGTAAATAAGAATTTCATTCCCTGTATTAGATAAATACTGCAATTCATTTTCTTCGATATTTTCTATCATTAATATTTCTTCAACTTCAGATGAAGTGATATAAATAAAATCTTTTGATTTTTCACATTTTAAAGTTATATTTTTTTTATTACGCTCTTTTTGAAATGTTAGAACTATCTCTTCAAATTCAATCATTATTAATTCTTTAAATGAAGGAGAAATCAAGGCTTGCATCAATTTTAAGGCAGTAGTTTTGCCAGATCCATTCTCACCAATCAATATAGATAAGTCATTATTGAAGTCTAGATTAATGTTCAAATAACCATGGATATTAGTAGCTTCAAATTTTACTAGCTTCATCTGAAAACTCCTTTTAATTTAGAATAAATAACAGGCTAAAAGTTCTCTAAATACATATTTTATAACATAAGATCCTCAAGACCTAGGTCGATAGACCTCATTCTTAGCATAGTATATCAAAATTACTTAAACCTGGAAACTCGTAATTTCATCTACATATTTCTTTTTATGTTTCAAATTTAATATGTATGTCTGTTTTACATATTTCAAAAATAAATCTTATAAAAAATTAATGAATTTCATATCAAATGATCTTCTACTTGTAGTGTTTTTTCAATACTTACCCTGTTCCCCCGGCCAAATTTAATGATCTTATAACGTTCCTGTATTCACGACGCTTGGCAAATGCCAAGTGTGTCCAGCAGCTCCTTCTTCCCCGAAATCCCTCTGCCGGACCGAGGGCGTATGCCTGATGCGTGAATATAATGTTATGTGAGGTTCTATCTGAAAGTTATATTTACTCAATCCTTTTAGGGATTCTTTTTATTATTTCCTCCCTGATTTTTAACAACATTTTCTCTGATGGATATATCTTTTTGTCAGGAAAATCAGTTAAATTAGTACTCCATTGATAGGCGTAAAACTCAGGAGATCGTTCAATAAATTCTGCGAGTATTGGATTCACTTGAGGATTGCCAGAAGCTTGAATATGCATAACAACCTTATCAAATATTTGTATCAGAGCAATGCCATGCTGCTTAGCATATTCCGCTGCTCCGCTTTGAAAACCAGAAGTAGAAATTAATATTCCTTTGTGTGCTCCTAAACTTCGTACCTTATCCGCTAAAACTACGATTTTTTCACGTTTTACGGGTCTTGTATAACGCTTACACTCAACAATTACCTTAAAACTTACAGACAAGGCGATAAATTCAGCCATAATATCTATTTGATATTCTCCATCACTGGTCTGAACTTTTTGATTATGAAGTATTGAAAAATCCTTAAGCTCTTCAGTCTCAGCATATACCTTCAATACTTCAAGACAATATTTTTCAAAATCCGTAGCTGAGATGCTAGCGACAAATCCACGGTACGGGTTTATTTCCAACACCTACTTTCATTTCTATGATGTTATCAACTTGAATCCAACTTTATTTTTCAGACTTTAAAAGCACTTGATATAATTTCACATAACATTTTGTGTTCACGACGACCGGGGAATGCCTGATACGTCTGGTTAAATACATTCTTCTGCTTATAGTTTCTACCCGACCAAGTAGCACTAGCGACGATGCTTAAACATCTTGTTAGGCAATATCGTTGCCCTCCATGATTACCCGTACATACTCATCCCAATTCTTATCATCTGTATTGATTTCTATTGTTGGCACTCTTGAGATTTGAGCTTGATGTCTTAATACATTTTGTATTCTTAATAATTCACTTACCGACGATCTTACTTCTTCTTCTGTTTTATAGATCCATTCTTCTGGTTGTCTACTTTTAATTCTTTCTTCTACGACTTCGGGCGAGATTGTAAGCAGAATACACCTGGCACCTAAAGACTCAAGCTGTTCTTCTATTTTATTTATCTCATCCAAATCCGAATCTACAAATGCAGCTCTATGATTTAAGTGAAACCTTTCCAGAACATAAAATAGTCCCCTAGATCCTCTAGATGCAGGACCAAGTTGAATTGCCCAATCGTTAAGTTTCTTGAGCATTTCAACTCGCTCTTTAAGTAACTCAGTGTGTTCTTCTCGCGTTAGACTCACATATTCTCCATGTTTATTATTCAAAATTTGAGTATAATGTTCTCCAAGGATAACTACGCTCCGTTCTGAGGATTCTTCTTGTGATTGATATCGTTTAATTGCTTTTAATACTGAGGTCTTCCCGACATTTGAGTACCCCTCAAGAATTACTCCTCTAATATGCATTTAAATCTCCTTCCACTAGCAATTATTCCGCCTAACCTTTCTGTATTCATACGTTCAACGTAGTTTAATATTTTTTTGAAGCGCTTTCATTCGGTAGACCAAGGCTCCGAAGGAGCCACAGCCTGAATATTATGTTACCTGATGCTGATACTTCTTTTAAATCCCCAAATACATTCTTTAGTTTTTATCTCTTCAAAAGGTCTTCCCATTCTTCGATTGATAATTTATTGGATATATTCTTTAAGTTTTCAGGGACACTTACAAAACACATTAATTCTAAACTATTTCCATCTGGATCATTGAAGTAGACTGAAGCGTTTCCCTGATTAGGCCTTACAAATGGATTTATTGAATCTCTTTTTCCAAATGGGACAGGCTCTATTTCTATTGATTGAAGCCATTTCACACTGTCTCGAAGATCTTCATAACTAACTCGAAATGCTATATGCCTTAATGATGGATGATAAGAAGTTTTATGCTCTTTGCCTTGCCATAGACCGACCCAACTCTTTTCTTTTTCAATCCAGAAGAACGCTGTATCTTCATCTCTCCAGGCCAGCTCTAATCCTAATTTAGAATAAAATTCGATAGATTGATGTAAGTTACTTACTGGTAAATGTGCTTCATACAACCCAAGTATCATATTTTCTCCTTTCAATCTTGCCAGTGATGTCCCGACGGACTTAGGGGCTGGATCGCTTCTCAGAGTGACTACGAGCGTCAATATGTTGTTAGCCAACTGAATTTCTGGAAGCAGCCATTGTATTTAGAGCGTTCTCAAAATAGCGATATACTTCATCTGCGATTTCCAGAAACTCTTCAGCAGATACATCGCTATCCAAGTAACAAGCATACAGATACTCAACTAAAGCGGCGTTAATCTCACAATAGTTTAATATGGCATTCTTCATCTTAATGATATCATCTTCCCATACCCCTGTATCTTCTAAAACCAAAGAATATAATGCACGAATTAATCTCTTAGAGTAACCTTTAATATATCTAGTTTTCATTGAGTGATCACTAACATTAGAAAGTGATCGATGTACACGATCTACTTCCTCCTTGGTATCTGTATTTAAGTCTAAAATGAATTCTGGAGAAATGTTGATCGGGGGTACTTTTTCACCAATGTCTTCCCCATGTATGCAAACACAAATAATCTTAATCCAAAAACCCCAATCATTCGGTCTACTTAATACATCATCAATCGAGCAAATGATCGTATCCATCTTAGTGACGAATGGATATTCTTCCAAAAGCCTGTCTTTAATCATTGACAATCTTTCGTAATCAATATCTTCGGGATTTGCACATACAATAGTAAAGTCTGCATCTGACTTAAAAGGGTGAGCTGTTCCTTTTGGAATCGAGCCACACATATAAATGCTATGAATCTTACCTTTAAATTCGTTAAGTATATGATCTATATACTTATCAACCAAATCCTTATATTCACTTTGTATTGTAATTCTATTTATAACTTTTTCTAATATCATATAGACTCCTCCTAAAATAAGAACTTCTTTCGGCTAACGTTGTTGTATTCCTGACGTTCAAGCAGCTTACCGTAGGGAACGAGTCAATAGACTTAGCTGATTGAATGTGTCGCCTTAATCAACTTCTCCGATATCCTTCTTGGCGACCGAGGAGCAAGTGCGACGGTGTATGAATGTACTGTTAGATAAAGTAACCTTGAGTTACCCACAAAATCTTTCTAGACTTACAGCAACACCGTTTTCATCATTATTAACGGTTATTTCATCAGCGATTTCCTTCAATTCCCTAATCGCATTTCCCATAGCAATAGAATATCCCGCCATCTTAAAGAGGCCTACATCATTATGATCATCACCAAATACAATAACGGAATCCAATTCTACATTATATAATTCACAGAGTTTAGTAATTGCCATTTCCTTAGATGCCAGAAGAGGCATGATTTGTACTAATTTATTATTATCCGTAATTAGTATATTCACTCTACCCTCGAATTTTTCAAACAATCCAGAATTGTGATTATTGCCAGTCAGAAGTATCTTCGTGGCATCATATTGCTTTATTTCTTTTAAGGGTTTTACTATGGGGTTTGATTGTGTGTTCATTGAGCTCATATAATCAAGCTCTCTTAAACTAAACCACTCATCCTTCACTTCCATAGTCAGTTCAATTTGAGGGTCACACTTCAAACAGTAATCAAGAATTTCTGTAGTTACATTAGCAGGGATTGATTCATTAATTTCTATCTTGGTTTCCTTACATATCACTTGAGCTCCGTTGTAATATACAAAAGCTCCGATATCTACTTAATCCTTGTGGAAGCAAACAATTAACCGCCCTGGGCGGTCGAGCTGTTGCAAATATTATTCTCATTCCTTTCTGATAACAAGATAAGACCGCATCTACGTTTCTCTTAGATACTTCTTTTTTTGAATTTAATAATGTTCCGTCCAAGTCAAGAACTACAGTTGAATACTTCAATGAATCAACTCCCAATATAAACTGCTTCGTTATTTTATTTACCGTTGTTGTATTTACGAACCCGAGAGACTTAAAGGAGCGACTGGGTCGAAGACTTATCCTCACAGGAGTTGTCTGCTGGATACTACTTCCTCGAAACCCCACTGACAGCCCAAGGGGCTTAGCCCCTCAGTGTGAATACGGTGTTGGCAAGATTTTTGGGGCTTCTTCGAGCTACTTTCAATGAATTTACGACTTTCAATGTGCTTGGTTCATTAAGATTGAGATATATTCTTCATCTTTAAGCCTTGTCACCGATGTCAGCGCCTTCATTGAAACCTCAACACATTAGTCACTTTGATTATTCTTTAGCTTCTATGATAATTTCCCCTTCTCCAGAAGGCACTTCAAAACCCTTGAGGAAAGAAGATAAAATTTCTTCTGTTATTGTAAACGCAGCATTAGCATCGAATCGCTGGCTCCGAATGCGAAGTCGTTCACGCAAATCATTAGGATTAACTTTCAAATAAACCAGTTTCCACTCTCCTCCTCCATCTTCAATTAGCTTCTTATATTCATTTCGTCTCTTCTGCTGCCAAAAACTGAAATCAATAACCACATTGCGCTTTTCATTCAAAAGATTTACTAGTTCATTACGCAGCTTTAACTCCGCTTTAATTTTTAGTTGCTCATAGATTTCAATTGGATAATCAATTCCGTAACGACCATTTGTAGCCCAAATTTCTTCATCAATAGAGAGACGTACAAAGCCCCTCTGCTCTAATCGTTGAGCAAATGTTGTTTTTCCCGATCCAGCCACACCACACATCATTATTACTAATGGAACGGAAACATCTGCTTGATAGATAAAATCGTCTATTTCATGATTATTACGCACTCAAATTCTCCTTTCATCTTTGAGTCAGGTTAATATTCTCTGGAGTCCCCATTATGTCTCTTAATAGAAATTTGTATTTTTCTTATTTACGCTGATTTCCGATTACGTTCCTGTATTCATGAACCCCGAAGGGGTTGTCTGCTGATATTCCTCTTCGAAATCCTTCCAGCAGATCAAGGCTCCGTCAGGAGCCGCTGCGTGAATATCATGTTATATGATGTCAGCGTCTTCTTCGAAAATACTTACACAAATATTCCACTTCCCATGATGTTAAATATATTTTTTCAATTCAAGTAAATCATCAATAATATAATCCGCTTGTTTAAGCTCCCGTTCTTGGGCAAAGTCAAATCGAACACCGAAAGCCTTCAATCCATTGTTTTTTGCTGCTTTGATATCAGAGATCCTGTCGCCAACTACAGCAGCATTGTTGATGTGATATTTCATAAGGATAGATCTAACTAAGTCATCCTTATTCTGAGTCTCTATTTGTTGGATGCTAAAGGTTTCTGTCACCCAATTATTTAACTTGTAACAGTTAACAATAGCATTGAGGTATTCGATTAGTCCATTACTTGCAATAAAAATTAAGCAGCCTTCCTGTTTTAAAAAATCAAAGATTTCGTTGACATGAGGATATAGGGCGCCATTGCCATTATTAATATTTGCAATTAGCTTCTCTAGGAAGATCTCGTCCACATTTCGTCTGATTTCAGTTGAATGGTTCGGTAGTAACGTTTCCCAAACTGCTGGTAGAGGAACTCCCATAATTTCACGATATTTTTGAGTCGGAGTTTCACTCGACCATTCATTACGAGACCTCAAGACAGAAAACGTTTCTTCTAACGATAACTCTAAGATTTTGTTTGTTTGAAATAGTGTACCATCCATATCGAAAATAACCGCTTCCAGCATGATTTCACTCCTATTCAGAGTTTGAATAATTTATTTTGTATTTTTATACGCTGATTTCCTATAACGTTGCTGTATCCACGACGCCCCACCGACTTAAACCACGTTAGGGGCGGCCGCGATGCGGTTAGTCGGTGCGGATGTGTCCGCCTGATTCCACTTTCCTGCCAATTCCCTACGGGCTGACCCAGGGAGCGTAAGGACCCAAAGCTTGGATATAATGTTATCTGACGTAAACCTCTACTGTGAATTAGCTATAATCTTCTTTGTTAAGTTAAACTCATGACGGCATTCATAGTAATAACTTTTGAGTTTATATCCCCCAGCTTTAAATACAGGCTTATGTTGATACCACACTATAATTAGCGTTCCTTCAAAAAGAATTCTACGAAGGGTATAATGGACCTATGTCAAAAAAGTAGACACTACGCTGCGGATTTGTCCGTAAATTTCATCGCAAAACGAGCAGGGGAAAGATACCCTAGCGCGCCATGCATTCGCTTGCGGTTGTAATAGAACTCGATGTACTGGTAGATGGCAGTATAAGCC
>NZ_JBFTKC010000036.1:0-16140 GCF_056395745.1 Paenibacillus sp. 10L310 | reverse complement strand
GGGGTGTGCTGAAGAAGACAATCAGGCTGACCCAACGTATAGCCGGTTACGGGGCGATACTCGGGTGACATCAAAACTGTGACTACACCCGTAGAAGCTTATGTGCCGTTATCTTCGGACAGGGGTTCGACTCCCCTCGCCTCCATTAGTAGTATCAGCGACAGCCACCATTTGGTGGCTGTTTTTGCTTGCCCGTATTCGAAGGGGTGGGGTAAACCGCTTTGGATCTAAGGCTTCGGGCTTCTCTGTCGTCGAATACGACATATCTCTGATGATGTACATGGCGGTACCTCTGTACGTATCAGTTTTGATTGTCACCCGAGTATCGCCCCGTAATCGGCTTAACATTGGATCAGCCAGTTTGTCTTATTCCGTTCGCCACAGGCGGAAATATGACAGCGTATCCATGTTATAGATCTCTTCTTTCTTTAGTTGGACGCACACAGTATGTTTAGAAGATCAAACTCACAAAGAGAAATTAGTTTAAAACGCAAAAAAACCAACTCTGCTAACGAAGCGGAGAAGGTTCTTTTTTTGAGTATAGTCAGCTCTAGCTAACGAAGCGGAGAAGACTATACTCATCCGTATTATTTCTATACAATCATGATATTATGTATATGAATGAAAGTCAAGCCTTACGTTATCATTTTGATTATTAGGATGTGTACAATGATCTATAATATCTATTTCGATGAAGCGAATAAAATTGATCAGCCAGGAAAAGAAAATTCATATTACGGTGCTTATGGCGGCAGTGAACAGACAATGACGGACATAACGCAGACGATACAACGTATGTATGAAGACATGGGCACTAAGAGTGAGTTACATTTTAGGGAATACAATCATGATCAATACTTGAAGAAATATTTCAAGGTTCTTCATTACATCATCAATCAGGATGTGAATATCAATATTTTCATTGTCGATAATACAAAAGCTCACAGCATTGCTCAAGAACTAAATCTTACGATGATGGAGCTGCGAAATCTGTTTTATATCAAAATTCCCGAAAGATTGTTCTATGGAGTGACACGTCACTTGAGTGGGCAGATAGATGTGAATATTAAAATTGACCGAAACGATGAATATGATTCATTACGACTTCACTCCAAAATTAAAGAGCAGATGAATGCTCATTCTGTATATCGGAGCAAAACGTACAAGATTGCATCTGTCGAGTCGGAAGAGTCTCATGAATCTATTCCTCTACAAATTATTGATACGTTTATGGGTATTGTAGTTTTTCTGCTGGAACAGAGTTATATGGGGAATTCAAATACAACGCTGATCAAGAGTGATCTGGTATATCGTTTCTTGTCTGAAGGTAGTAATGTAGATCGGTTCATAAAACAGATCAAGTTGTATTCATGGAACGGCAATGAGAATCTGTCAGAATTGTCTGTAGGCGATTACGTATCTCAATTTATGGTACACAAGTCTCGTTACGATGTTTCAGAAATAGCCAAGCTTCAGGCGATCATGTTGAGAAATCCTGATCTACCAGCAAAGGAGTACCGTAAGCTGATGGAGTATCCAAATACGTTGGTTCGCATGTTACTGGGATACAAGGATGAAGTTGAGGGAAGAGGGCGGAATTATTCACTAATTAATTGATGGATGGATGCCAAGTCAAAGCTTTTTGGTAGTATTCTCGTTTATTTTAACTGATTTCGCCTGTGTACCCGGTATAAGGGTTGAAAAAAGGTGATTTTAACGGTTTTCTAGTATTGTGTAGCTGTGGATAATTTCTGGTTGGTGCGGTTACATATCTATATATTCTCGAAGTAGCAATTTTGTAACGTAGCTATAGAGAGATAATGAATTCGAATACCAAACCATGCGGCGAAGATGTTCTAAAAATCGAATAGCGGACAGGAAAACCTACATCCCATCCGCTACTTCATCCCACATCAACGAACTTGAACTAATCTACATCGCACTGGATTAAAACGATGTACCTACAAAAATACTACAAAAAGCCATAATTGCAACTTGTTAACCCACATTGAACACTAAGTGATTCATTCTTTCTCAATACATTCTATATATTGTCTCAAGTCTGATTTTGTAACGTGATACATAAAAAATATATTCAATGTTCCTGTTCTTTGAGCAATTGATAGATTTCCGTATGTCCTAATTCCTCAGCAATCTGAAGTATACTCATCTCTCCTTCGATAAATCTGTTACTGTCAGCTCCGTGTTTTAGCAATAGCTGCACCATGTTAATTGAGCCTAATTCTACTGCAATTTGGAGTGGTGAGGATAAAGGGGTTCCCATTTCAGGATTTGCTCCATGATCAAGCAATTGGCTTACTAACTCTACTTCATCATCTTGAACAAGTATGGACAACGGAGTTTCTCCTCTAAAAAAGTAATCTGGATCAGCACCGTACTGAATTAAGAGACTTATCAAAGCGGCGTTTTTATTACGAGCAGCCGCTATTATTGATGAAGAATTGGCAGGATCGGCCCCTTGATCCAGCAAACGGACTACTTCATTGTAAATATCATCGGCTACAGCATAGTACAAATCTTCATCGAGAGCATCACTTACATCTATAGAGTTTTCTGCCTGTTGTAATTGTCCTTTAATCACTCCCATAATTTCAATCAGATTCATATGGGCATATTTGCTGTCCCCATATAGGGCAATTACTAGCTCAGTTATAATTGGAGCATCCTGATCTGAAATAATTGGTGTGCCATCCACTTGTAAATTATCTTGTTCCCAGCTCTTCATCAAGCCTGCAACGATAACCACTAGACGTTCATAACCTACCATTTCACTCCAGTTATAACCGTTGATCTCAGTTGCAATAGCTGCCCATTCTTCCTCGTACTCAGTTGTGTCATTAGGTGAAGAGATCATCGTTGTAGTCGGAGAAATATTCATATCCTCAGCTTGCACTCTCACAGCATTGCTTTCACTTCGTATATTTTGACTTAGACTGTCTGAAACAGCTCGGAAAGTTGTAAAGAAATTAAACATGAAGCTTAGGACCACAATGAGGGCTGGCAGAAGAATTAATATCAAAGGTAGTGCCAGATTGACACCTCCTGCTTTAACAATCTCACGTTCACCTGATGAGACATGTTCCACAATTTGGTGGACACGATCAATTTTACGTTTGGTATGCCGCCAATAAAGCTGATTGCCCATTGTAGCGACTAATACTTTGAAGATACTATATATGACTATTCCTATTATTATTGGAGCTACCAATGAGTTAGACATGTTTGATACCATAGTTCCAATTAAATAAATGCTAAAGTAAACCACTGCTAGGTAGATAAAGAAGTACCTATACATTCTTCTGTAAAGGAACCAGTAGAAATCAAAGATAAACGCTGCCCAGTTCCATGAACTGTCCTCTCTCCATTTTTGTAGATATGTATCTTCATTTTTGCCAATGAATAAGGACAGCTCCCCTTCTGACATCCCCATTATCGTGGATTCAGCAGTTGGTAAATCATCCGTATCTTCTTCATTCAACTGAGACAGCATATACGAAATATCTGAGTCTTCCAGTTTACGATGATTCATCTTGTCGCCTCCGTCATAGATAAAGAACGGACTAGATTCAGCCCGTTCTTTTTAAAATATTGCTACAAATTGATTCTGCGGATGGATTTGCTGTTGTCATCATAGAAAATGACATTACCGTTTGTGTCAAAGTTCAGTTGCTTCATTTGACTGATAAGAGTCCCATCTTTGTAGATCAGATCATTTCCGTTAACGAATGTAATCATATTGCCGTCTGTTGCCATCTCGTAGACAGTGCCTGCCATCGTCATGTACATTTTCCCGTTGTAAGCAGAAACGCTATCATATCGGCTACCATCATACTCAGCGATCTTGTCCACTTTCACAGGAAACCTTTGCAGATCATACATCTTACTTCGGCCAAACACATATAGATTGTTAGCTGTTGCATGTGCGGCTGCGACAGGAGCATATCCATAGTAGTCCGTCAGATCAATTGCGTTGTAGGTTGTACTACTGACTACTTGCTCGACTTGCGATTGATTCAATTTGCCTTCAAAGACGTTCGATTCGTGACTGGCTGTGACACCATACATAACGTTTTCAGCGTCGGGGAACGCAATGAAGTCCATATAACGGGCTCCGACATGGTTGACATCATACGTGGCTACGCTGATGCTGTTGGTGATATCGTAAAGGATCGTGGCAGTTGAATGTCCTGAAAACCCTCTTGCGGCGAGATAAAGCTTGCTGCTCGCTGGGTTATAGGCAAGTTTGAGGGGCGTCAGGTCTTTATAGTCATAATGTTTCGTTTTCCCATCCGCATCCTTGTAGTTCCAATTGAAATCCTGATTGATCGTTTTGAACGTCTCTACCGTTCCGTTAGAACTGTTGAATTTACGTATCTTCAATTTCTGACTGTCCAGAAAGTAGATGTTGTTGCTCTTGTCCATAACCATGCTGTCGATCTGTTTGATCTTCGCTGTCCGCACAGGGCCATCCACATCACCAGCATCTGATCCGCCGACCAATGTTTCTACTGTAAACTTTGCGGATGGTGTAGATGCAGATGGTTGATCTACTGGTGTGATTGGTGCAGATGAACCAGGTGTAGTTGGACTTGGTGTGGATGGAGTAGTGGATGTTGGATTCGTCGTTGTCTGTCCACCGCCAATCTCTTTGTTGTCGTTCCCATACTGGTATGCTCTCCAGAGCATAACCGTTGCTTCTGCACGGGTGATCGTCGCCTGCGGACGGAACGTCTCATCCTGAAAACCAGAGACAAGTCCATTCTCCACTGCTAATGCAACGTAACTCTTTGCGGATTCAGATATGCCAGCGTAGTCTTTTAACATGGCTTCAATGGTGCTGTGATCGGGCAGACGATTGGCTTCATAGCCTTTGAGTTTGACGAGAGCAATGGCTACATCCTCACGGGTTGCTGGTGCGGATGGATTGAAGATGTATTTGCCATCTGCGGTACGATAGCCAGTCATGTAGTCCTTCACAGATTCCACGAACGGAGAAGCCCAGTTGGTTGCTGGAATATCCGAGAAGGAAGAGTAATTCACTTTCTTGGGTGTGATGCCAGATGCAGTAATCATGATCTTGGCAAACTCAGCACGTGTGATGGTGTTATTCGGCCTGAATCTACTGTCGGGATAGCCACTGATAACTTTACGGTTGACCATCTCTGCTATGTAGTTGTAAGCCCAATGTGTAGATGGAAGATCAGTAAAGCTGACAGTTTGTTGCGTTGTCTCTGCATTCTGCCACTCTTCACCGTAGGTTGGTAGTGCGGCGGATACTGTGGTTGTTATACATACTGTGGTTAGTGTGGCTACTGTCATACCAATTAAAATCTTCCTAATCATGTTGTTAACCCCCTAAGAATGTAATTACAATCTATTATTTGATGAGTATCATCAGGCATATTCTACTATAAATTCAACAAAAGGTCACTTATAAATGTACTTAATATGAACTTTAATGGTGTTATACTGTTCTTTTAAGTCCTCTACGCTTGGGGTAGAGGTGATAATATGTCGGAGTTTGTGAAATTGGTAGGTGAGAAAATCAGACTTGTCCGTAAAGCACAGGGAATGACACAGGAGAAACTTTCCGAATTATCTGGTTTGAGTGAGAAATACTTATCAGATACAGAGCGGGGGGCACGCAACATCTCATTGGAGTCACTTGAAAAGATTATGCAGGCATTGAATATCAAACCACATGATCTTTTTCTTTACGCAGATAACAACGCAATGAGTGCGGATAAGCATCAGTTAATTGAAATGTTTAGACCTTTATTAATGGATCGTGATGTTCCAGAAATTAAGTTTTTACTCAAAGTTGTTCAGGAGTTTGTTGATACATTTGAAAATGGTGAGATGAGACGCATATAGACCAAAAAAACTATACAAATTTCCCCGAGGAACCACGTCTTAAATAACAAAGGGGGTGGGCTGCCGTTTCATGCCCCATCCCTCTGCACTGGACTGCTTCTGCTGTTGATACAGTAGTTGCAGTCCTTTTTTGTTTGCATATCTTTTTACTGTTGCTGTTTTCGATCGCTGAAGATCATTGAACAGATCGTTACCTTGAACAACAGCATAGGCAAAGTAGCCTGCTCACACGTTGAGTGGGTTATTTGTCGTTGCCTGACAGAGACAAAATCATCGGCTGTGAGACAACGCCGAACAAAGGAGATGAATGCAGATGGTTGTTAAGAAAGGTCTGTCCGTGGAGATGGAAGAGTTGTTGAGGCAACTGGTGATGAATGGAGGCATCCGAATGGCTGGAACGGTGTTGTATGTCTATTGTCAACGGATGTATCAGGTAGACGAAGACACTGCTGTCAGTTGGATGAAGAGTTATTTTCGTCGTGAGTATCCAGAGCAGTTACAGCGGCATCAAGATCGTATCGTCAAAGCATAAAACCATTAAATTACGAGAGGAAGAAGCGAGTATGAATTATCGGCTTTTTAAATACAACAGTTCCAAAGAGTATTTAGGATTCTGTGAGCAAAATGGATTTATCTATAGTGTGCAGTTGGATGAAGAGAGATATGCGGTTGTTGCACTCAGCAACGGTCAGGTGACGATACTGATTCAATTCACTTCCCAGCCAGTTGTGGTAGGGATGGAGGTTTAGCTAACTGTGTTATGTGGCAAATAAATTGACTAATGTAGATGGCCGCATCGTCAGGAGACGACAGTAGGCTATTTTTTACTGCCATGAAGGGAGGTGAGGAACGTGGAAAAGCTCATGCATTTACTGGCTCAGAAAGCCCGTCTAAAAGCTACAATGCAGATGATGGACACAGATGCCCATTTTAATTTAGAAGACGGCAGGAGATATGCTCAGGCTCTTGTAAGGCTCGTTCTTATTAACATGCAAATTGAAGAAAAAAAGAGAGCGGCTCAGTGAAAGCGACTCAAGAAAATACAACTTATCATCATCATACAAAACAACATCATATCACCCAACGGGAGAAGTCGAATCTGGCTTCTCCTTTTTGCGTTTACTGGAGGACGTAAATATGAATTATTCTAACGAACTATCTACAATCAAATCACTGCTGGGTGACGCACTCGCTGAGAAGCCCGGCTCCTATATTGTTGACGAACTCTTTGATCGCTTTCCCACCGTACAGGAACTGATGAACGTCACTGAGTTTGAGTTGATGTCTATTAAAGGTGTGGGCAAGGTACGTGCAAAGCAGGTAATCGCTACATTGCAATTAGCACGTAGATTGGGTAGACCTGCCGTCAATATACCTCAGATCATCCGCAGGCCACAGGATGCAGTTGACCTGTTGATGCCAGAGATGAGGCATCTGCAACAGGAGCACTTTGTTGTGTTGTTCCTTAATACCAAGAACCACTTAATAGGACAACCAGAGACGCTCTCTATCGGTTCACTCAATGCCGCTATTGTCACCCCTCATATGGTATTTCGTGCCGCTGTAAAACGTTCTGCGGCTTCTATTATTTGCGTGCATAACCATCCGAGCGGAGATCCATTAGCTTCGCCAGAGGACATTCAGTTAACAAAACGCTTGGTGGAGAGTGGAAGCATTGTAGGTGTGGACGTGTTGGATCATCTGGTACTTGGTGACGGAACCTTTACTAGCTTGAAAGAGCAAGGACTAATGTAGACTCGTAGAGATGAAGTTATTTGTACCGCTTGAAATACGATGGAGTGAAGAGGCCACTCGCTATCGCTCGCGGCCTTGCACCATACTTGCAGTTCAAACCACCCACTGCCCTGAGGGCCGAAGGAGGACGACGCCCTCCTTCACCTCCAGTCACTCGCCGTGTGGCGTCCCTTGGCTAACGCCAAGGACGGATTCAGTGTTGATGTAGGAAACGCTCGTCAAGGCTTAAACAAGCTCGGCTTCGCCTCGGCCTTGACAGCTGTATTCTTTTTATCTACCAGTTCTATTCCTGTAATAAGTTAACTCATTCTACTACAATGGAAGCAACTAACAACATGAACCTGAAAGGATAAAGACTATGAGTGTGAAGATACCTAAATTCAAATCACTGCTGGCTCAAAACCAAACCCAACTTCCATTGAGTCAACAGTTCAGTTTTACAGATGATTTTTTCATCTTCCAACGCAAGATTTTATCCGATATTTACGATGATTTCTTGGGTAATAGGGATGAGTTCAGGATTTACTTATACATGTGTCGCCATGTAGACAGACATATTAGGAAGTGTATAAAGTCCAAAGAGGCAATGAATATAGAGCTCGAATATAAACAATTTCCTATTGGTCAAAATAAGCTTTCTAACTACTCCAAAAAGGTAGATAATGCTCTGGATTGGCTTGAAGCAAACCATTTTATTCAAAATACCAATACGAGACTGAGACAGCCGTATCAGGCGAAAATTTTAGTTGCACCGGACTATCATCCTATGAAGAAGAAATATTACAGTTGCGATGATATCACATTTGATACTGGAGGGCTTAAAGACAGTAATAGCGGATATATAATGGTTCCCAATGACGCTGTTCAAAACGATATGCTCAAAAACAAGCCTGGGGTTAGACAAAAGTGGTCGCTACGCCGATTAAAGACAACGCTGTTGCTACACGGTGCTTGTTGGTTGGAGTATTTTGGAGGTATTGACCCTCGAATCGTAGAGATTGACGAGTGGAGCGAGACATTGAGGTTGGACGAAGGATTTTGTTACAATCTCAAAAGTACAGTTGATGCTATAAGTAAAAACGTGATTTCATTGATGAATGAAGGATTGTTTATACCAGTGCGATGTTTGTTTGTAGACAACGTCTATTATGGGGATGCTGGCTATTGTAGTCCGCCTGCTAACAAGCAAGTAGAAGAGAAGATCATTCTTCGACCTAAGCATCTAGTACGTAAGCCAGTTCATAAAAAAACAATGCAGACGAAATGGGGGAACATGATTCCATGAACAAGACAATACATTCGATACATGTAAATCATTGTGGTGAGAATATTTTGGTTGAACATAATCAAAAAGAGTTCATCAGAATATTTGATGAGCCCAGGGGGTTATCTTACGAGCATGCAGGTAAACGAGGCATAAAAAATGAAACGCATATGCTTCAGGATATACAAATGATGGATTTTCAAGCGAAGGTAAGTTCATTACTCAGAATGTGTTTGAAGGATGCAGGGGTATCTTATCCCATGGCAGGGAAATACAGCGTTGAGGTGGAGATTTCTTCATCCAGAGATGTGAATGAACTGCCGCTTCTATCTGTCTTGAAATCGGTTATGGACGGTATCAATAAACACATTATTTGTGATGACAGTTTGATATCCTCGTGTTCAATTAAATATAGCTGGCGTAGCGTAGCTCCTAAACGCGGAGTTACCAAGTCTCCTGATACATTGACTGTCAGATTGTTTGATTGCCATTCTGCATCTAATGTTCCTGTTGCTGAATTTAAAGATGTCTCTGTTTACGTAGTTCCTAAATCGGAGCCGATTAAACTGGATTGGAACAATGATACACGATTCGCCTTTGAGGAAGATGATTATCAGGAGGCACTGTCGACTGCTCTAAAGAGAGATGGTATGCAGATCAGCGGCGGCCGGCCATATAAGATTAACCTGCTGTTTCTTGGGAATGTATCTACTAAGGACATCGACAACATGGCGAGGATGTACTACCCGATACTTGAACACTTAGGTCTTCATAGCCAGGACGTTGTACAAGTTGTGCTCAACAAACAGCAAGCAACACAAACTGATAGGAGTTGTGTACAGATCGTAGTGTCCTCTGTATAATGCTCGCATCTGCATCAAAGCCCTTGTAGCTCTAAGAGTTAAGCCCCCCTCAAGAGGTTCTACTCTACTGACATATAAAAGAGAATAGCATCATTCTTCGCTCGATCTTACGTGGATCGGGCTTTTCGTGTTTTATCTAACTAATGTCTTTCACAATTAAATTCAAAGGAGTAGCCTACAATGAACATTGTAATCTATCTTCGAGTTTCATCGGAGCAACAAGCAGAACGTGAATTATCTATCCCAGCTCAACGGGAAGCACTGCAACGATATGCGGATGAGCGTGGATGGTCTATTGTCGATGAATATATAGATGAAGCGAAATCTGCAAAGACAGATGCAAGACCTGATTTTCAACGAATGATTGCGGATGCCCAGAAAACAGATAAACACTTTGCTGCGATTGTCGTCCACAAGTTTGATCGGTTCAGCCGCAATCGTGCAGATCATGCCATCTACAAGGCATTGCTCAAAAAACATAGTGTTACCGTTGTATCTGCATCTGAGCCTGTTGATGCGGATACACCGCATGGTTTTCTGTTAGAGTCGATGTTGGAAGTCATCAGCGAATTCTACAACGTTAATCTGCGTCACGAGACGTTGAAAGGGATGCGAGAAAACGCGTCTCAAGGATTTCATTGTGGTGGCAGAGTGCCGTTTGGTTATCGACGTGTTCAGACGGGCAGAAAAGTCACGTATGAGCTTGGCACGGATCAAGAGGTCAAATTAGTTCAGCAGATGTTCCATATGGCGGCAGAAGGTCATGGAGGCAAGCGAATTGCCCGTGAATTGAATCAACAGAACATTATTGAAGGAAAAAGGTGGGCTCCATCCACAGTGCTTGCCATCCTTAACAATCCAGTGTATCTCGGCAAGCGTGTATGGAATAAAAAGTCGGATGCGGATGGGAAACAGAATGATGTGTCCGAGTGGATTGTCGCAGAAGATGCACATCCAGCCATTGTAGACCAACAGTTTTGGGATGCCGCTCAGGAGTCGTTGATGGCACGAAAGATCAATAAAACACAATAACATGCAGTTTCATCGCAGGTACGCCAAAAACGGTGTGCCTGCTTTTTTTGTGCCTAAAAACAAGAAAAGGGAGAGATATTAAATGAAAGTAGCTATTTATGTTCGTGTGTCTTCAGATCGCCAAGCAGAGAAAGAGTTGTCCATTCCAGCACAGGTTAAAGCCATTCAGCAGTATTGTCTGGAGAAAGGTTGGATCATTGTCAATGAGTTCATTGAGAAAGGAAAGTCAGCAAAGACAGATGATCGTCCAGAGTTCCAGAAGATGATTGCAATGGCTAAAAGGTCAAGTCGACCGTTCGATGCTGTTGTTGTTCATAAGTTTGATCGGTTTTCTCGTAAGCGTGATGACCATGTAATCTACAAAGCATTACTTAATCAATGTGGTGTGAAGGTCATTTCAGTTACGGAGCAGACAGAGGCAGAGACGCCGCAGGACATGTTGCTGGAGGGGATGCTGGAGGTCATTTCGGAGTTCTTTAACGCAAACTTAGCGACTGAGGTAAGGAAAGGCATGACGCAGAATGCGAAGCAAGGATACAACAATGGCGGTACTCCGCCATATGGATACCGGACGGAACACATTGCAATGGGGAATCAGAAGACAAAGTCTGTGTGGGTTCCAGGGCCGAGAGAAGAAGTTGATTTAATTCGCTGGATATTCAACCAATATGCTTTTGAAAACAAGGGTTATCATAAAATTGCATCTGAACTAAACGAACATAAAGTGCCTACGCAAAAAGGAGGTACTTGGTCAGGGAGCACGATTCGAGCCATCATCTTCAATGAATCATACATTGGACGCAAAGTGTGGAATAAGCAGGACTATCAGACGAAAGGGAAGAAGTGGAGAGATCGCTCTGAGTGGATTATTACGGAGAATGCTCACCCTGCACTCATTACAAAGGAACTGTTTGAACAATGCCAGACTGCTGCTAAACAACGCAACAACGGCGGTGGCGAGACGCATAAGCCATTTGGTACGAAGCGAGTATCTCCTTTTTGGCTGCGTGGCATCATGGTGTGCGACAAATGCGGATCAAGAATGGTTGGCAATTCCACATCCACACGTACCAAGAGCGGCGGACAACGATATTATGTATGCGGCGGATACACGCGAAAGGGTAAGGAGTTTTGTTCTTATGTAGGATGGCGTAAAGAACGGGTCGAAGAGGTTGTCACTAATAAGCTTAGAACGACTTTGTTACGGTTGTCGATGGACAATCAGTTGGAGGAAGAGATTCGTATGTATCATAACGAGAAGAACAAGCATGTTATTGCACAGGCAGTCGGCTTGGAGGCAGAGATTGCATTTTTGGAGAAGCGTGTGGATGCGATTAAGGATGATATGCAGGTAGGTAAGGGTAAGCCTTTCCATCAAGAGATGCTGGATGAGATGCAGACAGAATTGATGGAGAAGAAAACGGAGTATGAGACATTGTCGATAGGACTGCATAAGGTCGATGTACCAGAAGAGTTCATTGCGTCAGTGAAGTATGATATTCAGACGTTGATAGCTTTACTGGATGCTGAGGTTCAGAATCCGCAGATGTTGCATCAGTTAATCGGCAAATTTGTGTCTCAGGTGCAGGTGATGAGGGAGAGGAAGCAGATGCATATTACGGTGAGGTTTGCGAATGAGGATGAGATTCTGTATGAGAAGAACATTGTAGGTACATTATAATGGAATTTTAATATAGCTCGGCCGACAAAATGCTTTGACAGTCAATTCATTCTATGGGAATATTGTTATGTTAAATTCCAGTATATTGAAGGAGTGTAGCGATTGTCGGCTGAGCTTTTTTTTATTTTCCAACCTGAAAATCTGCAGTCATGTGCAGAAGGTAACAAAAATAGATTAAGAGAGGAGAATCAGTGTGAATATACATAAGCAATTCAAACTGACAAGTAAAAACCATTATGCATTCTACCTTGAATATATTATTATCTTCATTGCAGGAAAAATGAATAGGTTTGAACGATATGTATTAGAAATGGAAGATATTCTGGCTATTACGCTTGATCTTCCTGAACTTAAACAAAAATTGGATGACCATTCAGATTTAAACTCAAGTCCAACAATTGAATTTGGCTTATATGTTGACAAGCTACCAGCAGAGATATATGACTCTTATATGGATATGACGACTGGGGCTGGGCTTGGAATTGTCAATTTGTTTGCCGATACACAAACAGATGCTATTTCTTATGTGAATTTTAGAAAGCTCATTAAGAAAGAGAATTTTGCATCTGCGTTAAAACCCTTAGATGCTCGGTGTACCACAATGTTAGATCGTCTTCGCGATTTCAGAAACTGGGCAGCCCATGTACCTCAGTCACTAATTAATGCTGAGATGGTAAGTGCAGAAAAGCTAGATAGAGATGCAAAATCTAAGCTACTTCAACAAAGAACTGAAATTAAAGTTCCGATTTATGAAGTTCATGGGACAGAAATTTTTGTTCAGCTTTATAGAGACTGCTATCTTAGTTTAAAACGCTTTCGAGAGCTTCATTCACGTGTTTGTGAAGATTATGCACATTTAATCGGTAAAGACATAAAAGTTGATTACGCTGTTTTTGAAAATAGAGAATATGAACATGAGAGTATACAAGACATCTCTTATAGTATGCAAAGAAATAAATTCAAACCCATGTGACAGGGCTAGGGGATCAACTTCAGTGGAATAAGCAGAAGAAGACAATCAGGCTGTGTTTAGCGAAAGCTGGTTACAGGGCGTTTGCTAGACCGACATCAAAACTGTGACTACACCCGTAGAAGCTTATGTGCCGTTATCTTCGGGTTTCTCTGACGTCGAATACAACCTAATTGCTCTACTGAATGATGAGGTTCAGAATCCACAAATGTTGCATCAATTGTTTAGCAAGTTTGTGTCTTAGGTGCAGGTGTTGAGGGAGACGAAGCAGGTGCTAATTACGATGCAATTTGCTAAAGCTGATGAGGTTTTGTGGGAGAAGCATAGCGTAACTGAATTGTAGTTCATATTAAATATAAAACAGCCGATAATTCTTTTGACACCAAGGTCGCGTTATGGGATTATAGGTGTATCATATTCCATTATCTTGAAGAAATTGATGGTTACCAGTTCACGCTGTATTTAAAATGTAGATATAATGTGAGGAGAGTTTTGTTCAATGAATAAAATTATTGAGAGCTTTTTAATGACTCATATAGATGAATATAATATTAATAACTTAAAAAAGGAAACGGCATTCGAACATTTTATTAATAGATGCATAGTAAATAAATACACACTTGATCGTTTTGATCCAGATGATGTTATGACCGATGAAGGTGAGAAAGGATTAGATGGAGTAGCAGTAATTATTAATGATAGGTTGATAGTAAGCAAGGATGAAGCTGTAAGTATAGTTCAAAATTCCAAAACGTTAGATGTTAAATTTATATTTATTCAATCTAAAACAAGTGAGAGTTTTAGCGGTTCCGAAATTGGAGATTTTTGTTATGGCGTAAGAGCCTTTTTTGAAAGCGAAGATAAAAGACCTGTTACAAATGAAAAGATGGAGACTTTAATTGAAATAAAGGATTACATATACTCAAAAAGTGTTGATTTTTCAACTCATCCAACTGTAGAACTTTTTTATGTTTGTTGTGGTAAATGGAATGAGGATAATGGGTTAAGAAACAGAATTGAAAGTGATATAAAGGATCTCAAGTTGTCTTCAGATTTCTCGACGGTGGACTTTACTCCTTATGATTCTGAAAAAATAATCATTACATATAAGGAGTTAAAAAAGAAAATAAGCAGAGTAATTCCTATGGAGAAAAAGGTTGCCTTTCCTCGTATAGATGGTGTAAAACAAGCTTATTTAGGTATGGTCAAGTGCAAGGACTTTGTTGAAATATTAAAAGATAGTGATGGGAATATGCTTACCAACATTTTTGAGGATAATGTACGGGATTTTCAAGGGTATAATGCTGTTAACCAAGAAATAAGAGCAACTATAACTAACATGGAAGATCAGGCACGTTTTGCGATATTAAATAACGGAATCACTATTGTCGCTAATACTATAAAAGTGACAGGTGATAATTTAGAACTATTTGACTATCAAATTGTGAATGGTTGTCAATCCAGTTATGTCATGTTTGGCAATAAAGAAGCAATTAATGATATTTCATATGTTGTTGTGAAAGTGATCGAGGTTAGCGACGAAGTAATTTCGAATCGTGTAATATACACTACAAACAGGCAGACAGAAGTAAAGTCAGAAGCATTTGCGTCTTCAAAGCCTTTTCACAAGCGTCTTCAAGATTATTATAATTCAATAGAACCTCAGTATAGGCTATTCTATGAACGTAGATCAAAGCAATATGACTTAGTTGATGAGGTTAGTAAGGAAAAGGTAGTAACTCTGACTACTCAGATTCATTCATACCTTTCTATGTTTTTAAATGAACCTCACAGTACACATCGTTATTACGGTGAATTATTAAATGCTTATAGTAATAAGATTTTTTTGGATCAAGATGCCCATGACGTTTATTACATCTCTGCATATTTCAATTACTACTTAGATGATATGTTTAAGTCAGGAAGAATAAACAAGAAATATAAGAAATTAAAATTTCATCTACTTTGTGCGATGAAAGGTATAAGTGTAGGCACACAAGTGAATTTTGGACATTCGCGAAAACAAAGGAAGGAAGCTGACAAACTTATATTGCTGATCAAGGATCAGCAAAAAATGGAGCAGTGTTTTAAAACTGCAATTATGTGTTTAGACCAGACACTTGCAAACCATCCACATGTACCACTAGATGAACTGCATAGAAGCAGAGAAATTACTAATGGACTATTAAAGGAAGTCCTAAAGTATAATGAAACACAAGAAAATTCTGAATTCTTAAAAAAGGGAGATGTCGTGCATTGTACCGTCACATCAGTTGACCGTTCTTTTATCAATGTACAGATTAAGACTGAAGATTCTAGGGATTATGGATCAATCCATATTTCAAATTTTGCAAGAAAATATATAGATGATTTAAAGAAAGAAGTTGTTATTGATGAAATATTCCAAGCTAAAATTATTAAAGATGATTTTTACGAAAGTAAATGGGGTTGGGAACTGACTAAATTGTTTTAAGAAACTGTGTGCGTGCTTCTAACCTGCATCGCCCATGTGACAGGATTAGGGGCTAACAAGTAGTGGGATACGCTGTCACATCTCCGCCTGGGGTGTGCTGAAGAAGACAATCAGGCTGACCCAACGTATAGCCGGTTACGGGGCGATACTCGGGTGACATCAAAACTGTGACTACACCCGTAGAAGCTTATGTGCCGTTATCTTCGG
>NZ_JBFTKC010000035.1:0-24848 GCF_056395745.1 Paenibacillus sp. 10L310 | reverse complement strand
TGTCTTCGTCTGCTCTTGAATGAATTTGACCGTTTGTTTCTTGAATTCTTCGTTATATCGTTGCCGCTGTTCTCCCATGTGGACACCTCCGTTAGTCTTATTATCCTTCCGTCCGTTAACGGGTGTCCACTTTTTATTCTAGCTCCATGTGATTCGTTACATTTACCAACGTGCCAATTTAGGCCCAATAAGATGTGCTGAGTTCGTTAGAACGTGCTATGTACGGTGCTTCAGATCACGATGCCATAGACACTCGTCCACTCATCATATTGGCGCATAAGTCCAGACATACATTGTGTTATGGTCTCTAAATACGGAGCGATCATGCTCCAAATTGTATTGATCAAGCGGATGCGGGTACATGACTAGATAAGGATGTTACCTTGCTCGTAATGCACATGGTAGTACATGTTTTATTACTATTCATGTATAGATCACGCTATAGTTCAGTACACACATTGGGGCGATTCTAGATACGGAGCTTACCCTGGTCGTGATGCACACTTTAGTACTTGTTTTAATACGTGTCCTAATACGAATCATTTTATAGCTCACACTACATGTACGCCGCAGCGGGATAATTTTTGTTTTGGATCTAGCTACAACTCCCATTGTTCAGGGCGGTAAGAGTTTGAAACATATTCGATCTACCCAGTCCCAGTCCCATTTCACCTGGCAATCTGATCCTTACTTGATACGCCCTGTCTCTCAACCGCACTTTTGCCTTTCACATCTACGCGCTTCTCTAATATGTACATCTCCCGTTCCTCTCGCAAGGTGGAATGGACTTTGGCTTCCCTTTTTCCATCGAAACGGTTCTCGATAATCTATCTATGGCCATTGCTGCCGTCCATCCTGCACTTCATTCAAAATATGCTTCATCATGGGCACGTACACTTTCCAGTAGAACATGTCCGGAATATCTTTCTGATCTGGCGTAAGTTTGGACCGGACGACCTCCCATCCCCGGATTCGGCGCCAGAAGGAATAATGCTTCATCTCTCCAAAGGACCCTGCCATGTAATACGACCGATTGTAGTCGTCGTACCGGACCAGTGCAGCAAATTCCGCAGGAATTCCTGCATCCACCAGCTTCTGCTCACCTGTCTCCGTCAGATCCGTCTTATACCAGGCCAGTATGGAGTTCTTCTCTTGCGGCACAATGATATCGAACCAGCCACTATAATGTATATCCTGGGTTATGCCGCTCCAATCACTGCCTTCCGGTGTAAATGCAATCTGTATATTGCCTGTCTTCACATCCGGACCTTTCGCCAGTACCATGACCTGTCCATCCATATGGATCAGCAGCATACCCGCTCCGTGATAAGACCATTTCTTCTTCTCTTGCTGCTCATAGATCGTCCGAATCCAACGGGGTACTTCTTCTATACTTTGCAGATTAGATACCGATTTCCCTTGCCATCCACTGCTGTCCACACCCAAGATGGGGTATAGTTGCTCTCTTGTCATCTTGGAAGCCGTATTTGCCAATGCACTGTATTCGGCAACAATCGTTACCCCTTTATACGCAGCCTCGCGGATTTTCTGCACATCATATATCGTTAATCCTTCATAGATTCCGCCTTGTTTCCCTTCACTCTTGTGTGCAGACAGACTACTCCGATTCGCCGTCAGATAGATCAGATCCGTATCTGTCACCTCATCAGGCAGCAGTTGCTTCATCCGTGGAAGCCCGTTCTGAAGGTCATAACCGTAATAATCCTCTTCATACGAGTAGTATTCCCCTGTGTGCTGTACAATCTTCTGTTGATTCAGAAGCCAAACCAACCCCTTGTGCCCCTGATAGGACAAGTCCGGTCTGCTCTTGTCAATAATCATGATGTTCATTGAAACCGGGGCCTGGGATTGCCACATAATCCATGGGACAACCAGCACCACCGATACCACTGTAAAACAAGCCAACGTCCACATCGTGGCTGGCCTGTAACTTTTTTTCATGAAGCGTATTCCTCCTTGCTCTGTTCCAAGGTATTGTCAGGATCGATCGTTAGATTACCCTAATCCATGTCTGCTGTCCTTTTCCTCTGCCTTCCGCAATCCCATAGCCTGCAACATGCCATATATACGGGATATGTTATTCAGCGGTCTGAACCAGAACGTCTCCGTACATGCATACAACAGCAGACGTGTCACCTCTCGGGACGTATATGCCTTGCGTGAACACCATATTTCGAACATCACCACACTTGCGGACAACAAGGAACCATAGAGGGTCAGTAGCAGAACGAGAATGATGCATAGGTTAATATCCACCCACTGTAGCCCTATGCCTGCAATGAACAACACGATCGCTCCCAGTTCCAACACAGGCCCCAACAATTCGATCAAAATAAAATACGGGATGGATACCATCCCCATCCAGCCATAGGCCGGATTGAAGATCATGCTCCGCTGAGTCCATAGACTGCTTGCAAGCTGCATGTGCCAACCGATACGCTGTCTGCACAGCTGATGCCATGTACCGGGTACTTCTACCCTGCAGATCGGATCGGGAATATATATAATACGGCCACGTTCCCGAATCTGCTTCATATGTTTCTGTAACCGCATCACCAGTTCCATGTGAGCGACCTGGTCATCGCGCTTGTAACCTCCAACTTCCAACACCCGGTTCTTTTTGAATATACCGAATACTTCAGACGTAAATAAAAGCACATTAATATTATAACGAACAAGGCCCACACCGCTAATCAGAAAAGCACGCACGTATTCAATGGTCTGCATTACAAACAACGTACTGCCCGTCCTTCTTGCGCCGTTGTCGGTTAAATCCGTTTGATTCGTATTTCTGGAGGCCATGAGATCTACTCGTCCACTACAAGCAACGACCTCTTCTCCTGGGAGAGCATCCATAACGGGCTTCATAATCTTCACCAATGCATCCCGTTCCAGAACTGTCCTGGGTCCAACAGAGGCGATATAAGGATATTGCGAGATATTCAGACCGGCATTCAGGGAGTCCATTCGTCCCCCATACGCCTTGTCGATCACAACCAGACGATGATGTAATCTGGATTGGTAGACACATTTAATCTGAGCCGTCTCCTGACCGAGTCCCGAATAATGAACTTTACTCCGAATGGGCATCAGATCATAGGTTTCTTTTAGACGACGCATGGTCTCATCCTCTGATCCATCATTAATGATAATAACCTCATAACGTGCATACTGAATATCCAACAGACAGCCGATTCGCTGTACGATCGTATCCTCGCTATTCCGCACCGGAACAAGCAGGGATACCGCAGGAGCCAGTTCTTCATCCAACATCTCATGATATTGCAGCGGGTCCAGATCCCTCTGGCGGATCAATGTGCGAGCGGCAGCAACGACCAGAACACTACACATCACAATCGCTAACACCAGATAGATAAATATCCCCTCGTAACATGCCAAAACAAAACTCCGCAGCATCTCAATCCATCTTTCGTCCATACTGCATCCTTTCCAGCGTTTCCTCCGCTATCTGCCTTGCATATTTATCCGGATGGTTTACAGCCGTATCCCGGAGCTCTTCAAGTCCCTGCTCGTACCGGGCAAGAGAGTTCGCCGCTTCCTGTCGGATCTGAAAAGAAGGATCACCCATCATTACCTTCAGTCTAGGAATAAAAGCATCCGCATGAACAGTACCCATAAGCTGGGTCACTGTTAGTCTTTCAGAGCGTTGCCTCTCCTCACCAGATTCGTTCCATACCAGCAATAGCCCCTTCAGCAACTCTTCGCGACCTCTGCTCACTTGAGCCAATGCCTGATAAGCATGGGTACGCAGCAACGCATCCTCTCCAAGAATGAGCTTCTCCAGTAGAACAACGGCACCCTCCGTCTGGTCATCTCGAATACGAATGGCATGGACGATATTAGACTGGATCTGGTAAGGTACATCCTTAAAATGATCCTTCAGACGAGTCCAGGATGAATCGGTAAGCAACAGCAGAATCTGCAGATACTGCGAATCGGACCATACATATTGCTCACGCAACAATTCCTTCACGATTCTGAAATAACCGGTTCTGGCATATATGCGCAATATGATGAAGCGTTCAAGCGGCGTACAGGAAGTAACCCGCAGCATATCCTCTAATCTGGGCAGAAGCTCTATCATATGAAACTGTTCAATATATAACAACGTGTTGACCCGTTCACTCCACTTTCCCGTCTTCAGAACCGACCGGTATGAACTTCCAAAGACTTGCCAGGATAACAGACGAATTCGCAGAGTCTCGTGCTCTTCCGGACCTTGAGCAAGCCGTTGCAATAACTGCTGCTGCAAAACACTCTGTTGATCTCCACTCATATTCAGTAAGTCAGCTTTCACTTCTCCTTGGCCCAGATACTGCTGTAACACTGAATCTTCGGAAAGTAATTCCTGCATCAGTACCGTCTTAACCTTTTCCCTGCGTCTACTGCTATATTTCATCCATAAGATGTAACTGTAGATAACCAGCAAAAAAGCTAGTACACTTGCACATATGAGGCTGACCACATGTACTAACCAATCTGTATTACCTGCAAGCCACCCTCTATGATGTGAGCCGATAAGCTTGATATACATCCATTGTTGTCCAATCATTGCATGATTTCCCCTTAATCGAATAAACAGCCTTACAACGGGCACAATAATACAAAATTTTCAAATACACCCTGTGAATACATATCGGGTATATGATACACTAAGCTTTCTATCGGCTTTCTGCGTTTGTGATATAATAGGAACTGAAAATTCCGGCAATTCGTATTGGGTTCCGGATCTCCGGATAACATATTATTCCAGAAAGAGGGAGTTCTACGTGGCTCAAATCAGTCCGTACTACCTGCAAATCGGAGCAACCGTGGGCATGCTCGTCATGGCACTGCTTGCCATCTTCATCCGCATGAAAGCCAGTCACAGACCGGTGACCATTCGTAAAATCCTTATTCCTCCGCTCGGCATGAGCACAGGATTTCTCATGTTTGTTGTACCGGCAACACATGTTCCTCTACTCTGGGCATTCTTTGCGTTTCTGGTGGGCTGGTTCCTCTTCTCCTATCCCCTCATTCGCAGTACACGGTTTGAACGAGTAGGTGAAGAAATTTTTGCCACACGTTCTCGCAGCTTTGCTTTTATCTTGCTTGGATTGCTGGCCGTACGCCTGATCCTGCATGAAGTCATTCAGCGATATGTAAGTATTCCGCAAACAGGCGGATTGTTCTTCCTGCTGGCTTTTGGCATGATTGTACGCTGGCGTGTATATATGTACAAACACTACAAAGAAGTGCTGGTCGCCGAACACTAGTCACCCTACATAGACCACGCACAGATTTACAGATAAAAAAGACACGTTCTGCTGCACCCTCGGTGTGCAGAACGTGTCTTTTCGTTTTCAACCTAATTGTACATGTAAACCATTCAATATCTATTCAGGATCTGCAACCTTAACCAGTTGCTTGCCCAGATTATCTCCCGAGAAGAGACCCATGAATGCTTCCGGCGTCTGTTCGAACCCGTCCACAATGTTTTCTTCATACTGGATATGACCTTCCTTGATCCATTTCGCCAACTTGGCGCGGCCTTCCTTGAAGGATTTCGTATAGTCACCCAGCAGGAAACCTTTCATTAATGCTGTATTTGTTAACAGCAACGTCTGTGGTCGCATCCCGATATCCGGCTTCTCCAGATTATAGGACGAGATCTGACCGCATAACGGAATACGTGCATTCCGATTGATGTGGCGCAAGACTGCATCCGAGATGTCACCGCCAACATTGTCAAAGTAGACATCTACGCCGTCCGGGCAAGCCCGTTCAATGGCCGCTGACATATCCTGCTCCTTCTTGTAGTTCAACACCACGTCGAAGCCCAGCTTTTCTTTCAAATAAGCGCATTTCTCATCAGAGCCTGCAATACCAACCACGCGTGCTCCCACAATTTTACCAATCTGACCTGCAATCATGCCTACCGCTCCGGCTGCTCCCGATACAACAACCGTTTCGCCGTCCTTCGGTTTGCCGATGTCCTCCATACCAAAATAAGCCGTCAGACCCGTCAGGCCCAGCGCACCCAGATAAGCCGTGATTGGTGCTTCTTCGGTATCAATTAGCGAAAGATCAGCCGTATTCACTGCGGCATATTGTTGCCAGCCCCACATACCGGATACGAGGTCACCTTTGCGCAGATTCGGTTCCGAAGATTCCACAACCTGTCCAATGGCTCCACCCTTAATCACTTCATTTAACGCGTACGGTGCAGCATAGGATTTTGTATCTTTCATGCGGCCCCGCATGTATGGATCAACCGACAAATATAATGTACGTACCAGGACTTGCCCAGCTTCCGGTTCAGGAAGAGGTGCATCAATGAATTTGAAATTCTCTCTGGATGGGGCACCTTCGGGACGAGAAGCAAGTACGATCTGTTTATTTAAAGACACCAAAATTACCTCCTTGTTGCCAAGTGGACGCAAGGTTAACCCTTGTCAGCTGAGATCACTTACCACTGGCTCTGTGTTATCACTTCTTAATAGTTTAAACCGAAACAGGCGGTTCACAAACGTGGGCCGCCTTGAAATATGCAAATATCGTCACATTGTAGCTGCTTTTGGCTATTATTGTGCTGTCAAAATCACTGGACCATCCGCCGTAATCGCAATCGTATGTTCATACTGGGCAGACAGACTTCCATCCAAAGTACGAGCAGTCCATCCATCTGAATCCAGCTTACTTCGGAACGTACCAATATTCAGCATCGGTTCGATCGTAATAACCATGCCTTCCTTGAGACGCGGACCCCGATGAGGCGGACCGTAGTGAGGGACTTGTGGTTCCTCATGCATCTTCTCACCAATGCCGTGTCCGATAAACTCACGTACAACCGATAGGCCTTCACCTTCTGCATACACTTGAATCGCATTGGAGATATCTCCGATCCGGTTGCCCACCACGGCAAGTTCAATGCCTTTGTACAGAGAGTTTTTCGTTACATCCAGCAGATGTTGTGCTTCCGGAGTCACTTCACCTACGGCATATGACCAAGCCGAATCCGCCAGCCAGCCATTCAGATTAACGACCATGTCGATTGTAACGATATCGCCGTCTTTCAGTGCATATTTTCCCGGAAACCCGTGACAGATCACATCATTAACCGACGCACATGTCGCATATTGGTACCCGTTATATCCCTTTTGTTCCGGCGTAGCGCCATTTTTCTTCATAAAAGCTTCTGCAAACTGGTCGATCTCCTGTGTCGTAATGCCTGGACGAATCATCTTTGCAATTTCTCTATGGCATGCGGCGAGAATTTCTCCGGCTTTTTTCATATATTCAATCTGTTCTTTGGTCTTTATTGTAATCATAACAACTGCTCCTGTCCGTTAAAATCTTATCCTGTCCTCTATTGTAACGCTAAACGCTCAAAATAAAAAATTCCGTGCGATCAGCAACATCCTATTATACGCCAAGCTCCTGTCCAATGAATACAATTATCCATGAAAAAATCGAAACCCCTCCATATCTGGCCACGTATATGCTTAAAACAGTTGAAGTCGAAAGGGTGAAAGCTCATGTTCAAAAAGATTATTGGCAAACTTATCGATTCCAAATCTTCATCTCACCGCAAACGTCATAGCTCCTCCGACAGGCGCTCATATAAACGTCACAGCAGTTCCTCAGGCAAGCGTTCCTACAAGCGCTATTCTTCTTCAGATGTGAAATACCGGGACAGCCGCAGTGGCTCCGGGTATTACAAAAGCAGAAAATATAGCTCCAGCTAAGCGGCTTTCACGACTGCTTTTAAAGAGTAATGATCACACCAGCTTATTAGACGCTACAATAAATGAATATGTAATAAAGGGGTGTTCGCTAGCCATACACACGGCTAACAGAACACCCCCTTTATTGTTTCTATATAAGTATGTATCAATTTTGCTAAGTGAAACGAATACTTCCGATTTGAGCGAGAGCCTGTCTTGCTGAAGGTGTCCACTGGATCAACATCTATAAATTCCCTTTTTCAATTGCGTCAATTATATCATCTGTAGAGTAGACCCTACCCGAAGAAATATCTTTTTTGGCTTGCATAATTAAAGCTTTGAGCTCCAGATCACTTTCTATTTCTTCCTGAACCACGTTTTCCAGCGGCTTGATTAAATAATGCTTACCTTCAATATCCACAATGGTGTCTTTTTTGCTATGAAACCATGTTTTGAATAATTCGGCATGATCGCCTTCCAGTTTTTTAAGCATAAGATGAATCGCCTCCTTCAACGTGTAATTGTTATCCATTATATCATTTAACCCACTGTTTTGATACGTTTTGCATTTTCAGCAAAAAAAGGAAAAAGACCCCTGCAGATATAATACGAAGAGGTCACGGATAACAAATATAGGTCCGCCTATAGAGCTTATTCATTGTAATTTCAGCAACACATTCTCAATTTCTGCCTGTAACTCCATCGCTCCACCCTCATAACCTGGACGGAGTCCAAGGAGTCGCTCCAGCATCTGGTGCAATTCCGGCGTAAGCTTCAGTTCCTCCTGCCAACTGGCGGGTTCACGGCCCTTCTCTGGCTCATAAGCCGAATACAGCATAAAGAGAAGAAAGTGGCCGATATCCTGCAAATCATGATCCGGTGTAGCCGGCTCATCTTCAGGCTCAGGGACTTCACGCATACGTCGCTTTAGCTCCGGCAACAACGGCTCCCCCAAGCGTCTCGCCAGGCCAAAGTCAATCAGATGCACCGTCCCTCCACGTAAAATAACATTGGGAATCCGCACATCTCCATGAATATATCCCTGCTCATGCACATGAGCCACTGGAGCCAGCAGTTGACCTGCCAATTCCACACATTCCCGCTCCGTATATCGAAGACCTTGCTCAAATATGCAATCTTCCAGCGTCTGTCCACGAATATACTCGGTAACGATATAACTTCGTCTCCCAGATGTGAACACATCCAATAGATCAGGGATCGCCGGATGATGCAGACGTCTCATCACGTCCGCCTCCCGCTCCAACAGGTGCGCAGAGAGTCTGCCCTTGCTAGGTTTGGACTCCTTCAATGCCACTTCCCTGCCGTTCTGGTCATCTGTACACAGGTATGTCAGCCCATAACTCCCCATACCCAGCAATTCCTGTATTGTATAACGCTCAGCAATGGTCGTGCCTTCCCGCCGAGGACGATCCGTCCATAGTCCGAGCAATCTTTGCCAACTTCGTCGCAGCTCCACAGATCCTCCCACGCCAGCTTCCTAATCCACCCAGTCTTTATCTATACTGAGCAGTTCATTGCCAGTCTTCATGTTGTATGGAGCTTATTATATCAGGCCCATAATGCAAAATCACGATGGGTAAATGCCTGTTGCTCAAGCTTCCTTATGCTTCTTGGGCAGGAACCCAAACAACATACGTAGGGATACTCCTTTGGGTTTGCGTTTTCTTCCCTGAAAACTGCGCAGATTGGTTACGAGTTCACGATCCCGCTCCTCTTCCAGCTTCTCGTTCATCCATAGACGCTGTTTTTCCATCTGTTCCTGAAGAGCCATATGTGTATCAGCCAGATGCTGAAGGGTCAGCTCCAGTTCATCGACCCGCTGTTGTAGCAGCTGTACCCGATCATCCTGTTGTTGTTCCACTGCACCGTAAGTCACCTCACTTACCAGTTGCCCCAGACCTTCATAGGATCTCAGATTACCCATTATTTCAGGTTCTTGAGGGAGTACAGATGACATGACTGTCGCTGCACATTCCGTCTCTGACAGACCTTCAATTCCCACCACCGGGACATCTACTTCTACTACAGCTACAGGTACTTCTGGAGCCAATACAGTCACCACTGCATCAGCCAGGGGTAGATTATGCTCTCTGAGTTCAGTCATCAGGCGTTCAATGCACTCGATGTCGTCGGACTTGAATAGTCTGGATTTGTTGGCGGACCGTTCGAACCGATATCCCTGTTCTTCCAATGCCGCCGCATATTTACGAAGAGTACTGGCACCTATGCCCAGGCTCTTGGCCGTTTCCGTCGTTGCTCCTGCTTCTTCAATCATCATTAATTCCCTCCCGGAATGAAGTCTTTTGGGAATCAATTTCATAATACCTTTAGTGAGTTATGAAATTGATTCTTGGATAAAAACATTATGGCTTCAGCGTTCCTTTTTTTGGAACCGTCATCGGATCGGGGCAACCTGTCTCATGGATCAAGTATGCTTATCTTTTGCTTGTCCGTATGTATTCGTCAGCTTCTCGGCAGATCCCTTTGGCGGTTTTGTTCTGTTTCTGCGGATTCCTAAGAAGTTTTGTCAGGTATATGATCCGCACAAATAACCCCCAATCCGACAACGAGCATGAATGCTGTCATGTCGAATGACACAGGTGCAAACGCCGTCAAATCTTATGATTATGGATTATTCATGTCAATTTTGTTAACTCCGTTACTCCAATACGCTCCCGCGATAGCGGATATCATTGCTGCACAGCTTTTTCATGTGTTATCTTATGTAACGTAGAAGTGGATTCCAGCATAAAATAAAGGACTATACTTAACATAGGACGCATGAGTAACGGATAAATATCAATCTAAATGGGGGCTGAACGGCAGTGTTAGGCAAATCAGGCAAAGTAGCGGTGATCGGGGCGGGTCTTGTCGGTTCGAGTTGTGCGTATTCCATGATTAATCAATCGATATGCAGGGAAATTATGATGGTGGACCGGACGTATGACCGTGCTGTAGCACAGGCACTGGATTTTTCCCATTGTATGGACTTCACACATAACCGCACCAAGGTATATGCAGGCACGTACGCCGATTGTGGCAATATGGATGTTATTATCTTAACTGCCGGGGCAAATCCCAAGCCAGGACAGACACGGCTGGATATTCTGGAGGAAGCGGAATCGATTGCCAAAGACATCGTGGTCCCGATCATGAACAGTGGATTTAACGGGATTTTTGTCGTCGCTGCCAATCCGGTTGACATAGTAACTTATATGGTATGGAAATTATCCGGCCTCCCGCGCGAACACGTCATCGGTACAGGCACGTCCATTGACTCTTCACGACTCAAAACACTGCTGTCTGAAGTCTTCTCCATCGATCCACGAAGTGTGCATGGTTATGCTCTCGGGGAGCATGGAGAATCTCAGTTCGTGGCCTGGTCCCATGTGACCATTGGTGGCAAACCGATTATGCACATTATGGATCAGCACAAGGAGCGCTTCAAACATCTGGATCTGGAGGATATCGCACGCAAAACAAAGGATGCCGGCTGGGAGATCTTTACCCGTAAAGGCTCTACCCAATTCGGGATCGGCAACGCCCTCGCGCATATCACTCGTTCCATCCTCAATGACGAACACAAGATCATCGCCGTATCGGCTATTCTGGACGGAGAGTACGAGCAACACAACGTCTGCGTCGGTGTTCCTGCAATCATCGGTGGCAATGGCATTCAGGAGATTATCGAATTGAATCTGGATGCAACGGAACGTGAGAAATTCAACAATTCCTGTGAAATCCTATCAGGTAACATCAATCGTCTGACATTGGTATAAGCCATTCGTATACAACTCCACTTTGTATGCTTCAGCTCAACTTCAAAAGCCTGCCAACGCAAACATGCCAATAAGACTCCTCGCATGGAGTGTTATTGGCATGTTTGCGTTTATTATTTTTCACAGCCAGATGAATCAATTTCATAATTGATTTGAGTAGTTGTTCAATTTGGTGCAAGCTGAGGTTCGTCCCTTGGCCCCCACTGCTGTAACACCCGCTTCAACTCACTCAGCATAACCGGTTTGCTAATAAAGTCACGCATACCAATCTCCAGACAAGCTTCCTTATCTTCACGTTTGGCATTGCCTGTAACTGCGATGATTGGAGGTATGCGATCCTGTGGAATTAGGCGGTGTAAAAGGTCTGTCGCCTTCAGTCCATCCATCACAGGCATATGAATATCCATCAGGACAATATCATAAGCATTCTGAGAGATGGCATCAATTGCCTCCACACCATTAGTACATACATCTGCGTGGTATCCGAGCTTCTCCAGATATTCTCGCAAAATCTTCCGGTTCACCGGATGATCCTCCGCCACCAGAATACGCATGGCCACCTTATCACTTTGACGTGTGCGATCATGATGGAACTGACTTGCTGTCTGTTCTGCTGAAGCATCTACACTCGCCGCAGGAACAGCAAACCGGAAGGTCGAGCCTTCCCCTTCTATGCTCTCGACACTGATACTGCCCCCCATGATCTCCACGAGTCGCTTGGAAATGACCAGTCCCAGTCCGGTACCACCATACTTCCGGTTAATCACCGGGTGTAGTTGAGAGAAGGACTGAAACAACTGATCCAGCTTGTCAGCGGGGATGCCAATTCCCGTATCTTGCACCGCAAAATCAAGAACACTGTCTTCAGGCTTTCTGCCCTTGATAATATCCACGGCAACCTCAATACTTCCCTGATCTGTGAACTTGAGCGCATTGCCAACCAAGTTCACCAGAATCTGCCGGATACGTATGGCGTCACCAACCATGAACTCAGGAATGCTTGGATTGAGACGATATCTGATCTCCAGATGTTTCTCATCTGCACGCGGTTTAAACAGTTCGGCAACCTGTTCCAGCATCTTGCGTAATGCAAATGGTTCATAAGCCAGTGCCATTTTCCCGGATTCCAGCTTACTGAAGTCCAAAATATCATTAAGGATGTTCAGCAGAGCATCGCCGCTGTCTCGAATAATCTCGGCATATTCACGCTGTTCTTCCGATAAATCGGTACCGATCAACAATTCTGTCATCCCCACGATCCCGTTCATCGGTGTCCGGATCTCATGGCTAACCATCGACAGAAATTCCGACTTGGCCTGAGCTGCCAGCTCAGCTGTCTCTTTGGCACGTACAATTTCACGTTCGCCAGTCACATCATTAAATACAACCACCGCGCCCTGAATCTGTCCCTGTTCAATAATCGGCGTCACCTGATACTGCACCAGAAAGCTGCTGCCATCTTTACGCCAGAACACATCTTCCTTGATTGAACGTATCTGTCCATCCAACACGGTCATGTGGATCGGGCATTCTTCTTGTGGCAAATGACTTCCGTCTGCACGGGTGTGATGGATGATGGGATGTGAGTTTTTGCCAATGAATTCTTTCGCCTCATAACCGAACATCGAAGCTGCTGCTGGATTCATAAACATGGTGATTCCATCCGCATCCAAACCAAATATTCCTTCCGTAACCGTGTTGAGAATCAGCTCATGTTGCTTGCTGAGCTCCTGAATCCGTTCCGTGTATTCCTTGCGCTCGGTAATATCGGACACGATCCCATAGACGCCCACCATTTCCTTATCCACAATAATGGGCACATTCGTAACAGATACTTCAATCTTCCGACCACTTGAATTGACGACTCGGGTCTCATAATATTGCGGTTCGCCTTGCTTCACCATGTCAAAATAATGTTTGCCATGTTGCACTTCGCATTTATCCAGATTGGATAAAAAAGATTGGCCAATAAGCTTATTGCGCGGAATATCCAACATTTGCACCAGTTTGCTGTTCACTGCGCTGTATTTACCTTCCAGATTCAATGAATACACAGCTGCCGGGTTATGTTCGAACAACGATCTGTATCGCTGACGGCTTTCCCGAAGACGTCTTTCCGCATCCTTATGCTGGGTGATATCCCTGCTGATGCTTACAATCTGGACACTCTTGCCACGCTCTCCAGCAACAGGTTTCGCCAATGTCTCCATCCAGATATAATGTCCCTTCTTGTGCAACACACGCATCTTGCAGCCATTGCCGATCTTGGAAAGATCCATAGGGTCCGGATAATCTCCCGAATAACAATAATCCTTGAAGGACTTACCTATGACTTCCTCCGGCTTATAACCCAGCAAGGTGTACACGGAAGGGGAAACGTATAACAACTCGCCATCCGTAGCACAAGTTGTAATCAGATCTTGTGCATGGTCAGCCAGCACCTGATATTTCTCCTGTGCCTCCTTAAGCTCACGTTGCACTTCCAGGATATCGGTAACATCTTTGGCAATGCCATAGATTCCTACAACTTCTTTTCCCTCCGTTATAGGCACATACGTTATCTCTGCCTGTTTCAGGGAACCATCTTTATGATAAAAAGTAATGGGATTACTGACTGAACGTCCAGCCAGTACCTCTTTAATGTATTGTTTGCGTGAATTTTCACTGTCCGGAGGACAGATCTCACTCTGATTCATACGAATCAAGTCATCCAGTGTATACCCAGATATCCGCTCTACCGAGGGATTAGCATCAATATAGTTTCCATGGATGTCCATTACATAAATGGCATCCGGATGGTTAAAAAACAGTGATTGGTAAGAACTTCCCTCAGAAATAATGCGCTTCAGGGTTTCCGTTTTATTAATATCCAAGGCTTACCCCTCTTTTCTCAGCCAATATCTTCATCTAACAGGAGGGATTAATCATCCCTTACAAAAATGGGCCTACCCTCGAATAACCATGTAAGCCTGCCTAGAAACAGCTTTTTTTATTTTACCAGATTCTCGTCTCATTTTGCTTGCAATCTATGTTTCAATTCACATGATGTGTGAGGTAATACTTGGAATTTGAATATTACTCAGGAGTCGTCTTCAAAGGCAGACATTTTATACAAAGATCAAATTAAGCCTCTAACAAGCTTGAAGTTCAATTCCACGTCAGCTGATTCTGGCGGATGGCTAAACGATGTTCTAAAGAACCCAGGACATCTTATTTAGCGTCCATGTGCTCTTTTTATATTTTAAGGAACATCAGACACGTTAATCCCCATAATCTCCTGTCATATACGCTGCAAACGGTTGTTTCATTGGATATAACATGTCTCAGGTTCCTTAGATTTCTGAGATCACTTCAAATCCTTGATTAAGACTCCTCAGGTTCGTTAGCGAGCTAATCATTCATGATGGGTGGGTCAGACATTAGAAAAAATCCTCCTGAAGCATACACACAATAGAGCTTGCATGTTTTGCTTAAAGAGGATTTTGATCTACGATAACCAAGGGTGTAACGGATTATTCAGATTTCTTTTTTCGCAAAATACATCATGCCGATTCCAATGAAAATAACAGCACTGCCTCCAACAACCGCCAGCATTGTGACCAGTGGAACATTGTAGGCTCCGAAACCTGCACCGTCCACGGGTGTCATCAGAATCATTGGTTGTGCCCATGGATAATACGGCCCATATGTCGCCGAGTTTACAATGAGAATATTCGGTATGGTCAGTGCAAAATTCAGTGCGAGCGGTGCGGCAAAGCTGCTCCACACCAATGAAACGAACATCTGCAGGGCAGCCAAGGGTACACAGGCCAGCAACCCAAGCAGCAGTTTGCCTACCAAGAATCCCCAAGGTACTGGCATCGTAATGCCATGAATCATGCCTGCCAGCAGAATGGACATCAGCAACAATGCTTGCGTACCCGCCAGAAGCATGAGTACAATCGTCAGTTTACCTGCATATACACCTGAACGTGTGAGCGGTAAAACCAGCATCTGCTTCCACCCTCCACCCGCATGTTCAAAACGGCAGACAAAGGACGTAAACACGCCAGTCAGCATCGGTAACAATAACAATCCGTGCAGGAAAACCATCGTGGTCATCAATACCTGCCAATTTCCCGATGGAGTAGACAACAGTCCAATAAGCAGCGCAATGAGTGGACTCAGCAGAATCAGGAGCCATATGGGCGATTTGCTCATTTTCAATCGTTCAGCGGACAAGATTCGGAAGTACGTTGTCGCAAAGCTCATATCAGGCCACATCCTTCCGGCTAAAATGTACCATACCCAGCAACAGGATTAATAACCCTAGGCCTGCCCCCATGCCTGCATACAGGTATGGATTAGGCCCATTCCAGGCCATCTGTGCCCATGCGAGCGGAAAGATTGGTGAGATACTGAGTGAGAACATACCCGTTATCGCGAGAACGATGCCCAACGTGACGGGAAGCGCCTGATTTTTGTTAACCATCGTGAGCCACAACTCCAGTGACAACACCGGAAGTGCACCAGCCAAAGGTAATAGACCCAGCTTGATCGCATGTGTCCAAGGTATTTCGCTGGCATGGAATCCGAGGATCAGACCCAGACCCACAATTCCTGCGGTTAGCAGCAGGCAGGAGATCACCAGCAGCACACAAGCAAGCAGGAACTTGGCTAAATACACGGCTGGTCTGGGAATGGGCATCGCGAGCAACTGTTTCCACGATCCCTGTTCATGCTCAACATTAGCGATCATGGAGCTGAGAATGGTTGCTCCCAGCATCAGAGACAAGGGCACAAAGACAACCACATTGCCCAATAATCCGCCCCAGAGGTTATCTGCATACTGCTCTTTCAGATAGTCCAACCGTAAGCCAAAATTAAGCGCCTGCATCGCTGTCAATCCAAGAGGGGCCAGAAAGACAAGAAACCAGATCCCTTTCCCCCGAATCTTGAGCCAGTCTGACGATAATGCACGCCCGGTCATATGGAAGCCCCCTCGCCAATGACCCGCATGAACAGATCTTCCAGCGACTGACGCTGTTCCTCTACACGATACACATCATGATCCTGTTCAATTAATCGGCGCACAAGCAGTGCCACTGAACTGTTATCCATATAAGGGAACGTTAATGCAGCACCTTGTTGCTGACCAAATTGGCCCTGTTCTCTCGCCAGCTTCATAGCCTCTTCCGGCTCGGAAACCGTTAACCGGATAGAGCTACCCGTCTGACTATGCAGACTTGCGATGGTATCCTGAAGCACCATCTTGCCTTCACGGATAATACCAACACGACTTGCCATCTGTTCGACTTCACTCAGCAAGTGGCTGGAAACCAGAACGGTAATGCCATGTTCCAGCGGCATGCGTTTGATCAGTTCCCGAATCTCCTGAATACCGGCAGGATCAAGCCCATTCGTTGGTTCGTCCAGAATCAGCAGCTCTGGTTCACCCAGCAAAGCACTAGCAATACCCAGACGTTGCTTCATCCCAAGGGAATACCCCTTCACTGAACGTTTGGCATCCTTGGTCAGATCTACAATGGACAGCACTTCAGCAATTCTTGATTTTGGTACATTGATGATGCGGCGCAAAGTTTCCAGATTCTCTACTGCGTTCAGATGTCCGTAATAGGACGGATATTCGACCAAGGAACCCACACGGCGCAAAATATCCATGCGATCCTTGCGGATATCCTTGTCGAAGACACGGATCACGCCTTTGGTTGGTTTAATTAAGCCGAGAAGCATGCGAATCGTTGTTGTTTTGCCGGCGCCGTTGGGACCGAGGAAGCCGTAGATATCTCCCTTTTTAATATGCAGATCAAGTTCACGGACCGCTGCACGGTCCCGGTATGTTTTCCATAAATTCGCTGTTTGAATAATATTTTCACTCACTGTATGATCACCTCGGAACTATCGTAACCTTCCAAGGTTAAAGCCAAAGTAGTCTCTAGTTTAAGTTTAGTTTAAAAAAGCTAATTCAGCGGTTTGTTGTTTCCCTGTTTCCCTTACCACTGTAGATATATGTCTGGACACCCGTATCGGAACTGTCTACCCGCTTGCGCAGACCCATCTCACGAATCAACAGGTCTACAATGGATAAGCCTAGACCTGTGCCTTTTGTGTCGGCATTCGGTTGCATTCCCGGACCCCGATCCTGAATAACGATGGCCGTCTCACCCTGAATCTCCTGAGTAGATATACCAATATATTTCCCGCTGGCGGCATGACGGATCACGTTTTGGAACAAATTATCAAGAATACGGCGCATTCCCTGTTCATCCATATGCCAAATCAACGGTTCCTCTGGCAGGTCAATATCAATATCGAATTGCTCTTTCTCCCAGACCGGGTACCAGGCGGCCGCCGTTTCCCTGACGATCCGCAGTATATCTTTCTCTTCCAGCTTCAGTGTATATTTCCCACTTGTGAGCAAATTGTAGGATAACATGTTGTCAATGAGCCCGCCGAGGTCCTCCATCTTTGCTTCCATGCGATGTAATGAACGGTCACCTTGCTCGCTCAGCTCTTCCTTGTGCAAAGCATGCATATGTCCACGAATCACCGTTAGCGGGGTGCGCAGATCATGGGAAAGCCCCGCAATGAGACGTTTGCGCAATTGTTCTTCCTCGCGTTCACGGTGGCGGCTGTCGGACAGTTGATGCACCATCTGATTGAAGGCTTCCTCTAGTTGACCAATCTCGTCTGACCGGCGGATATCTACCGGAAGCGGGAGGCCTTCCTTGCCTGTGGTCATCATGGCCGTCTGCAACCGAATAAGTCGTTTGCGAATGCGTGCGAAGAAGAGAATCGACATAACGATGAAGATCAGAAAGATAAGGGTCATTACGATACCAAGATACAAGAGTTCCATCGGCCAGTTACTCTGATTCATTTGCAGAAGTGACCGCGGCACTTCAATGATCATGAATCCCTGTCCTTTGTCCTGCTCAGCTCCGCCAATATATGCAACTACGGTCAGTGGATCGCGAAAGGAAGCTACTTTCATGAATTGCACCGTATTGTTTACATTCCATAAGGCTGGAATATAAGTCTCTGTCGTTTGCCCGGAATCCAGTGACCATCTCAATGTCGTGTCTGTCCTCCCATCCGGCGACGTGGATTTCAGAAGCGTTACATCTTCACCCCCAAGAATAAAGAGGGTCTCACCGCTCACACTCACACGATACATGGAAGATTTGGGATACGAGTCATGTAATTGCTCCAACCGGGCCTTAATCTCTTCATCCGAAGCACCATCCAAGTTCTTCGCTTCATGTGACCAGAGGTTACTGATCTTAGTAACATCACCGTAAGGAGCGGCACGGTTCATATTCGTGTCCGTGTTATTCACTACAACAATATATATAACGGATATGATCGGAAGCACAACGGGCACAAATAATACAGCCGCCAAGATCAGAATGATGTATCTGGACATCAAGGACCGCCCAAAGCGAAGCTTGCGCCGCCCGGATTGCTTTTGCTCCATGCTTCGTTCTCCCTTCCGTTCTCCCTTCATGATCTTCCGTTCTCTGAACCACCGAATCATGGCTTCTTCACACGATATCCCACACCACGGACTGTCTGAATAACTACTGGATTGGCCGGATCAAGCTCCAGCTTTTCGCGTAGATGTCGAATATGTACCATTAAAGTTTTGTCCCCATCCAGATAGGGCTCGTTCCAGACGGCTTCATAGATCTGCTCTTTGGTTCGAATCATGCCCATATGTCGTAGCAGGTAGGCGAAGATGTGGAACTGTTTTCCCGATAAAATAATCTCATCTCCCGTCTCCTCATTGACGATCCGGTTGTCCTTCTCATAGATGGAGAGATGATCCAGCTTCAGGGCTGTATCCGATGAGACCGCTGTTCCTGCCTTACGCAGTTGTACTTCAATCCGGGCAGCCAGTTCATCGGGGTGAAATGGTTTGGTCACATAGTCATCGGCAAAATCAAGACCGTGCAACTTATCGTCAATGGACGTTCTGGCCGAGAGCATGACAATGGGCACGGCGGGATGTTCTTTTTTCAGTCGCTGGCCCACCGTAAATCCATCCAGCCCAGGCAGCATGACATCAAGAATAATGAGTGAACAACCGACAGCAGCCTCCGCTGCACCTTCACCACTGCCGAGCCATACCACCTCATAACCGCGCTCCTCCAGATCGGCTCTGACCCAAGTCGCAATTTCCGTATCATCTTCAATATATAACAGTTTGGTTCTCATCCGAATATTCGTTTCCTTTCTGCCCCCAATGGGTTAATGATATATCTGAGCATCATCATGATAAAAGCTGTCTATATCATATGGATTCATGTCTTGTTGAGCAAATGTTGAAGTCCTTTACGTTACCATACATGCTAATTATAGCTTATCCATTAACGTGGGGAATGTCATATTAATCAAGTCTACCAAGTACATATCAGTGCTACACCTGACGGGAGGAAATCATTATGTTGCTGGAAGCTATTTATCATCAACCGAAACGAAACTGGGCCTATGCCTATGACCAAGATACAATCCATCTGCGCCTGCGTGCCAAAAAGAATGATCTGACCGAGGTACATGCCCTGACCGGGGATAAATATGCGTGGGATGCAACCAAAGCGCTGGTTCCCTTAACAAAGTTCACCTCTGACTCCATGTTCGATTACTTCGAGGGTGAGGTGAAACCTCCCTACCACCGACTGAAATACTCTTTTCTGCTCAAAAACGGAGACGAACAGATCTGGATGACCGAGACGGACTTCCAGGAAGAAGAACCGGATGATCCAGGTCGTATGTTCCAGTTCCCTTATATTCATGCCGGAGCTGTATTCACACCCCCTGCGTGGGTTAAGGATGCAGTGTTCTATCAGATTTTCCCTGAACGATTCGCCAACGGCAACCCGGATATTAGTCCGGAAAAGGTAGAACCGTGGGGTGGCGAGCCGACACCTTTCAATTTCTTCGGCGGTGACCTTCAGGGCGTGATCGACCATCTGGATTACATCAGCGATCTTGGCATTAATGCGATCTACTTCACACCCATCTTTGAAGCCACTACCAATCACAAATACGATACAGAAGACTACCTGCGGGTAGACCGGCACTTTGGTGACGCAAATACCGTGAAACGACTGGTCGAGCTGTGCCATGAACGTGGAATTCGCGTACTTCTGGATGCTGTGTTCAACCATTCCGGGAAGACATTTGCGCCGTTTGTGGATGTGCAGAAGAACGGAGAACAATCCAAATACAAGGACTGGTTCCATGTACATGAATACCCGCTGGACGTGAAGGACGGCATTCCAACGTATGAGACCTTCGGATTCGAAGCGCATATGCCAAAGCTGAATACGGAGAATGCTGAGGTTAAGGCCTATCTGCTGGAGGTTGCCGAGTATTGGATCAAGGAAGTAGGTGCGGACGGATGGCGGCTGGATGTGGCAGACGAAGTGGACGATGCATTCTGGCGTGATTTCCGCCGTGTAGTCAAAGCGGCTAATCCGGATGCCTATATTCTGGGCGAAGTATGGAACGAGTCTTCCTCCTGGTTGCAAGGTGACCAGTTCGATGCGTCCATGAACTATCCGTTTACCGATGCCGTGAATGCTTTCTTTGTGAAAAATACGATGCACGCCGAACAGTTCGCAAACTCCATCGGGCGACAGTTATCCCGTTATCCGCTTCAGGCCAGCGAAGTGGCGTTCAACTTGCTGGACAGCCACGATACCACGCGGCTACTCACACTGTGTGAAGGCGACCAGCGCAAGATGAAGCTGGCTGCGTTATTCCAGTTCAGTTATATGGGTGCTCCGTGCATCTATTACGGAGACGAGATTGGCATGGACGGCGAACATGATCCGGGCTGCCGTAAATGCATGGAATGGGATGAAGCGAAGCAGGACCGAGAGCTGTTCGACTTTTATCAGAAACTGATCTCCCTGCGTCATGCGCATCCTGCCCTGCGTGCAGAAGGCACCGTTCGTTTCCTGCAGGCTCGTCCCGATGGTAGCCAACTGGTATTTGAGCGGCAAAATGAGGAAGAACGCATTCTGGTTCTGTTCAACCGATCAGAAGAGACGGCTATTGTCGAGCTGGAGGCTGGTGACGAGGAATGGACCGAGTTATTCGACGGAAACCATCGTACCGCCAAGGAAGATGGCGTACTCGCCATTGAATTGCCCGCGTATGGATATGCCGTACTGAGTACGGCTGTGAGCCAGAACTAGAGTCATAATACACATTCATCTGAAGTCAAATATAAGTATCCTAACTTCGCTTCATCTGGCAGCATAAAACAAGCGTCCTGCATAACCCGGATTCGGGTTCGCGGACGCTTGTTTTGTAATTTTGTATTCGCCGTTATACATCATAATGTCACTGATTTATATATCGGTGGTCCCGGTTCAGCTTAAACCTGAGTACCCTTGTCCACTTGAGCATTGTCCGCCCCACTTGTAGTTGTGTCAGAATCCGCTGGTTTCGACTCCTGCTCAGGCTCGGCACGCTTTGCCTTTGGTTTAGCCAGCTTTTGCATCATTTTGCGGCCGGTTGGCGTCTGGGCCAGTCCACCTTGGGCTGTCTCCCGATGGCGGCTCGGCATTGCACTGCCTACTTCCAGCATGACATCGATGACTTCGTCTGACGGAATGGCACTACGCACTCCGGCCAGGGCCATGTCAGCCGCAGCCAGCGCCGTAACTGCACCCAGTCCATTACGGACGATGCACGGGATTTCAACAAGGCCTGCGACCGGATCGCAGATAAGGCCCAGTGTATTCTTTAACGCCAAACCAACGGCATGAACGACCTGTTCCGGTGTACCTCCACGCAGTTCAACCATGGCACCCGCAGCCATGCCGATCGCGGAACCCACTTCCGCCTGACAGCCACCCTCGGCGCCGGAGATAAATGAATTGTTGGCGATAACATAACCAATCGCTCCCGCACAGAACAACCCGTTCACCAAATGTTCGTCCGTCCAGCCAAATCGCTCCTGTGAACTGATAAAAACACCCGGGATAATGCCGCAGGAACCGGCTGTTGGTGTTGCCACGATCCGGCCCATGGAGGCATTCACTTCAGATACACACAGGGCATACGCCATGGCAAGTGCGGAAGCATCTCCTGAACAAGTCTCACCCTTGCGAATGTACTCGGCCATTTTTTTGCCGTCTCCACCTGTTAATCCACTGCGTGATGTCGTATCTTCCGTTAACCCTTTGCGTACCGCTTCCTTCATCACCTGATAATATTCAGACATCTGCTTCACAACATCCGCTTCCGGTGTATTGGTCTCCTGAACCTGCTCCTCGATCATCAGCTGAGCAATGGTTTTGAATTCTGCTGTACAGATCGTATTCAGTTCGTGCAAATGTTTAAACCGCATCCGAATCAACTCCTCTCTTCAAATCGATAACACGAATGTCCAGCACATGGTCCAGCTCTTTTAAACGTTTGAGCATATCAGGATTAGGCACACCATCCATTTCCATCGCGGTAAGTGCTTCGCCATCACGGGCTTTCCGGTCCACCTGCATATACCCGATGTTAACCCCGGATGAACTGATCGTGGACGTCACTGACGCGAGTACGCCCGCTTTATCCGCATGCCGCAGAACGAGTGTTGGAAACTCACCACTAATCTGAACACGAAAATCATTCATCGAATGCACGGATACGCTTCCACCACCAATGGATGCACCGATTAAGGAGCAGGCACGTTCTCCATGCCACAACTCAATTTTGACCGTATTAGGATGAGGAGCAGGTAGGCCACTTGTATAAAACTCAACCTCCATGCCCGCTTCCTCTGCGTATTGCTCTGCATCCGGGATACGCGGATCGTCTGTGACATAATCCAGCAGACCACCGATCAGTGCCAAATCTGTTCCGTGCCCCTGATACGTATCTGCAAATGAACCGTACAGCGTCAGCCGGGCACGATCTGGCGTACATCCCAGCCACTGACGAGCAATTCTTCCTAACCTTGCCGCACCAGCTGTATGTGAACTTGAAGGCCCCGTCATCGATGGACCAATAATTGAGAAAACATCTTTAAATCGCACTTGTAACCCTCCATTATTAATCATGATTCATATTTGTAAAATGTATTCGTCATTTCGATCCAGGAGTTTCATCCACAATGTCCCTTATTTAGGTATGATGACATCAAAAAAGGACAGAAGAAGGCCTTAGGCCCTCTCTCTGTCCTCGATACCTGAGAGTTTCATGATCAGCAGTGTCTCACGACAAGGTGCATTGCCTGCGATTACAGACAAGTTCACCGGGCTGACTGATCATATACCCCTTGGGTGGCGCAGTTCGCGCACTCTCCAGAGTTGCGTCCAACGATGGTACATTTACCTGAGAGATTAACCACTGCGCCGGGTGCGCAGCAGCTTGCTCCTTCGGTGCCTGAACACTAGCCATATTGCTCGGCTAACCCAGGTCTCTCCCGCTCGTTATCATCCGCTGTATTATCTTAATTCGATTCGAATTGGTATATTTCTAAATTTTTGATCAAGTATACCCATAGAGTAATGTACAACATCATATATGTCAACAAAAGTAACGTGTAATTATCATAAGTTCGATGTCTATTTTAACTGAAACGAATAGCATTAATATTTCTCACTTCCGCTGAGGCACTCGTGACGTTGCTAGTTGTCGTAAATTCAATACCTATCGTATATGCGTTAGTAGTTGTCGCAGGAGCAGTATCCACGTAAGTGTTGGAAGAAAGAAACCTCAACGTTCCCGCAGCATTACCGGTCCGTGAGAGCTGCAATTGATTAATTAAAACTCCGTTACGTCTCAAGTTAATGTTATATGCAATACTCCAGTTAGACCCTACAACTACTGCTACTTGTGTACTATTATCGATTTTCACGCGTTGACCTGCCACTACAGGTACATTAAGTGTCTGAATGGTCGTTTCACCGGTCAACGGAAGAGCCAATGCCGCTGTCTGACTGTTAGCAAACAGGGACGAATCCGCAGGAGCAGAAGCTGCTGTCGATCCAGTAGCTCCTGTTGCGCCAGTGACTCCGGTCGTTCCCGTTGCTCCCGTTACTCCGGCTGTCCCGGTTGTTCCCGTCACGCCTGTCGCACCTGTAGCCCCAGTGACTCCGGTCGTTCCCGTTGCTCCCGTTACACCAGCCGTCCCGGTTGTTCCCGTCGCACCTGTAGCACCTGTAGCCCCAGTGACTCCGGTCGTTCCCGTTGCTCCCGTTACACCAGCCGTCCCGGTTGTTCCCGTCRCRCCTGTMGCACCTGTAGCCCCAGTGACTCCGGTCGYTCCCGTTGCTCCCGTTACACCAGC
>NZ_JBFTKC010000034.1:0-29543 GCF_056395745.1 Paenibacillus sp. 10L310 | reverse complement strand
AGAGCGATAAGCTCATTTTGAATCTGACGAGATTAAAAATCTCATTTGTGCTCCAGCCGATTCAAGCCAAGGCTTGTCTCAAACTTTTGCGTTCATTCTGCAAGCAGAATGTTTACTCACTCGTTGTTCAGTTTTCAAAGATCAAACTTGTTTCGTTACCGAATGTTGTTCTCTTCAGCAACTCTTATATAATATCATGTCCGAACCAACTTTGCAAGCTCTTTTTTTAAGTTTCTTTCGAAGCTTATTTTATTCGCTTGCTGCACCGTGTAAACCGTGTTTTCTTGGCCGGAATTAGAATATACCATGTACAGATTTCAATTGCAAGTTTTTTTTCAATAATGATAATCAACTCACATCATCAGCACAATATGTAATCTGACGCCTGTACATACAAATAACTCTCAGCATCCTTATTACGGTGCTTCTAATATACATATCCATTAAACATAACCAGGGAAGCCACTTCCACTGCGATTGCAGTGGACAATTGATTGTGACTAGCCCTAGTTTTCGGAGATCTCAGTTTTCTTTCCTTCTATAATAACTAAGAAAGTATATTCCTTAGGCTCAGCCCACATACCCCACTTCACTTCTCAGCGCTTACAATATGCGCTTACCAAGTAACGAAGCGATCAGTTCCACACCAAGCCTTGCCGTATGTCTATTGTGATCAAACAATGGATTCACCTCAACCAGTTCCATCGACGTAACTTGATTTGTGGAAGCAAGTATCTCCAATGCATAATGTGCCTCTCGGTAATTCAGACCACCAGGTACTGGGGTGCCCACACCCGGAGCTTCCCGCGGATCCAGACAATCCATGTCGAAGCTGACATGAATACCATCTGTCCCTTTTCCCGCTGTAGCTATTGCTTCCTCAATAACTTGCTTTATTCCCATCCGGTCAATATCATGCATCGTAAATGCTCGGATTCCCATCTCCTTAATCTGCTCTTTCTCATACTCATCCAGATCACGCAGACCAATATAGACCAAGTTGGACGGATCAATAAACGCGCCTGCTCCAGCAATGTGCGACAGATTGAATGCAGTATGCCCCAAGGATGCAGCCACACTCATCCCATGCATATTACCGGACAAGCTACGTTCTTCCGTATTCAAGTCTGCATGCGCATCAAACCAGATCACACCCAAATTCGAATAATGCGCTGTTAGCCCGGCAAAAGTACCAATCGCTACACTATGATCTCCCCCAAGCACAAGTGGGAAAGCACCCTCCTCTACTGCGCCTGATACTTCACTACACACCTTCTGACTGACCTGACGTACCTCATTTAAGTGTTTTACACAATTTCGCTCAATAGGGGCAGCCGGTTCAGAAGGACAATCTACCCGCACTTCTTTGGAAAGCACTAGCCCAAGACTCGCAATCTCCCGCTTCAGTCCAGCTGTAATCAATTCATCTGGCCCCAACTCTGCTCCACCTCTTGCTCCACCGAGTCCAAAAGGAACCTTAATGATAGCAATATTACGTCGCACAGTTGTTTGACTTGTATCAATAGAAGTATCTTTTATTCCACCATGTACATCATCATCATTTTTCATGTAGGTCAGCTCCCTCATTGGTGATCAACACCTGCTCAATTCTCTCCAGTGCCCAGTCAATCTCAGACTCTTTAATCGTCAGTGGTGGAGCAAATCGAATGGTTGTCTCATGGGTTTCTTTACACAGCAGTCCAGTAGACATCAAACGCTCACAATAAGGACGGGCTGGTTCATGCAGTTCAACACCGATAAATAAGCCTTTCCCCCGGATATCCCGTATGGCTGAACTGCGAATATCTCGAAGTCTTTTCATAAAATAGTTCCCCAGACGCTCCGATCGCTCAGCAAGCTTCTCATCTTCAAGAACATCCAGAGCTGCTATAGCCACGGCGCAAGCGAGTGGGTTGCCCCCAAACGTAGAACCATGAGACCCCGGCTCAAACAAATCAAGTATCTGCGCATCAGCAGCGATAGCCGAGATGGGCATGACTCCTCCCCCCAGCGCTTTGCCCATAATCCAGATGTCTGGTTCAACCCCTTCCCAGTCGGAGGCAAAACGGCGACCCGTTCTTCCAAATCCGGTCTGGATCTCATCAGATACAGTCAACACCTGCTGGCTCTTACACAGAGCAAAAGCTTCTGCCAAATATCCATCAGGCGGGATAACGATTCCAGCTTCGCCCTGAATAGGCTCTACAAGAAAACCAGCCGTATTTGGTGTAATGGCCTGCTTCAGCGCTTCAATATCTCCATAGGGTATAATCCGGAATCCAGGTGTGAACGGTCCAAAATCTTTTTTATACTCCGCTGAAGAAGAAAAGGACGTAACCGTCAGAGTTCTTCCATGAAAGTTACCAGAGCATACGATGATCTCGGCTTGATTTTCCGGTACACCTTTGCAACGATAAGCCCATCTACGTACCGCCTTCACCGCAGTTTCCACCGCTTCCGCTCCTGTATTCATGGCGAGAATCTTCGATTTCCCCGTGAATTGTGAGAGTTTCTGATAAAAAAGAGAAGCGGTGCTGCTGTGGAATGCCCGTGATGTCAGCGTAACCTGATCTGCCTGATCCTTGAGCGCCTGTATGATCACAGGATGTCTATGACCATGATTCAATGCAGAGTACGCACTTAACATATCCATATAACGGCGGCCTTCAGGGTCTTCCACCCATACCCCTTCCGCCTGTTCAATTACAATTGGGAGCGGATGATAATTAGGTGCAGCATAACGCTCCGACCAATCAATTAACATTTTGGAATCTGACATACACACCCAACACCTTTCCAAAATATTGTATACAAAATACAATAACAATGTATGCGATACCATCGCCATTTACGACTATATCTCTCTTTTTCCACTCCAGTCTAATCCAAGCCTTTCTCGAATCCAATCCTTTATCCATAGTTAGCGAGAAGTAGAAAGTCTACGTTCCAACCAAGAGAGTAAATTAGCCAGTGTAAATGTGATTATAAAATAGAGGCCGGCGGCAACAAGTAGCGGAGCAAGCGGCTGGAACGTAACACCCTGAATCGTTCTGGCCGTGTATATAATCTCGGCTATGCCGATCATGGAGACAAGCGAAGAATCTTTAATGATAATAATGAATTCATTACCGATGGCTGGAAGCATGTTACGAAAAGCCTGCGGCAGTATAATATAACGAAGTGTCATCCCATTTGTCATACCAAGGGAGCGCGAAGCTTCGGTCTGTCCTTTATCAATCGCTTGAATCCCGGCCCTGAACACCTCCGCCATATAAGCCGAGCTATTCATCGTCAGAGCTACCACCCCCGACATAAATGCCGGCAAGTTCACACCTACAACCGTCAGACCATAATGAATAATAAGAATCTGTACGAGCATTGGTGTTCCTCGAATGAGTTCAATATACGCCGATGCCACAAATTTAATTGGCCATATTCGGGATATTCGCATTAGCGCCATGATTACACCCAGCAACGTACCAAACAATACACCGAAGAAGGAAAGTTCAAGCGTGACCCACGCACTTCGTGCATAATCCTGCCAATGTTCTAATAGAAAGGAAAAATCTAAATTCACGGCATATCCCTCACTCGTCCGGTTTATTCGCCGAGCATCTCATTTGCTTCAACGACGAACCGTTCAATATCTCCGTTCGTTTTGAGCTTTTCCAATGTAGTGTTGATCTGATCCAGCAGCTTCTGATTACCTTTCTTCACCGCGATGGCCGAACCACCCTCGTCTTCAGCCTGTTCAATCTTCACACCTGCAACAACAAGCCCCTCTTGGTTCTTCACATACTGTTCAGCCACCGGCTTCTCCAGGATGAGTGCGTCTACACGCCCCGTCTGCAACTCCAGAATCAGTTCAGGTATTTTGGCCAGAGAAGTGAGCTTTGCTCCCTCTATTTCCCGAGCAATCCCTTCCTGAATGGAACTCTTTTGTACACCAACCTGTTTACCTGATAGATCATCCATGGACTTTAATGCCGCACCTTCCCCATCTCTAACAAGTACAGCCTGCTCTGCATAATAGTAGATATCCGTAAAATCAACATTCTTCTTTCGTTCTTCGGTAGGGGTTAAGCCTGATATCAAAAATCAACCTTATCTGTACCAAGGGCCATAAGAAGGCCATCAAAGTCCATGTCCTCAATCTTCAGCTCGGCTCCCAGATCAGCCGCAATTTCTTTGGCAATCTCGATGTCAAAACCTACAATGGTATCTTTACCATCAATTTTCTTATGAAATTCATAGGGTGCATAGTCCGCACTGGTTCCAAGTACAATGACTTCCTTTTCCGCAGAGCTACTGCCCGAAGACGAAGTAGCGTCTGATCGGGTCTCTGTCGTTTTTTCCTGCCCACATGCGGACATGAATACAACCACTAACAACAGCATCATTGGCAAAAGCACTTTTTTCACACATCATACCCCTATTCTTTTTTTTGAATGAGTAACATAATGGTTTGTATACAATATATATAAGACAATATATGGACTTATATGTAAGTAATACTAACAAATAATTTGGTTTATAACAATCATTATTTAAACATTTATACGCTCTAATTCCATAAAATGTGCTATATATAACATGGCATTTACATCAGCTGAAACATGAAGTTTGCTTGCCCAACTTCCCCCTCGGTGTTAAGATGATAAAAACTTGAAACTCCTGAACGGCGCGTACAGTACGGCCCCACACCCAGCTATTTATTCACTATACATAGAAAGGAGGATTCGGTATGGAGGTACCCAAATACCGGTCCTTGAAAGATCACGTATACGATTACATTGCCCAGAAGATTCAAGACGGGACGTTGCTTCCCAACCAGAAGATCAACGAGGCAGAAATATGCAAAAAGCTGGACATCAGTCGCACGCCTACTCGGGAGGCGCTTTTCCAGCTGGCTTCAGACAATCTGCTGCAATACATCCCACGCAGGGGATTTATTGTCACTCCTTTTGATGCAGGCAAAAAACTGGAATTCTCCCAAGCGATCGGTGTGCTGGAGGCACTTGCTGCCACACTTGCAGCAGACCACCTCAGACCATCTGAACTTTTGGAGATGGAAACTCTGGTTGTTCGAATGGACGAAGATATCAGCCAGCTTGATCTTGCTGCCTACAACAAAAACCAATATCAGTTCCATAATCTGTACATTCAGCGATGTGGTAATGCAACAGTCATTGAGATGTTAAACACATTGAAGAACAGTTTCATCCGGCAATCTTATGTTAGTGATAATAAACCAAAGCTATCTGAGGTACTGCTCGAAGTTAATGAAGAGCACCGGCAAATTTTAAGTGCTTTTCGAGCCAAAGATAAGAACCAACTGGAAGCCCTGCTCAAACACCACTGGCGGATTATCGACAACGATATGCTGTAGTACGTTCTGTCGGAACAAACCAAAGGCAACCCACACGATTGTGTGAGTTGTCTTTTTCCTATTTTTCGTTTTTGACCTCCAACGGTGCCCTAGCCGCAAAAACAGCATATCCCAACTTTTTGCCGTATTTCGCGAGCAAACGATCATTGGTTTGACTCATTCGCTGCATACGTTCATCCTCAAACCAATTCATATCGATCTCGCGATGTGGATCATGATCAACGCCCCATTTTCCCATGGATCGCGAATGTTCTTTGACCTCTACCTTGTTGAAACCACACTGCTTGAAGCGTTTTCTCCATGCTGTGGCCGTTACCAGGGTTCGTATACCGTAAAATTGCTTTAACCTGCGACACATCAATTCGGTCTTCTGGCCTGATAGAACCATCTCCCGATCCACTAAAAGTCCTCCGGGCTCCAACACCCTTCTATACTCAGCAAGTGCACTCCGCCATGGGGTGAAGATCGTGACCGACTCCACAAATACCACGTCAAAATGATTTTCCGGAAAAGGTAACGATGTTACATCAGCCTGAACAAATTGAACATCCACCCGTTCTCGTCTCGCTCGCCGAACTGCCTTATCCAGCATATTGCGATGAAGATCAATCGCCGTTACCCGATATCCACTTTTAGCCAGGTAACACGCAGTCCTCCCAGTGCCGCACCCTATCTCAAGAATATGATTACTCACAGGCAGAGATAAGCTATCCAGCAACTTCAGTGTTGCCAAAAATCCTCCAGGATGGGCACTTCCCTCCCCTAACCGAGCCAGCATGTCATGATAATCCACGCGACACCCCCTCCTCACTTCTCCCAGTGTATGGAGTAGATTCAAAAACGGCTCCTCCCCATTCGATTTTCCGGGTACTCGTCCATACCAATTGGTCTTCTTTTTACTATGATATACAAACCGTTGAATTCAAGCGGCAACCGCATCTAATGAGGAGGATTTGCATGTACAGAATTAATCGGGTATGTGAAGAAACGGTTTCTCCGCACGTTGGACGTTCCGTTTGTCTCGTTATGAACGACGGTAAGCATATGTATGGTACGCTTAGTCAATGTCGTGATGGCAAAATTTATTTGAACGGGTGTTTCGAGGGACCACGGCTGTGTTCAGTCAAATCCAAACAGCAGCTGGTAAAAAGCAGCAAGAAAAACGCTGTTGCAACAAAAAAAGTTAAATCTTCGGCCTACGGTCGATATGGTTACGGAGGATACGGTGGGGGTTACGGCTATGGAGCAGGAATCGATCTGGCTCTGGTAGCAACATTGTTTCTGCTACCGTTCCTGTTCATCTAAATTCCAATCTGATCGTTGTAAAAATTGTAGTCATAACAAAGACCCTTTTTGCTTATAGCGAAAAGGGTCTTTATCTTTTTCATACGATTCACGTCAATTACACTATATTTACTGTTAAAAAATGATACAAAAAAAGGCATTCGCCAAAACGAATGCCGGGAACTTCATATTTAATACCCTTACCTTCGCAGAGGGTGTCTATTTGATCTTAAAAAAAAACACCTCGTTAGAGGCGGGTAAGCTATGTTAAATCCGATTTCCTTTAGGCATCGTTTTCAGATTACTATTCGAATTCTCAAGCAATGGTAGCATCCTAGTCGTGCTGACCATCTCAGAAGCACATATCGGACAAGTAGGTACGTTATCAAACGCAAAATTGTCCCGCATCCATCCTTTGCACGTATCACTAGTACATTCCCAGATTGCTGCATCAGCTTGTGGAATCTCTTCCAACGGTTTTTTGCGATTATACATGACTTCTACCCCCTTTGTTATGGAAAAACATCTAACCGACGTTATTTCACAGAAGCCTACACTTAGCGGAAGTTTCACGTCCCACCGGACTCCTGCCTCGACAACTAATGGGCCGACTTTTTATATAACTGATCAAAAAAAAGAAGCTGCCTTTACCATTATAACATGTTAAAGGCAGCTATGCTTTAATTACAGTTTTACAACTTCTTCTGCTTGAGGACCACGGTTTCCTTGTACAATTTTAAATTGCACGCGTTGACCTTCGTCCAGCGTTTTGAAGCCTTCGCCTGTAATAGCGCTGAAGTGTACGAATACATCTTCTCCGCCTTCAACTTCGATAAAACCGAAGCCTTTATCAGCGTTGAACCATTTTACTGTTCCGTTTTGCATGTGAATTACACCTCCAAATAAAGATTAACATGTTCCTTTGTTCTTTGCAGCAAGCAAATAAAAATTCACACATTGAAAAAGGTACCAGTCATAAACCTATAAGTGATCGCCCTTTACAATATATGAATTAGGTTTTCCACTCTCTACAACTTGTTTTTATTATAACTCCATTTCAGCCAAAAAGCAAATCTTTGTATTTTCTTTTCAAACAGCTTTGGAAATACATGTTATTAACACGCGTGGGGCCAGGGTTTATCACGCTTATGTGCCTGGTCGCTTGCGTACGGTCTTATGAAAGGATATGCAGATCTAATCCATCTTATACATTTTTTATATAATATTCTGACATGCATATCCAACACAACCAATGAATCATCTTACTCCAGTATAACACACTATGTCCATGCCCACATAAATGCATCCCGATCCCAGGCGATCTGCCCACGATGAAGCTTTCGGAAAGCCTTCTTCACTTCCTTGGACAATGATGTATTGCCGTTCTCGTTCACAAAAACAAACTCTTCGCCAAAATGGGTCTTCACATATTCTATGGCAACTTCCTGATGAAGTGTTCCTGTGAATTTAATCTCCTGTACCATCCATTCCGCTACACCTTGTGCTGTCTTCTCCACTATATCACCTACTGTCTAAACCTAATGTACGGATAGGCAGACCTCGTATCATGAACATATCTGTCTTCCCGTCAGACTGAAGTATACCATGATCCAACTGCTGACGGGAAACTGTATGATAACTACTTTCAAGCAATACCCGCAATACCCTTAATGAACAACCGTATTCGCTTGCTCACTCCCTTTGGATGGAATGGACGAATTTGTTCGAATGCTCCACACTAACCATGCACAGTAAGCAATCAGTACTGCCAGTATAAACAGATCGTAAGGGAGTGTACCTGTGTCCTCCAGATCATTCCCTAGAAATTGAATCAGATTATGTATGAAATGAAACAATATAAGCGGTACGATATTTCCGTTCTTCAGCATCAATAACGCCAGTACAGCTCCCAGGAGCAGCGCATAGATCAATTGTATGATCGTATCCGTCATATCCTGACCAGACAATGCGTTCAATAGATGTGTAATGGAAAACAAGATGCTGGAGGTCACAACTGCGGCCACTGCACTTTTTTGAAGCAAGGTCTTGAAGATAAGCCCCCGATAGATCGTTTCCTCAACAAAAGCTACGAGCAAGGTAAAAAAGATGAAAAAGGCTACCCGTGACAAGCTCAGCTCCCCAAATCCTTTCAGGGCAAGTGTACCCAGTACAAGGAGTAGTGGAATATAATACTTTGCATGGCCAGCTGGGATACTTCGCAAAGATCGGAAGCCAGTCTCTCTCCACTTGCGCCTTAACGTCAGATAGATCATCAGAACAATGGCGATGGGTGTAAAGGAAATGAGTACAGGGGAAGTGTAGTCGAGTTGTTTTATCGTTGCAATGGCCCCTGCTGCAAATACGGCTAACAGGAGAAGCAGCTCAATAATCACAACGGTGAGTACAGGTTTCCGCTCGGAAAAGGAATGTTTTGGCTTGGCTTGCGGATTAATCATACATTTGCCTACCTCGTTTCATTTATGTTTTCCGTTGTCATAAGAACTTATATGCCAATATAGTTGTATCACATCATCCGAATATTGAATATCCCTATTATGGATAAAATTATAAAAGTAACAAAAAAGAGACTTATCCTAACCTCTTTTCCCCTAAAATCAGGTATGGCTTATACCTTTATCTGTCCATTATAGTATTACAAGAGTTCAAAGTTGCAGGGGTGTGGCGACTCTTCAGCGTCTTATATCTATGAAGTACCCATAACGATAGACTCACAATGCATAATGAAAACAGGGGGATACTATGAAAGCATTCTTTCAGCGCTGGGGGCATTTACTGGCTATTCTGTGCATACCGCTCCAAGGCTCCATTTACGTATTTCTAGGCAGCAACACCGGAAGTGATGTCTTCTACAATTATGCTTGGATTGACACACAGATTCCTTTTCTCAAAGAATTTATTTATCCGTACATTAGCTGGATGCCCATTCTGTATCTTGGATTTCTCTATTTGGGTCTGACGAACAAGTCACTATTCTGGCGTACGTTGATTACCTATAATGTTGGTGTCATGGCTGCCAATGTCTGTTTTGCGGTGTTCCCTACCCATGTCCCGCGCCCGGAGGTCGGCGGAACTGATCTGAGCAGCGTGTTAGTACAGTTTATCTATACCAATGATGCGCCCTTCAACTGTTTCCCAAGTGTTCACGTTCTGACCAGCTATTTGCTGTTTATTGTGATTAACAGACACTTGAACTTTAGGCCTTTGGCACGGATTTCTTGGTCGGTATGGCTGTGGTTGATCATTGCTTCGACGGTGTTTGTAAAACAGCATTCCTTGCTGGACATCGCTGGAGGCATTTTGTTTGCTGAGGCCGCGTATTGGACTGTACATGTCTTTGCTCTTCGTCTTGGGCAGACACAAAAAAAAGGCAAGCAGCCACTCACAGCTTCTAACCCAAGCAGTCATGTATAACGACATTTATAGATGTAACAGGTGGGATGATGAATCTGCTATACAGCAAAAGAGGGCATAGGCCCTCTTTTTTTGTACTCATTGAATTAAACCTACTTATATAGAAGAACTTTATTTTGGTTGGACTACGCGTTTCATGCTATAGGTGGCCGTTCATGAAGAAGGTCTGACGGTGGACTTCCGGTTATACGTTTGAATATGCGGTAAAAATAAGACAGATCCCGGTAGCCGAGAAATTCGGCAATTTCCTGGATGGAGAGTTGTGACTCGGTGAGCAGATATATGGCCCGTTTCATCCGTTGATCATGGACATATTGACTGATGGTCTGATTTGTCATGCTTTTGAATAATGCGGCAGCATAATTGGGAGTTTTATTGATCTCGTCCCCGAGTTCTTCCTTCGTCACTTTCTCCCGATAATGCCGCTCAATATATCGCTTCATCCGTTCAACATGATTATGCCTCTCCGGCGGGATAACTCCACGATCAAGCTCCCTGTTCATATAAATCAACACTTCCATCAATAAGGCTTGGCTCATCATGACATAATAAGACGGACGCTCCTGCCATTGTTGATAAATAGCGCTCATGCGTTGATGGATCAGTTCGTAACATCCAGGTTTATGCCGCAAAGCCTCATACCGTTCCAGTGCAGGCAGAGTTTCGGTATGGTCGCGTTGCAATTGAATTACAATCTGTGTGTGCGTTACTGTAGGAATACTCTTGCCGTAATATGGGGTACCACCTGGAATGAGGAGCAATTCCCCCTTTTCCATGATCTGTTTATCACCGTTCACCCAATATACACATTTTCCATAAGTAACCAAGCTAAGCCGCCAAGTTTCTTGAGATTGCACAGCTTCTTCGTACCAACCGACACCATTAATATGTCGTACTTCAAGTGGAGTGACCATAACACACCTCATTATCGGACTATACTCTAATCATTGTACTATAGTTCATACCCTGATTCGACAGAAAACGCTACAATACACATATAAGCTTAAATATGAGGAGGAAATTAGCATGTTAAAAACAAAAATTATTTGTACCATGGGACCTGCTTGTGACTCAATCGAATTGTTAAAAGTAATGATTCAGGAAGGTATGACCGTTGCCCGTCTGAACATGGCTCATGGCGAACTGGAAGATCACGTTACACGGATTAATAATATCCGCAAAGCAGCTTCCGAACTGAACACCTATATACCGATCATGATGGACATCAAAGGGCCGGAAGTACGTATCGGTAAACTGAAAGAAGCATCCTGCCATCTGCAAGCGGGTAAAGAGCTGATCCTGACTACCGAAGAAATTCTTGGTGACGCTGAGCGTATCTCGGTAAACTATCCGGAACTGAACCTCGTTGTGAAACCTGGCGATCGTATCCTCATCGATGATGGCCTTGTGGATCTGACTGTACTGTCTGTAGAAGGATCCGATATCCATTGTAAAATCATCAGTGGCGGCATTCTGAAACCACGCAAAGGGGTTAACTTGCCAGGAATCAAAACGACATTGCCAGGTGTAACCGAGCGTGACGTTATGCACATCGGATTTGGGATCGAAAACGATATCGAAATTATCGCAGCATCCTTTGTTCGTAAAGGTGATGACATCCGTGAAATCCGCAGCATTTTGAAAGAACGCGGTGTAGACCACGTTCAGATCATCTCCAAAATCGAAAACCAGGAAGGTATGACCAACCTGGACGATATTATTGAAGCATCTGACGGCATCATGGTAGCTCGTGGAGATCTCGGGGTTGAAGTTCCGATCGAAGACGTACCAATGATGCAAAAAGAAATGATCGATAAATGTAACCGCGCTGGTAAACCAGTTATCGTAGCTACACACATGCTGGAGTCCATGCAAGTGAACCCACGCCCTACTCGTTCCGAAGTTAGTGACGTGGCCAATGCTGTACTTCAAGGTGCTGACGTTGTGATGTTGTCCGGTGAATCAGCTGCTGGTAAATATCCGGTACAATCCGTGCGCACGATGGCTGCTGTTGCTCGCCGTGCTGAAACGATGATCGATTACAAAGAGCAATTCGCACAAAAATCGGCTCAACAGATCGCTGATATTACTGAAGTTATCAGTCAGGGCGCTGTAAGTTCTTCCCTCGTACTGAATGCAAAAGCAATCATCACTTCAACTGAGAGTGGATTCACAGCACGTATGATCTCCAAGTATCGTCCAAAAGCACCAATCATCGCAGTTACACAACATGAAGAAGTATTGGCGAAAATCTGCCTGCTCTCCGGTGTTATTCCGGTTATGGGCGACAAAGTAACCACAACGGATGAAATGTTCGAGTCTGCTACGCGTAACGCAATCAAAACAGGTTACATTGAAAAAGGTGATATCATTGTGTTGTCCGCTGGTGTTCCAATCGGTCAATCCGGTAATACAAACCTGATCAAAGTTCAACAAGTTTAATTCAATAACTGAACTGAAGCTATATATCTTAGCTATAAAATAGAAATAGAAATACAAAAAACCACCGGGAGCAGAAATGCTTCCCGGTGGTTTTTTGTTGATGTTGTTGCCAATGATTGTGATGTTATAACAAACGGCTTCGAGATTATAGATTCCTCGAGTAATTAACCAGATCCTGTGACATGGTGTTGATCTCATCCATTGAAGCATTCACCTGTTGTGTCAGAGCAGCTTGATTTTGCGTTAACGTGGACATATTACCGATGTGCTCAAGAATCTGATCAATCAGTGTTTTCATTTTCTGCATGCTATCTTCGATATTTACTGTGGCCTCCGAACTGTGATCAGCCAGTTTCCGCACTTCACCTGCAACGACGCCAAATCCCAGTCCCAGCTCTCCCGCTCGTGCAGCTTCAATGGCTGCATTCAACCCGAGCAGATTGGTCTGACTCGCAATCTCTCGAATAAACACAGTGATATTCTTCGTATCATCTGCACTGCTTTTCACTTGAATGGCTGCATCGGCAGATAATTCCTGCGCAGTCACCAGATCCTGTGCCTGATCGGTAATCGAGTTGATTCCACGTACCATCTCGCCAATGGACTCCGACAATTGTTTTGTTTTCAGATTCATGGCTTCCACGATCTGTTCCTTATTCTTCTCATGGGTAACATCTCGAATGGTTCCAGCTACACGGAGTGGTACTCCATCCTGATCCCGAATGGTCTCCCCACCCGCGTGATACCACCGATACTCCCCGTCTTTGCGCTGCAGACGATAATCCAGATCGTACGGTGTACGACCACTGTAATCGTTCATATGTCTGGCAAATTCGTTGATCGTCCGATCATGGTCTTCCGGATGAAGTCGGCTGCTCCAGCTGCTGAACACATTCGGGAAATCCTGCTCGTCTTTAAACCCTAACTCTTTACGGAACTGGGGTGACCACCAAAATTCATTGTTCGGATTAACTACATCTCCAGCCACAACGGTCATATCCCACGGAGCCTCCACCAAGGCGCGGTTAACCAGATCATATCGGGTGACGAGTGCTTCCAGCTCATCAGACTTGCTCTTCTCCTCATGAATATCAAACATGATGCCCAGGAGTTTGACCGGAACTCCAGCCTGATTTCGGATGACTTGTCCAAGGCATCGGAACCAGCGGATTTCTCCACTTTTTGTAATCATACGGCTGATGACGTTATAGGCAGTTGTTGCTTTTGTGTCATTCACATGTTTCATAATCTCCTGCACCAGGTGGGGTCTGTCATCCGGATATATCGATTTGGCCCAGCTTGCAAATGAATCGGGATAATCCTTGGCATTATGGAAGCCTAACATTTGGCGGAATTCATTCGAAAATGCGACGATATTATTGTTATCCAGTGGATCACCAGCAACAATTTCAGATTCCCATAATCCCACGTTCATCGCCTGATTCAGCATTCTAAGGCGCATTTCCACGTCTTCGTTCTGAGCTTTCATCATATGTACTGCTTTTTTGATATTACTAGCTATTTCATCGGTATCCTGAAACTCAATGCCATCTTCGATCCATGCGTCATAGTCGCCCTTTTCTGCGTTTGCTACCAGTTTACGACTATACTCCAATAATCTCTGATGAGTATCTGTACGAAGGTGTTTGGTCGAATCATTATGTTTACGAAACATGCTCATTTCTCCTCTTAGCTCATATGTTATATATTTCGACATTATCAGACATTAAGTGTAGAGCAATGGTCTTAATTTTGTATAAAAACAAGAACCAGCGCTGAAACAGCACTGGTTCTTATATTAAATGCCTTTATTTTTTATGAAAATAAATCTTAAATGACTACCTCTTCCCAGCTACCAGCCAAAATTCAGTGTTTTCCCCGTCTCCACCCAAGTTTTGATGCTGCTTAGAATCATCCACCAGCTGCTCTGTGCATTCGCAACGGAAGGATGGTTATCTGTAAATTGATCATTGATCAGCGTCAGCTTCGTACACTCACCTACAGTTTCCAACTGGAAGACCACTCTGGATTGAAGCTCGGCATGATTCGCATGGTACGACGGACCAGGATGCTCCTGATAACTAAGTCTGGACAACGGTTCAAATTCTAATATATCTCCATACACATGGACAGTCTCCGCACCATCATTGCCCGGTCCTACATAAGCAAACGGCTGACCTGGTTGGAAATTGGTGCGGAGTTCGCTGCCGAAAAAACTATTCCGTGTGCCGTCTGGTGATATTAGAGCATTCCACACCTCTTCCAGTCCTGCATTGATATAGAATTCATATTTCAGTTCCATGGACTCACTCCCTTTATGTATTGGATAAGCGATCTGCCAACCTCGCACCCCTATCCTATCGTTATACCCCAAAGGCCGTATTGTAAAAACGCGACAACAGGTAAAATATAAGCTCTTTATGTTTTTGGGAATGTTATACCATGATCCCAACGGATTGCGCCTATATAGTGCTTTCCCAGAAGATCAGATATACTAAACTGGAATGAAATAACAGGTCTGTTCAAGGTAATGCGACTAATTAAGAAAGGAAATGAGATATGAGCCAATCAACCAATATTATGGGTATCCCTTTTCCCAATGTCACGATGGATCAAACCGTTGCGATCCTTGATAAAGTCGTAGATCAGGAAAGCAATGAACTCTTCCATGTCATCACAGGTAATCCCGAGATTGTTATGTCCTGTCAAAAGAATGCCTCTCTTCGCAAGGTTGTCGATCAAGCCGGGTTGGTCACGGCTGACGGTGCTGGCATTGTGATGGTATCCCGTTTCCGCGGCGGACAATTGACTGAACGGGTAACCGGTTGTGATCTGCTATTTCGTTTATTGGAGGAAGGTGATCGAAAACACTGGTCATTCTACATGCTGGGAGCAGAGGAAAGCGTCAGTGAACAGGCAATAAAGGTCATTGCACAGCGTTACCCCGGAGTTATCTTAAAAGGCAGACACCATGGTTACTTCCAGGCAGATGAGGAACAACAGATTGTGGAAGAGATTTTTCTTGCTCAACCAGACTTTCTTATCGTGGCTCTTGGCGCCCCCCATGCGGAACACTGGATTAACAAGTATCGCCACCAGTTGAACGCTCGTGTAGCCATAGGTGTTGGAGGCAGTCTCGATATCGTGGCCGGCAAAACCAAACGTGCCCCTGCGATATGGCAGAAGCTTAACCTGGAATGGCTCTATCGCCTCCTCAGTCAACCTTCGAGATGGCGCAGGCAACTCGTTTTACCCCGCTTTGCTGTGCGGGCATTGTTGTTCAGAGAACCTAAATAATGTGAGATGAGCAATACACCAAGGAATACTTACACTCTAGACATCCGCATGGTGAGCGCCGAGGGCGGATCAATTAGAAACCTGTCCTGAAAATCAGGACAGGTGAATGACTTCTATGGTATCCCCCGTGTGAATTACACCTTCCCGTTCAACCGAGCATACAATCCCACGTTTTTTGCGAGCCGCAGGCACGAATTTTTTGCGCAAACCGTCCTGTTCATAGAATTGTTCAATCATTTTTCCCGGATGTACACAGGGAAGGTTCTCCCCTTCGCATATTAACCCTGTCCCGTTTGGAAATAGGAGCCGCGTTCCAGCAGGCAGTTCCGTCAATCGATCAATGCCACGAACCAGTATATTGGCACCAAGCCACTCTGGACGCACTTCAGGAATGTTCATTTTCTCAGCAATAAGAGCACATTCTTCCTCGGAAACAATACTGATCTGGCGGCGATTCGCAATCGGTGTACCGCGCTTGTAGATTTTCTGACGTGAGTCCGCCGGACGAAGTAGACCATAATGACGGTCACCCGGAATTCCTGCAAGCTCAATGTCGATAAAAGGTACAACTCGGGTCACAAATGTGGATGGATCATCAGCCAACAAGACAAATTGAACCGTTCCCATAGTAATCTCCTCCCTTTCCTGAGCAATATCACTTCTTTATTGTTCATTATTACCCAATGAATGGATTGTCGACAATCGGCGTATGCTTACCTTTGTAACCATTTTTTAATTTCAACATCATAACTCAACTGGAAAACGATAAATAATTTTAATAATACGCAATTAAATTGTTACAAATTATATTTGCTCTTTCCGTTCTTGTTGCAAACATTTATACTAGGATGGACAAGTAAATAAATTACATATCAGAAAGCAAGGTGTTTCCTTTGATTAGTATCATTTTTGTAGCTCTTGTAGCTGTCGAACACTTCTATATCATGGTGATGGAGATGTTTATGTGGACTCGTCCACGCACAATGAAAACCTTTAATCTCACGCCGGAATTCGCCAAATCCACCAAATCTCTCGCGGCCAATCAAGGTCTTTACAATGGATTTCTTGCGGCAGGTCTGATCTGGGGACTCGTATATCCGGATGCTGCCGTTGGACAGCATATTCAGATTTTCTTCCTGGCGTGTGTGATTATTGCGGCTCTTTATGGAGGAGCAACTTCTTCACGGTCGATCATTATCAAACAAGGTTTGCCTGCGATCATTGCGTTGTTGCTAGTTCTGTTCCTGTAATTTCTGTCGAATGGTGCATTGCTTAGATTCATGTTAACTCCTTTATGGTAAGGTAGTGAATAGATAGCAGTGTACAATGACCAGAATCGTTCTGGAATTGGAAGGAGAACATGTCATGGGATTGTTTGACAAGCTTCGGCGGCGCAAAAAGGAGAAAGTACCTGCAGGTGGTGCTGTCGAATCGACGAATTACAGTGAAACCATCGTGGGTTTTGTCCTGCTGGAGCGTGACGATTGTGATTTTGACCTCTTCATCAGGAACATGAAGAACGAATGGGATATCGAGATTGAAGAACGCCCAGAGGAGGGCAATCTCTTTTTCGAAGTGAAGGGGATGCAGGTGGTATGTGCTCACATTGCTGCGCCTGTGCCTGACCGTGAAGTTGAGGAGAATGCCAAGTTAAACATCCTTTGGCGAGAAGCGGAACAAGTTACCTCACGGCACCAGTCTCAGATTATTGTCTCTGTTCTGAACGCAACAGATGCAATTGAGGGACATGTTCTGTTCACTCAAACAGCAAGTGCCTTGTTACAGTTGGATCACGCGCTGGCCATATACATGGCCCCACTTGTTGTTGAAGCCAGTCAGTATGTCGAAACCAGCCGTGGGATCAAACATGATGAGTTGCCAGTCTCGCTCTGGATTTTCATCGGATTATTCCAAAATGCCGAAGGCGCTTCAGCTTACACTTACGGACTACGTAACTTTGGAAAAGAAGAGATGGAGATTATGCAATCGTCTGAATCCTTAAGCGATGTATTTGAGATGATGTTCATGACCACAACGTATGTGGTTGAGAACGACGTCACACTGCATGATGGGGAAACACTAGGCTTCTCGGCAGAACAAAAGCTGAGCATTTCCCTTTCCAAAGGTGTAGCAACGGAAGGTAACAGTTTGAAGATTGGCTTCTAATTTACGTAGGATTTTCAATTTATCATGTTACAGTTATAGAGGCCGTCTGGAGTTCATTCTCTGGGCGGCTTTTAGCTATTTAACCTTCCTTCCAATGAAGATATGATAACAATCCCTGAATTTAACTTCCCTAGGAATAAGTAGTCCATAAGAACCACTTAATTATGAATTTAGTTTTCATTCTCGTTATAAAAAGGTATAATTAATAGGCTTATAGTCTCATATATTACATATTTATTTTATTATCGAGGAGTTGCCTACATGTCTGTTAGACGTTTGGATTCAACTAAACCTATTATTGAAATTATCTGGGAAGGTATTGTTTCTCCTGAACATGTCGAACAAACGAATACAGAAATCCAGAGAATAGCGGAACAATTGGGAAATTCGTTTGATGTGCTAGTAGATATGCGGAACATGAAGGCTTTCCCTCAAGACACCAAAGAAAAAATTGTGGAACACCAGAAATTACTGACACATTGGGGTATGAAACGAGCCAGTGTAGCGGTAGGTGGTGCAATCGCCAAAATGCAATTGAATCGGATTTCCAAAGAATCGGCGCACCAGACTGAATTCCAATGGGAAACGTATGACGAGGCTTTGGCATTTTTGTTGAAATAATATTAAAGTGCTACGGACTTAGTATAATAAGAGAGATACCGATGCTGTACATGGCACACAGAAAGAGGCGTTCCCATGAGGAAACGCCTCTTCTTTTGCAGTTCCACGTGGTTTACTCAGTTTTGCCAGTGATCCGAACGCTCATCATTTAAGATTCAAGTTTACTTACACGCACCATCGTTACTGATGTACCATTTAGGGACTCCTCCACAAATCCTAACCGCTTATATAAGCGAATCGCTTGGTTATCCGGGTCAACACTGAGCGAGACTGCTGCAATTCCCCGACGTTCAACCTCATCTAATGCGGTCTGAAGCAGTAAGGTACCTACTCCTTTTCCACGTGCATCTTCCGTTACAGCCATCCCCATCTCTGGCGTAGCTGCATTCACATAACCGTATCCCGCATTCTGATCCGTATAGAATCTTAATGTTATTGAACCTAGTCTCTTGCCCTGCTGGTCAACTGCAACATACCCGAAATCCCCTTCTCTTCCCCAGTCTTCAACGTATTTGGACAGTCCGGGAGTATGAATACTTTCGATTGGAAAAGGTTCATCACCTTCTCTTCTATGCAGGGATGCGTATAACATCTCCCACAGAAAGGGGATATCCTGTTCTTCAATAGGGCGTACATAATAGTTGGTTATGATGGTCATGTTTGCTCCTCCTTCAGCTTTTCAAAAAGGCGGTCCATCTCATTCAGATTAAACTCATTGGTAATCTCGTAGTCCTGAAATTTGTCTCTTGTTTTTGCCTCGCTGTAGATTGAGATGGACTTTTCATTATAAAACGTCAGTCCAAATCCATCGGTAAAGCGACCTTCTTTATTAATGGTAAGTCGCCACTCATAGTAATGCGGATTCCTTTCGGAAACGTCGAATTCCCGTACTCTTTTAAGATCAACATCCTTTAATAGCTTCAGCATATCTCTAATCTTATTGGGATCTGTAATCGTCACTTCATCATCTTCATTATACGGTTCATTGTCGGAGATTTTCCTAATCGTCAGTCGATCCAATGTATCCAGCATCGTCATATGATCTGTGACCTCTGCTCGAAACGTCGTGTGTTTGCTGGGGATATACTTAGTATATTGACCAGAGGTATACATACGCACTGCAATAGCTAAAAAAACAATAATCATGACGATACCCATAATCATCTTGATTTGTCTACTCATCCCAATCCCCTCTCTAGATCTACATAAAACATATAAATTGGTAATTATTGATATATCCCAGTATAACATCTCACTCCTTCTGTTCCAATGTCATTTCTTATCTCTGGTCCCTCAATTACGATGACGTTTTTGGGCTACACTAAAATTGGAACATTTAAATGAACAAGCCGCGTTCTCCCATAGGGTGAGCGCGGCTTGTTTGTTACTTTGTTATATTGTTTTATTACCTATTCAGAACAGGTAAGACGATAACCCTTATCCCGAGCATGAATATACACACGTAGACTTGGCTTCACGTCTGTTCAGCGTACACCGAAAACTATTTGTTTTCAGCCCAATACACGGCCTGCTGATTCTCGGATAACCAGCTCAGGTTTCAGCACAATCTTCTGTGGCTCTTTTTGTTCATCCTTTAACTCTTCAATCAACAGATCTACAGCGCGATGTCCCAGTTCTTCAATTGGCTGGGCAACGGTCGTAAGCGGTGGACTGGTTACCGAAGCCAGAATGGTATTATCAAACCCGATAATCGACACATCCTCTGGCACGCTTAGGCCCAGCTCTTTGGCTGCCTGAAGTGCACCAATGGCCTGAATGTCATTACAACAGAACAAACCTGTTGGGTGATCCTTCTCACCGAGCAGCAATAGCGCCTCTTTTTTGGCCGAGCTCAGGTCAGCTGCCGATTCTCGGATCTGATTCGGTTCCAGCGTATGACCTGCCTTAATCAGGGTTTCACGGAATCCACGTACACGTTCCTGACTGCTGCTGACTTTGGACGGTTCCGACAGAACCGCTACACGGGTGTGCCCAAGTTCAAGCAGATGCTCCGCTGCGAGTGCTCCACCGAGAATGTCATCAATGGTGACTGTATGAACCGACAGGGATGGCATATGACGTGCAATCAATGCGACAGGGATGGACTGCTGCAAAAGTGGTGACAAAATTTCGGCATTATCGATCCCGGTTCCGATCATCATGCCATCGACCCTTTTTTGCTGAAGCAGATTCAGGTAACGCTCTACCCGCTCGTCCTTATTATCCGTACTGCAGATGACCACGCTGTAGCCCAATTGACGGCTTCGATCCTCCACGGCTCTGGCGAGTTCTGCGAAATACGGGTTTGAGATGTCCGGTACGAGCAGCCCCAATGTATACGTCTGCTTCCCTGTAAGTGCAGCTGCGATCGCGCTGGGTTGATAGTGAAGGCGTTCCATGATCTCCATAATCTCAGCGCGCCGCTTCTCGCTGATCTTGCCTTTGCCATTAATGACCTGCGAGACGGTTGCAATGGATACACCCGCCTCGCGTGCTATATCGTATATGGTTGCTTTCATTGTTGTTCCCCATTTGTGCTATATATAAATTTCGTTATACATAGATAATTGTTCTCTTCTCATTATGCAGGGGGAAGTCTGCATACGCAACTTGAAGCCAGCACAATGTGTGTAGCATGAACTGTTTTACTTTTTCATCAACCACTCATGGTCAGGATCGTTATGGAATTTCCAGGTCCGGGTTGGTCCAGCCATCACGTTCAGATAGTAGACCTCATACCCCGGAGGAGCACCTACCGGATGATATCCGTCCGGAACAAGCACCACTTCACCGTTTTTCACTGCTAGCGTCTCGTCCACAGAACGATCATCCGTGTATATACGCTGAATGGCAAACCCCTGCTCAGGCTGTACACGGAAATAATACGTTTCTTCCAGCAAAGATTCATCCGGGAGTGCGTCCCGATCATGCTTATGTGGCGGGTAACTGGACCAATGCCCATCTGGTGTGAATACCTCAACAACGAGCAGACTGTCCGCTTCCTTCTGTTCCGGCAAAATGTTGTGAATCTGGCGTTCCAGATTGCCATATCCTCGTGCCTCTACCCCTACATCTTCGGGTGCAATGAGACGAGCCGGGTACGTGCCTTTACCGGGTGCAACACATATAGCGATTTCCAGTTCGGTACGTGCTGTGATCTGCACTTGATCGGAAGTTGAGACGTAGACCGAATACGGCGGAATTTTCTCGAAAACACTCATTCTTTTTCCGATATTATCCCATGTGTGCTCCCGGGTACTTACATTGGCGAAACCACTGAGAAGCACCACACAGAGTTCTTGATCACCGCTCTCACGGGTTAGCGTCTCCCCCTCCGCCAGCTTCGCTACCTGAAAGCCAACATATTCCCACCCCGCCGACTCCGGTGTTACGTTTATAAGTGTACCGTCTCCCTCCGGGTTGACCACGGGTTTCACAATACGTTCTGACATCTTGTCATCCACTCCTTTCTGTAATCGTCCACAACAACCTGATACTTATAAAAAACAAAAACTTGGACCATTCTTACGCTCTATTAGAAAAAAGTGACTTTAATCATCCACTATGGCGTTGCCGTTTGCGATTCCAGTGACATCCCAGGAACTTCACTCAGCTTCACAGGTCTTCCCCGCTCCATGGACATTTTTGCTGCCAGTGCAATTCGTTCTGCCTGTACTGCATCGTGGCCATCAACGATAACCGGTGTATCATGAATGATTGCATCGATAAAGAGGACTGTCTCCTGTACATATGCTTCATTGTAGCGTTCCAGGAAAAAGTGTAACGGTTTGTCGCGCATAAGCCCGGCCGCTGTACTGATCTCAGCCGTATTTGGATGATCATTCGCCGTTGCGGCGCTGCCCTTCGAGCCAAATACTTCAACACGCTGATCGTATCCGTATACTGCCTGACGGCTGTTATCAATAACACCAATCGCTCCATTGGCAAAAGTCATCGTTACAATCGCTGTATCCACGTCACCATGTTCCGCAAAAACCGGATTGATCAGCACGTTGCCCTGAGCGTACACTTCTTCCACTTCACTCCCGGACAGATAACGGGCCATGTCAAAATCGTGGATCATCATGTCCATGAAGATCCCGCCAGACACCCGGATGTACTCCGCAGGAGGCGGACTCGGGTCGCGAGACGTAATTTTGATAATATGTGGATCACCAATCGTACCATCCTGCACATGCGCACGTATCCGTCTGAAATTGTGATCGAAGCGGCGGTTAAATCCAATTTGCAGCTTCACGCCAGCCTTCTGAACTGCCGCTACCGCCGCTTGGGTCTGTGCCAGATCCATGCTGACCGGCTTCTCGCAGAAGATATGTTTGCCCGCCTGGGCGGCCTGTTCGATCAACGGCACATGTGTATCTGTTGAAGAACAGATCAGCACCGCGTCTACATTAGGCATCGAGATCAACTCGCTGCTGTTCGTTGTTACAACAGGGATGCCACGACTGGAGGCCCAAGCCTCCAATTCAGGACCTGCAAATAAGTCACTGATTCCCACAATCTCGGCATGCGGGTTACGCAGGAGATTGTCTGCATGAATTTTGCCGATCCGTCCAGCACCGATGATGCCAATTCTCACTTTGTCCTTGCCCATTCCGTTATCCTCCCTATGTGCGTCCATATGGGCTGGGCGTTCCCCTTAGCCCGAGTGATGCTCTGGTTGTTACCAGCGCGCCGTTACCATCTTCTTGCGAGTGTAGAATTCAACACCATCCGTACCATTGGCATGTAGATCACCATAGAAGGACTTTTTCCAACCGGAAAACGGGAAAAATGCCATTGGCGCAGGTACGCCCAGGTTAATACCCAACATGCCCGCATCAATCGTTTCACGGAATTGACGCATACTCGCTCCGCTGCGGGTGAACAGACACGCCCCGTTGGCAAAATCGGAACGGTTCGCCAGCTCAACGGCTTCCTCCAGCGTAGACACTCTTGCCACCGAGAGTACCGGAGCAAAGATCTCATCCTGCCAGATTTTCATATTGCTATCAACTTGGTCGAATACCGTAGGCCCTACAAAATAACCGGATTCACCTGTCGCCTGATCCTTACGTCCATCCCGAATCAATGCCGCGCCTTCCTGCTCTCCGGCTTCAATGTAACTGAGTGTACGCTCTTTATGTGGTCCACGGATGACAGGACCGAGGAACACGCCCTCATCCATGCCGTTACCAATGGTAATGCGGTCTGCCGCTTCCACCAGCTTTTGTACCAGTTCGTCAGCCACATCACCCACAGCCACAACAACCGCACATGCCATGCAACGTTCCCCTGCTGAACCAAAAGCTGCACTGGTAATCTCTTTCACGGTTAGATCCAGATCGGCGTCCGGCATAACGATGGAGTGGTTTTTGGCACCCGCGAGTGCCTGTACCCGTTTGCCATGCTTGGATGCAGTAGTGTAGACGTATTCAGCCACAGGTTGTGATCCGACAAAGGAAATCGCTTGAACATCCTTATGTTCCAGCAACCCGTTCACGACATCATGCGCACCGTGAACGATGTTGAGCACGCCGTCAGGAAGCCCCGCTTCCTTGAACAGCTCTGCCAGGCGGCCTGCCAGCAGCGGTGTGCGCTCGGACGGCTTCAGGACAAAGGTGTTACCACACGCAATAGCCAGCGGGAACATCCAGCACGGCACCATCATCGGGAAGTTGAACGGGGTAATCCCCCCAATTACGCCGATTGGGTAGCGGTACATGCCCGACTCCAGTCCTGTCGCGATATCAGGCAGTTGTTTGCCCATCATCAGATTCGGGGCACCTGCCGCGAACTCGACGCATTCAATGCCACGTAATACCTCGCCGTACGCTTCGGCATAACTTTTACCGTTCTCCAGTGTCACTAGGCGAGCGAGCTCTTCCCAATGTTCAACCAGCAACTGCTGGTAGCGGAACAGAATACGTGCACGGCGCGGAACCGGTGTGCTGCTCCAGGATTTGAACGCTTCTTGTGCTGTCTGAACCGCCAGATCCACATCCGCTTGTTCGGACAATGGCACATGTGCAATAACCTCTTCTGTAGCCGGATTCACCACTGGCTCCGTGCGAGTTGACGCTGGGGTTACCCAGGCACCTCCGATCCAGTTTTGTACCATTGTCGCTGTTGCAGACGCTTCAGAAATTCCTTTTCCCATAGCCCTGTCTCCCTTCGCTTATGTGTGATCCCTTATGTTCAACATGTTCATTGTTATAGATCTGTATGAGTGTGTTATTCAAAGTATTGCAACGAGCTTCAAGACACGGTAATCTCGCCCCGATTGCAACGTTCGATGTAGTCATTCACCTGTTCCACCGTTGGCATCGCATCCGAACAGCTGTGGCTCGAAATGACGATACTTGCTGCGCCACTGCCATACGCCATACTGCGCTCAATTGTCCAGCCCTGCATCAATCCATACAGGAACCCAGCCGCATAGGAATCGCCTGCGCCGAACGTTTTGACCACTTTTGCCGGATAGCTGTCCGCACGATGGGAAAGCCCTTCACGCGTATAAGCAATGGATCCTTCCTTCCCGTGTTTGATTACTACAATATTCGCTGAGAAATCAAACCATTTCTGTGCAGTTACTTGATCGCTATGATCCGGATTGTGGTCGAATGTCTCCATCATGTCAAACTCTTCACGTGTGCCGAGGATGATATCGCATTTCTCGGCTGCGAGGTTGTAATAGACCGCTGTCTCTTCGTCCGATGTCCATGTGTATGGGCGATAGTCCAGATCAAACACAATAACTGTGCCATGTTTTTTTGCATACGTTAGTGCCTGTAATACGGCTTCACGGGATGGGCTCTGCGCGAGGGCTGTGCCTGAGATTAACAGCACTTTGGAGTCAGCAATCAACTGCTCTTGTACCTCTTGCGCCTGTAATAACAAATCCGCTACATTGTCCCGGTACATCAGGATACTGCAATCCGTTGGGCTTTTGATTTCGGTAAAAGCAAGCCCTGTCACCGCTCCAGTGTCATCTGTAACTACATTTGATGTGTCGATGCCGTTCTTCTCCAAATAACTCTGGATGAATCTGCCCATCTGGTCACCCGCGATCTTACCGATAAAAGCCGTCTTCATACCCAGTCTGGACATGCCAATCGTAATATTGGCCGGAGAGCCACCTACATACTTCGTAAACGTCATCGTCTCTTCCATCGGGCGATTGATCTCATTGGCGTTCAAGTCGATGCACAAGCGGCCAATCGCGGTGAAATCCTTCTTCCTGGATACCGGAAAGGATACGTAAGTCATTGCATGTGAGCCCCTTTCTGTAGTGGGATTTTCCATGTTGTATATGGATATCTAGACTAGTTACTCATTCCATCGTAAGAACTCGTAAACGGCTAGAGTAAGTCATTTTTATTTTCCAATCGTAACGTTATACTCTTGCTGGCCTTCTTCCTTTTCACTTCATGGGTTTGGCCTCTGACCGCTGCAATGCTGAACAAATCAGCTGTGTTGGTATAAGGACTCCATATAGTTCAAGGAGCGTTTGGCATACTCGTACGGGTTATGAATCGCAGGGTCCTGCTCTCCTTCAAGCATCGCCCAGCCATCGTACCCTCGTGTGATCAGTTCTTGCAGAATTGGTGCAAAATCAATGCATCCATCGCCTGGTACAGTGAACACTCCTCTACGAATACAGCCAACAAAGTCAGATTGCTCCGCGCGTGCTTCATCCAGCACATGCGGGCGGATATCTTTCAGATGGATATAGGCGATCCGATCATAATGTTTGCGTAGCAGTTCAAGTGGATCGGCTCCGCCATAATAGGCATGACCAGTATCATAGAGAAGGTACACGAGAGAAAGGTCTGTCAGCTCCATCAATCGATCAATCTCATCCGGTTGCTCTACCACTGTGCCTCCATGATGATGGTACGTAAGCTTCAACCCATGTTCGCGAGCAATAGCACCTGCTTCGTTCAACCCTTCAGCAAGAATATGCCATTCAGATTCGCTGAGTCTGAGCACTTCTTTTTCATTCGGAGTTCGTCTTGGATCAAAATGAAGTGACCCGCCTACCTCCGCCGTACTGATTACCTTACTGCCCATGGATTGCAGAAACTCCGCATGTCTGCGATAACTGTCCAGCTCCGATTGACGATATGCCGGGTCGGAGAAAAGTACGGATTTCCACTGGGAGACCAGCTTGATATTCCTTTTGCTCAATTCCTCACGCAATATAGCAGGATCGGTAGGATATTTACGTCCCATCTCTGTACCCGTCAGCCCAAGACGCTGAATGTCATCCAGAATCTGTGCACACGTTGTCGCATCACCATGCTCCTTCACATCTTCACCGACCCAATTGATCGGATGAATCCCAAGCTGGAATGGCAGCTTGCTCATTGCCCCACGTCTCCTTTGTCGTTCAACATTGTGGTTCACTATATTAAACCGGATTAAATCGGTCTTGCTTTGGCACGGTTGGCTTGCATGGTGTGATGAGCATGAACTACCTTTTCTTCGGCAGATACCTCAGGTACACCCACATTCCACCATGACTCGTATCCACCTGCGTTGGTTCCAGGCACGACCGGAATCTCAATCAACGTACTCACTGTTTCGTTCTTCGCATCTCGGAGTGCTTGTTCCAGCTGTTCTGCTGTCTCCGCTCTATAGGATTTGGCTCCCATGCTTCGGGCGTGTGTAGCAAAGTCCATTGGCATGTAATCCCCGGTCAGTCGTCCACTCTCGGATTCCCGATAACGGAACTCATTGCCAAACCCGTCACTACCATGTTCCCGCTGCAAATTATGAATACATTGGAATCCATTGTTGTTGAATAATAAAATAGTCATCTTCTTCTGTTCCTGCAAACTGGTCACAAACTCCGAATGCAGCATCAGATAACTGCCATCACCGACCATCGCGTACACTTCACGATCCGGCTCGGCAAGTGCTGCTCCGAACGCTCCACTTACCTCGTACCCCATACAGGAGAACCCATACTCCATGTGATACGTCTTTGGTTCAGACGCACGCCACAGACGATGCAGATCGCCTGGCAGACTGCCCGCCGCACACACAATAACGGAAGATGGATCAATGGTCCGGTTAACGATGCCAACTGCTGTAGTCTGTGCCAGCCCTGATTCATGTTGAGCTACATACAGCCGATCCACTTCTGCATTCCACTCAGCGCGGAGATCAGCGATTTCGGATGCACCATATGCACTTCGGTATTGTCTTTCCTGCAATTCCTTCTGCAAAGCCTGCAATCCTTCGCGTGCATCTGCCAGAATGGCTTCCCCGCCTAACTTGGCGGCATCCATGCTGTTCAAGTTGATGTTGATGAATGAAGCTTCCGGATGTTGAAAAGCAGAGCGGGACGCCGTCGTAAAATCCGAGAACCGCGTACCGACGCCGATCACAACGTCTGCTTCTCTCGCCAGCCTATTGGCTGCTAGAGAACCTGTAACCCCGATGGCCCCCACATTTAGTGGGTGGTCCCAAGAGATTGCGCTCTTGCCCGCCTGCGTCTCGGCGATCGGAATACCAAATGCCTCGGCGAATTCCACGAGCTGGGCGGATGCCTCAGAATACAACACACCGCCGCCTGCAACGAGCAGCGGCTTTCTGCCACGGGCAATCTGCTCCGTTGCCCGTTCAATGGCTGCCTGTACTGGGGGGCGACGATCCAAATAATGTACTTTGCGGGCAAAGAACGATTCCGGGTAATCGTACGCCTCTGCCTGCACATCCTGCGGCAGTGCGAGCGTTACTGCTCCCGTCTCTGCTGGATCGGTTAGCACACGCATGGCCTGTGTAACAGCAATCATCAACTGTTCAGGACGAACGATGCGATCCCAGTATTTACTGACGGCTTTGAATGGATCAGTGGCTGAGATTGTATAATCACTGCTCACTTCCAACTGCTGAAGTACCGGGTCCGGTTCCCGTGTAGCAAAGTTGTCTCCAGGAAGCAATAAAACCGGAATTCGGTTCACCGTTGCAGTAGCTGCCGCCGTAATCATATTCAAAGCACCAGGTCCAATGGATGTAGTACATGCATAGATCTGTCTACGGTTCTTCTGCTTGGCATAAGCCGCTGCCGTATGCACCATGCCTTGTTCGTTCTTGCCTTGCATATACGTCAGGCTTCCCGGACTGCGCTCCAGCGCTTCTCCAATGCCTGTTACATTGCCATGTCCAAAAATACCGATGATTCCCTTCACAAACTTGGTTTCCACCCCGTCAACCGAGATATATTGCTGATCCAGGTATCGAAGCAGTGCCTGAGCCATCGTTAGTCGAATTGTATTCATGAATTGATCGCCGTCCTTTCCTTTACGGGTTAAGCGCTTAATCTAAGTTAAGTTTAAGCGCCTTACCCCTAAAGGTTAAGCGCTTAATTGATATGGTATTACAGGTTAATGATTTACGCAAGCTATTTTTGTAAGCGTTTTTATAAATTGTGATAAAGAAAAGATATTCTTGTGTTCGAACATGTGTTAGACCTTCTCTATTTGAACACTTCCACAATGACTAAGGACAGACTTAAAAGAGAGGGAAATATATCGTGAGGATGGGATACATGCTGGTACATGATATTCAGCCAAATAATCCGTGGTCTTTGTATACAATCATGGTCAATATGCCTGTGAATGCAGAAAAAAAGAAAGAGACGGTGAGTACCGTCTCTTTCTTTTTCAATATATAAGCGGGTGATGGGAATCGAACCCACGCTATTAGCTTGGAAGGCTAAAGTTCTACCATTGAACTACACCCGCATAACAACAATCGGGATGACACGATTTGAACATGCGACCCCCTGGTCCCAAACCAGGTGCTCTACCAAGCTGAGCTACATCCCGTTATATATACCGGCGAGAGGACTCGAACCTCCACGGTTTCCCACTCGATTTTGAGTCGAGCGCGTCTGCCATTC
>NZ_JBFTKC010000033.1:0-32006 GCF_056395745.1 Paenibacillus sp. 10L310 | reverse complement strand
GCAGAAAGGCCAGCCCTACCAAGTGTAATCCATATTTAACCAAAACCTCCATACCCGTGGAGGTTATTCGTGTTGGTCGGAAAAAGTATACCACGAAAAGAGAACTCATCCAACCAGAAATGCTTGACAAACATTAGCTGGTTTTTGTTATGTCTGGATCAGGAGTGGGTTACTTGAACGCCGTATTGTGTGAAAAAATGAGTAACCGCATCCATGTTCATTCGATTATCAAACAGATGCTCAGGATAATAGATGCCTGGAGCCATAGGTTTGTCCATTGGCATCATCAGTATCTTCTCGGCTTGCACCGCAGCGCCGAGTGCAGTCATGTGGGTCTGACCGAGTGGGTCAGAGACCGTCATCGTTCGTTCAACCTGGTTACCTTTCGCATCCAGCCCTTTCAATTGAATGACCAGATGATGTGTGCTCCCGGTTCCCGGATTATAGAGCAATTTCCGCCGGAATGGCTGGAAACGTTCACCACTGATCATCTTCCATACTCCGGTTTTGACCAATCCGGCGAGAGCATATGTAGATACCTTACTATCGAATGAGATACGGAAACTGGCGGAATCGATATGGCTGGTATGAGGCAAAGTGACGTGATCGGGTGTGTCCAGTCTGTAACATGGGGTCGTATACCCGTTCGGGAAATGAACTTTAATCGGATCTGTCATGGGGTAGACGAGTCGGTTCGTGTTGGATTCGGTGACCTGAAAAGGAATACTCATCCGGTCCATGAAGGCTGCCGAATCAGGGCCGGCCTTATCCCGCAGCGACCATAGGGCATGAATGTTTAGTTCGACATGTTGCAGAGAGTTAGAAAGTATCATGGCAAAGAGTGACGCCGTTCCTGCCATCCATCCAGAGGACAGCACTACCGGAGCATGAAGCTCTTCCTGCTCTACTGTACGGATCGCTTGATTGAACACCTCAGTCCAGCGTGTTACATCGATAAGTGGAATTTTTCTCCGCACTGCCGATACCAGTAGCCGATCATCCAGATCGTTGACTGCATTAATGATTAACGATATATTCTCTCCTGCGTGAATCAGTGGATCGTCTGCATTGGTATCAACAACAACCGTTTGGACACGATTGGATGGAAAAGGTGCTGCTTTACCTGCAGAACGGCCTCCCAGTAACAATTCCAGATCAGGATGCCTGTCATGCAAAATGCGGGCAAGCTGTGCACCTACAGCACCATAGCCTCCAGCGATGAGAACTCTTTTTCTATTCATTCTATATACCTCCGTTGATATGTTTATGTACTTATATGTTTAAACTATTGAACATATAGAGGTGAAGAAAAGGAATGCAGTACACCAGCGCGGTATGCGCTAGCTCTGACATTCCACTTCCACGAGATGAACGAGCTGTTTGATTAATTCGATCGCATCGTTGAACTCCAGCTTGTAATACATCTCCGTACCTTTTTTCTGAACCGATAACAGCCCGGATTGACGCAATATTTTCAAGTGATGAGAGACCGTAGGGCGTGACATGGGGACATGCTCTGCAATCTGCGATACATTCATGCTCTCTTGATCAATGAGCAGCGATATGATTCGCTGGCGAACGGGATCTCCCAAACCTTGAAGATAAGGACTTAGATTCTCGAAAATATCAATAACTTTTTGGTTACCTATCGACTCGTTCATGGCTCACTCCGTTATAATGTTTAATTGTTTAAACGTATTATAAGGCTTAGTTCACTTAAAAATCAAATTTAACATTCCAAGTTGCAGGAAATTAGCTGTTCCGCTTGTCCATTTGAAGTACAATATAAGCAAATATGCCCGTACCACGGATCCATTGATGTATCCGTGGTGGAAGGAGTCCAAGATGGCTGAGAGTAACCATTATTCGGTGCTGGTAGATGAATATATCTCAGAGTTTGCACCCGATGTACAGGTGAGATTACAGGCGTTAAGACAGATTATTCGTGAAGCGGCTCCGAACGCCGAAGAGAAGATCAGTTACCAGATGCCTACGTATGCACAGCATGGGAATTTGGTTCATTTTGCCGCTTACCAGCATCATATTGGGTTTTACCCTGCTCCCAGGGGAATTCAAGCTTTCCAGGAGGAACTCTCCAAGTATAAAGGGGGAAAGGGGTCTGTCCAGTTTCCGCTGGATCAGCCATTGCCCGAGGATCTCATTCGCCGGATTGTGGAGTATCGCGTGAAAGAAAATGTGGAAAAAGCTCGGGAGAAGAAGCAGAAGAAGTGATAAATGGTAAAAACCTGTTAGTCTACTGAAGGGGAAGTACAGATGAACAAAGCACTAATCGTGTTGGATGTGCAGTATGGTATTACATCATTAAAGGATTTCACAGTTCAGTTGGGCAAGATTGAAGCGGTTATCTGATTTTGAACAGCAACATGAGCCAATCATATACATGAAACATGTAGATTACGATTAGGAGGCTTCTTCACTGTTCTATAAAAATGCTGCGAACCTGGAAATTATAATGGGTACGGGTCAGTATCCCGTTATGGAGAAAAGCAAACCAAGTGCCTTCAGCAATCCGGAGCTAAGAACTTGGCTACAAGAGCATCAAGTAGAACATGTATTTATTGTTGGATTCAACATGGAATATTGTTGTCTGTTTACGGCAATTACAGCGGAACACGAAGGGTTTAAGGTAACCTTGATTGAGGACGCAACAGGTTCGGTGAACACAGCGGAGACGTATGAGATGCCGGGTCTGGATATTCAGGATTTTGTCGGTTCGATTTTGAATTGGTCGAATTGTATTGAAGTTTTATATGTGGATGAGTATAAAGAAATGTATCGTATCTAGCGTGGTTTACATGTGACGCCGGAGATTTGAGTATGGTATAATAAGAGCAGATTAGACGTAAAATGCAAAGAGAGCCGTGCTGGTAACACGACTCCTCCGAGCAATAGCCGCTTTTAAGGGCGGTGGGCTTCGCTTAGAAAGATGATCAACAATAGACCGCATCCTTTTGCGAGGGGGGCGGTCTATTTGTGTGTATTGGACAGAATAAGGCATCCTTTGTCAACATCACAGTGTGCATTTTAGTTTGGAGGGGAATTCGTATGATCAAGGTTCATTTATCTCGTATTATGGGTGAGAAAAGAATTAATATTGCTGATTTATCCCGACTAACCGGATTACATAGAAATGGGATTTCCAAATTATATAATGAAGAAACCGATGGTGTGAAGTTCGATACGCTGAATCGAATATGTGAGGCTTTGGATTGTGACATCCAGGATATCATTGAGTTTATTAAGGACGAGAAGTGATCTTCAACATTTAGCTAAGGCCCTATACTTTTAAAAAATTGGACATATAGACCGTTACCTTATCGAAGGGACGGTCTTTTTCTGTTTGTGTACACATACTGATCTGCACCGATTGCAAGCGTTACTCTCTTTTCAGCGATTTTTCAGCCAGAGCCATTATAATACTCACGGAATCCTGTAATCGAAAAGGAGTTTTTGCATGTCTAAGGTGCTGCATAAGTCGTTTTATCTCATTTTGCTCGTGTTTCTTGCGGTGTTTATTGCTTCGTCCTTGTTGGTTCGGGCACAGTACAACTACGCCTTGTATGGGGACAATCCCATTTTAGGCATGCAGCAGTGGAGTATTTTTCTCCCGGTCATTCTTTTGCTTCTTGGTTCAGGTGTCGGGTTATTTGCTCTATGTCTGAAGCTGAACAAATACAGTCCGAAGGTTGTCATTCCGATTGTGCTCCTAAGTTCTTTGGCCATTCAGATCATCATCATTTTTGTATTTCCGAGAGTACCCACCGATGATTCACAGACCGTTCTCTCACTCGCCATGAACATGCTGTATGACCAAGACTACTCTTCGTTTGAAGCGGGTGGTTATCTGCACATGTTCCCGTTTAACTACTCAATCGTGTTGTACCTGAAGACATTGCTGTACCTGTTCCCGGACAACTATCTGGTCATCAAACTATTTAATATTTTGTTTTCAACGTTAACAACGTTCATGATTTATCTTATCTACAAACAAGTGAACGACAGATCCACGGAACGTGATTACGGTGTGTTGATCTTTGCAGCAACGTACCTGCCTTCCTTGTTCCTGAACAACCTGATCTATAACGATGTGATTGCCACAGCATTTCTGACATCTTGTTTATACTTTGTTATTCGTTTTGTACGTGAAAAGTCTTGGAAAACAATCTTCATTGCCGCCGTTTTTCTCGCGATGGGCAATTACTTCCGAAGCATTGGCGTGATCGTGCTGATCGCTGCCATCATATATATCCTGCTGAATTTACGGAGCATTGGAATGAAGAAAGTGATCATTTCCATCGGTGTGCTGGGTATGTTGTTTAATGTACCAACCTGGACTCAGAATGCGGTTCTTCAATCCTCCGGTGTTGTGAGCGAATCTGTCGGAGAGAATGCTGCACCGGTCTATATGTGGCTGAATATGGGCATTAATCTGGAGCGTTTTGGCTTCTGGGACAATATGGAGAGTTATCAGATCTATCAGAGGCAGGCCAACTACAATAAGGCTGAGAGCGCAGCATTATTCAAACAAGAAATCGGCAACAAGCTGTCTGAAGCAAGTGCGAGTGACTTGGTGCAGATGTATTACAAAAAGATCATATGGACCTGGACGGAAGGGACGTACCAGATGGACCGCTACGGAATCGGCAATGAAAGTTCCATGGGTGCCGGAAGAGGAAGGGGAGGCGGAATCGCAGGCTCCTATAGTTACACGAATGTGATAACAGAACTGTTGCAGGGGGATTCGGCTTATCGGACAGGTTTGCTCTGGATTGTATATGTGATGAATTTCTTGATGTACTGTTTTATTTCCATCCGGTTGGTCGGTGGAGTTCGTCGTAAACGGTATGATGAAGTCTCCTTAATCCTGGTCATTCTCGGATTCATCGGATTTTATATTCTGTGGGAGATTAAGTCCAGATACATCTACCCTGTATATCCGTTGTTGGTTGTGCTGTCCTATATGGGGTTCAAAGATACGTATGACTTCATATTCCATCGTAAAGGTACCTTGGAGAGATATTCCCTGAGAAAAAGGTGATCATATGCGAAAAAATAAATATTTTACATCGGTTACGCTACTCCTACTGCTGGGATGTTCGGTTATGCTTACGGCCTGTGATGTTATAACCGCCCAGAATATTACCAAGACCAGTTCTGTGCAAGGCATGAACGGTGGCGGTATGCCGAATGGTGGTGGCCTGGGAATGAATGGAGGAACACCGAGAGGTGGAAGAGGCACCGCGGGCATGAATGATCGAACAGGCAGTCCTGGCATGACGCAAGGGATGATGAACGCCGACATTACTGGTAGAGTCATCTCCTTAAATGGAAACACAATTACGCTGGCGTTACTTGAGGTGCAGGATACCTCATCTCCAAGCATGCAGTGGAAGGATACCGGAATGGAGATGAAATTGAATATAAGTGATGATGTTGCTATCACTGAAGGCATGGGGACGCCGGGTTCGGGCAATTCCAGCCCACGTGCGAATTCGTCCATTCAGGTGTCTGATCTTCAAAAAGAAAACATCGTGATGGTGTGGTATAAGGACAACACCGAGAAGGTGGAACGGGTGATGGTTGTCCAGTAAAAAATGATGGGATTATCGTCATTTTGTAATTGCTTACATTTGGCTTATCGGCTATTATGGTAACAACTGGTTTTTTGAAGGGAGTGAGCGTCATGAAACGACGGTCTAAGATGGTATGTTCTATTACTACAATGAAGGTAAGCATAAACTGAATAATTCCGGCAGACTATCAGACGAAGGGAGGAACACATCTTGTTCCCCGGTTTGGTTTGAGATCTGCTGATATATAGGGATATAACTGCTCAATTTTTCTGGCGTATACGAGGTTTATTTGCTTGTGCAAATTTCTCATACACTCAGAATTTTTAAAAGCCGCAGGCATAGCCTGCGGCTTTTTGCGCGCAAAAATAGACATTCGTTGCCTACAAGCAATGTACATAAAACGATCAAAAAGGAGAACTGCCCATGTTAAAATTAAAATATTTATTTCAACATAATGATCTTGCCGAGATGATTTTAAAGAATTGGAACTATGATCCTGAGTCGCTGGATATGTTTCAGTATTATCGCATATCCTCCAATGCCGTGTATCCGTTCAGAGATCAGGGGGAAGTGAGATTACTTCGATTTGCTCCGGTAGAGGAGAAAAATCAAATCAATCTTGGCGCTGAACTGGAGTTCCTGCGTTATCTTCAAACGAATCAGTATGGAGCCATGGAGGCGGTACCTTCCCATTCAGGGACAGAACTCATAGAGGCTCACACCCCATGGGGAGTGTACTATGCTTCCGTATTCAAGCGAGTACCTGGATCGCAGTTAGGAAGCATTGATTTGAATGGCTCCATCTTGTACAGCTATGGTCAGGCATTGGGTGAGCTGCATCATTTATCACGTACATTCATGCCTGAGCAAAAGGAGAAACGCTGGACCTATACGGATGTTTTGGATTGGATGCAGGAGATCCTGAAGGGTTTTCCTGGTGAAACGGCTGTTTTGAATGAGTTGGAGTTTCTTCGAACGTATTTTGCGACTGTACCGATGACCCAGCAAAATTTCGGTCTCATCCACTACGATTTTGAACTGGATAATGTCTTCTATGATGAAGGTAGCCAGTCTTGTTATGCCATTGATTTTGATGACTCAATGTATCACTGGTACGCAATGGACGTGGAACAGAGTCTGGATAGTTTACGTGAGGAGATCGAGCCTGAACAATGGGAGCAGAAGAAGCAATTGTTCCTGAACGGGTATTGGTCCAAGGCGGGAGAACGTTATGATCTGGAGAGTATGTTCCCCGCTTGTCGCCGTTTTGCCAACTTGTACGGTTATGTGCGTATGCTTCGATCTGTTGCAGAGCAGTGGTCACATGAGCCAGAGTGGATGAGCGGACTAAGAGCGAGGTTAACGAGGATAATGACAGAAAAGGCAGAGCAATTCGGTCATCCGCTTTAATTTCTAGTGCAGCCGACGCTTCTCCAATTCCATAAAAATATGTCATGTTCACAACAGAAATAATATGTTTCGAGAAAAAAAACCAGCTGGGAATTCCATGTAGAATTCCTAAGCTGGTTTTTTACATGTTACTCGGTATAATCACTTATCGCAGTACGCCCCGCTTCTACACTGATCCAGTAGGAATAATCTTCGCGCACGTCCACATAGAGGTTAAGTTCCTTCGCATCAAGGTTACTTACCATTAGTTTGAAATTGCCATAGGCATCTGTTGTAACCTGTTGCGTCTGGATGTGCTCTACAGCAGGCGAAGGACCATGGATTTTGATCGGCATCGTCTGGTTGGCATACGCCGGGAACGTACCTTGAAGGACCAGTGTGTGATCGGAAGAATATACTGCTTTCATGGTCTGATCCGGTAGTCCGCCGTTCTTTTCATTCCCGGTAGCTTCAGTGGCATTCTTCGGCCTGCTCCATAGTTCGAAGTCTTTTTCCTTCAGGTTCTGGAGAAAAACAACGGCCTCTGCCCGGGTCAAGGATTCTTGTCCCGCATAACCTTGCACCGTAGCTGCGGTTTTGCCTGAAGAGTATCCCATGTTCAGCAGATACCGGATGGCATCGTCGTCCTGGGTATAATTTTTACCGCCAAGCCCCGCCACGATTAAGGCTACTTCTGTTCGGTTCAAGGCACGATTGCGCAGCTTCGGATTCTGTTTGCTGGCATCCAGTTTCAGATTCAACGCGGAAGCATAGGTGTAATAACGATCACTCCAGATGTTTCCTTTGATAGCTTGTCCCTCTGCAGCATCTATGCTCTGAATGACATGGGAATTCGCATACAGCTTGAACAACATAGAGAGGAATTCGGCTTCACTCACCTGATTGTTGGGTTTGAACGTTCCATCCTCGTATCCACTGACCATCTCCTGTTGAACGGCCCATTGAATGGCCTCTTTCGCCCAATGTGTAGGGACATCAATTAATTGGGGAATTCCCGTGACAGTAACAGAGACAACCGCCTCTTTCCCTTCAAAACGAATCCGAATTTCGGCTTTACCAGCCTGAAGTCCAATGATTTTTCCATCCTTGATGACAATGCGATCTGACGTCGTGGTGAAGGAAACGTTAGACTGTGGAACATAGGATGTTCCGTTATCATTCACGGCAGTGATTGAAGGCAGATCAATCTGTTCTCCTGCTCGGACTTTCAGGTTTGGTTGTCCTGGCGTTATACGGGTAAGCGTTGTATCTTGAACACCGTCCACATGGAAGAAACGTGTAGAGTATGAGATTTCCGCTGCTGTACCGTTTTTCTTTTGCAGACCTGTAATTCGAATGTTGAACGTATCGCCGTTTTTTAACAATTGCACATCGTCGGGACGGAATATGATGGCGTAACCATATCCATATCCACCTGTCTCTACATTGAAATAGGCTTGATTAAACCATTGTTTATCCGCAGGGTCCACGTTGTAATAACCGGTTGGAAAGCCACTGTTCTGATTCTTTGCATTAAAGGTCCATGTACGTTGATCGGAAGTCCGAGTCATCTCGACCTGTACCTCAGATAGTGATGGTTTCGCAAATACATCTGTATTCAGTTGAACAGACCAGGCCTGTGTGTTGCCAAAAGCTTCGATTGGAAATGCGCCCTGATTCGGGAACAGGCTGTAGTTGAACGAAGTTCCCCCAGTTCTGCTTTTATCAAATACCTGCATGGCACTATAGTACTGATCATATGTCTTGCCTGCTTCACTACGAGTGGCGAGTCCAAATCCGATTCGTTGCAGTTGTGGACTCAAAATCCAGCGCCTGTGACCCAATCGATCAATATTGGAGGCATCCGAATCATTCATATAGGCCTGAATGCTTTTTGTCAGGACGTTATTCTTTGCACTGCTGGTAACGTACAGATTGGAGCTGCTGGCAGACTTTGAACCGGTGTCAAAGAAATCCTTTGGCATATCTCCTGTCTGTTTTGGAGAATGGGACAGGTATCCACCCGTGGAGACCACAACAGCCCCATGCTGGGCTTGACGATTCAATGCCGGATCAAGGACAAGATCGCCCTGTAGCCCCGTGATAAAACGATAAAAGTTGGCTGCATTCAGCCCTTGTTCCAGATAGGCGTCACTTACCACACCAGCAGAGTAGGGAGCACTTGTCGAAGGTGTCTTTGTATACAGGGGAGATGTATCATTGCCATTCATCCACTGATTCCACTTTTGGACAATCTCCTGCTGACTTCGCTCAGGTAACAAACTGTCGACCTGTTCCGCATGTGCCGCTTGAGCACCCCATAACAGAAACAGCAAACCTGCCAAGGGCAGAGTGAACAGTGAATGTATTTTATTTTTCCGGTAAACCATGTTTCCAACCCCTCTCATATCTGAACGTACGAAGAACATATGCATGTTCAGCATTATGGTATATTCATCGACATTACAGCTGGTTTTGCTTAGATCCAGGCATGAGAGCATAAGGCCGAGCATGTGAAGGAGAATGTTTAAATTAGGGAGTTAGTGGTTCATTTGTTAAAAAAAGAGCACAGGCCACCCCGCTGATTGGGGACAGCTTATGCTCTTTCTATATATGTATCTACTTTTTAGTCGAGACTCAGGTCGAAATCAGGCTCACACATATAATCTAATGGGTACAGATCATCTCGTGCCGAGATTAATGCACGGAAATGCAGATAAAGATTATTGGGCTGTACCACAATGCCACCAACACGATGGGGCATAAGTTCAGCCACGACGAAGACATCCTCGGCATTGTTACATTTAAAAAGAACATTTTTCGGATGAATGACTTCCTCCAGGTAACTGTACGTCATCACGTGAAATGTTTGTCCGCGCCAGTTTGTCTTGATTACTCTATAGGACTGTGTGCGAACCAGATCCAGATAACGTTCCAGCTGGAACGTATGCTCAAATTGCGTAATATAACCTTTTTTATCTACATCAATCGTAAATTCGACATCATAGCTCACATGCATTTCATCTTTATAAGTTCCGTTCATAACCTTCATGTTGTCAAAGTGTGATCCGAATTCCGGATCTTCTACATAGGGAATGGTAACGAGTTCGGGGTCAACATATTCTGTGATCTTACTGTTACTGGAAGGTGGGGTGTAATACTTCGATGGCTGAAGATCAATCGATCCAATCATGCTTCCAGGAAAACCGGGGCTACAAGTTATTCGCATAGTCATCTCCTTCGTTGTTGGTCAGTAGTTAGACGAACGAGTAACAATAAAGTTGCACCAGAATAAGGAAATGAAGGATGAAGCCAGTAGTTCGCACGCCTGAGTAAATTTGGATCAGAGCCAATGTATTAATACTTCTTTTTTGAAATTTTGTTATATTCAGAAAATATACTTCTATGCTTTTGATCTTTTACTATCCAAATTTCGTTAATTGTTTATAGAGGGGGTGAGGGAGCGTTGAATGATGAAGAGCTTATTCAAGAGATTCGCGAAGGTAGCCGTGCTGCCATGGAAGTACTGGTGAAGCGGCACTATCAGTCGATATTTGCTTATGTTTACCGGAAAACCGGAGAGTACCATACTGCTTATGATCTAACACAAGAGGTATTTGTAAAAATGATGAATTCCTTGGACAAGTATCAGAACACAGGTAAATTCAGTCACTGGCTACTGAAGATTGCAGTGAACCATTGTAGAGATTATTATCGTGGGCGGGAGTTCAAGCAGCAACAAAGAGAGAGTGAATTAACTGAGGATGCGTTCCCTGCCAGTGAACAACAGAATGTTTGGAATATTTTTCATAAGCGATTTCAGAATGAGCAAGTCAGGCGCGCAGTATTAAGTTTGCCTGATCACCAGCGAGATGCAGTCATTCTAAACTATTACAATGGATTGAAGATCAGGGAAGTTGCTGAACTTACGGGAACCAACGAATCGACCGTGAAGTCGCGCATTCGATTGGGGATAACGAAATTAAAGGAGATTATTGTGGGAGGTGAACGGGATGAAAAGCAGAGGAAACGGAGATGAACTGAATCCTGTAACAGAGTTGGAAATAGAAGAGTACAACGAAATTGCTTCATATCTGGATGAGTATCCGGTCGAATTTCCATCCGAGATGGAGATTGACAAGACAATTAGAATACTGGATACATATATGCCAGATCACATGAATGCTCACCTGAAACAAAAATCATCTGGGAATTCAGTCAAGGAATTGTTCCAGTTAGTTTATGGTGAGGTTGCTGTCTTCCACAAATCTTACTGGTTAGTTTGTTCAATGCTCTTGTTGTTCGGCTATTGGCTAGGTACTCACAGTACGACAGACCCGTACATGAGTGTGCTCTTTATAGTTCCTGTTCCATTTGTACTTGGTTTGCTAGAAGTTTTTAAAGGTCGAGATCAAGGATTAATGGAAATCGAACTGACCTGCAAAATCACGGCACAGCAACTGATGCTTACCCGTCTAATCGTAGTACTTATTGGGAATATGGCGTTTGTTGTTTTGCTTAATTTACTTATATCAAGCGAAAAAGATGTTTCCATATCATGGAGTGCTATCGGCCTCTCGTATACACAGCTTATGATAGCAGCAGGTACAAGTCTATGGCTTGCGATGCGTGTCAGAGGTGGGACAGCCGTCAGTATCTTTTTAATTGTATGGTTCGCGCTGGTTTGGCTTGTACTAAGTAATCCCGAATTGAAGACTCTACTTCAATCGATCCAGCCCACAGTACTTATAGCGATGGCTCTATGCGGAGTTTTACTATTAATCAGTCAGATCTATGAGATGGCAAGGAAATATACATCACAGACAGAAAGAGGTTACTCCTTTGATACTGACCATGGATAACGTATCCAAGAAATACAGGAACAAGTTGGCTGTAAAAGAAGTCTCACTAGAACTATCCAGTGGTGGTGTTTACGGTCTCCTTGGGCCGAATGGAGCAGGGAAGACAACATTGCTTCGCATGATTGTAGACATTTCCAAGCCCACGTCTGGACAAATTTTGTTGAACGGGCAGTCTATCCAAAACATGGGAGACCGTTATCGAAGTTTGTTGGGCTACATGCCCCAGCGATTTGGATTTTATAACCGATTCAGTGCTTATAAATTTCTCAAGTATATGTGCTCTTTGAAAGGGATCGGTATTAGTCAAGCTTCAGCACGTGTGCAGGAAACGCTAGTGACGGTGGGCCTTGAAAATCAAGCACAACATAAAATCCGCACATTCTCCGAAGGAATGAAGCAGCGATTGGGAATTGCCCAAGCTTTGTTGAATGATCCACAAATTTTGATTCTTGACGAACCTACAGCTGGATTGGACCCCAAAGAGCGCATTCGATTTCGTAACATTATCGGCGAGCTGGGAAGAGATCGTATTGTAATGTTATCTACGCATATCATTTCTGATTTGGAGTTTTCATGTAAGGAGATGATTTTGTTGAATGAAGGGCAACTCATTGCCCATAATACTCCGGAAGAGATTATGAACCGGATGAAAAATAACGTATGGAAAGCGAAATTAAATCCGCAGCAACTTGCTGATCTTACCTCTCATTTCAAAGTAAGTGGTTTGTCTTATGAGTCTGATGGAATCGTAGCCAGAATACTTGCCAAAGAACAGCCTGTCCCGCAAGCCGTACGAGAATCACCTCGGCTTGAAGATGTATATATGCACTATTTTGGAGAGGAGACGAAGTCTTGATTCGTTTAACTCAATTCGAGTTTTATAAAATTATAACGCGTAAAAGTATTGGCATAGCATTGTCTATTTTAATTGTTTTTCTAGTCGTATATTCATTTTGGAGGCATCCTGGGATAATGGATGGTTCCGCCTTTTACAAACCTTATGAAGGTCCTATTACAACAGAGAAGGTAAAAGTCGCACATAATCAATATGATTCCATTTGGGATAGTACCAAAGGTAGATACCAATATGGTGCATTGTACGATATTGTGTTTTTTTCTCCAGAGACGATTAAGAACAGCACACGATATGATGATCGTGGCAACATCATGGAGCGAACAGTGAATGTATCCGAAATTTATTATAATAAACCTTGGGGTTACCTACTGGAATACATTGATCAATTCGGTGTAGTTTTTATGATGATTATGATTCTGCTAGGGTTGGCTCCGGTATTTACCGAAGAATATGTACTAGGTACAGCATCATTACTGCGTAGCAGCAAAAGAGGCAAAAGCAAGCTTGTATCAGCAAAATGCATTGCTTCCATATTGTACGTTGTGATGTGTGCCGTTTTATTTACTGGGGTAAACTTGGTTTTATATTGGTTAAGGTTTGGTAATCTGGCTGGGGCGGATACTTCCATACAGAGCGTGGGCATGTATGTTTACAGCTTTGATTATGAGTTCTCACCATATACGTTTACTGCTTTTCAATATTATTTAGTTCAATTGTTTACTCATATAGCAGGTAGCTTGGTCTTTGCATCTATTGTTTTACTGGTATCCGTCCTCAGTTCTACATCCTTTATAGCTATAATTACGAATACTGTGATAGTAGGTCTGCCATACTTGGCCTTTGACGTATTAAATTTGAATTCCGGGTCATTAAAATGGGTCGAAAAATTTTCGATAAGTACCATGATACGGGTAACAGCGCTTTATCAAACACCAATAAACTATTCCTTATTCGGACTGAATATGTCTTATTTAACCTTATATATAGTTGTGATGGCTTTCATTACTGTTTCGATTATACTTGCCACATATCGTATATTCCATAGCCGGGAAGTGTTTTCTTGAGTGAAGCTATGAGTGATTCCTTTTAGAGATATGGTTCGCAGTCACTGCGGACTTTTTTTATTTGCAGGAGTACTGGCACTATTTCCAATCTACTTACTCTTTTGATACAGTAACTGTAGGACATATCGGAGGTATATATCATGTATGGGACAATGTTTTCATGAATGGGTCATGGAGAACCGTGCCCCATATCGCTCTCGGAGAGGAGTCCATCTAATGAATGTGAATGAACATGTGATCGAACAACAGTCTCTTACCTTTGTGGGCATCAAACGAACGTTCTCTTGTGTGGATGGTGAGAATTTAATAGAAATTCCTAAGATGTGGCAGGATGCTTTGGCAGACGGCATTGAGGAACGTTTAAACGGGTTCAATAACGGAGCTATTCCCGGTCTGGTGGGCATCTGTGTAGATCAGAGAGAGCTGAAGGATAATCAAATGGAGTATTGGATTGCTACCTCTTACTCAGGTGAAGTGCCTGAAGGTTTGGTGTCCATCGAACTTCCTGAGTCCCATTGGGTCGTATTTGAAGCTGATGAACTAGAGCCGGAAGCGATACAACGGTTGTGGCACTATATTATGACAGAGTGGTTTCCTTCCACTTCATATCAGCATGCAGGGATTCCAGAACTTGAAGTGTACAAAGGTGATGGCATACCTCCCCAAGTCTGGATACCTGTAAAATCACTATAAGAGGTTGTTCAAAAAGTCCGCTTTTGATTACGAAGGATGCCTAGAGGCATCATCAGCATTGAATATGGAATTCAGCCGAAATGTCCGTTGCTCACGTAGTTTCCCTACGCTCCGCTACTCCATTTCTAGCTTCATCCCATCTTCTCGGTACTGAAAACCAATCTTTTTGAACAGGTATTATGAGCAAAATTGAATTAGGAGGTCTGCGATGTTATCCCATAAAGTGATTGATCATTGCCAGGAGCAAGGCTGGTGGCATGAAGATGTTCCAGCAGCCTACGAAGAAGCATTGCGGAAGCTTGGAATTGATCTTCAATCGGATTTTGCACAATTTTATTTACATGCAGAGGATGGACCAACTTTCTACAGCAGGCATCAGGAGTTGTATCAGATCTGCTGGTTTATGGAGAACACCGTATATATGGAAGACATGGATGTAGCACAGCTTACACTGGGACTTCCCGAGGCGTATATTCCACTGGACAGTTTCGAAGGTGAAGGTGGATTTTTCTACAACCGTCAGACGGGAGAAGTGGTACTGGTGGAACTGGGTGAATCGATTGAACGGTTTCTTAATGGCGAGAGTGAGCCGCAGTGGGCTGATTTCAATGCTTTTCTGGAGTGGTATTTCGTTCTGGAGGAGGAGACGGTGCAATGAAAGATCTGACACCGGAACATGCCGAACTGGAGCGACAAATTGTAGAAACGGTAGAAGCCGGTAATGTGCTGGATGAGACGCAACAAGATGAACAAGCACTTATCTATTATGATCAGGCATGGGGCATGTTGCCCGAGCCGAAGATGGAATGGGAGATTGCAAGCTGGATCGCATCCTGTCATGCGAATGCACATATCGATCTGAAACAGTATGGACTGGCCAAGCCTTGGGCTGAGATATCGTTAAGTACGCGGAGTTCGGATAGAAGTACGAGTCCGTTGATCGATCTCGGCATGATCTGCATGAGACTTGAACAGCATGACGAGGCGTATTCGTATTTGCATCAGGCGTATGAGTTCGGCAGAGAGCGTGCATTTCAGGGAAGTCCGAGGGATGTGTTGAGTTATTACATTGAAGAGCGGGCTAAGCGTAACTAGAATGATTCCGACCAGACCATGAAACAAAAAGGGTACCCCGGTTTGGCCAAAACATGACCACAGGAGTACCCTTTCGAGTTGAATATTCGTTTATTACAGGATGTTTGACTTCATTTAATCCGAAATGTTACGCGTATAGTATTCAATAATATCCTTACGACGGATAATACCGAGGAAGACACGATCGACATCCACCACGGGCACAAAATTTTGGTCTGCTGCAAGTGTCAGCATATCCTCCATTTCAGCCTCAATGAATACACATTCATTATATACCCGATTGTTAATCTCATGGACCTGAACCTGATCCATCGTATCAAAAGTCAATCCGGGTGTATTTCGCATTTTCCATAACAAATCGCCTTCGGACAGGGTAGCAACATATTTTCCATCCTGGTCAATCACGGGAACGGCGGTGTAGTGTTGCGATTCCAATTGCTCAATAGCATCTTTCATGGAAGCGGTAGACTTGATATAGGCCACTTCGGCTTTGGGGAGTAAAAAATAGCTGATTTCCATCATCGGGCTCCTTTTCAGCCTTTTGCATAGCAAAAAAGCTTTAGTATGTAATCTCACTCTCCTTATTTAAACATATTATGTGAGCTTTCGGCTATTTTTAATGATAAATTCGTCAGATTTGTTTCATTGTTTAAATGGCTCTGGAAATCTATAGTGTATATTAGAGGTGATGTAACCATGAAATCAAAACGTAAATTAATGTACGGACTGCTGCCCATCTTGTTTGCAGGTGGAATCGGAATGTATCTATACATGCAGAATAACAAAGAAGCAGAGGCTAAGCCCCAGACTACCGTGAATCAATACATAGAGCATCTGCAAAAAAAAGAATTTGACCAGTTGTACACCTTGATGACACCTGCTTCGTTGCAAGAATCGGGCATGAACAAGGAACAATTTGTTGAGAAATACAATGCGATCTATTCGGGGATGGAAGTATCCACCGTCAAGGCGGAGGTTAAACCTGTGGAGGTTGACGAAACGGCTTCCGATGGCAGTAAGACCGATGCAGAGAAACAAAACCCGGATACATATGAGGTGGATTACAACCTGCAACTGACAACTTTTTTGGGAGAAGTCAGTGAGACGCATACATTGAAAATGGTCCGGCAGGAGCTTGAGGACGGGGGCAAAAACTGGAAAATTAACTGGCAGCCTTCACTGATCCTGAATGACATGGTTAAGGGCAGTAAGGTACGAGTGAGGACACTGTTCCCGGATCGTGGAGACATTGTGGATCGTGATGGTTTGCCGCTCGCTACCAAGGGCACGATGAATGAATGGGGCATTGTACCTGAGAAACTTGGGGATAACCCGGACCAGATGATTGCCCGAATCGCGAGCCATTATCAGGTTTCGGAAGATGCCATTCACAAGGCGCTTGCGCAGACATGGGTGAAGCCAGAGTATTTTGTCCCGATTGGTTCAACGGAGGAGTTTGACGTACCAGAATCTTTAAGCGGGGTTACGATGCAAAGCAAGGAAATCCGCTATTATCCACTCGGCAATGCGGCTGCACACCTGATTGGATACGTGCGCAAAGCCACCAAGGAAGATCTGGATAAGGATACGGAAGGGTATTATCGCGCAGAAGATTGGATTGGCAAAGCGGGTTTGGAGCAGTCCATGGAGAAGCAGCTGCGTGGTGAACGTGGTGGTCTGATCGAAATCACCGATGAATCCGGTAACTCCCGTTCTGAGCTTATTCGTAAGGATGCTGTAGATGGACAGAATGTTCAACTGACGATTAGCTCCAAACAACAAAAGAAATTGTATCAGACATTATCCAGTGGTGGAGATGCCGGTGCAATGGTTCTGATGGATCCGACGGACGGCAACCTGTTAGCGTTGGTCAGTGCGCCTTCCTATAACCCGAACAAGATGGTTACAGGACTTACTCAGGTAGAGTGGGATGCTTATTCGGCGAATGAGAAGCTTCCTTTTATCAACAGAGTCACTACCCGGTATGCACCAGGATCAACTTTCAAAGCGATTACAGCCGCAGCGGGACTGCTGGAGAAGGTGACTACAGCGGACAAAACCCATGATATCTCTGGCTTGCAATGGCGCAAAGACGATAGCTGGGGCGGTTATTATGTTAAGCGTGTGAAGAGTTTATCCCCGGTTAACATGGTCGATGCTCTGGTGTATTCGGACAATATTTACTTTGCGATGGAAGCGATCGAGATGGGTAGCGCCAAGTTTATTGATGGGATCCAGAAGTTTGGTTTTGGCGATAACTTTGGACTGGATGAACTGTATCTGAAGCCAAGCCAATATGCCAACGAAGCACATCTGGATCTGTCTTCCGAGGTGTTGCTCGCTGATACGTCCTACGGGCAAGGGGAGATGTTGATGTCCCCGATTCATCTGGCATCGTCATTTACACCTTTTATTAATGAAGGGAAACTGGTGAAACCTGTTCTGATCGAGGGAAAAGAAAGCACTGAGCCTGAGGTAATTATTACTCCGGAAGCCGCAAATACGGTTAAGGATGCTTTGGGAGAAGTTGTTTCCCAGCAGGGAGGTACGGCCCACACCTTGAATTCAATACCTGGAGGGCTCGCGGGCAAGACGGGAACAGCGGAACTGAAAGCAAAAAAGGGAGAGAAGGGTCAGGAAAACGGATTTTTCGTAGTGTTTGATACTGATTCTCCGAGCTTTCTGTTATCCGCTGTAATTGAAGAGGTGAACGGCCGAGGTGGAAGCCACTATGTCGTGGATAAATTAAAGCCTTTTTTGGAAAAGTTGGAGATTACGCAGTAACTCCGATTTAATATAGCCTCGAAAGCATAATATAAAGACCCGGTCACCATGTTATGGTTCTCACATGTGACCGGGTCTTTATTGTTTCATTTTATTCAATATGGAATCATTTATTTCCGAGCAGTAATCATGAAGCGTGCCGAGTTGGTACGAATGCCCTTCTCGTCGTGATGTTCTTTCACAAACTGCTGGAATCGCTCGAAGTCAGTGTCTACCTTTCCGAAATCAGGAATGATGGGTGCATGGGTTAGGAGAAACATCAAATCTTCAGGTGTAGCGTAATGCTCCACCACATTATATTCACGGGCCTGAATGTCATGGAAACCTGCTCTTTGAAGTTCATGCTTGTATCGTTCCATCAATGTGCCAGGTTGAATGCCAAGACTCTGTCCACGGCCAAAAGCTTCTGAAAGGTTGGATTTATCATGTTCGCTGACCTGCTGGGTTAGAAATATCCCACCCTGAGCAAGAACCCTAAATACTTCTGAAGCAGAGAACCCAGAGTGTCTGGAAGATGCCACATTAAAGAAGCAACCTGGAAAATGCAGTTTTTCTGCGTCCATATGAAGAAAGCGTACATTGGAATGACCGCCCGTAGCCTGAAGATTATGCTGTGCGGTTTCAATCATTCCTTGAGCGAGATCAATTCCCACCAGTAATAAGGCATCTTCCGCAATGGACAGAATAGCTTCTCCACCACCTGTTCCAATATCCAGCAACAGATCGGACGATCGCGTATGGCGAACAACTTCCTCATAGAAGTTCCATCCGATGTTCTCCGAGACAACGTTCATGGAGCTGAAGTTCCAGCCATTCGTCCGGCCTACGCGTTCATAAAAGTCATCGTAATCTATTTTGTTTTTCATTTTCATATTCCTCCAATGTGATTTGTTTGAACAGGACAAAAGAGTTATGCCAAATCGTTCTAATGTAAATGGTCGAATAGGATCAAATGGACAGACGTGTCCCTTGATAGCTGGTACGCGTTTTGACCCAGCCCGACGACTAATTACTTCGAACAATACGGAGCAACATCCGTGTCACCTCACAAGTTGGAATGTCTCAATTATATTCAATTGACAGCGTATTCGCGAGGTGTTATTTTGAGGTGGAATGTATTCTATGAGTTCGAGGTGATCGATGGTGGCTATTCGTGCTAAGCAGATTTTTGTTAATTTACCTGTCCAAGATTTGAAGAAATCCGTTGAGTTTTTTACCAAGGTGGGATTTGAGTTTAATGCCAATTTTACGGACGAGTCTGCTACTTGTATGATCATCGGGGAAAATATTTACGCCATGCTTCTGGTGGAGGAACGTTTCCAATCCTTCATTTCAAAAAAAATCTCCAATGCCGCCGATACAACCGAAGTCATCGTTGCCCTGTCTGTAGATAGCCGTGAGCAGGTAGATGTGATTGTACAAGCTGCCCTCGATGCAGGAGGGAAGCCATCCAACGAACCACAGGATCACGGATTTATGTACGGATGGAGTTTTCAGGATCTGGATGATCACCTGTGGGAAGTTTCCTATATGGATCTCAGCGCTTTTCCTTCGGAGTAATAAAATGAAAATAACTAGAGCCTTCCTAGATTAATAGGAAGGCTTTTTTGCATCCAGTATGACTCGTTTAAACATGATATCTACAGAACATATGGTGTAATATTCCTTTTTGCTATATGATAATTATCGATTCATGTTGGTGTTTTTTAGCAATTGATGCGATAGGCGAACCCCGGGAAAGCGAAGTATACATATGTTCTTAAGTGGAGGGATCAGGGTGTATTGTCATGTATGTGGGACCAAAAACAGTCCGGCGGATAACACGTGCAGAAAGTGTAGAACCAAATTGAAAGAAACAAGCTCTACAGAGGAACAGATCTGGGCAGAAACAGCCATTGACTTGGATAAAGGAACGCAAAAAGCAATTGATTCGTTGTCCCGTCAGCAGCAACCAGCTTCCAAACAGGGAAATACGGGTCAAGGCCTTGCATTTAGCTGGATTATTCCCATACTTCTGGCAGTAGTTGTAGGAGCTTTGCTAACGTATTATTACAAGCAGGAAACAGGTATAAATGCAGAGGTTAAATCACTGCACCAACAGGCGGAACAGGCTGCACTAGAGGGAAAATATAAAGAGGCTCTCCAACTGCTGGACAGCGCTCTAACGAAACGACCGAACTATGATGCACTTATACAGGATCGGCAAATTACGGCGAAGGCGTTCAACTTGATGAATCAGTTGGATGAGGCGTCCACAAGTCTGAAGACAGGAAAGCTGTCCGCAGGAGACAAGACCATTCAGGCTGTAGCCAAAGCGTTGATGGAGCGGGAAGAACCTGTTTTTGCCAAAGTGCGTGCCGCATTCAACAACAGAAAGGTAACACTGGCCGTATTGAAGGTGAAAAAGGAAATCGACAGTTTGACAACAATTGAGGCACTAGCCGAGAAGTTGGACACCATATCAGACTTGAAAGGCAAGGAAGCTGAGACAGTAGAGAAGCAAATTGTCGACAAGCTCGCAAGCATAAGTTATAAAGAGGCGGAACAGCAAGTAAAGCAAAAGAATTTCACAATTGCGTTACAAACGGTCGACCAGGGATTGTCCTATGCGCCGGAAAATGAAAAACTGACTTCGTATCGTGAACGGGTGCTCAGTGAAAAAAAGGCATTTGAAAAAGCGGAAGCGGATCGGATTCAACTGGCGGAGCAACAGGCTGCAGAAGAAGATCTGATGAATCGAACGGCGGCAGTAAGTGTCGTGAACGTTGATGCGACGCTTGATATGTACGGGGATCTTTATATTAGCGGTTCATTGATCAATAATGCAACTCGTCCGATCTCTTCCATTACAGTGTTGATTGATATTTATAATATAGACGGTATATATCTGGGCCAAACTTATGCAGATGTGTATCCAAGCTGGCTGGATGTGGGGGAAGAAGGTTTTTTTGAAACCTATTATTATGGTGTGTACGAGGAAGCGGAAATCTCTGTTGTGAATGCAACGTGGTATCTCGAATAGGAGGACAGGTTGGAATGACCAAACGAACATGGAGTATGATCATATCCAGTGCTATTATCATTGGTGCTGGAGCAGGGGGCGTGTTCTGGATACACCAGCATTCAGCAGATCAGTTGCAGGATGGGCCCAGACTGGCAGTTGTTGCCGCGAAGGAAACGGAAAATGCGGCAGCCACGACTGCCTCCAAGCAACCTGTGAAGAAGACACGCAAACAGATTATAGAAGAAAGCCAGAAGAAAGTTGTAACGATCGAGAGTAGCAGCGGATTGGGCTCCGGTTTTCTCTACAATGATCAGGGAGATGTCGTGACCAATGCCCATGTAGTGGAGGGGGCGAATGAAGTAACTATTCGGACCTTGAACCATGAGGAATATAAGGGGACGGTTATTGGTATTGGTGATGAAACAGACGTAGCTGTAGTCAGAGTTCCTGATTTGAAAAAAGTTAAGCCGTTAATCATCGCCAAATCCAAAGCTGAGACCGGAGACGAGATTCTGGCATTGGGTAGTCCACTTGGGCTAGAGAACACCGTAACAACCGGAATCATCAGTGGGTTGGGGCGTAGCTTTGAAATAGCGCCTTACATCTATAGTAACCTCTATCAGATCTCGGCACCAATAACCCATGGCAACAGTGGTGGACCACTCATTAGTGCGGAGACTGGTGAAGTGATCGGCATTAATTCGGCGGTCGTGGAACAGGAGGGGGGAATAGGATTCAGTATTCCTATGACTAGTGTGCTCAAGCAGGTTCAGGCATGGTCCAAAAATCCTTCTGGCACAACGTCGGTGCGGACGGCTGGAGATACTCACTTGGGTTCAGCCACTAAGACATTGCAAGCAGAAGGAATTGTAACGGACTTTTATGCAAGTCTTGATCTGAGTGATTATGTCACCGCTTATGCACTGCTCGGAAGCGAGTGGCAGAGTGCTACAACATATGCCAAGTTCAGAGAAGGATATCTGAATACAAGTGAGGTGACCATCAGTGAGGTATCCTCAGTCAATAAAGGCGATGACGAGATGGAAGTGAAGGCAATGATTACAGCAAATGAACGCAAAGATGGGGAATATATACTATCGCAATATCGGGTCGAGTATCAGTTGGGTTATGAGAATGGTCAACTGAAAATATTGCATGGTAAAGGTAAAAAAGTGAAATGATTGTTGAGGGAGAGTGGGCATGCGTGCCAATTCTCCTTTTTCATTGCTTATATTGGGTGCATCTGTTAAAATACAGAACGAATGTTCAGTATGGATGGGACGGAGTGAAATGGAATGAATATGAATAAAAAACAACTACAGACTGAGCAGACCAAGAAGAAACTTGCGGATGCTTCCAAAGCCCTTTTTGTACAAAAAGGTTATAAAGCAACGTCCATTGAGGATATTGTAGCTGCGACGGGCAGCAGCAAAGGCAATATATATTACCATTTTAAAAGTAAGGAAGGTCTGTTCCTCTATCTAATCGATGAGTGGGACCGGGAGTGGGAAGAGAGTTGGGCGGCCAAAGAACATCTCTATCGCACCTCCACGGAGAAAATTTATGGTTTGGCGGAACAACTCGTCATGGATGATATGAATCACCCGCTGACGAAGGCAGCTGATGAGTTCTTCACAGGGGAAAAGAAAGAAAATGATATTGAGGAGCGGATCTCCTTAATGTTTGAGCGGCATATTCAATTTAATAAACAAATGATAGAGCAAGGCATTGAGAGCGGTGAGTTCAAAGCAGACAATGTAGATAATCTCGCGCTCATATTGGAAAGTACCATTATTGGCCTTAGTCAGATGTCACGGGGGATGGAGCCTGATCAGGCTCTTGCGTTATACCGCCAGGCCGCTAGTGTATTCTTGCACGGGATTGCAAAAGATAAAGCTTAAGCAACATTTTGACAACTACGGAGGATGGAATCATGGCATTACTAACACGGAACAGGGGCGCACTGCTGCTGTTAATGTTTAATATTTTTCTCGTTTTTACGGGTATTGGTCTGGTTGTACCGATCATGCCTGCGTATATGGATCTACTGCATATCACCGGATTCACGGTTGGATTGCTGGTAGCGGCATTTTCCTTCACCCAGTTTCTGTTCTCCCCGCTTGCGGGTCGTTGGTCGGATACATGGGGACGTAAAAAAATTATCGTTGGCGGCATGCTGATCTTTGCCGTATCCGAGTTTATGTTTGGTGCGGTCAATGCACCAGTCTTGCTCTTCGCAGCCCGGATGTTAGGCGGTATTGGTGCGGCGATGATCTTCCCGGCGGTTATGGCTTACACCGCAGATATTACAACAGAGGAAGAACGCGGCAAAGGTATGGGCTTGATTAATGCAGCGATTACAACCGGATTTATCATCGGTCCGGGAATTGGTGGATACATTGCGGACTTTGGCATTCGAATTCCATTCTACGCCGCTGGGGTTGCCGGTTTGCTGGCATCCATCATTACATTGATTATTTTGCCGGAATCTGCACGAAGTACAGGAGAACAAAGTAAACCTATCCCTGGTTTAACGAAGGCCAAAGCTCCGGGTATGGTATCCCAATTGCTGAATTCATACCGTGAACCGTACTTTTTCAGTTTGATTATTGTATTTGTTATGGCATTTGGTCTAGCGAACTATGAGACGGTATTTTCACTATTTGTGGATCACAAGTTTGGCTTCACGACCAAAGACATTGCATTTATTATTACATTTGGTTCCATCGCAGGTGCGGTTGTGCAAGTATCCCTGATCGGTTGGTTGCTCAATCGATTTGGTGAAAAGATGGTCATTTCAGTCTGTCTGTTATTTGTAGCCGTATTTGTACTGTTGACCTTGTTTGTAAGTACGTACTGGATGATTCTCGTCGTAACGTTTATCGTCTTTCTGGGTATGGATATTTTACGTCCGGCGATCAGTACACAGATGTCCAAACTGGCACAAGAACAACAGGGCTTTGTGGCCGGACTGAACTCGGCGTATACCAGTTTGGGGAATATCGCAGGTCCAATCGTAGCTGGAGCGCTGTTCGATGTGAATATTAACTATCCTTATGTTTCGGCAGCTGCCGTTCTGGCGATCTGTTTCCTGTTATCCCTACGAGTACTCAGAGGGGCCAAAGCGGTAAAACAACCGAAGGCTGAAATGTAATTTTATAATTGGAAAAGAAAGCTTCCATATCAATGCATCAACACCAAAAAAGTCGACTACACATGTTTCATGTGCAGTCGACTTTTTTATTAGTGCGTGTATTAACGAATTTCTCCATTCGTTTCAATCAGTTTTTGATACCAGTGGAAACTCTGTTTGCGGATACGTCTCAATTCCTTGATATCGAATTCCTCACGATCCACATAGATGAATCCATAACGTTTGCTCGACCCTTGATGTGTGCTGACCAGATCGATCGCAGACCAAGGGCAGAAGCCAAATACATCCACGCCGTCCGTAATCGCCAGTTGAATCTGTTCGATATGTTTATTGAAGAATTCAATACGATATGGATCGTTAACCACGTCGCCTTCCTCCAGTTTATCAAAGGCACCCAGACCATTTTCCGTAACAATCAATGGCAGGTGATAACGGGAGTAGATCTGGCGCAGGGTAGAGCGGAAGCCCACGGGATCAATTTCCCAGCCAAACTCCGTTTTTTGCAGATTGGGATTCACAGATCCTCTATATGCGCCCGGTTCACCTACGATTTCATGCTGGTCTCCTGTATGGGAGAAGTCATTACCATCGTTCAGGCTTTCACCAACCGTTTGGGAAGTATAATAGTTAAACGCAATAAAGTCAGGGTTTCCTTGAGCCAGGATGTCCATATCTCCGTCTTCAATGACAGGTGTATATCCTTTCTCTTCGAGATAACTCCAGGCAATATGGTTATAACGTCCATATACCGCCATATCGAGATAGAGCCAGTTACGAATGGCAGCATAGTTATCAGCCGCGAGTGTGTCTTCTGGTTTGGAACTCGCCGGGTAAATTACACCGATATTGGGAGCTGGGCCAATCTTGGCTTCAGGCAGCATTTCATGACACAGGACCATGGCTTTAGCTTGAGCAACCAGCATGTGGTGATTTTGCTGATACAGTGTTTTTTGCGGATCAACAAGTGTTGTATCCAGTGTACCCAGAGAGCCAGGATGCAGGATTAGCATATTTTGTTCGTTGATGGTCAGCCAATATTTAACCCGATCTCCGTAGTTCTCATATAGGGTCTTGGCATATTGTTCAAAAGCATCAATCGTTGCTCGGTTGGACCAGCCGCCTTTTTCTTCAAGCGCATAAGGAAGATCGAAGTGATACATCGTCACAATGGGTTCAATACCGTATTTAATTAACTCATTAATGAGAGAATCGTAAAAGGCGAGTCCCTTCGGATTTACCTCACCCGCTCCTTGCGGATAGATGCGTGTCCATGCGATGGAGAAACGGTAGGCTTTGAAGCCCATTTCGGCGAGCAATGCCACATCTTCTTTGTACATATGATAGTGATTACTTGTTACCTTGAAGTCAGTTACGCCTTCCACATGATTTCCCATGTCAATGACTGAAGGGCCTTTACCATCTTCATTCCAGGCTCCCTCAATCTGATAGGCGGAGGTTGAACCTCCCCAGAAGAAATCTTTAGGAAATGGTTTAAGTTGAGTATGTTTCATGGTTAGTTCCTCCTAAGTTGAATTCATATGTTATAGGTTGGGTCAGACGACCAAAGTCAAAAGGACATCGTTTTTCTGTACATGCTCTTCAGTTGTTTCGAACACATCCACTTCGTGCTGCGTAAGAGTAACAATGACAGGTGTTACGGTCTCGTATCCGGCTTCCTTGATCTTATCGAGTTCAAACTGGATCAACAGATCGCCCTGTCTGACGATATCGCCTTCCTGAACGACAGGATTGAAATGTTTTCCTTTCAGCGCTACTGTGTTGATGCCAATGTGAATCAGGATTTCTGTTCCTGCGTTGGTTGTTAATCCAATGGCATGTCCAGTCGGGAAGAGGGAGGTGACAACACCATCCACAGGAGCGACAACTTCGCCAATCTCAGGAACAATCGCCATACCTTTGCCCATAGCACCTGTTGAGAAGGCTGGGTCGTTAATGGTGCTCAGTGCTACGGCCGTACCTGTGAGTGGGCTATATATTTGTTCTTTCTTGATCTCCGTTGTTTTGGTCTCAGGTATGACAGGAAGTTCTGCCGGCGTACTTTCAACCGATGTGTTGGAGATAGATCCATCTTTCTCGGGCGCTGTGTCTTTGGTTTTGCTCTCATAACCGAACATCACGGTTAATACCGCAGCTACCGCAAAGGAGCAGGCAATCGCAATCACGTAGACAACTGTTGGTGTATAGACAGGAATGGCAAATATATTGTGAAACACATAAGCAGTCATTTTAACACCAAAGTGACCATTAATGGCACCGCCTATCGCACCTGCGATGACCACGATAGGAATTACACGTTTATAACGCAGGATGATACCGTATACGATGGGTTCAGTTACACCTGCAAGTAAACCGGTAAGGCTGGTCGAACCAGCAAGAGTCCGCAGGGTTTTATTCTTTTTGGCTTTTAGGAAAATACCGAAGGCTACACCGATTTGTGCAAACACGGCTGCAGCAGCCATGGCTTCAATTGGATCGCCGCCAACTCCGATATTCTGTATCGTGATTGGAGTAAAGCCCCAGTGGAGTCCGAAGACAACCATGAAGGTCATGAATCCACCCAGTACAACCCCTGATAATATACCGCTGACGCCAATGAGCCAAGTTACGCCGGAAGAGATCCAGTCACCTACCGTGGTACCGAACGGTCCGAAGGCCATTGCGGACAGAGGAACCATAATCATCAAAGCAATCATGGGTACAAGGAACAATTGCAGGTCTTTCAAAATGATTTTCTTGAGTAACTTATCGAGAACGGCGTAGATGCTGATCGATATGAAGATTGGGAATACGCTGGCTGAATAATTCATCATGACAACCGGTATACCAAGGAACGACACATCTGAGCCTTTATCCATGAGCCCAGTGAAACTCGGTTCCATCAGAGCGGCACCAATTACGCCAGCTACATAAGGGTTGGCTTTCAGCTTCATACCCAGTGTGATGCCGAGGAAAATGGGCAAGAAATAAAATACAGCGTTGCCGGCAGCGGATAAAATCAGGTATGTGTCACTTGTGTCCGACATCCATCCGAGCATGGTCAGGACAGTCAGCAAAGCTTTTAGCATGCCTGATCCTGCCATAGCCGGGATTAATGGCGAGAAACTTCCGGATATAATTTCAAAAACTTTGGATAACAGCGAGTTTTTTTCCCCTGTAGACTCAGCCGATGAAGAGGAATCTCCTCCGAAATCCCGGTTTTTCATAATCTCCGCATATACATGAGCCACGTTACTACCGATGACCACCTGGAACTGGCCGCCGCTTTCAACAACGGTAATAATACCATCGTGTTTTTCAAGCGTTTCGCGTTCGGCCTTTTTCGAATCTTTCAGGTCGAATCTCAGCCGGGTCGCACAGTGGACAAGACCGTTGATATTGGCTTCTCCGCCGACGAGACGAACGATGTCATCCCCCATTTTTTTATGATCCATGTTCATTCTCCTTTGTTGTTAAGATTGCCTGAAAACAAAAAAATACCTAAACGAATGGCTATGATCATCGGAAAGATGACCTGTTGCCAATCATTTAGGTATCGCCTGCTTGAGCAGTAACAATCCTTGTCGTTAAGTTGTGAGACCTACTATATATGACGCCGAAATCGTTTGCAAGCTTTTTTTATTCTGTGTCGAGTAGCTCGTTACGGGAAGTGACACGTTGAATATGGATCGTCAAATACACCTTTTCATCAATGGACATAGCACTTTCAAACTTGTCTTCAAGGTACTGATTGATCCGCTGTGTGCACTCAAAAGCGTTGCTATATTTTTCCTTCACCTGCTCATACAGAAAGTTGTCTCCTGAAGCAAATTGCTCCTGTTCATTACTCAACATTCTCTGCACAAAATATTGAAGATGGGTAATAAACCGTGAATAATTAAATGAATTTTCGTCCAGGGCGATGTGATAATGGTTGGTCACAATGTTGAAGATATCATCAATAACTTCAGTAATCTCAACGGTTTGTTTCATGCCTTGAGCATCTTGACGAGCGTTTACAAAATGCATCGCAATAAAGCTGGCCTCATGTTCATCCATCTGGATGCCGAATTGTTCCTGAATCAGCTCCACAGCGTTCATGCCAATCCCAAACTCCTTTTTGTAGAACTTCTTGATCTGCCACAAAAGGGAATTCTTCAGCCCGACGGATTTACGGTACCGGGTAATGGCAAACTGAATATGATCGATCAATGATATATAGATATTATCACTAAAAATATCGCCCATTTCCTGTTTGGCATGACCCACAATTTCGTCCGCTAACTTCAAATATTCGACCGATGTTTCCCCAATCAGATCAATGAGTTTTTGCGGTATTTTATCCGATTTCAGCACAAAGGTTTTTTCGATTTTATCCTCATCCACAGGCTGTCCGTTTTTCTTTTTGAAGCCAAGACCGTTGCCAATGACAACAAATTCGTGACCAACCTGGTTCTCAGCCCGGATGACATTGTTGTTAAAAATCTGACGGATGATCATATATGTGTTTCACCTCAATTGGTCGTAATAAAAACAAAAAACCCAAACTAAGGCTTAATAGCCTTGGTTTGGGTATCGCCTGCTTACCAGTAACAATCCCGAAGAAGACGCAGCTTCCTCTTTCAATTATGTCCACTATACCGCTTTCATAACAGAATAACAATACAATGATTTATGGAAATGGACGTAAAGACGTGGATTTTTGGTATAATAAGAAATGCTGGAAGTGAATTAGATGGGCTGGGTTGCATAATAAGTTACCGAGGACGGTCATTTTTAAGCATATACAGGATTATTGGAGTGATAACATGAGCAATGCAAAAGGAAAAGGCGGCACCGGCCGTGGTACAGGTAAAAAAGGCTGGAACCGTTGGCAAGCCGCTGCTAACCGGGCGAAAAGTGCACCGAAGCCTTATAAAAGTAAAGGCACAAAGAAGAAGGACGATACCGAAACTTCAAGTGGCAAGCCCGAGTAAGTATGGCTTGACGATGCCAGAGGAGAGAGCTGCCTGACTAACGGGTGGGTCTCTTTTTGCTTGAAAAGATAAAAAATTAAATTGACAGTAATGTAAATATGGTAATAATATAGAGCTTACGCAAATTAGATGGTAGTGCTACTATATAGAGAAAGGAGCAACAGCATGCCTGTTAATATGGATGAAAATCCACTTGGACTGATTCTGTCACGGACGTATCTGGCATACAAAAAAACAACAACCAGAAATCTGAGTGAACAGGATATTACTCCGGAACAATTTGCAGTCTTGAATGAATTGAGCAAGGCTGGAAGTCATATATCACAGAAAAAACTGGCTGAATTAACAGTGCGGGACCAGACAACGGTAGGCAAAATTATAGACAAGTTGATTCGCAAAGGTCTGGTGACAAGAGAAGAAGATCCACAGGACCGCAGAGCGGTATTGCTTTGTTTGACGGCGGAAGGACTGGAAATGAATAACGTTCTGACACCAAAGGCAAAACAGCAAGAGCAAGAGGCACTCGCCGAATGTTCCCCTGAAGAGCTTGAAGCATTCCTGAATGTGATGAATCGCATCTATGAAAAGATGAAATAAATTTTTTTGAGCAATTATGTGCATGTGCATATATATGTAGTGCAATTATTTTGATTTTAACTAATGGGAGTCGTGAACGAATGAGAAGCTTCAAAGATTTTCTTAAAGTGCCACAGACAAAAATAGGATTGGTTTTTGCATTGATTGTTCCGCTGTTATTTGTTGTGATCTGGATGACGGGTTATCATCAAGCCACGGAGAGAGTGGATCAACTTCAAGTTGCTCTGGTGAACGAAGACGGGACACAGGGAAAAGAGGTGCAGAAGCAGATTGAAACGCTCGCGCCTTTCCATGTCAATGTACTGGGTTCTGCCGAGGAAGCTGAGCAACAGATGAATGCAGGTAACTATGCGATGGTTATTATTATTCCGGAAGGATTCACTGACCAGATTGCAGGAGGTTCAGAGGCGAGCTTACCCTTTTATATCAATCAGGGAAATGCCGATGTAGCCAAATCCATTGTGGAACATGCTGCGACCGGAATGACTGCACAAATGGGTCAAGGGATTCTGGAATCCAAGGTTCAAGTGACACTCAATAACGATAGTATAAACAGCGATGAACTGAGTGTAGCCATTGGACAAGCGATGGCGAAGATGAATGAAGGGCCTGTGAAGGCTGAAATTAATAAAACGAACAGCGTGAGTGATTTTGCAACATCAATGCTGCCCATGATTCTGGGTTTTATCACCTACATTGCTTCGATGACTATGAACATTCAGTTTAATATTACATCGAATATTATGAAACGTAACCACTCCGAATGGGAAATCTTCTGGGGACGGCAATTGTTGTTATTGTGTATAGCTGTGATCGTTCCTCTGATTGTGGATACAGTAGCTCTTCAGTTCACGGATGTTGCGAGCTCCTTCGGCGCTTTGTATCTGTATCATGTGCTGGTGAGTCTGGCTTGTATCTGTTTTACACAAATGAGTTTTGCCCTGTTTGGCAATGCAGGTCCTCTATTTAATGTAGCGATGGTTCCGCTCCAGTTGATGACAGCAGGAAATATAATTCCAGCCGAGATGCTGGCGCCATTCTACCGTTATATCGGAAACTTTCTGCCCGCTTCCAATGGGGTACAGGGATTTATGCGTTTGATCTATAGTGGAGAAGCAGTTGGGGGATACATGGTTCATCTTCTATTGATCTCGATTATTACGTGGGGAATTACATTGCTGCGAGTTGGAATGCAAAAAGCAGGTAATGGACAAATGACGATGACGCCTCCAGCATCAGCACAGGCACAACATTAAGAGCTTCCTTCTATATATAATGTAATAACACACAAGAAAGTGGTTCACGTATAGTTATATGCGTGCATCACTTTCTTTGTTTATCTTTTATAATACCTCTACTTATACTCGTGGTAACTTACAGAGCCCCCAGTAATCTTGCATGACCTTGATAAAAGGACAACCTAAATTGAGAATATTAATGAAGCTAAAATATAAGAGAAGAGATGTAGGCTAATAAGTTTAAAATCAATTAGACATGTATTGCGATGTAGGAATGGAAAGAATGTCATTTAAGCTATAATAAACTTTACACTGGGATAGAGGAGAGCAACACAGTAAGAGTAGTTGATTTGTAGTAAATGAATTTTATTAAATTAAGTATTGTAATTAATATCTATACGTGATATATTATTAATCCGGCCAAGAAAACACGGTTTACACGGTGCGGCAAGCGATTGAAATAAGCTTCGAAAGAAACTTAAAAAAAGAGCTTGCAAAGTTGGTTCGGACATGATATTATATAAGAGTTGCTGAAGAGAACAAAATTCGGTAACGAAATAAGTTTGATCTTTGAAAACTGAACAACGAGTGAGTAAACATTCTGCTTGCAGAATGAACGCGAAAGTTTGAGACAAGCCTTGGCTTGAATCGGCTGGAGCACAAATGAGATTTTTAATCTCGTCAGATTCAAAATGAGCTTATC
>NZ_JBFTKC010000032.1:0-43690 GCF_056395745.1 Paenibacillus sp. 10L310 | reverse complement strand
ACAGCCTCTTTCTTCGTTTCTTCACTATATTGATTAAAAGTTTGGCCCTTTTTCGCTGGCATAGCAAAAATCCCCTCCGGTTTTCAGTGTTGAGTTCATTTTAACATGATCTCTTTTTTTCACTGTCTACCTTGAGGGGATAATACCAATTCGCGTGAATAACGATTTTTTTATTAGAAATAACTTTTTTCCGGTAAAGACCAATCAATCTGCGCCAACCATCGGGACGCGAATATGTGCTTAGGGGTTCCACCTAAGATCGTGAATGCAAATTTCATAAGTACAAAAAAACACTTGCCGCATTCAAGCTCAACATCATAAAGGAAGCAACCGATTATTTGCTATTTTGGATTAAGATTAATTTTACAAAATATGGATTATAAATAATCTTCGGTTTAATGAAATCAATTGTATGTAAGTGAGAATTTATACTTAACGGGGATATTCTGCTTTGTAGTGGTGGTAATTACCCATTAAGCAAGTTGATTCAAAGTATGGTGAAACAGGCAGGCCATCCTACCAACCTGAACTCTCTCGGCTGCAAACATTATTCTATGCCTGCCTAGTTCTGACAGATCTAAGCAGGGAGTCGAGCCAGATCAGATTCGGCAAGAATAGCCTTTCTGTTCAGATCATACTAGTTTATTATCAAGTATCCTTCAGCAAGTCAACCATGTTAGAATAGTGAATTTCACTCAGTTGCTCGATAAAGTTATCTACCCTGTAGTTTTCCGGTTCAACTATCCAGAGACAAATTACTCCTACCAATCCAGATATCATGTATTCGATGCCAATTTTTATCTTCTCATCGTGGCGATGATCGCCGATTCCCGAAAAAATGATCGTTTTAAAAGCCTCTTTCAAGTAAACGGAGAAGTTTGGATAAATATTTTGAGTGATCATTGTCTTAAAGAATATCATATTGGCTTCAATATCGTCGAAAATCGTTTTTAACATGGTCGCAAACATATCTTTATCCATCTCATGAATTGAACTCACTTCCAGGCTTAAGCAAGCATTTAAACTCTCCACGTTTTCCTGAAATAACTTCTCCATGAATTGAGGTTTATCTACATAGTGCAAATAAAATGTGTTGCGATTTATCATCGCTTCTTTGGCAATGTCCTGCACAGTAATTCGTTCATAGCCTTTGGTTTGTACTAATCTCAGAAACGCTTCTTTAATGGCTTTCCGCGTTTTGAGAATGCGCAGATCCACTTTATCTTTACCCAATTCGTGCTTCCCCTCCATAAATAATAGTCGGATTTATCAAAAGTGATGTTTAATTAACACATTGAATTATATCAACCATTGAGCCCTTTAAGTGTACGTTTTACAATTAAAACTGTCAATTGAACTCACTAACTCATTCATAAAAGGAGAATCATAAATGAAAACACTGGCGATTGTTGGTGCAGGTAAGGGATTAGGATTATCTATTGCGAAGAGCTTTGGCAAGCGCGGCTTCCAAGTGGCATTAGTTGCAAGAAATGCTGCAAAACTGCAAGATATGGTGGAGGAACTGAAAGCGGATGGTATCGAGGCATCTTATTTCGTAGCAGATATTTTTAACAAGGAACAGATTGAACAGGCTATGACCAACATGAAAGAAAAGTATGGTCAGATTGATGTGTTGGAATTCAGTCCAACAGCAGGCAATTATCCTCCCACTTCTGTATTGGAGTTAACGGCGGAGAACGCCAGGGACGCATTTGAGGCGAATGTGGTTAGTGCCATCCATGTCGTCAATACGGTTCTCCCTGATATGCTCGCCAGGAAAGAGGGAGCCTTGCTCTTTACCTCAGGATTATCCGCCATGTACCCTGTGTCCATGATGGGGAATATCGGTATTGCTCTTTCAGGGTTACGCAATTATGTTACTAATCTTCATACTTCATTGTCTGCTCAAGGGATTTTTGTGGGCCACCGCTCATTAGGTTTATTGATCAAGGAGTCAGGTACCGGCGCAATTAATGATCCGGATGTAATTGCAGAGATGTGGTACCAGGCCTATGTAGAGAAAACCGTATGGGAAGAAGAGTATCCTAAGGGTGTTACCCCCGAAACCATCCTGTTTTAAGCATTGGTGATGATGTCAGCAGGTCATAACATACAGTTGTAACCAAGTAGATGAGCTTTAGAACTAGGCATATATTTTGTGCTAAGAAACGCTTGAAAGAGATGAAGAAGTCGCTATAGGAGCGACTTCTTTTTTGGTTGGCACAGGAACCGATCTACTGCACTGTAGAAGCAATAGAAGCAAGAGGTGTCTATGATGTAGTAAGAAAAGTATCGGGGGGATTTTGTCAAGGGACAAGAACATGTTCCTATTGCCGATTAGGCATGTATCTAATCATCATCTTGCCCTTCAATTCATTAAACTAACGGGCAGTTAGTTTAATGAATACTGGAGAGTATCAGGTTAAGAGATATCAAAAACAGGAAACTTATCCAAGTTAAATAGTGTGAAAACCACTATTTAAAGAAAAAGCCTTAGTCATGGATCTGTTGATTTCTCGACTTACATGTCATTATCAAAAATAGGTTAGGTTATAAGCTCCACATAAAAATTCAATTCAATAGGTGGTGCGATGATGATTACTCATGAACTCAAAGTTATTGAAAGAATGTCTTCAGGTGATGGGTTATCTGTGGAGTTTGAGGAACTCATGATTCAAGGAGTGTCTATTGACTCTAGGTCCATAAAACCGGGAAATTTATTTGTCCCAATTATAAGAGAGTTAGATGGGCATAATTATGTAAGTGAAGCAATATCTAAAGGAGCGATTGCTTCTTTCTGGGAAAAGGATCACCCTAACCCACCAGTTCATCTTCCGTTAATTTATGTAAATGATTCCTTAGAAGCCTTACAAAAATTAGCGGCAGAATACCGACGAGAATTACAAGTCAAAGTTATTGGTGTTACGGGTAGCAACGGTAAGACAACTACAAAAGAGATGCTAAATTCTGTTTTACAGACAAAATTTCGAGTTTATAAAACAGAAGGTAATTTAAACAGTCAATTAGGTGTCCCATTAACGGTTTTAGGGATAGATAAGGATGCTGAAGTTGCAGTAATCGAGATGGGGATGAGTGAAAGAGGTCAAATTGAGCAACTTTCCCGAATTACACATCCAGACATAGCTGTGATTACAATGATAGGAGTTTCCCATCTATCTAGTCTCGGCTCTAGAGAACAAATAGCAGCAGCAAAATTAGAAATTATTAGTGGTCTAAAGAATGGTGGGTGCTTTGTTTTCAACGGTGACGAGCCGTATTTAACCAAAGAACTAAGTAATATCAAAAAAAATATCTCAATAGAAACAATTAGTTTTGGGCAGGGGGATTTTAATGATGTGATCGCCGAGAATACATTATCAAACTCCGATGGTTCCCAATTCTCTGTTGCAAACGATACTTACTACCTTCCACTTCTTGGTGCACATAATATTAATAATGCACTTGCTACAATTGCCATAGCTCTGAGGTTGGGTTTAAACTCTGCTGAAATAAATGAAGGATTTAATCAGTTGAAATTGCCTAATATGCGATTAGAGAAGATTAGTTCACCATTGGGATTTACAATTATTAATGATGCTTGGAATGCTAGCCCGGATTCCGTAAATGCAGCAATTATGACTTTTCAGGAACTGACGGCTTATTGTGAAAAGCATTTAGTAATTGGTGATATGCTTGAACTGGGTGATGATGAAATAGAGTTTCACCGAGTAATTGGCAGAAATCTTGATCCAGATAAAATAAATTATATTTATACATTTGGTGATCTCAGTAGCCATATTGCCTCAGAAGCAAAAAGGAGATATCCAATAGGGACTGTAATGACTTTTAAAGATAAAATAGTGTTGGCGAATGCATTAAAGCGAAAAATTAATAAAAATGATGTGATTTTGTTAAAAGCATCTAGAGGGATGCAGATTGATTCAATTATTCCTTCCTTAATGAAGTAATCATTCAAATAAGGGGTTCATGTAGCAGTCAGTTTACTAAAGAAACATGGTTAAAAGAACCAAACAAGAGGAATGACATGGTGCATAGCTTGATAAATAAGTAAGAACTGAGGGAACCTAAGTTATTGACTTACTAGGAGACCCGCGCAAAACTAGATGAACCGTCTCGACATTAACGGTACCAGTTTTTGTCCTCAGACACCTGCTGTCGAGGGACAAGAACATATTCCTATTGAAGTCGCTAATTTAGCGGCTTTTTTGTTTTATCGGTACAAGTTCTTGTACCGAGTCGAGGACAAGAACTTGTACCGATTGCCGATTAGATAAACACCTAACTAAGTTTCATACAATTTCATTTAACAAATGTGTAGGAAAAATAAACTAATTGTCCAGTGAAAATATAGTATTTTCTTAGTGTTAGGTTAAAGATAAGTCCCTGTTTAAGCACTACATGCTACACGCGTAGGTTCTTTAATAAATGATTGGAAATGGAATATAAAAAGGAGGACGTAACCCGCGAAGGCGCGGAGGGCAGTGCTTAGACTTTCATGAATAAAAGAGGTGTCTGTGGTATTATATGTAATTATGGGTTATGAAATAAATGGATTATTTGAAAAGAAAATGGGGGAATCAAAGTATGGAACGTAAAATTCAATTAATGGAAACCTACGTAAATATCGACTTTGGAAACTCACCCTTTATAAAATTAGATAAAGGGTTGCAAATTCCATACTCTTCAATCGAGGGAATAACAACAGGTAGACCAATACCCAATGCTTTTAAACTATATGGTGCTTTATTAGGAGAAAAGAGAAATGGGTTATTTAGATCAAATGGTGGTTTTCAACTCCACTTTTTTGAAAATGAGCTTGAAACTCTTCATTTAGATTTGAATAGCTTGAAAGTTGGTATGTTCAAAATATCAAAGTTGATCATTGGTGTTGAAAATCCTGAAGAAATAAGTGAAAATATTTCCGAAAGAGTGAAGTGATAATAAAGGAAAAGTGTATTACGAACGTGAGACGGTGGAACTTCGAGAAAAAAGCTTACGAGCTCAAAAACTTGTGAAGACATATAATGGTTGTGATCCATAGGAGAAGAAATAATATGTGCGACAAGACAACGCAAAAAAGATCACTTCATTGTAGAATATAAGAATTATGAGATGGGCGGGAATTGTACATTTTTTCGGGGGAAGTTCTTTATTATGTGTACTAGGAAAGAATAAGCGGAGCTTATACAATAACATTAGAGATTGTAAACGCTTGCTTTTAATTCTGAGGATGCAATCAATGAATTACCGTAATCCCGTATATGAAGGATTCTATTATTCCAATACCAAAGGAGATGCCTTATGAATCAACAACAACTACCTAAGCCCCACCAGCCGCTCGTAACCCACATCTTCACTGCTGACCCGTCCGTCCATGTCTACGAGGGCAAAATCTACATCTATCCTTCCCATGACCTCGATCATGACGAGCCGAGCAACGATAACGGCGACCAGTATAAAATGGAAGACTATCATGTCCTCTCGATGAACAACTTCGATTCCCCGGTGGTTGATCATGGCGAAGCGTTGCATCTGAGAGATATTCCGTGGGCCTCCAAGCAGCTCTGGGCACCAGATGCCGCTTATAAGAACAATACCTATTACCTGTTCTTCCCGGCACGGGATCATGACGACATCTTCCGTCTGGGTGTGGCAAAATCAGAGTCTCCGGCAGGCCCATTCATGCCGCAACCGAATTATATGGAAGGCAGCTTCAGTATCGATCCGGCCGTACTGGTGGATGACGACAATCAGTCATACATCTATTTCGGCGGACTCTGGGGTGGCCAGTTGGAGAAATGGCAGACCGGCAGCTTCGTGCCAGATGCTGAAGGACCTGCTCCTGACCAGCCGGCGCTTGGACCGCAAGTTGCACTGCTTAGCGACGACATGCTGTCCTTCCAAGGCAAGCCTGCCGAGATATCGATTGTCGATGAAGACGGGAATCCGATTCTGGCTGGGGATGAGGAACGGAGATATTTTGAAGGCCCATGGGTGCATAAATATAACGGCTATTACTACCTGTCCTACTCTACAGGAACCACGCATAAGCTCGTATATGCGATCGGCAAGAACCCGATGGGACCATTCACGTTCAAGGGCGAGATTCTCTCTCCGGTTATCGGCTGGACAACCCATCACTCCATTGTGCAAGTTGAAGACAAGTGGTATCTGTTCTATCACGACAGCTCCCTGTCGGAAGGCGTCAACCACAAGCGCTGCGTTAAATATTCCGAGCTGAAATACAACGAAGACGGAACGATCCAGAAGATCAACCCTTATCCGGGTGCTGAGTAAGCTGACAGGTTAGCGGAAACAGATAAGATTACAATATAAGGCATAATACATGAGGCAGCTCCTGACGGGGCTGCTTTTTTGATAGGAGGAGGATCAGTTGTTTCACTCAAACTTGGAGAAAATCTCTGCTGAACAAAGAATACTTCAGCAGTATACTGATTGAATTAATAAATTTAACTTAATTAAACATTAGGATTAAATCCAAAAATCTGTCTTCGATTACCACTGAAGAAAAAATACAGTTAACCGATCTTCTCAAGAAGCTCGGACTAGGTGCCAGTAAGTTCAACGAATAAATTGAGATGAAATCAACTTTTGGTTTCTAGGCCTCCATGGAACTCATATGGAAGAACAGACCAAGATGGAACAATATCGTATTCACCAAGAAAAAGGTATGGAGATCGGTCTCTATTCCATTTAACAGGCCACCGCATCTCTTCACAGCAACGGATTTATGAAGATTTTGCAACGTTGGATCTGATTCCAAATGGACGTGCTGAGATTGTTGCAGGACGTGGTTCACGTCTAGGTGCATATGAGTTATTAGGTTTTGATGTGAGTAACTATGAAGAACTATTTGAAGAGAAATTGGCTTTACTGCTGAAGATTAACGAAGAAGAGCGTGTTACATGGCAAGGTGAATTCCGGGCACCACTACATCATACCTAAATCATCCCCCAACCATTACATGGGAAAATGCCGATATGGCGTACAGTAGGAGGACCACCAGCAAGTGCGATTAAAGCAGGTTTAGCAGGATTACCCATCTCCACAACGAGTGTCATGTACGTAGCTAAAGATAGCCAAACAGCCTTAAGTGAATACTACCCATATATTAATAACGTTACTGTTCAATTGAGAGGCAGTGGTTACCATGAGCAACAATTCTTGGCTGCTACCGATTATCGAGATGCACTCTCGGATGACTAGAGCGCTGCTGCATCAAAGCGGATTAGCGCCTCTAAACAGTATGCTACGAAGAATGAAATATGTCGCTGTTAGGTGTTTTCAAAAAATGTCATGTTATATTCCTTAATAATAGTGAAATAATGTCGATAAAATTATATAGTCCAATAGGAGAGGGGAAAACAATGCAAGTTTATAAGGGGCAACCCTATTGAATCTAACTCCGGTTATGAAGTATCAATTCAAAAAGGAAAGTTGAGGTTTTCGTATGAAAAAGAAGTTAATTAGTCTCATGGTAGCTACCCTGGTTTTTGCAAATGTTGGTGGGGTGGTGGCTGCTAAGAATTATGAATCCTTGCCACAAGCGGTTTGGACTCAATCACCGAATGAAGATTACATATCGATTCAACCAGAGAGTTTTTATGTGCCAGGAAAAGATACGCTGTACTTACATGTTGGAGAAGAAAGATTCTCTGAGACAAAAGCTTGGTCACCCGATACACTTCGAGCCGTAGATCCCAAAACAGGAAAGATTAAATGGGTATTCTCGTTTGCAAAGGCGGGATACGGATGGCCAAGTACAGAATATCCTTTTGCTTATGCACCAGACGGTACGGTATACGCCTATTTCTCATTTCCAGGAATTCTTTATTCTGTGAGCCCTGCAGGGAAGGAAAATTGGAGTAAGCGCGTAGGACAAGATCTAGGGGCATTTGACGGCAAGTTATATCGCATGAGTGACGGAAACTTAATTATTGCAGGTCAGAAATCGAATACAATCGGTGCAGAAACGGTACAACTACTATCTTTCGATAAAAATGGCAAGCAGAAAGCAAGTAAGGTGGTATCCGGAAAGCTAACTACTGTGTCGAAGAACCAAATCGCCATAGAGCTGTTAACAAAGCAAGGCAATGCTCAAAAAGTTGAAGTATACAACTCTTCCTTACAGCGCTCATTTCAATACACATTCCCAAAGGGAGCAGGAGTCAACTTTTATACTGCTTTTGCACTCGATGATGGTACTTTTGTGTTTTCAGTATATCAAGCAAATACGCGTAAACTAATAGCTTTATCTCCAAAAGGTTCCGCTATCTGGGGAAGAACAATCGATCAATTTGGGTTTGCTTTCCAAGCTGGGGATGATTATATGGTATTTAATCCTCAAACCAAAAAATTAAGATTGTTCAACCAGAAGGGTTTAGTAAAGGATAGGGTACTATCGAATTTTAATATGTCTGAGGGAGACGGTCTGCCGACAGCAAAGAAAACGGTAGAAGGAAACCTATATGTAGATTTGCTTACCACCCAGTATATTTTAGATGTAAAAACTTTGGCCTCTATTCACGAATTTAATGGAGTAAAAGGGTCTGTATTGGACTACCGTGAGAATAGTGTCTTAGTATACGACTGGAATGAGAATAGGATCTCAAAGCATTTATTGAAATAAGGTTTTAACAAATTCTGAAAAACAAACCGACAACTGAAACAAGTCAGTTATCGGTTTGTTTGATATCATATGATCCAGGTGACCTGTGCTACTCCTTAATAAAGTCAGCCATCAATTCATGAATGATTTCTTTACTGCTCTTCACTTCAGTGATCAGATCAAAAATAGTCCGATTAACGATTAGATGAGTATCAAAATAAAAAAGCTATATAGAGGAGAGTGGGCTTTAACTCGGGTCAGTAGCGCTACAGGGGAATACTTAACCCATAGAAAGGGATGAAATAGTTGTTTACTTAGATACGTATTGTGTCTTATAATTTTAACAAAGATACATATCGTATCTTAAAAAGTTTGTATCGCACAAGTAATTTAAGGGTGCTCGCATCTTGGTTCCAGTTTTTGTAGATAGCGGGGACGACCGATGGAAACGAAAAAAACGCCTTGGCAGGCACCGGAATTAGAGGTGCTGGATGTGCAGCAAACGATGGCTGGCTATGGATTCAGGCAAATTGATTGGATCGAAGAACATGATGCAGACCTATATGATCCATCGTCCTGATGATCATACTTCAAATTGAAAATCGTATTCTTGCTCAAAAGGTCGCCTGTGGGCGGCTTTTTCGATGCTCAGATGAGGGATAAGAACGTAGCCAGCCTCCTGTTGATGTAACATTTGTTCGAATACGTTGCGAAATTCGTTACGCCGCTCGACAAACATTGTCCAATTGAGGCCTCCACGAAAAAATGATTTCTCCAAAAACGGCTTATACAGACAGTTCATAATATATAACGGAACCTGTTCTTTCAAATCCAGTGGTTGAAACACATGTGATACATCATCGTAAACGGCTCTTCTTTTGTCAGCTTCAAATGGACGGAGGTGAAGGAGTCAAAAAATACTCTTCTCTAAATACGATTGAATTGTGCATGATCAGATTCCCTTCGCTTCGTAAGTCATTTGGAAGGAAGCATTGCTTACGGACAGTATGTCTGTATTTTTCGGCGCATTCAACCATATATTGGATTCGTTTATTATGTTAAAGAGGTTCTACACCATTTATAGCGTTGTGAGAGGGGAGTGATCATTTTGAATACTTCTAAACAAATGATGTCTCATAATTCCAATGATCGTTTTAGTAAACTTGGAATTTATAGCGTCCAAAGTGTCTTTATTATTCTGTTCTTGCTGTTAACCCCTATCTACTATTTGAACAAATGGGACTTTAAACGTCACAAAAAGCGGAATCCTTTCTACACCAGTAAATTGGTTCGATTGCAAGAGCGTTATCCGATTTTCTACGAATTGGCCATGTACGTTCAAAATTTTCCTATTCCTCGTAATGTTTATAAAGTTTTACCCCCTTTAAAGGGCGATGTTCTTCAGGTGGGCTGTGGTACAGGTTTATTGAACAAGTATCTTCGCAAGCAGAAGGATGTTCGTTTTCTCAACATGGATCCGAATATAAATGCTCTAAAACTTGGAAAGAAGTGGGGAAGGTTTAATTCTTATATCCATGCTTTCATTGATAAACCGACTTCTTTACCTGATCATAGTTGCGATATGATTTTGTTTGCAAGAAGCTTTCATCACATTCGCTATCACAAAAAAGCCTTCATAGAGAGCTGCAGACTGTTACGTGACGGTGGATCTATCATTATTGCGGACCCGGTTGTTCTCAAGTCTCTTTCAGGTTCTGTAACGGACGGTGGTTATATGGCGAACTCTTCGATTGATGGTGTAATTTGGAGATTTACCAAAGAAACATTAATTACTCACATAGAGCGCTGTCTTCCTCCTGAATTAAAGATAGAATCAGTAACCGAAACGAGACAAGTGCATGTAACGAATTATAATTTATTTGTACCTCAGACAGATATCGTAGTGGTACTGCGAAAAAGGGAGGCTGTATACAATGACAACTAAATTTATTTATGGTGTTTGAAATCTGCAACATTATTCAATGTTTATCCGTTGCTCAGCCAGAAACATGTCTTGCGGATAATATAGCTAAAGGTATCTCTCCACAGAGGTGCCTTTTTTTGTTTTTAGGAACCAAGTCTTGTCCCAAGCTGAAGACAAGATCATTGTGTAGGCTGCAACGTTTGTCGTGTCAAGGGAAGATGAGTTGCACGGGAATAACGGCGTTCTTAGGAGAATAGATATCATCCATTTGTTCACGTAACAGCTTTACGGCTGTTCGTGCCATTTCCTGTTCATCCTGCTGCACATAAGCTACGCCTGAAAGATGTGGATTATCAAAAGATAGCAAGTCGATATTTGAGTGAACGTTCAGAAGACTGATAGCGGCGGATGTAAGGCGTGCTGTTTCTTCAGTCAAGGAAAAGGCTGCCGAAATTCCACTGTGGTTCTGCAAGAAGTTGCTTACATAGTCCAATGCTTGCTCGCTGCGTAGAATGTCGAGAGGGATGTGACACCACAAGCTCTTGTCAATCGAGATGCCTTGATCTGTGTACGCCTGCTCAAAGCCGAGCGTGCGATCCTCGACGGCTGTATTGGCATTTTCAGGTGAGATGAGCGCAATCTGCTGATGACTCTTGGATAACAAATGGGATACAGCTTTATACGCACCGCCGTAATTGTCGGATGTAATGGTGTACGTCTCAATGTTGCGCAGATAGCGGTCGATGAACACACACGGGAATTTATCGAGCGACAGACGAAGTAATGATTCGTTATACTTCTCATCTTCTGTTGGAAAAACGATCAACCCCTTCACACCGAGCTCCGTTAGTGTACGAATGACGTTTGATTCAATAGAGGAGGACTCGCGCGTGATGCTTAGTACCATGCTGAGGCAGGCTTCTTGTAGGAAGTGTTCCGTGTAGTCAACGAGCTTCTGAATGACACGGGTTCTCATCGTCGGAATGATGAAGCCGATGAGCGGCATGGAGCACGCGCTGCGTGGGGATGGCGAGAAATTGATGCTAGAAACAACAAGACTGGAAGACACGAATGAGCCTTTGCCTTGTACGCGTATGATTAATCCTTCGTCAGCTAGTAGGGTTAGGGCGTTCCTGACGGTTATTTTACTTACTCTGAATTCGTCCATTAGTTCTTGTTCAGAAGGAATGCGGTCCGTTGGCCGAAGCTGCCCTGATTTAATTTTCTGTATAATATTTTCTCGAATTTGTTTGTAGAGCGCCAGCTTTTTCAAAGAGTAGCATCTCCCCATAAACTTTATGATTTTATAATCAATTGGTTATATAAAGCTTATTTCATATATATTATAATACGGCATGTAAAGCGCTTACAATATGGAATCTGAGAAATTGTTGCGAAGGGGTCTTTTCTTTGAAAGGTTAGAATTATGTTAAGGATGGTGGTGCCAAGATGGATTGTAACCGCTTAAATTAACAGAACTAACTAGTCAGCCGACTTTTCAAATGCATAACAAAAAAGAGAGGATGACGAACAAATGAAAAAACGTAGTGCTTTAATCTCCATCGTTACTCTCCTGATTATGTCACTTGTTTTTACTGCATGTGGTAATCCTTCTGGTTCAAAAACGGAAACACAGCAATTAGGCGCTAATGCCGGTGAGAATGCAACAGAATTATCATTTTGGACATTCGCAGATTTGCACGGCAAGCATTTGGATAAAATGCTGGGGTTATGGAACCAACAGAACCCAGACAAACAGATTAAGTTGAATGTAACGGTTATGCCTTACGATGATATGCACAACAAGCTCTTATTGGCAGTTACAAGCGGAAAAGGTGCTCCTGATATCGCGGATATTGAGCTTGGTCAATTCCCTAAATTCTTGGAAGGTGACAACGTTCCCCTGGAATCTTTGAATGATGTATTTACACCATACAAAGACGTTGTTGTTCCTTCACGTGTCGAGATTTACTCCAAAGCCGATCAGGTTTATGGCTTTGATTATCACGTAGGTGCTACGCTTGCTTTCTACAACACTGAAATTCTCGAACAAGCAGGTGTTGACTACAAGACAATCAAAACGTGGGAAGATTACAAACAAGCAGGTATCAAGGTTTACGAAAAGACTGGCAAGTACTTAGGTACTGCTGATACATCAGCTTCGTGGCAAGCATCGCTGCTACTAGCTCAGCAAAATGCCGATTTTACAGATGAAAATGGTAATCCAAAAGTGAACTCGCCTGAAATGATTAAAGCGTATGAAATGTTAGTCGATCTGCAGAAGAACAATGTTATTCATACGATCCCTGGCGGACAACCCGACACAGAAGAAGCAAAAGGTGAATATAACAAAGGCAACTACGCAAGTGCATTGATGCCTGAGTGGTACATGTCCCGCTTTGTAAACGAAATGAAAGACCTTAAAGGTAAGTATGCAATAGCTCCATTGCCTGTATTCGAAGAAGGTAATCCTCGTTCCGTTGGCTTAGGCGGTACTGGCACAGTTGTTACTAAGAATGGTAAAGACGTTCAGTTGGCAAAAGAATTTGTAGCCTTTGCTAAGCTTTCGAAAGAAGCTACTACAGAAATCTGGAATACACTTGGATTTGACCCAATCAACATGGAAGTATGGAAAGATGATGCAGTTACGAAAAACCCTGAAAATGAATACGTCCAATACTTTAAAACAAATGCATTTGATACTTTGAATGAAATCAAAGACGAAATTAGAGCGATTAAGTCCGTTAAAGCTTCACCAACCATCGGCAATATATTCAATACGGTTACTTTGAATGCTATCTTTGAAGATGGCCAAGACGTGAAGGAAGCGTTGGATGAAGCACAAGCAGCAATTGAACAAGAATTGAAATAAATATAATAAGTAAATGATTTGATTAAACCTGTCGGCAGGTACAGTGGTCGGCAGGTTTAACCATAGTCAAGGGAGATTGAGAATATGATAAAGAAATTTGTATACTCTCAAAAAGTTGCACCTTATGTTTTTGTATTGCCATTTATACTTATATTTTTGATATTCTGGTTTTTTCCGCTTGTAAATTCATTCGTAATGAGCTTTCAAGATAGGATGCTGGGACAGGATCCTAAATGGATTGGTGAAGCAAATTATTCGAAATTACTTACTGATAAAGTGTTTTTGACATCTATTAAAAATAGCGTTGTGTACATGTTAGGAACCTTAGTGCTGTTGATTCCTTTTCCCATGTTATTCGCCGTTATGATCAACAGTAAGTTAATGAAGGGAAGAGAGTTTTTTAAATCTTCTTTCTTTCTCCCTGCATTGACATCTGTCGCAGTTGCGGGTACCATTTTCCGCCTTACATTCGGTGAGATGGAAGGTTCATTAATGAACAGTTTCCTAGGTCTATTTGGTGTAGAACCTATCAAATTTTTGAAAGACGGAAATTGGAGTATGGCAGCACTGTTAATCCTCGCATGTTGGAGATGGACAGGCGTTAATATGCTTTACTATCTATCGGGTTTGAAAAGCATTGACAATGAATATTATGAGGCTGCTTCAATTGACGGTGCATCTGCTTGGCAGAAGTTTAGAACGATCACAATGCCATTATTGAAGCCGACCACGGTATATGTTACCACAATTAGTGTTTATGCAGGTTTAGCAATGTTTACCGAGAGCCTGATGATGTTCAACGGTAACAAATCACCCCAAAATATTGGCTTAACCATTGTTGGATATCTGTATAGACAAGGGATTGAGCAGAATAAGCTGGGTTACGCAGCTGCAGTTGGTATCGTTCTGTTAATCATTGCTATGGTTATCAATTTAACGCAATTGAAATTTAGTGGAATGTTCAAAAAGGAGGAGGATTAAAGTGGGCAGAAGTCAGACGAGGAGTGATTTCATCTCTAGAATAGTAATTATTTGTTTATTCATTATACTATTCGTTATAATTATGATCCCATTCTACGCAGTGGCCCTATCTTCCTTTAAACCAGGTGAATCATTAGTTAGATATGGTCTTAATCTAAGTTTGGATTTTGAAATCATGAGTTTTGATAATTTCATCTTTCTGTTTACTGGAGAACATGATTATTTTGTGTGGTTTTGGAACAGTATGATTTTAACAATCGTTCAAGTGGTTTTAACACTTTTTGTAAGCGCATTTGTTGCATATGGTTTTGCAACATATCATTTTAAAGGTAAGAACTTCCTCTTTATATGTGTTTTGCTCATTATGATGGTGCCTTTCGAAATACTGCTGGTTCCTTTGTACAGCCTAATTAATGATTTGGGAATGGTGAATAGCTATTCGGCAATCATTCTGCCCGGTATAGCCAATGCCGCGACAATATTTTTCTTCAGGCAATATCTACGAAGCATACCCAAAGAGATTATTCAATCTGGGCGGGTTGATGGCGCAAACGAGTATGCGATTTATTTCAGACTAATTATGCCGATTATGAAGCCATCGTTTGCAGCAATGGCCATATTGAATGGTATGAATAGCTGGAATAATCTATTGTGGCCATTCATGGTGCTCGGAGATCAGAGTAAATATACACTTCCAATCGGTTTGAAAACGTTGTTAACTCCTTATGGCAATAACTATGACTTATTGATCGTGGGCTCCTTCTTCTCCATCATTCCAATTTTCATACTATTCATTGCTTTTCAGAAATATTTCATAGACGGTATGACTGCAGGCGCTGTTAAAGGGTAATCTATATTATGATGAAACAGGTGATAAGATGGAAATCCAACAACGAGCGTCACACGACATTCAACCATTAATTGAACAGAGAGCTGATCCTTTTATTTACAGACATTCGGATGGTTATTATTACTTCGTAGCATCCGTTCCGGAGTATGATCGGATTGAAATCCGTAGAGCCCAGAACCTTGAGAAGCTTGTTACATCAACTCCTGTAGTGATCTGGAGAAAGCGCGAGAATGGTATCCTTAGTGCCAATATTTGGGCACCCGAACTGCATTTTATTGATGACAAATGGTACGTGTATTTCGCTGCCGCATACACGACGGAAACGAATGAAGGCTTGTTCGACCATCGGATGTACGTGCTAGAGAATGAAAATGACAATCCGCTCGAAGGCAGTTGGATGGAAAGAGGGCAGGTTCGTACCGAATGGGAAAGCTTCGCCCTCGATGCCACTACCTTTGAGCATAATGGCAGCCGTTATTACGTATGGGCACAAAAAGATCCGAACATCGGAGGTAACTCTAATCTGTATATATCTAAAATGAGCAATCCGTGGACGCTGACTGGGTCGCAAACGATGATTTCGATGCCGGAATATGACTGGGAGATCATTGGTTATAAAGTGAACGAAGGCGCGGCATTTCTTCGCAAGGGTAATCGGGTATTCCTCTCTTACTCGGCTAGCGCCACCGATTTCAATTATTGCATGGGCCTACTTGAAGCCGATGCGGATGCTGATTTGCTCGATGCCACCTCATGGCGCAAGTCGCAAACAGCGGTTCTCTCGACAGATGAGAGCATCTCAATGTATGGTCCCGGTCATAATTCCTTCACGGTGTCAGAGGACGACGAAGAGACGCTATTTGTGTTTCACGCAAGAACGTACAAGAACATTATAGGAGATCCGCTGTACGATCCGAATCGCCATACATTTGTGACAGCGCTTTTGTGGACGGCTGACGGCAGACCCGATTTCCGCGGTTCTGTTGCAGCACTTGCACGTTCTTTACAATGATCGAGTGTCCCAACAAGGTTGGTTGATGGATTTGAGTTCGTTTATCCAACTTGCCAAAGAGAGACAGTTAGAACATCGAAGGCACCCTACTGGGTGCCTTCGATTTCGCTCTACAGATAATACGCCGAACCGTATCATAAGGGCAGGATAGTTTAACAAACAAGTCGAAGAGTTGAGTGGGACTAACCTTGCTTAAAGAGGAAAGAGATAACGTTAAATTATAAAAATGTTGTTCACAATTAAATTAACTATGAATTAACCAAAAGTGAGGAAAAAATACTTGTGATAATTTTGGGTTTTATCGAACAATGGCTTTAAGTAATGATGTTGATGTTCGAAATGTTGTAAGTGTATCAGTTATGGCTCGGTTAGGCGACGATACAACAGTTCTGACTAACGACTTGAAATATCTAGGGGAACAAACAAATGTATTGTCTAAAGAAATTGAGGCGAGTTATGGAAGAAGCTGCAATCTAAAGATTCGGGAAACGATAGCTCAATAAAACCGAGGATAGGGCAGGTTATAATCAAACTGCTTAGCGACTTTTTTTATTGTCGAGGGACAAGAACATTGTTCCATTGGAGTCGCTATTATAGCGGCTTTTTTTGTTTTAAGGAACCAAGTTCTTGTCCCAAGCTAAGGACAAGAACTTGGTTCCTTTGCCGAAAAAGACAAGAACATTGTGGCATTTCGGATTAGGTATTCATCTAAATATTACTGCGAGGGAACTCATGTAGCGACATAAAAGCCTGGGAGTAAGTATTTTTGTTTTTTTGCTGACAATATTGGTTGAACTATAAACATTTCACTGAGCCCGAGAGGGAAGCCATAACAGATGCAAAGGGTTCTTTATTCACTATCATTCCATTATTCTGGCAGCATGTTGTTCCCGATATTGCTGAGGCGTAATGCCGAAGTGATCCTGAAATTTTTTGTAAAAGAAGCTCAAGTTGCTGTGCCCCGTACTGCTGGCAATATCATAAATCGGGCGATTGGTATTGGCGAGCAAGAACGCGCAGTAGTTGAATTTTTCACTCTGAACCAGATCCTTGAAGGTCTGACCGGTTGTTTTTTTGATCAAGGTGGACAAATAGTTGGCATTGAAGTTGAAATGCTCCGCGGTGGATGTGAGGGTGCAGTCCATATAATGATTCTCAATATATTTCAAAATTTCAATGATCGTCACCTTGTTCTGCGTCAGTGTGCGAGGACGATTCGTGTCGTACTGGAACACACGCAGCAGTTCGTAGAAGATCAGCAGCATATAGGAATCCATCATCTCGGATGAGCCGAGTGACGGGTCATAAAATTCACAGAGCAGTTGTCTCATCAGGATAGGAATGTTGGTGTTATTCTCGGAATGAAAAATAATGTACCGGTTATGATTCTTACGATCTGAGATGGCATTCGCCAGAAAGTGAGACAGAATGCCATTGTTGGCCAGTTTGCTCAGGAAAGAAGAGGAAAAGTAACGCTTACGAATCAGAATATTAATAATCACATCTTCTTCCGTTGTGGACAGAATGGCGTGGGGAATGCCTGTATCTACAATACAGATCTGTCCGCCCTTTAGCGTGACCTTTTTTCCATTGATGATCTGGGTGCACTGACCGGAATATACGAAGCTGAGCTCAATAAAAGTGTGAATATGTAGCGGAACCTCGGCAAACCGTGTGTGCTTGGAAATGGTGATGTTGTCTTTCTCTCCAATCATGTCCGCAAAAACATAAACTTTCTGTCCTTCATGATCTACTCTCTTCAATGAATCGTAGGTAGCAGAGTGTGCAGAAGGATGAGCCTGATAATGCAGATCCCTATCCGTAAGCTTACGAAGCTTTGCATCCAATTGGTCGTGATTCATGCTCACTGCCTCCAGTCGGCTGAAGTTTGTAGTAACCTTAACATCTGAATTTATGACAGTCAATATGTACTGTTTTGATATTTCGGTCTTCATTTGAAAGCGCTATATTAAAAGTGTGAAGTGATTAAACATCTTTGTTTATATTTATATTGGTCTGTTTACGATTGATTAATGGATTTTAATGTATTGATTTATGTTTTGGTTCATATGGGATTTTCTTTATATAATATGTAATTTTGACACTTAATTGATAGGAGAGAGCATAAACAACGAAGTTGTCTGTCTAGCAGAAGGGAAGGGTTTTTGATGAGAAAGATGACCGAGGTGTTGGAAAACCGGGAGAACAATTATATTTTGCCTTTCTTCTGGCAGCATGGTGAAGAAGAACTTGTACTGCGTGAACATATGCAGATTATTGATGAGAGTGGCATCAAGGCGGTTTGCGTGGAATCCCGCCCGCATCCGGATTTTGTAGGGCCCCAATGGTGGACAGATCTGGATATCATCATGGATGAGGCGCGTAACCGGAAGATGAAAGTGTGGATTCTGGATGATTCTCATTTTCCTACAGGATATGCCGCTGGCAGAATCAAGACGGATTATCCCCAGTACCAGAAGCAGTTTCTGAAAATACATCAACAGGATTTCGTCGGACCCCAGCTTCAGGCGGGAATTCTGGTGAAATGGGCGCTGCAACGACCCGGCCAGAGAGGTATTAGTGTTGGAGTGGAGCAAGTAAAGTCGGATCATGAGGGAGAACAAAAGCAAGTCTTCTCGGCTAAAGATCGGATTGTTGGTGTAGTTGCCGCTCGCAAAACGGGACCTGATGAGATTGATCCCGATTCCCTGGTTGATTTGACCTCACAATTACATGAAGGAACGGTGCAATGGGATCTGCCTGAGGGGCGTTGGAGAATCTTTACGCTGGTTCTTACCTATGATGGAGGGGAAAAAGCAACCGAAGGATATCTGAATCCAATTGTGCCCGAAGCCACACAGGTGCTGATTGATACGGTGTACGAGGCACATTATGATCGATACAAAGATGATTTTGGATCGACACTGGCTGGATTTTTCTCGGATGAGCCAAGGTTTGGCAATGTAAAAGGACCACTGGCTTCCATCGGACGCCTAGATATGATTCTTCCGTGGTGTGAAGATTTGCAGGACATGTTAAAGCAGGAAGGATCCGACGATGATGTTATTCGTTCACTCCCCTTGTTGTGGGCGAATGCAGGTGTGAAAGGACAAGAGATGCGCTATCGCTACATGGATCTGATCACTCGATTATACGCAGAACATTTCACGGACAGATTGGGAGAGTGGTGTCGCGCCCATGGTGTAGAGTACATTGGGCATGTCATTGAAGACAATAACGCTCATGCAAGACTCGGTTATGGTACAGGGCATTTCTATCGCAGTCTGTGGGGGCAGGATATGTCCGGCATTGACGTGGTGCTTCATCAGATTCTGCCAGGCATGGATGATGGCTATTACAAATCATTCACATCCACTGGATGGGACGGTGAGTTCTTCCATTATGGAATGGCGAAGATGGGAACCTCACTCGGACACCTGGACCCTAAGAAGCACGGTCGTACCATGTGTGAAGTGTACGGTGCATATGGGTTCGGAGAAGGGCTGAAACTGATGAAATGGCTAACGGACCACATGCTGGTACGGGGTGTGAACCATTTTGTGCCACATGCATTTTCGCCGAAAAAGTATCCTGATCCAGATTGTCCACCTCATCTATACGCGAACGGATATGATCCGCAGTATCGGTATCTGCCAATACTAGCTTACTACATGAACAGAGTAAGTCATCTGTTATCGGATGGTGTGCATGTTGCACCGGCAGCCATTCTGTATCATGCAGAAGCGGAGTGGGCTGGAGAGTATATGTTGTTCCAGAAGCCCGCGAGAGAGCTTACGCAGAACCAGATAGATTTTGACATCGTTCCATCGGAACTGGTGATCTCGGCGCAGGTGAAAGACGGAAAACTCCAGATGAACCGTGAACAGTTCCCTGCCCTGATTATTCCTTATGCCGAAGCGCTACCGAGTCAATTAATTGCTCAACTGGTTGCCTATGCCGAAGCGGGTTTACAGGTCTATTTCGTGGATGGACTTCCTGCTCGAAGCAGTGAAGGAGAGGATTGCACGAGCGAGTTGTCAGATCTGAAGAAGCATAAATCTGTGAGTATTGTTGCACTAGATGAACTGGCGACGCGCCTGCGGAGTGACCATGTGTATGAGATCACCGTTTCGGAATACCAGCCCTACCTGCGTTATTACCACTACCGTCATAACGACGGTGAGGTATATATGTTCTTCAATGAAGATCCGGCAAAAGCGATTGAGACCACGATTACCGTTCCGGCTTTGAAAGGCGTGGATGAGATGTACATCTATAATGCTTTTGCGAATACACTCTCACCACTTCACACCAGGATGTATGGAAACAAGCAATCATTCTCCTTGAGGCTCGAAAAATATGAATCTGTGTTGATTGTGCAGGGGACTGCACTGAGTGAGGAGATCGCGGAAGTCTCAACTGCACATTGTTCATACACCAACCTACACGAGATTACAGGAGAGTGGAAGCTCTCCTTGGCAACGGCTAAGCAATACCCGGAATTCTCTGCATATGGGACATGTGCTGAACTTACTTCACTTGCCGTACCGACGATGTTACCCGAGTTCTCGGGGACCGTGCGATATGAAATAGAGTTCGATATGCACGAAGTACCGGCAGCAGCGCGGCTGGTCATTCATGAACCGTACGAAGTAGCTCAAGTGTGGCTGAATGGGCATGATATCGGAACGCGAATCTGTCCGCCTTATGCGTACGAAGCAAGCGGATATTTAGAACCAAAGGGCAACAGACTTGTGATTGAAGTGACGAATACGCTTGTAAAAGAACAGCAAGATTTCCTGTCCCAGTTCCTGATTCAGGAACCGACAGGTATTGTAGGTAATGTCTATTTAGAGTACTGAGAATAGATATGGAATGCACATTGAATGCACACGAGCTTATTTGTTCATTCCATATCTCACCCATGAAGGAGTGAGCAGGCATGGATCATCGTCAACTGGCAACGGATGTGTTACGCAGTGTCGGAGGCAAAGAAAATATCAATAAGGTTACCCACTGTGTAACCCGGTTGAGATTCGAACTCAAAAACAGCAAAATCCCCAATGCCGAAGAGATCAAAGCAATGGATGGCGTGCTGACCGTTATTCAGCAAGGAGGACAATATCAGGTGGTCATCGGGAATCAGGTTGTTCCCGTATTTAATGAGCTGTCTTCCCTCCTGGGAGACATGAGCAATACTGAATCCTCCAATGAGATACAAGGTGAGAAAAAAAGTCTCTTTGACCGCTTCACATCCATGATTTCCGGTGTTTTTATGCCTGTTATGGGAGCGCTTGCAGCAAGTGGTATTATTAAAGGATTGCTGGCTTGTCTATCTGCATTCGGTGCTCTGACGGCAACGGATGGAACGTATATCGTACTGAATGCTATCGGTGATGCACTGTTTTATTTCTTCCCGATTTTCCTGGGTAGCTCCGCCGCCAAATACTTTGGCTTGAATCAATATGTGGGAATGATTATTGGAAGTTCCATGGTCTACCCCGCGCTAGTGAGTTTTGTAGGCTCTGAGCAGCAGTTGACCTTCCTCAGTCTGCCGATGAATATCATGAATTACACATCATCCGTATTCCCCGCAATTGTTGCAGTATGGTTTGCATCCCTGTTAAATCGTGTTATTGAGAAGCATATCGCGCAAGGTTTTAGATATTTTCTGGCTCCATTTATCGTACTCTTGGTTACGGTGCCACTGACACTGTTCATCATCGGTCCTGTAATCACATACCTCAGTAACGGTCTTGCTGATATTACAACGGCTATCTACAATTTTAATCCGATTCTTGCTGGACTTGTATTGGGTGGACCATGGATTCTGATCGTCATGTTTGGTTTGCACTGGGCCTTTATCCCAATCTTTATTAACAACATGGCAACTGTTGGTTACGATTCTGTGATGGGGTTACTGGCAGCGAATCAGTTTGCGATGGCAGGCGCAGCCTTGGCCTTTGGACTGAGAGCACGGGATAAACAGCTGAAAACACTGGGTATTTCAACGGGTGGCACAGCATTGCTCGGTGTGAGTGAACCTGCACTTTACGGTGTACTGCTTCCTCAAAAAAAACCGCTCATAATGGCGATTATTGGTGGTAGTATTGGTGGAGTGATCGGTGGAGCCTTTTTGTCCAAAGTTTATGCATTTGCTCCATCCGGCGTATTCGGTATTCCTGGTGCAGTCAATCCTCAAGGCATTGATCCCGGCTTCTATGGTTATGTGTTGCAAATGGCGGTGGGTCTGGTGGTTGGTTTCATTTTGACCTATCTGTGGGGATACCAAACCCGCACCAAATCCGGCGAGTTAGCAACGCAAAGCACAACGGATTCCGTATCTGTTTCCGGTATTGAGGAAACGGATGAAGGTTCAAGTTCATCTGTTACGAAAGCAGAGATGACGGTGTATAGCCCTGTGACTGGAGAGGTTGTTGACCTTGCAAATGTTGCAGATGAGGCGTTCTCTAGTGAAGCGATGGGCAAAGGAATTGCAATTATCCCTTCAAACGGAACGATTGTATCTCCTGTTGAAGGTGTAGTTACCACGATAACCAAATCAAGACATGCGATTGCAGTCATTGCCAACGATGGTGTGGAGGTTCTTATCCATGTTGGCCTTGATACGGTCAAACTGAAAGGCGAGGGCTTCTCTCTCAAAGTCCAAGAAGGTGATTTGGTGAATGTCGGTGATGTCCTGATGGAAGTAGATTTGGCGAAAATTAAAGAAAGAGGTTTTGAATTGATTACTCCGCTGATAATAACGAACTCTGACAATTATGTGTCAGTAAGTCGGATGGGGGCACAAAATATTTCTGCGGGTAGTCCAGTAATTACAATAAAAGTGTAGAGGCAACTCCTTATGTTCTTTAACTCAATGAAGATGATTATCAAGCTCGCTCGCATAGCGGGCTATTTTTTTAAAGTCAAGAGATCATATAAATTGACTTTAGCTCAATAACAGCACTATGTGTTATGCTGTCCAGGGACAAGAACATATTCCCATTGAAGCCGTTATTTTAGCGGCTTTTTTGTTTTATCGGTACAAGTTCGTGTCCCGAGCCAAGGACAAGAACTTGTACCGATTACCGAAATGGACAAGAAGATGGTCCGATTACCGATTAGATGAATATCTAAGTAAAAAGTACATTCAGGTAAGGCTTTATTAGGACAAATACACATTATACAATTGTCGCGTCAAGATGAAGCAACTGAGTTTCTGAGGGTAAACACGGGTTGCTAAGGATTACATTAGTGAGATTTCATAATAAAACTAGCCGTTGAGGGACAAGAACTTGTTCCCATATCCGATTAGACAAAGACCTAAATAATGAGTAGATACAACTCATAAAGACTAAAGTCTTATATACACGATGATTTTAGCGGAATTGTTTCCATCCACCTCATTACTTCCTGGTTCTGTTGAACTCAATTTTTCTATCATCTTTCTGATACATGGCATAAAAACATTTAAAATGGCCCCACTGTAGCAGACAGCCAGTGCAGTTCCTATACCTATGGGTCCACCAAAAATGAATGCCGTGAACAGAAGTACAACGTTAATCAGAGTTCTCGAATCTCGAAAAAAATATATTCGTTCGAGTTATTTTTTTAGTGAGAGTGTTAACCGATCGATCGGAATCGGTGCAAAATTGGTCTGTAGATACATGGCCGTTCCTATTCCTGCAACAACCAAAACGCAGCCGAAACACAAAAATTTGAAAAACAATCTGATTGTATGGTCAAGGTAATGCCAAGAGTTAGAATTAAGATACCTATTGCATAAATTAAACATTGATTTACACGTGATAATGGCATCATTTCGATAATAAATCTTTTACCATTAGATAATGCGGAATTCCATCTTCCATAAATACATCGGAGGTAGTATGGTATCCTAGCTTGTGATAAAATCCCTCTGCATGTGTCTGTCCGTGTAATTTAACTTTGGATATTCCTTTATTTTCTGCAATTTCTTCCAGTGATGTAACGATTAATTTACCGAGACCATATTCGCGATAAGGTTTTAAGATACATATTCGATCTAATTTACCTACGCCATCTCGAATAATAATTCTGCCTGTTCCGGCGGGTAGTTCATTAAAATAGACCAGGATGTGCTCACACTGTCCATCTAAATTATCATAATCATCAAACTCATCTTCAATTGGTACATTTTGTTCTTTCACAAACACTTCTTCTCTTATTTGAAAAGCGATGTTGAGCCCCTCAATTGAGTCTATTTTTTTTGATTTCATTTCTTATAATCCTTTCAGAAATTCATTTTGTAATTAAAAACAAATTAAACATACTTTTAGAATGATTATAAACGATAATTTTTTTGTTGTAAATACAACAAAAAAAGAGGAGCTAAAGGACTACGATTACAAAAAACGATCTCAATCCATGTAACCGATATGTTGACTGATCGTTCCCAAGTAGCTATATTTGATTTGGAAAAGTCATTAATCTGACTCCTAGTTTTCAAACACCTAAGAATCAATGTATTCTTTTTCAAGAACGATCGTTTTATTAAAAAGAATGCCACTGTACACGACAGTAGGGGGAAACTAATATAAGATAGAATTCTCAGAGGTCAACCACAGTAATTCGGTAAAAGAAACATTGCCATTTTGTAACATGATTTCAATATACGTTTATAAAGTGACCTAAGTTACATGGTTATTAAGCCTTAAAGTTTTAGTGATACTTTGTGACATAATTTAAGGAGGCAATTAGATGGAAAAATCAGCTTTTGAACATTTCAAATGGATTAATGAAAGCAAAGCAACCTTTGAGAATGACAAATTGATTATTGAGGCAACTGCTAAATCCGATTTCTTTAATAATTGTGGACCTGGACCCGTTTCAGAAGAAGGGATCACACCAGAGAGTCTTGCCAATGCACCTTTTTATTATCAAGAAGTTACGGGGGATTTTGTAATGCGTGCTCAAGTCTCCCATGGATTTAAGGACACTTATGATTCAGCAACACTTATGATTATGCAGGATTTCCAGGTGTGGGCTAAAGCTTGTTTTGAAAAAACAGATTTTGATACACATGCAGTAGTTAGCGTAGTAACAAATCAAACATCGGATGATGCAAACGGGTCCAATATCGACAGTGACACCATTTGGCTACAAATAGCACGAGTCGGCAATTCCTTTGCATTCCACTATTCACTGGATGGTCTCAAATATGTGATGATGCGTTTCTTTACACTACCAGTGGAAGAGACCATTAAGGTTGGCCTTGAAGCACAGGCGCCATTAGGAGAGGGTGGACCACGGACTTTCCAGAACTTCTCGTTAGTCAATAAAACTGTTAAAAATATTCGTTTCGGCGAATAACCTAAATACAACCTGCAATGCAGTTTTAATTGGTGCTGTCGAGGGACAAGAACATATTCCCATTAAAGTCGCTATTTTAGCCGCTTTTTTATTTATCGGTACAAGTTCTTGTCCCGAGCCAACAATACCTACAATGTCGAGGGACAAGAACATGGTCCCATTGAAGTCGCTATTTTAGCGGCTTTTTTGTTTTATCGGTACAAGTTCTTGTCCCGGGCCAAGGACAAGAACTTGTACCGATTACCGTATTGGACAAGAACATGTTCCTATTGCCGATTAGGCGTGTATCTAATCGTCATCTTGTCCTTCAATTCCTTAAACTAACGGGCAAGATAGTTTAAGCGTGAACCGTACCACAAGAAAGGGCAGTTTTTTTATTGTACTATACACCGATTAGGTTTGAATGCCAGACTCATTCTTTAGAATAGGACGTAACCCCCTTTGAGTAGAGGTTGTCCACTAACTTGAAAAACTCTTCTGACGATAAATCCTTTTGTCGCTGGAGCCAAAGACGAAATAAGGAAAGGGAGGTTGACAGGTAAAACTCAATCAAGTATGGCGTTAAGGCAGGGTTTTGCGGAACATTTAATTCCAACTGATTTAGAGTAATTTCTTTTTTTAAGCGTTTTAAAAAACGGGGACTTCCATAATCACCTAAAAGGGCATGGAGAACCAAAAGATGTTCTTTTTTGTCCAGACAATGGAGCGCATCTTGAACCGTATGCATCGATAGCTCTTTTTTCGCCAATTCTTCTTTTATGTCGTTCAATAAGTCATTTTCAAGAGCATCTAACAATTCGTAAATATCAGTAAAGTATTGATAAAAGGTGCTACGGTTATATCCTGACTTATTCGCGATTTCCTGAACTGAAATTTTCTCGATTGGTTTTTGGCTATATAACTCACAAAAAACTTCAACAAAGGTTTGTCTTGTTTTTTCTGTTATTTGGGGTTGCTTTTTCATGTTTTCCTCCTATTAGCGTCTAAGAATATCATCCGACAAATCATAAAAAACTGATGGTTGATCAATGAATATTGAAAATTTATAATCACATCATACAACATGTTGTCGGATGATTAAACAAGAAATGATAATAGGTAGGAGTGATTTTAATGTTAAATAAACAAGATCGAATTTTAATTTTTGGTGCAGGTGTCATCGGGAGCATGTACGCAATTAAGCTTATAGAAGCAGGGTTTGACGTTACCCTATTTGCCCGTTCTGATAGATATAAATCATTAAGAGAAAATGGCCTGCGATATATGGAAAAAGGTACAGTTAGATCGATAAAAGTGAATGTCATTGATACACTCCAAAACGACGACATATACGATTTTATTTTCGTTACCGTTCGTTATGATCGGTCCGAATCAGCGTTGTTAACGCTAAAAGATAATCAAAGCAAAAATATAGTTACGATGACTAGTAATTCAATGGGATTTTCTTCGTGGCTGGATATCGTAGGTGATAGACTATTACCCGCTTTTCCGGGTTTCGGTGGACAGATTAAAGATGGAGTATTGCATGCTCGATTTCTACCAAAGATTATAGCGGCAACTGCATTCGGAGAAATTAATGGTGTAGTGACAGAACGTATAAAAAACCTCGCAAAAATATTAAAAACTGCAAAGCTTCCTTACGTCATTAAAAAGGATATGCAAGCGTATCTAATTACACATTCGGTATCAGACATTGCCATGTTAAGCTTTTTGCATTCTGAAAATAAGATCATTGACAAAAAAACTGCCCGAACCAGAAAAATGGCACGCAAAATAACAGTCACTTTAAAAGCGCATCTCAAGGCAATACAAAAAGCTGGCGTTTCAATTGATCCACCAATGCTTAAAATGGTGCTTAAATTTCCAAACTTATTTTTGGATCTTTTCTTTATGGCATGGCTACGAACTAAAATGGTTAGAGATATGATGTTGCCGGATTATGCGAATCATGCTAACAATGAGATTGTGCAGCTGAGTAATGATTTAATAAAATTTTTAAGTCAAAATGGTATCAAATCGGAAATGGATTCACGACAAATTGTTCCTGATCGGTAAATATGATAGATTGTCGAACTATCCAAAAGCTATAAGACAACCAGATGAACTACAAATCATCCCTGATTCAGGCCATGCAATTAATCATGAACAGGCTGATCTGATCAAAATAAGGAGTTATTCGCTTTTTACAATGAATGAGCTACAGCCGAGAGAGGGAGCAAATGATCGTATTCTGCTTTAAAATGTGTTTTTTATACTTATGGGAAGTAATAGCACAATAAGAACAGAAAAGAAGCCGATCATTGTGATCGGCTTCTTCTTAGTCCTCCGATGAAGAGGTAAAAGAATATTGTAGCATTCCCGATTAGATTATTACCTAAATAGTTTAGTATTGGAAATCATATTGCGTAAAGAAAGCGAATTTACAAAAAGTCACGGAATATCATTGTATTCCTATGAAAAATTAAATGTTTTGACCACCTGAGATCTCGATTCTCTGTGCATTCACCCAGCGATTATCAGGATCGAGTAGGCTGGCAACTGCGGGACCAATGTCGTCAGGTACACCCACACGACCAAGGGGAACCATTGAAGCAAACGCATCATTGTAAGATGGCGTATCACGTACAGCGCCGCCTAAAAAATCGGTTTCGATTGCACCAGGGGCAATCGTATTCACAGTGATACCGCGGTGACCGAGCTCTTTTGCCATATAGATGCTTAGAATTTCCACTGCACCCTTAGCTGCCGAATAAGCTGAGAATCCGGGGTAAGAAACACGAGTAAGACCCGTTGAGAAGTTAACGATTCAAGCGAGTAGCGCGATGGAAGATCGGTCTGCTGTTTTTGGCAGAGCCAAAGATCAGGCAGCTGATGAAAAAATACAGTAGTAAGAACCGATCCAGATTGTTTCGACGGGGCTGCGGGACATTTTGATTCCGATCCGCAGTAGAAAGCTCTTGAATGAGGTTCATCCCAATTTTGATGCCATAACCGCCATTAGCAAAAAATATGATGTGGTGGGATATCATCTGTTTATGCTGGATACTCCTGACAATGCTACTGCGGAATGCCGAAATTTTGCTCCGTGCGGAATATAACTGGTTTGTTTCTGATATTGCTACTCCTTTATTCTATGAAATCCCTATTCCTTGGGTTGTGTCTGGATATGTAAGGAAGGAAATTGCAAAGCGTTACTATTGCAACTTCTTAAACGGCTATTGTCAGGAAAATACTGTGATTCAAGCTTGGTTAAACAAAATCCCATTATTTATTAATTTTAGGCAAGCTAGAGTTTTAGCCGCGCTCTATAAAAGCAGAGATTCTAACGCTCTATTATTGAAACATTAGATGTTGAATTTGCTCTTACAGTGTTTGGGTTTTGATTGGTACTGTTGTCAATAATCTGAGACCTATTAACCAGACCGATTCTGTATCACAAACAAATAAGGAGGATATGGTTGAACAACAATTTAGAGACTTTTCTAAAAAAATGTCCCTTTAGAACTACCTCGTTTGTTATACATATATAAACTTCATCGCGAATACCTGGGAGGTGCCTTAAAGAAACATGGATGAGGAAACCGAATACAGAATTAAAAGAGTACAAGCGGGCGAAATTCAGGACTACGTTTATATCGTTCAAAAATACCAAAAACAGATATTTATGTATTGCTGGAGACTTATTTCAAACAAACAGGAAGCCGAGGATGCTGTTCAAGACGTTCTGGTTAAAGCCTATGAGAAAATAGATCTTTATAAACCTGAGGTGAATTTCTCCGCCTGGCTCTACAAAATAGCCTATCATCACTGCATAAACATAATCCGTCGAAAAAAAATGCAACAGAAATGGAAGTTCAGACTAATGGCTCAAGATCAATCTGCCATTAGTCCTGCAGAGATGCTGGATAACCAACTCTTTAACGAACCACTAAGCCGGGCGCTTGAAAAACTAAATGTGGTTGAACGGAACCTACTGATTCTGCGCGTTTTTGAAGAAAAATCGTTTGTAGAAATAGCTGAAATTTTGAATAAAAGTCCCGATGCCGTCAAGAAAAAGTTTGCTAGAACCAAAATCAAACTCAAAAAATGGATGAAACCAAAGGAGGAAGAACTATGCCAAAATTACAACGTACTTCTCAAAACGAAAATCTGAAAGAAATGGATCTCTTGATCCAAGAGGAGTTTCAGAATTTTGATGTCACTGACAAAGTCATGACTCGGGTCCATAAGCTGGCAGTTCACAAGAGAGGCTTGCATGCCAGAGCACGAGTTCGTCAAAGATTCGTGGTTCCCGGGCTAACCGCAATGTTCGTTCTTGGAGTATCAGTGACAGGGTATGCGGCCTCGCAATATATTGAATTCCTTAACAATAAAGGAGAGGTGGTACTAAACACTGCCGCCGCAAAAGAGCCTACTGACTTTGTTACCAATTACACAAAAAGACTGGGCTTTTACACAAATCAGATTAAAGAACAATTGCAACCTGGGGATTATGTAGCCTATTATGTCAAAGATGAGTTAATTAACAACGCGGATAAATTAACCCCCGTAAAATTTGAATATAAGTGGATCGAGTATTCAAATTTCAGCAGTTTGCAAGCTGAAATTACACGGACGCAAGCTCCAGTTTTAAAATCAATAACGCAACTTCCTCAAGGGTACCAGTTTGATTACGGATACGTTTATCCTGCCGATCTGTATACAAACCATCTCGCAGATGCTGCTTACCTGAAGTTAACAGACGACCTTAGAAGACAAGCTGAATCTTCTTCGGATGGGCAACGGGTCTATATTCAAAAACTGAATTGGAACAAGGCTGATTTCTCTTTGGCACGCTATGTCAAGGGGAAGAACGTTGTAACTGTAATGGCAACAAGAATATTCCCCGACTCCAAAGTGACCATATTCCAGGACGATCACGCTAAATCGGAGAAGCTGAACATCCAAGGTAATGAGGTCTATTATATTCAATCCGATATTAAGGATAGGGAAACTAATTCCGTTCCTTACCATCGGATTGGATGGAGGGACGATCACAATCATTTGTTGTATGAAATATCCAATAATGGGGACAGCAATTTAGGTAAAAAGGATCTGGTCAAAATTGCTGAAGAGATGCTTACATCTCCTTAGTGTTCTAAACAACAAAGGGATAAACAAGGCACTTTAGACATTAGTTCTGCTTTACTGAAGGACCCAAGTAATCTTCCAGCCAGTTATAATTTGAATAATGCTAACAAAACCTATAAGGCAGTATTATTAATGGAGGAATATGTACAGGAAGGGCCATCCCACAAAGGAGGATGGCCTTTAAACTTGCCGTTGAACTGTTAGTTATTATTTGTCGCGGGACAAGAACTTGGTTCCTTTATATAGAATACTTTATCTCTAAAAGGGAGGGGAAACATTGCATAATATGATGAATAAGAGACAATTTATTGAGATGACAGTTAAAGAACAACGTTCAGTAGTATTTAAAGTTAATATTCAAGATGAATTTTTCCGTGGTGTTTCTAAAGGGGGCAAGGGTTAGATCATTAATCAACTAACGGGAAACTTTAGTTAAATAGCCCCAAATTAAAATCTTCTATTTGAAGCAAACTAAAATTAATTGCTCTTAATAGGAGGTTTTATTATGAATTTAAGTGAACTTTGGAATCATTATGAGGCAGATAAACGAATTCAAGGGTTGAGCCTGAATACATTGTGTGCGTATGCTTTACAACTCAAGATGTTGGTTTCTGATCAAGGGATTGTAGATATTTCGGGAGTAACTCTAAATCTCCTGAAGGAATACTTAGCAAAGCAATCTGATCGTCTAAAACCAAGCAGCCTAGGGCACCGTATCCGTTTTGTACGTTCCTTATTTTGCTTTACATATGAAGAAACCTATCTATCTAGCAATCCTTCTATTAAACTGCGTGAGCCAAAACATGGAGAAGCGGGTATCTAAGTTTTTGATGGAAGAAGATGTGATTCATTTAAAGATCTCTTGTCAGACCTTAAGGGAAGGAGTTTAAATTAAAATAGTATGCCTTCATAAACTGTTAAGAATTGCTCTCTATAATTCAAACTGTAAGCATTAAAACAAATTATTAGGAGGGCATTAATATGAAAAAAAAGAGTTTGAAGTGGGTTGGATCAACAGCATTATCACTTGTACTGGTAACTAGCATATTACCAGTGGCAGGGGCGACTGGTGTGTCTAAAGTTAATAGAGTTACGGAAGTGAATGGAACTGTGACTACAAAAAGTGAGAAAAACAATGTATATGTAGAGAGTGAATTCGCCACGCTAAAAAGAGTTGTATTGACACAATCTGAAGCTTTTATGCACTTCAATTTTGATGATTTTCCAGAAGGAGACATGCCTATGCCTGAAGGAGGCATGTCTATAATGAATACGGATCCGGCAGAGGCACAGAAAAAGTGGGAGAAAGAGCGTGAAGACCTTAAAAAGGTTCTTGAAAAATACGGGGTTGAGGTTCAACGTCCACGCCTTTTAACTGAAAAGGAAAAACAACTAGGGGCTGTGAAAGATGGCATTACAGGTGGGGAAGGAGTAACTAATTTCTTTGTCAGAGATCCATTCTTCACAATCGGAAATCATCTAATTGAAGGTTCATTTAAATCGGCTTACCGGAGACTTGAGGTTTTACCTGTTAGAAGTATTCTGGATAAGGAAGCAGCCCAAAATAACGTTCCGCATGTAGCTGTCCCACAACCAGACGTTTCTAAAGGAATCAACTCTGCTACCGGTCCTTACCTTGAAGGTGGAGATATCCTCGTGTATGGAAAGACTGTGTTCGTCGGTAATTCTGGTCTAGCTTCAAACAAAGCCGGTATTGATTGGCTCAGAAACTATTTGACACCATCAGGTTATAAGGTGGTTGAGGTGAAGCTAGAGCCTGGCACATTGCACCTGGATTGTGCTATCAGTTTTGTAAGAGATGGATTAATGATTGTTAGCATGGATTCGTTAGCCAATGGGCTCCCAGAAGAACTTAAAAATTGGGACAAAATCGAAGTGAGTTACAAGGATGCTCAAGATTTGGCAGTAAATGGATTGCCAATCAGTAGCAAAGTATATGTTACGGACATTGCATTCAAAAATACAATTGGAAAAGAGCTTGAGAAAAGAGGAATCAAAGTAGAATATGTTGATTACGAAATTTCTCGTTCTTTCGGCGGAGCTTTCCGTTGCAGTACACAGCCATTGCTCCGCACGGATAGCTAAAAGTTAAATCAAGTATGAGGTGAACTATGACAAGCCGGATTTTAGTGGTTGAAGATGATCAGGAAATTCGTGATCTGCTACGTATGTCTCTTGTCCGTGAAGGTTATGAAGTAACAACAGCTAAAGATGGAGAACAGGGAATTGAATTAGTAAATGAGTCATTGGATTTGGTGATTCTGGATATTATGATGCCTGGAATAAACGGACTGGAGGCTTGTATACGAATCAGAGAACGATACAATGTTCCTATTCTTTTTCTAACTGCTAAATCCGGAACTTTGGACAAAACGGAAGGTTTGCTTGCTGGTGGAGATGATTACTTAACTAAACCTTTTTCTGTACAGGAGCTTCTGGCAAGAGTTATTGCTTTGTTGCGTAGGTATACGATTTATCAGGATAAAAAGGATTATGGCGAAACATTTCTTATCGGGGGACGCTTAAAAGTAAGTGAACAATTTAACGATGTATGGAAAGGCAGTCAGAAGATTGAGCTTTCCGATCTGGAGTACGGTCTACTTAAACTGTTGATGACCAGAAGAAATAAAATTTTCTCTGCCCAAAATATTTATGAGAGTATTTGGAAGGAACCTTATTTCTACAGTTCAAATAATACGGTAGTAGTACACATCCGAAAATTACGATTGAAAATCGAAGAAGATCCAGCAAAACCAGCGTATATCTTAACGGAATGGGGAAGAGGTTACCGTTTTGGCCACTCATAAACTTACTATAACTAAAAAGTTGACTGTTTTAATAATTATTGCTCTCACCATAAGTGTTCTTTGTTTTTTACTTTTGCAGTCCATAAGCAATCGGGTTATGGATCATTATTTTACTTCTGATGAGCGTTTAAAGTCCGAATCTCAAGTTTACGTCCAAAAATTTTCAGAATATGTTTCAGCAAACGATCTGTCAACGACAGATCGTATTGCGTTTTCAGACTGGATTAAAAGTCAGAAGAGTAATTTATTTTTATACGTATTTCAGAACCAGGTGCTTCAATATGATTCCTTGTACCATGCTGATGACGAAGGAGCATATGGAAGTCAGCCTGAAACTGATTATGATCGACGGAACTCTTACCCAGTAAAATTTAAGGATGGGACAGGTAACGTTTCAATCTATGGATTTTATTTTTCTCACTACTATAATGTGGCCTACATGCTTGAAATATTGCTGTCCGCAATGTTATTTATAACCATTGTTTTATTTGGAATACGTAGAGGGATCAAATATTTACGCACAATTAATAATGAAATTCATATCCTTGAAGGCGGCTCATTAGACTATTCTATAACGGTACGAGGGTATGATGAATTGGCGATGATTGCGGAAAGTATAGAGGAACTACGTAAAGCATTTTTAGGCAGGTTAGAAAGGATAGAAAATTTGCAAAATGAGAGTAGAAATCTTGCAACCGAAATGTCTCACGATATGCGTACGCCACTGACATCTCTCATCATGTATTTAGAGTTTGCCCGTAATACACCAGAAGATTTATGTGTAGAAACAAGGTATCAAATCGAGAGTGCGTATCAAAAGGCTCTCCAACTTAAGAATCGTACAGACGATCTGTTTTCATACTTTTTATTAGATAAAGAGAGGGAGGCAGACTTAGTAACCCTTTCAGTTCGGGAATCAATTCATGATGTATTGTCAGATATTACAGCTGTACTTCGAGCGGAAGGATTTCAGGTGCTTGTAAATGCCTCCCCAACGGATGTCATAATTATTGTGGACATGGAAAATATTGGACGTGTATTTGATAATTTTCTGTCGAACATACTAAAATATGCAGATCGAGAGCAAAAAATTAATTTATTTACTTATATAGAAGATCATCATTTTGTGATTTGTGTAGAAAACAAATTAAAAATAAATAATGAATCTGTAGAAAGTTATAAATTAGGTGAAAAAATCATAGAAAAAGTTATGCATCGGATGATAGGACAATTCTCTTCATCTGAAGATCGAGAGAATTACAAGATTATTCTGAAATTTAAAATAAGTCGAGCTTTTAAATAGCTGACTAAAATTGCATGTAACATGTTTTCGTAGATCTATCACGTTGACTGTATTCAATTCGTTCGACGATGAAGTTATGCGCGGGGTTGTTACGACAAAACGGGTAATTCTGTTGGAAGAAGGTACAGCAGAGATGAAAGGGCTAATGGGCAGTAAAGGGGCTCAACGAAGCGAGCACTGGAAATCTGCCCACAAAGATCCAGCCACAACTCATGTTCACCTTTATAATTGGACTGATGAAGTGAAAGAGCTAAAGGTACTGGCCCATGCTGATCGATCGACCACAGGATGCCCTGACATCACGAGAATCAATATTTTTCCAGCCCATTCCAAAATGAATTGTCGAGGGACAAGAACATATTCCCATTGAAGTCGCTATTTTAGCGGCTTTTTTATTTTATCGGTACAAGTTCTTGTCCCAAGCTAAGGATAAGAACTTGTACCGATTGCCGATTAGGTGTATATCTAAATAATCAGCATATGCACTTATTTGGGAACAACTATAAGAATAATGTTACATTAATTAAATCCAAACCCCCGAGTTAGCTGTCTATATAACAGGAGGTGAACGACAATGATCGATGCACAGCAACAAATCAACGCCGCACAAAACGGAGATCACGATGCCTTCGTTTCTCTTATAAAGGATCGAACGGATAAGCTGCACCGAGTGGCTCGCCATTATGTACGGGAGTCCAAAGATGCGGAGGATATCGTTCAGGATGCCCTGGTTAAGGCTTATGAGTCACTGCAAACGCTGCAGCAAGCCGAAGCGTTTGAGAGCTGGCTTACCAGAATTGTGGTGAACCGGGCGCTCAATCATTTGAAGAAATCCAAGCGTGTTCACCTGAGCGAAGACCCGCAGGCGCAAGAGCCATTGGTCGTTAATGATATCGATCAAACCCTGGATCTGGAGCGTGCATTGGCCAGTCTGAATCCGAAGCTGCGTCAGCTCCTGTTCTTAAAATATAAGAAGGACCTGACCCAGCAGCAAATCGCCCATCTCCTGGATATGCCATTAGGTACTGTAAAAACACAATTACGGAAGGGGCTGGAACATTTGCGCAACGAAATGGCTCAAGATTTTCTCGAACGAGACCTGGATACATTACGCCTGCAGTTAAGACAACAGGCAGAGCACCAGTTTGCCGTTTCACCGGATTATGATCTGATCGTCAATGACTATCAAGAGAACACCAGGAGGGGAACAGGGAAGGGAGAAGCGGGATTCTTATGGGTTAAAACGGGGAGTGATGACGCCGTTTCTGCCACGCTCTCCAGGGACGGCAACTTGCTAGACTATGCCATTTCCTGGGCCTCATTGGACAACGAGACACGGATATCTGAGGAGGAGCTCAAACAGCAGGCAGAGCAATTCCTGGAAGATCATTATCCCGGCGCACTGCGTGATTTTCCGTATTGTGAGATGGAGTGGATGGAAGGGATGTTTGTGTACACACGACAGCAGAAGGCGATGGGGCTGCCGCTTCCTGAGACGGGATGCCTGATTATGGTTCATCCCAGCGGTCGCGTGGTCGGATTTAGGTACTATGGAACCGTTCCAGGGCCAGCACTCCCAACCATGATCACACCAGAAGAGGAACAGATGGCGTGTATGAAGGCGAATTTTTTGCTACATGTGGAATATTGCGTATTGGACAAAGCCGTGTACACGGATGGTGACGATCAGGTCCATCTTGTTTACGCCCCCCGAAGTAGAGGGCTAATCTATACTGCATCATCACAGGAGGAAGTTCCGACAGCCTATAGGGCAGAAGCTGTCCCCTCTGACCCAAGAACTCTGGACGAGTGGCCAGGTGAGTTCCCGCCCGCACGAAGCCTAGAAGAGTGGATTGGTGTAAACAACGACCAATTTCAGTTAGTACAAGACGACAATATTGGCTCGAACACCAAGTTGATGGTGTGGAAGCAACAGAATGAAGAGCGTCCAGCCAAGAATGACCGGTCTTGGAAGGCCTATTGGGCTGATCAGATGGAGGGAGCGGTCAAGGCGCGAGTAGACAGCCAAACCGGACAACTGATTGACTTTGTTTCGCATGGTAAGCCAGATCAACTAGCTCCATTAACCTGGGATCGAGACGCATGTCTAGAAGTAGCTATGGACTATGTCCGAGGACTAGCAGCTGAAATGTTGCCGTATCTCAAGCTTCTAACTGAAGAGACCGACGACGAAGATCGTTTGGAAATCATTCGCTTTGGTGTATATGTTCAAGACGTATCTGTCAGGGATGAATGCTATCAACTAGCTGTTGACCGCTCTAATGGGAGGGTCAAAAGTTTGATGTCCCCCTCCATAAGGCCAGAACAGTTAAAGAAGCTGGAGACCGTGCCCTCATTTGATTACCAGACAGCCATCCTCCGATGGACGGCACAGGCCAAGCTGCGTCTGCAATGGGAACGGATGCACAATGCTAGGGCGGAAGAGGCACCGTACGAACTAGTGTATCGAATGATTGGTAGCGAGCACGAGCGGACGCCCGAAGTGCTTGATGCGCATACGGGGAAGTTATACGAAAATACTTTTTACTGACAAACAAAAACATCTAGCCCGAAACTAAGGGCTGGAAGGCATTCAAAAGCCTGCGGACGTAGAACAGCATTGGAAGGAGGTTGGTGTCCATTCCAGAATGCCCATCGATGGTTCCTTATGGAAGGACGATCCCATCCTTTCTTCCTATCCACCGTCCCGTGTATACAAGGTCATGTGTATACAAGGTCATCGAGCGAGATCATGCAGGAAGAGCGATGGAGTTTTTGAGAAAGCCAGAGAAGCGGTCTTTGCGTTCAACCGTAATATTGCTGTCGAGGGACAAGAACATGGTCTCATTGAAGTCGCTATTTTAGCGGCTTTTTATTTTATCGGTACAAGTTCTTGTCCCGAGCCAAGGACAAGAACTTGTACCGATTGTCGGAAAGGACAAGAATATAGTCCGATTACCGATTAGGCCTGTATCTAATCGTCATCTTGCCCTTCAATTCATTAAACTAACGGGCAGTATAGTTCCAATATGTGGTACTATTTGTTTAGGCAATGATGGGGAAATTTTAGTCATTAAGGGGGCAGGTATGGCGACCACAATAGGTCTTATTAGACATGGGGTTACTGAATGGAATAATCTTAGCAAGGCTCAAGGAATATCTGATATACCGCTAAACGAAGAAGGAATAGCGCAAGCAACTGCACTGGCAAAAAGACTTTCAAGCGAAGAATGGGATGTTATATTCTCCAGTAATCTAACGAGAGCTAGGCAAACTGCCGAAATCATTCAGCAATGTTTAGGAGTACCCGTATTCAATGATGAACGTATTAGAGAGATTAATTGCGGCCTAATTGAGGGCACCACCGAGGAAGAGCGTATCACTCGTTGGGGAGCAAATTGGCGTGAGCAAAATCTTGGTATAGAAGATTTCAAAATGGTCGCAAAGCGAGGTCTAACTTTTCTCGAAAAACTGATTAAAGAATATGTTGATAAAAGAATATTAGTTATAAGTCATGGAGCATGGAGCATGGATTGGGCTGTCATTACAACATCTTTTGCCGCAACATTTCCAAAAAACGTATATAGATAATACTTCTATAACCATTCTTACATACACTAACAACAAGTGGGCATGCCAATTATATAACTGTACCAAACACCTTTAGCTATTGTGGACTAAGCTAACGGGAAACATTAGCTCAATAAAACAAAAAAAGCAGCCGATCATTGTGATTGGTTGCTTTATTCAACTAACGGATAGGATACTTTCAAGATTAGACGCGGTGAACCACACTAAAAGTATCGACGAGTTTATCGTCGTTAGCAACTATTAAGCAGGATAATACAGTTTTGGGGTCGAATTTGGTTGGCGGTAAGTTAGAATGGGGGGGGGATAAGATATGGAAAAGTACGGAAGTGACAAGGCACGTTTTCTAAAAGAAATAATGGATTTGATGGTACCCATAGAAGGCGGATCAATTGAACTACGCGATTTTCTTAATACAGATAAATGGCTTAGCACTGATTACACTTTATCTAACCCAGGAAGTAGTAAAAAGACTATAACGTGGACTGAAGCTATAGAGCCATTCCATGTAATGAAGTATCCAGTAACACAGCAGTTATATCATTTTGTCATGCATGAAGAAGAAATAGAGCCGATTGTGAGTAAGCTGCCAATTACGGAAGTTTCGTGGATGGATGCTATTACTTTCTGTAATGAGTTATCGAGAAAGCTTGGCAGGATGGAATGTTACACAGTTACAAACGAAAGTGAGAACACAATATTTAACAAAATAGCGAATGGATTTCGATTACTGTCAGACGCTGAATGGCAGTATGCGTGTAAAGCAGGATCAACGGGATATCGTTATGCAAGAATTGATCATATTGCATGGTATCAAGGAAATTCCAATGGATCTGTTCATAAAGTAGGACAGTTGCTTCCTAATCCATGGGGACTTTATGACTTGATCGGTAACGTCTGGGAATGGTGCTGGGATCTATATGATGCTGAACGATATGGGAACTATAGAGTTTTCAGGGGAGGCAGTTGGGCTGAAGTGGAGAACAATTGTGGTTCTACGAGTAGAAGGAAAAGCATGCCCAATTTTAAAATAGATGATCTTGGTTTTAGAATAGCACTTACAAATCCTTGAGAAAACGACACATCGAGTATGCTCAAGTCGTTGAGCTGACGGTAGGTGTTCAACTATCCGAAAATATAACTTACTGATGACCAGAAGGCAAGATTATAGAATCACCAAATGTCGCGGGACACAAACATTGTTCCATTCAAAGTCGCTATTTTAGCGGCTTATTTGATTTAAGGAACCAATTTCTTGTCCCAAGCCAAGGACAAGAACTTGTACCGATTACCGTAATGGACAAGAACATCGTCCGATTGCCGATTAGATGTGTACTTAAGTAAAAAGTACATAAGCCCTCATTAGTAGCAAATAATTTTATATAAGAACATTCACATTAAAATATATTACTAATGTAACATTTCTCAAAGAAAGACTCTTAAATTATAGTTCTCTTTTTTGTCTCAGACTCTCAATAGAAACAGGTAGTTATCTGGATAAACTTAATTGAGCGCGTAAATGAAATAATAATTGCTTCTCGATCGTGTATGCGATATATTGCATATAAGAATAATTGTATTGAGGATGAAAACAATGCCAATACCTAAAGATTTTTCCTTACCAGTCCGTATGTCCGCAAAAGAAAGAGCGTTTTCTCAGATTCAGCGATGGATCATTGATGGAACACTGCAACCAGGTGAAAAGCTTATTGATGCGGAAATGGCTGAATCGCTTGGAGTCAGCCGGACACCGATTCGGGAGGCATTTCAGTTACTCGAAGTTCAAGGCCTCGTGTCCATGCATCCAGGAAAAGAAACAAAAGTAACGAATATTGAGAAAAACGATATTTTTAAGATGTATTCAACGATGGCTGCTCTTCAGGCCTTAGCTGCTGAAATCACCGCCCAAACTATTGTTCCAGAACAGATCGAGAAACTAAGATCCATAAATTTGGAATTCGCAAGTTCTATTAAAAATGGACAAGTTTATCAGGCTATGGAGGTGGATGAGCAATTTCATAATTATATTGTGGAGCTCTCAGATAATCCTTATGTAGCTACATTTAATACATCTCTTCAGATTCACATTAGGCGATTTAAATACGTATTTTTAAAACAACCTATTACGGCTACACTAGCTTCAGTTGAAGAACATGATCAGATTATTAAAGCTTTTGAAGGCAAAAATAGCAACGATGCCCATAATTTAATGAAACAAAATTTTATTCGACCGATGCAGGAACTGAACGAAATACTTTGAAATGAGGGAAGAAACATGGAAAATAAAAAAGATCTTCGCATTCGAAGCAAGGTAATCAGTGAAGGTGCTAACCGGGTACCGAACAGAGCGATGCTGCGTGCAGTTGGATTTCAAGATGAGGATTTTAAAAAGCCAATGATCGGAATAGCAAGTACGTGGAGTGAAGTAACACCGTGTAATATGCACATCAATGATTTAGCGGTGCAAGCTAAGCGGGGCGCACGTAATAACGGCGGTGCTCCACTAATTTTTAATACGATTACCGTTTCTGATGGGATCTCGATGGGGCATGGCGGGATGTTGTTCTCGCTACCAAGTCGGGAAGCTATAGCTGATTCGATTGAAATTGTGACCGGAGCCGAGCGTTTTGACGGCGTTGTTGCAATCGGTGGGTGTGACAAGAATACGCCTGCATGTTTGATGGCTATTGGACGGATGAATATTCCTTCTGTTTATGTATATGGAGGAACCATTCAACCTGGTAATCTCGACGGTAAAAAAGTGGATATCGTTTCAGCTTTTGAAGCCGTTGGGCAATATCAAGATGGAAAAATAACAGATGAACAATTGCATAAGGTCGAATGCAGTGTTTGTCCAGGTCCAGGGGCTTGTGGGGGGATGTATACCGCTAATACGATGGCCGCAGCTGCAGAAGCAATGGGTATGTGTTTGCCTGGTTCTTCTTCGACATCAGCTATCTCAGCGGATAAAGCATTGGAATGCGAAGCAGCCGGTAAGCAGGTCATCTCACTTCTTGAACAGGAAATCTACCCAAGAGACATTATGACGAAGAAAGCATTTGAGAATGCGATCACCGTTGTTATGGCTCTAGGGGGATCAACCAACGCATTTCTCCATCTGCTAGCTATTGCGCACTCCGTAGAAGTGGATTTAACCTTGGATGATTTTGAACGAATTCGCTTGCGTGTTCCTCATTTGGCAGATCTGAAGCCAAGTGGTCAGTATGTCATGCAGGATTTGAATGATATTGGTGGTGTTTCCGGGGTAATGAAGCTATTGCTCGCTGAGGGATTACTTCATGGGGATTGCCTCACCGTAACTGGTAAAACGTTGGCGGAGAATTTAGCGGAAGCTACTCCACTTCAGAATGATCAAGAGATTATACGTCCACTCAATAATCCGCTTAAACCAAATGGACCACTGGTTGTGCTTCGAGGAAACCTAGCTCCTGAAGGCGCTGTTGCCAAAATGTCAGGCATGAAGATACAACAGTTTTCCGGGCCGACAAAGGTGTACGATAGCGAAGATGAAGCGACAGAAGCGATCATGAATGATGAAATTCAAGAAGGGGACGTATTGGTCATACGCTATTGTGGACCGAAGGGTGGACCAGGTATGCCTGAGATGCTTTCCGTTACAGCACTCATTGTAGGAAAAGGTCTCGGGGGGAAAGTTGCTCTCATAACAGATGGTAGGTTCTCGGGTGGCTCGCATGGATTTGTAGTCGGCCATGTATCCCCTGAGGCACAAGTAGGTGGACCGATCTCTTTGCTCCAAAATGGAGATATTATCACCATTGATAGCGACATTCAGGAAATTAAGGTTGAAGTGCCAGAAGAAGAGTTGGCCGCTCGAGCGCAAGCTTGGGTACAACCGCCACTGAAAGTGAAATCCGGTGTACTTGCCAAATATGCTAAATTAGTTTCCTCTGCTTCAAGAGGTGCAGTAACAGATTTGATGGAATAGACAATTAAACATTGATGCTACATATAAAATGGGAGGGGAGAAGCTACTACAACGAATGCATGAAGCGCGCTAAACAAAAAAACGCCAGTTTTAGAGATCAAGAATGTCGCAAGAAAAAGATGAAGAATTTAGTTTCATCATTCGAAAATGAAGTGCACCCCCTAGAATAGACATTGGAAAAACCCCTGAGTTTAGCCGATGAAATTCTGGGGGGTGTATTTTTGCTTGTACCGTTTCTCGACTTTCATTAATTGGGGGTTCGCTACGAATAGCAGGCAGGTTCCGGCTAGTGCAGGAATGTTTGGATGGAGTAAATCTCGAATGAGTAAATATTGCCAATGCAAGTCGCTAGCCCGTTAGGCAATCCAAACTAGCTGCTTTCAATATTAAATTAAACTCTCGAAGAAAGGGAAACAGAAAAATGTCGAGGGACAAGAACATAGTCCCATTGAAGTCGCTAATTTAGCGGCTTTTTTATTTTATCTGTACAAGTTCGTGTCCCGAGTCAAGGACAAGAACTTGTACAGATTGCCGGAATGGACAAGAACATAGTCCGATTACCGATTAGGCATAAAACTAAACGGTTCTTTTCCTCGTTAATTCATTAAGCTAACGGGCAGGATAGCATGAAAAGGAAGTCCAAAAAGGCGTTTTATAATGACGCGTTAGATTGTACTGATTTATTATCACTAGGTATGGAGTACTTTGGATTTAATGACCGCGCTCGAAAAACGATGGATAGCTTTTTTGATTATGAATACCAACAAGGTGAAATCGAAGAGAAGATCAAGAAGAACCTCGCAAGCACATATATGGCCTTCTTAGGAAAGAGCAATTTCAGAGATAGGTCGAATATAAAGAACAAAATTCTTTTCGATAAGTTATCATGAGAATTGGCCGAAATCAAAAAAGAACTGGGATTAAACTAACGTAGAAACGTTAGCTTAATACAACTAAGAAAGCAGCTGACACAATTGAACTGCACCTCCAATTGCTAGCTGGTCTAACAATTGGGGTGCAGTTCACATCGTATAATGGAATTGCTCCAAAAAATAAGAAGTACAGTAAGTATATTAAAGCCGCAACGAAGGAGTTTGGAAAACCGTGAAAAATACGAGACGTAAACGAATAAAATTGGGTGATATCTACGCTATACCTCTGCCTAACGCTAAGTTTGCCTTTGGGAGAAGGCTTAAAGATGCCAGCATTGCAATCTATAATGTGATAAGTG
>NZ_JBFTKC010000031.1:0-49607 GCF_056395745.1 Paenibacillus sp. 10L310 | reverse complement strand
AAGAGCGATAAGCTCATTTTGAATCTGACGAGATTAAAAATCTCATTTGTGCTCCAGCCGATTCAAGCCAAGGCTTGTCTCAAACTTTTGCGTTCATTCTGCAAGCAGAATGTTTACTCACTCGTTGTTCAGTTTTCAAAGATCAAACTCGTTTTTTCGTCACCATTTTCTCTCAGCGGCGACTTTTATAATATATCATACTCCGTTTGTTTTGGTCAAGTGTTTTTTTGAAATTATTTTTCGAAGTTCGCAATGAACTCCTTCATTTCATCTAAAGCATCTAACCAACCAAGCAAAGCAACGAGATATAATGTACCATATAAATATCCTGCGAGTCAACTATCCGAACAAAGAAATTTTCAACCCTAATAATAGCCCCACACCTGGCAATCCCAAAACAGTTACAGTCCCTATCGTTGCAGGGTTCAGCGGGATGTAGGTTCCTGTAATCCAGCCGGAATAATTCACGATATATATCCCTACTGCAGCCAGCACCAGATGAATTCCAAATGACGTGAAAAACGATAACCCTATCCGCTTTCTGAATAAAATAGCGATAAGCCCCAGTAAAGATATAACCAATACACTTCCCAGTATGATACTCTTCATATGTTACACCTCCGTGTTTAATGTAAACTGACTCTACATACTAACCCCTCGCTGTGATGTAACATCATCATTAGCTCTGACTCGCTTTGCTCTTCTCAAGTGGATCTGGTACTTCCGCTCAGCTGCCTCCAATACATAAATAGCATAATCAATCTCATCCTGCCCCTGTGCATCTTCAAACTGTCTCATAGCCCGTTCCCACTCCTGCTTAGCCATCTGAATATCTGCATAGATCTGATCCGCCTCAAGTTCCTTCAACATTCTGTTGTGTTTCTCTACCGAGTTCCGTGTATTTCGCCACAAAAACATAATCTCTCCCCCTCCTGATCAGCACAGCATATTCTCATACTTATCAGGGAAAGGACAAACTTAGAACTCGAGCGTTCATTTTCTTCACAAAAAAAAGAGAGCCCTAAGGCTCTCTTTGCACATCGAAACTTATTTAACATCCGAAGTTTCCAAGGAAGTCCGCTGCGTAATACAAATTGATCACACTAACGCATCTCCCTGCGACCTTCCAACGCTTTGGAAAGGGTCACTTCATCCGCATACTCAAGATCGCCACCTACAGGCAATCCATGCGCAATACGAGTCACACTGATCTCAAACGGACGCACCAACCGGGAGATGTACATCGCTGTAGCCTCACCCTCAATATTGGGGTTCGTTGCCAAGATGATCTCTTTTATACGTTCATCACTTAATCGAACCAGGAGTTCCTTCAAACGAATATCGTCTGGGCCAATTCCCTCCATAGGTGAAATCGCGCCCTGTAACACATGATAGTACCCATCGAATTCCTTGGTCCGCTCCATGGCCACCAGATCTTTCGAATCCTGAACTACACAGATTACAGATACATCCCTGGACTTATCCTGACATATGCGACATGGGTCCGTATCAGTAATATTACAACATACAGAACAGTAATGAAGATTACGCTTCACACTAACGAGCGCTTTGGCAAAATCGATAACGTCATCTTCCTTCATGTTAAGCACATGAAAAGCTAAACGCGCTGCCGTCTTGGGACCCACACCCGGCAACCGGGTGAAGGCATCAATCAGCTTGGCTATTGGTTCGGGATAATACAATCGATTGTGTCTCCTTTGACAGGATCAATTTTTTAATTAAAATAATCCCGGAATATTCATGCCGCCTGTGAACTTGCCCATATCCTTGTTGGCAATCTCATCGGCTTTGGCCATAGCATCATTAACAGCTGTCATAACGAGATCCTGCAACATTTCAACATCTTCCGGATCTACCGCTTCAGGTTTGATCGTGATAGCAAGCAATTTCTTGTGTCCGTTAACTTCAGCCGTCACTACACCGCCACCAGAAGTACCTTGGACTGTTTTGTCCGCCAGTTCCTCTTGTGCTTTCAGCATTTGCTCCTGCATTTTCTTCACTTGTTTCATCATTTGGTTCATGTTGTTCATAATTGTTCATCTCCTTTGTTATGGTTATCGCGCTATGCGCATTATTCTTTGATCACTACAAGATCCTCACCAAAGAGCTGGATGGCTTCATCAATCCAAGGCTGTTTGTTGCCTGAACCGCCGTCTTCATGCTCAGGTTCAAGCTTAAAGTCCTCCTTTGGCGCTTCAGAAGCTCCCTCCATTGCTCCGGTCCAATCTTTGAGCATCATCGTCACCAATCGTGCCGGACGCCCAAGTTGTTCGGACAACACCCGCTCAATGACTTCACGGTTAGCCTGCTTCTCCGTTGTTTCACGGTGAATGTTGTTTTTAAAAGCAACCAACACATTGTCTTCAAGCAATGATACCGGCTCACCATCCACAAACCAGGCGTGAACGGTAACCCTCTCTTCCTTCACTCGTTGCAGGATCTGACTCCATTTTTTGCTGATATCTGCGAACTCAGGAGCTCCCTTGCGTGCAACATACTGATCCAACTGTGCAGGAAGCTTCGCAGGCGAATTGCCTCTCGATACCGGCGCTCTTGTTGCCGGGCGAGATGGAGCACTCGATGAACCTTCCCCACCAGACAAACCACTTTTCAGTGCACGATCCAACTTCTTCTCCAACTCAGCAAGCTGCTGCTTCAAGCGGTTGATCTCTCCCCCATCAGCAGGTGCTGCATGAGCTGAAGATCCCACCTGAACAGAAGCCTCACCTTGAGCTGGAATACTACACAGTTTAAGCAATGCAACTTCAAATAATGTCTGTGGTTGTACTGCATATTTCATTTCACTCTGGTACCGATTAAGGGTGTCAATCATGCGGAACAGTTGTTCCTTGGTGAATGACTCCGCCATATCACGGAAAGACTCCGGATTAAGTACCCGGTCCGTCAGTTTATCTGCATCAGGTACCATCTTAATCATAAGCAAATCACGGAAATAATACAGTAAATTCTCCATGCACTTGTCTGCACTCTTTCCTTCATGCATGAAACCTTCAATCATCTGCAAAATATGACCAACATCACCCTTGAGCAGCGAAGCAGCCAATTTGGCAAATTGCTCTGAAGCAATTCCACCCGTCATGTCCATGACCTGCTGGTACGTTACTCGTCCATCCGTAAATGAAGAGATCTGATCCAGCACACTAAGTGCATCCCTCATTCCACCGTCCGATAAACGGGCAATGTATTGGAGCGCATCCTGGTCAGCTTCCATGCCTTCCTGTTCACAGATCAGTGTAAGTCTTGCTGTCTGCTCTTCCAGGGATACCCGGCGAAAATCAAATCGCTGACAGCGCGATATAATGGTAGCCGGAAGGCGGTGCGGTTCCGTTGTTGCCAAAATAAACATCACATGTGGTGGTGGCTCTTCCAATGTTTTGAGCAAAGCATTGAATGCCTCCGTTGTCAGCATGTGCACTTCATCAATAATATAGACTTTCTGCCGGACCTCGGTTGGCGCATATTTAACCTTTTCCCGAAGATCACGGATTTCTTCAACGCCCCGATTGGATGCAGCGTCAATCTCCTGCACATCCATCACAGCGCCAGTCGTAATTCTGCGGCAAGCTTCACACTCGTTACAAGGTTCAGGCGCAGGCCCACGTTCGCAGTTCACAGCTTTGGCCAAAATCTTGGCGGCACTTGTCTTTCCCGTTCCTCTGGGCCCGCTAAATAAGTAGGCATGGGAAGTCCGCTGTTCACGAATCGCGTTCTGCAAGGTCTGAATAATATGCTGTTGCCCCACCATATCTTGAAACGACTGGGGACGCCAAGCCCGGTATAACGCGATATGCTCCATGATGCGTTACCTTCCTTCCACTTCGCATTCGAGTCCTTTGTCGTTCCCCTATTATACTATATTCTAGGGTGAATCCAAACTTTATCTGACTCATTCATGCGTGGTTTATTAAGACATATCAAAAAGACCTCTGCATACATACAACTGCAAAGGTCTCTACATTTAAAAGGTAAGCCGTGCACCTGCTATCGATATTTGCGATCCAAGTGGCACCCCTGAACAATAGCTCGGGCTAGGCAACCCTCCGGCACAAGAGTGATCTCACTTATGGCTGCTTCCTTCCGGACCTGACCAGGTTCATGAGTACTCATTGCGGAGGACCCAACCGTCAACACCACGTTTAGGGACCAAACCTCACATCGGCAAAACCTCTAGCAGGAATTCAACCTCGCTATAGCGGATTGCGAGTTACAGGGCACCGCTACCTCCCCATCTAGCACGGTAAGAAATAGTATAACGTAAGGTTATCCAAATTGCAACCAGAGGAACGTGAATCGGACTATGCTTACATATAACATATAAAAACCCCTGCCAGATCAGCAGGGGTGTGTTGGATGCAATTAGCAGACAACTCCAAGAATTGTCCAATTAGATTCCGTATTTCTTTTTGAAACGATCAACACGGCCGCCAGCATCGATAAACTTCTGTTTACCTGTGAAGAACGGGTGGCACGCGGAGCAAATCTCTACACGAAGTCCGTCTTTAACCGAACCTGTCTCAAAAGTATTCCCGCAAGCGCAAGATACTTGACCAATCGTGTAATTAGGATGAATTGCTTCTTTCATTACCTTTCACCTCTTTCCGCCCTGAGCCTCAAGCGGACCCAGAGTAAATGGCACAACCCTGAGATTATAACACGACCTTGCGCCTGTTGCAATCCATTATTGTTAAGAGGTAATCAACCGTTTTGGACGTGCCATTCCAGCGGGTGGAACATGGGTATACGATCCAATCACAACACCAGGCAACTCGTCTTCAAAGATCTCAATCATCTGCTTCATGCCCAAGATATCACCTTGAGCAGGAGGAATTAATTCCAGATAGCTCTCTGGATCAATATTGAGATTACGCATCTGAATCAAGCGTAGATCGGTTCTTCTTGCAAACTCAATCATCGCCTCAATCTCTTCTTCACGATCTGTTACGCCTGGGAAGATCAGATAGTTAATGGACGTGTATACACCCTGCTGCGCTGCGTATTTCATCGACTTCTCAACATTGGCTAAGGTATAACCACGTGGTTTATAGTAGGCGTTATAATGGTCATCCAGTGCACTAATTGTACTTACACGCATCAGATCCAATCCAGCATCTACAATACCTCTAATGTGATCATTCAGACCGGCATTGGTATTAATGTTGATATACCCCATGTCCGTTACGGAACGCACTTCGCGAATCGCTTCAATAATCAGCTTGGCCTGCGTGGAAGGCTCCCCTTCACAACCTTGTCCAAAGCTAATGATGGACTCCGGCGTCTTCAGGTGTTCCAGCATAACCTCCACAATCTCATCCACACGTGGTCGGAAGTTCATACGTGTCTGCGGGGAAACAAAGCCGCTATCATCCGGTTGCTCGGAGATACACCCGAAACAGCCCGCATTGCAAGAATAGGATACCGGCACTCCACCTTCCCAACGATTCAGGAACGTGTTTGATGAAGTTAGACATTCATATCCAAGCGCACAGTTGGATAGATGGGTGTAAAGACGGTTCTCGGGGTATTGCTCCGTCAATCGTTTGACCCCGGAACGCACATCGTCACGATCACAGTTGAGTGGATTCCATTTTTCAGGACTATCCGACTTCGAAGCGGTGACATAGAAACTGCCATCTTTCCAGACTACTGCGGAATAGCCGAATAACGGCAATTTATACTCTTTATCCGTCTTCACATAACCAGGGAGACACAAACGAGTGAATCCCTGTGGAAGCAAAGCACCTACAGCCTGTGTGTCCGTTGGCATTGGTAACATCTCACCGGTATCCGGGTCCATACCAATGGGCCGGGTGCTTGGGAGTCCAACCAACGTTGCACCCTCTGGCAGAGGAATCAACTCATCCTCCATAATCTCAACGATCATATCTCCACTGCGGGCAAGCCCGTACAGGGAAGGATGATCAAATACATTGCCTTTTTCATCTGCGTATACTAAATACATGATGTTCTCCTCACATCTAATGGGTTAAACCTAACGACGAGTGTATTGTAAAATTCACAGCAACGCTATAAAAGTATGTTATTGGTCGAACGACACTTAAGTCGATGTACCTGACGTTGCTGTCTGTCTAGGTGAGCGACGGGTTGTTGTTGTACCCGAATTGCTTGTCGGGCTATTACCAGCCGAATCAAATGCGGCCAAAAACTCTGCATTTGTCTTACTGTTACGAAGTTTTTTCAGGAATCCTTCAACAAAGTCATGGGAATCATTCATGTTTTTACGAATTGCCCAGATTGTATCCAACTCTTCCTTGCTCAGCAACACTTCTTCACGACGTGTACCCGAACGACGAATGTCGATCGCCGGGAATATGCGGCGCTCTGCCAGACGACGGTCCAGATGGAGCTCCATGTTACCTGTACCCTTAAACTCTTCATAAATGACGTCATCCATACGTGATCCCGTATCAATTAATGCCGTTGCCAGGATCGTCAAGCTTCCGCCTTCCTCCACATTCCGGGCAGAACCGAAGAAACGTTTCGGACGATGGAACGCAGCTGGATCAATACCACCACTAAGTGTACGACCGGATGGTGGAATAACCAGGTTATATGCACGGGCGAGACGCGTAATGCTATCCAGCAGGATAACAACATCTTTTTTGGCCTCAACCAGACGAAGCGCACGCTCAAGCACCAATTCCGCCACCTTGATATGATTCTCAGGCAGTTCATCAAATGTCGAAGCCACAACTTCCCCTTTTACCGAACGCGACATATCCGTTACTTCCTCTGGACGTTCATCAATCAACAGGACAAACAGTTCAATTTCAGGATTGTTAGTTGAGATGCTGTTGGCAATTTCTTTGAGGAGAAGCGTTTTACCCGCTTTGGGAGGTGCTACGATCAATCCGCGCTGTCCCAATCCTACCGGGGCGAGCACATCCATAATTCGTGTGGACAAATGGTTGGGGGATGTTTCGAGAACCAGTTTTTTCTGCGGATACAGTGGGGTTAGTGCCGGGAAGTGAAGTCGCTCTGCAGCCGCCGATGGATTCTCACCATTTACAGCGTTGACTTGCAACAAACCGAAGTATCTCTCGTTTTCCTTAGGCGTTCTACACTTACCTGATACGAGGTCACCTGTTCTTAGGTCAAACTTGCGAATCTGAGAAGCTGAGATGTAGATGTCTTCCGTACTTGGCAAGTAGTTGATCGGCCGAAGAAATCCGTAACCTTCAGGTAAAATCTCGAGTACGCCTTGCATGAACATCAGGCCACTCTGTTCAGCTTGTGCACGCAGTATAGCAAAGATTAATTCTTTCTTTTTTAACGTACCATAGTACGGTATCTGATATTTTTTGGCCAGTTTGTAGAGGTCCGTTAGTTTCATTTCTTCCAAATCGGAAATTTGTAGATCCATATAATAACCACCTATTCAATTAATAAGTCCGTGTGAAATGGATAGTTTCGCTAGATGTTCCGGCTATAGAGAGCGGCGTCTGCCACAATCCCTTCTGTCCATTGTACGGAATGTAACCGTTATAATGCAAATACTTGTCTTTGAGTGTAAGTTTCCGGGTGGGATGGCCAACATTCGGCAATATCCGCTATTGAGTGAACGATGCATTGAGGCGATCAATCCGGATAGACCGGCTATGGAGCGCAGTTCAAACAAAACCGGGGGTTGGGGATGAGAAATGATGTTCTTACAGCCATATGAAGTTTATTTCAAAAAAAGACCCTCCGGTAAAGGAAACAGAAACATTTCGTCTTATGCCGGAGAGACTGAGAACTCTATTAAAACAGGTTTACCTAATCATCAAAAAGATATGCAGTTCAGTTAAAATAAACATGTGTAGGACTGAATCATGCATAATGCTTCTTATTAATCAGTTTCCCGCCATACATCTGCACCGAGCAGTCGCAGATTAGTCACCAGATGATCATAACCGCGGTCGATATATTCGACCCCCGTTACTTCGGTCACACCTTCACTGACGGTTAGACCTGCAATCACCAGCGCTGCTCCAGCGCGAAGATCGGATGCTTTTACTTTGGCCGCGTTTAATGCACTGCCTTCAATAATCGCTGACCGTCCTTCTACTCGAATCTTTGCACCCATCCGCACTAACTCAGGCACATGCTTGAATCGATTACTGTATACAAAGTCGCTCAGGACGCTCACACCGGTTGCCTGTGTCAAAACACTGGTCATTGGTGACTGTAGATCCGTTGGGAAACCAGGATATACAAGTGCCTTCACGTCCACATGGTTATAGCTTGGTTTACCAATGACACGTATACTTTCATCCAATTCCTCAATGCCAACACCCATTTCTAGCAGTTTTGCCGTTAAAGCTTCCAGATGTTTGGGAATCACATTGTCAATCAGAACATCTCCGCGCGTCGCCGCTGCAGCGATCATATACGTACCTGCTTGGATACGGTCCGGAATAATGGAATGACGGCAGCCTTTAAGCTCCGAGACCCCTTCAATACGGATCGTTTCGGTACCTGCACCCTTGATGCTGGCACCCATGGAATTCAGAAGTGTTGCTACATCTATAATCTCAGGCTCTTTAGCCGCGTTTTCGATAATTGTAGAGCCTTTGGCACGAGTAGCCGCCAGCATGATATTAATGGTTGCGCCGACACTGCTTACATCAAGATAGATTTTTGCTCCGCGCAGCTCTTTGGCATGCAAATGAATGGAGCCATGTTCGTTTGTTACGGTTGCGCCAAGCGCTTCAAACCCTTTGATATGTTGATCAATTGGACGAGGCTCAAAATTACAGCCCCCTGGTAAACCTATGGTCGCTTCTTTGAAACGCCCTAGCAATGCACCCATCATATAATACGAAGCACGAAGCTTCTTCACGGGACCATTCGGCATAGGAATGGATTTGATGTCAGAAGGGTCAATCTTCATCTGACTGCCTTCCCAAGTCACATGTGCTCCGAGTTCCTCCAAAATTTCTGCATAAACCGCCACGTCACTCAAAAGCGGCAGGTTGTCCAACACGACTTCTGACTCGGCAAGCAATGCTGCAGGAATAAGCGCAATGGCGCTGTTCTTGGCGCCGCTTATAGTTACAGTTCCCTGTAACGGACGTCCGCCACTAATCATCAATTTTTCCATAAAGCTTAATGTCCCCCTACGTGTTTTGCAGCCGATGAACGGCAATACGTGCTGTTGGCTTCCGATGTAGAAATAAGGTGTGAAAATGGAAAGACACCGGCTAGGCGGTGTTTTTCCATTTCACAGTATGGAACTGGTAAAGATAAATTACGCTTTGTTGTTAGAACCAAACTCGCGGATTTTACCTTTAACGGTTTCTTTAATTGCTTCACGGCCTGGTACGATGAATGTACGTGGATCGTAAGCGTCTGGTTTAGCTGCAAGCACTTCACGAACCACTCTTGCAAAAGCAATTTGGTTCTCTGTGTTTACGTTGATTTTGGACGTACCCAGGGAAATGGCTTTGTCGATGTCGTGTTTAGGAATACCTGTACCACCGTGCAATACGAGTGGAACTTGTACCGCGTCACGAACTTCTTCCATTTCTTTGAAGCCCAGGTTAGGCTCGCCATGGTAAGGACCGTGTACGGAACCAAGAGCTGGTGCCAATGTATCGATACCTGTTTCTTTAACGATACGGATACACTCGTTCAAGTCAGCGTACATGATACCGCCGATAACGTCGTCTTCTTGTCCGCCTACAGTACCTACTTCAGCTTCTACAGAAACGCCTTTAGCGTGTGCATATTCAACAACTTTTTTAGTCATTTCGATGTTCTCATCGATAGAGTGGTGGGAACCGTCGATCATTACGGATGTGAATCCAGCGTCGATCGCTTCTTTACACTTGTCGAAGCTTGAACCGTGGTCCAGGTGAATTGCAACTGGAACAGTGATTTTCATGTCGTGAATGAGTCCTTCTACCATTTTAACTACAGTGTAGAAGCCACCAATGTGACGTGCTGCGCCTTCGGATACACCCAAGATTACTGGGGATTTCTCTTCTTCAGCAGCACCAAGAATCGCTTGAGTCCACTCAAGGTTATTGATGTTGTATTGACCAACTGCATATTTTCCTTCAAGTGCTTTGTTCAACATGTCTGTCATAGATACTAATGGCATGGTTTCAATCCTCCTAGGGGTTTGGGTTGTGTCTATGGTTTTTAGCCGAAATCACATACGGGCTTATTATACCACATCCCATGTCAAATACTAAACAAGCATTTGCAAAAATGCTGTGCTTTGCAGCACAGTTTTCATAGACACCGCTTTATAACTTCCCCATTTCCAATATTCCCCGGATAAAGGAGTGAAATACCTCATTTTCCCACCAAGTACCTTCTATGTTCTCCACACGCAAAAAAATCCTGTATCAACAGGATTCAGCTGCATTTATTGGCGGTACCGTTGCGAAGTTGCATATTCACAGCCACTCGCATCTCGTCGATATCAAACGGTTTCGTAAAGTGCATGAGCGCTCCGAGATCCGTGGCTTCCTTAATCATGTCCAGTTCACCATAAGCGGTCATCATGATCACCTTGATACCCGGATCAATTTCTTTAATATGCTTCAGGATTTCCAGACCGTCCATCCCAGGAATCTTCATATCGAGCAATACCAGGTCAGGCTTGTCATTATTCACAATCTCCAGAGCAACCTTGCCGTTGGGTGCTTGAAACGTGTTATACCCCTCACTGCTGAACACTTCCATTAACAGGATTCGAATACCATTCTGGTCATCAACAATCAAAACTTTTTTATCTTCCACTCTGTAACCTCCTAGAATTAGGAAAGCATGCACACCTTCGAATCTGGATAACTATCCCATAGTCGTCATGATAAGTATTCTACCTCTTCCATTAAAATCCTGCTACCTTCACAAAATGACAAAAAGCATTTTCACCCACTTTTTACGAAAAAAAAAAAGGATGTTCCGGCATCCACTATGGTTGCCAGGAACATCCCCAATATCTATTACGTTAACACAAAAAATTTATTACTTCTGCGCATTCTCCAGAGAAGCTTTTACAAAATCACGGAACAATGGTTGCGGACGGTTCGGACGGGAAGTGAATTCCGGATGGAACTGTACCGCCAGGAACCATGGGTGTCCTGGAAGTTCCACGATCTCAACCAGACGTCCATCCGGGGATGTACCCGAGATAACCAGTCCTGCTTTTTCGATCGTTTCACGGTATTCATTGTTGAACTCATACCGGTGACGGTGTCTCTCATACACCAGCTCGTCATCATAACAAGCCATCGCCAAAGAACCTTCCTGAAGCTTACAAGGATACAGACCCAGACGCATCGTGCCACCCAGATTCTCGATATCTTTTTGCTCAGGCAACAGGTCAATCACAGGGAATTCCGTAGCCGGATTAATTTCGGAACTGTTCGCACCATTCAAGCCAACGATGGAACGTGCATACTCAATAACGGAAACCTGCATACCCAGGCAAATACCGAAGAACGGAATTTGTTTCTCACGAGCATAACGGATTGCCGATACTTTACCTTCAATACCACGATCTCCGAATCCACCAGGAACAAGGATACCGCCAATACCATGTAACAGGTCGCCTACATTCTCATCCGTAATATCTTCAGAAGGAACCCAGCGAATTTTCACATCAGCATTGGATGCAAATCCTGCATGAGACAACGACTCAACAACACTCAGGTATGCATCATGCAACGCTACATATTTACCAACAATAGCGATCTCAACTGTATGCTCCAACTTGTTGATCCGGTCAACCAGCCCTTCCCACTCGCTCATATCCGGTGCAGGAGTAGTCAGTTTCAGGTGATTTACCACGATCTCATCCAAGCCTTCTTCACGCAGGTTCAAAGGTACTTGATACAACGTGTCTGCGTCACGACATTCAACCACGGCATTCTCATCAATGTCGCAGAAGAGAGCGATCTTGGCTTTCATGTCTTTAGACAATTCATACTCCGTACGGCATACAATCACATTCGGTTGAATACCGATGCTGCGTAATTCCTTAACACTATGTTGCGTTGGTTTTGTTTTCACTTCACCAGCTGCTTTGATATAAGGAATAAGTGTTACGTGGATGTACATCACATTGTCGCGACCTACATCACTCTTGATCTGACGGATAGCTTCCAGGAAAGGCAAACTCTCAATGTCGCCCACTGTTCCACCAATTTCCGTAATAACCACATCCGAACCCGCTTCACGTCCAGCGCGGAATACACGCTCTTTGATCTCGTTCGTAATGTGTGGAATAACTTGTACCGTTCCGCCCAGATATTCCCCGCGCCGCTCTTTGCTGATGACGGAAGAGTATACTTTACCAGTCGTGACGTTGCTGTTTTTGGAGAGATTGATATCAATAAAACGTTCATAGTGGCCAAGGTCCAGATCCGTTTCCGCGCCATCATCCGTTACAAAAACCTCGCCGTGCTGATAAGGACTCATTGTTCCCGGGTCGATGTTAATATATGGATCAAATTTCTGGATCGTTACCTTAAGCCCTCTGTTTTTCAGCAATCTGCCCAGAGAAGCAGCCGTAATCCCTTTGCCCAGGGAGGACACAACTCCGCCCGTCACGAAAATATACTTTGTCACTGTTATTACCCTCCTAATATAAGTACAGAAATTCAGGCGATATATGGTGTTATCGTAACCTGTTTCCCAGGTAATCATCGTTAAAAAGAGCAATGGCAGAAATTCCCTGCATCTGCGAACTGCTCTTTCTGCGAAGACGGTTTAAATACACGTTGTTCTACAGCAAAAAATGGTGCAAATATTCCGATGGCCTTCATTCCATTTGGTGTTTTTGATATACAAAAACGGGCCACGAAATGTTGGCCGGGAGCATACGGAAAAAAATCATTTTGCAAAATTATGCCTCTAAAAATACAAAAAAAAGTACTCCCGCAGGACGGGGCACCTTCTATAAAAAACATAAATATATTGTCGCTCATTCATAAGCCCATGCAATAGTTTACCCGTTACCCCGTCTGCTGTCAAGGCTGACTATTCCGGGGAAACGGGTAAATTATAGACGTCAAAAATGACTACCGATTATCAGAATCGTCGTCAAATTCATCCTCGTTTTCGGACTCTTCTTCGTCTTCTTCGAGGTCTTCATCTTCCAGATCGTCATCTTCAACCAGCACTTCTTCTTCGCTGTCTTCTTCGTCAAAGATGTCGTCTTCTTCTTCCTCTTCTTCGTCTTCTTCTTCCTCTTTATCCGTGCTGTCGAAGCCTTCATCGCTGCTATAGCTGTCTTCTTCTTCACCGAAGTCTTCATCTTCCAGATCATCGTCTTCATCGTTGATGATACGCGGACGCTTCGCACCCGTCATGGAATCTTCTGTTCCAGCTACCGGATACCAGCGCTTTAAGCCCCACAGACTTGTACCGACGCAAGCAAAACGGCCATCGATATTAATCTCGGTATATAGCTGGGCGATAAACTCGTTGATTTCTTCATCAGTCATTCCGCGCTGCTTCGCTACCTCATTCATTAAGTCACGATAGTAATACGGCGTATTAGCCGCTTTCAGCACCATAAAGGCAAGGTCCACCAAAGGGATCTCTTTTACCTTTTCTTTATCAATTTTCAAATTGAGCGAGGTACTCACTGCAGACACTTCCTCTCACACAAAATTCACTTTTTAACCCCTACGAACTGGACTGTTACGTATAACATATCCATTAACAAACCTAAGTAAAACCTATTTAGCGTTAAAAAGCAAGTTTTTATGTACGGATGTGACGCAAATGCGGAGAGCAGCAACAATATGTCCACATATTAAACGTGAAGTGACATCAAACCCACAGGAATATCCTCTTTGCCAAAGAGACAACTCCATAATAAAAAAGACGGAGTCCCCTCCGCCTTCTGACTGTATACCCTTGGAGGATTACTCCTCACCAGGTTCCCCGCAAGAGCCCTCTAGCTCTCCATCCATCATATGTCCCTGCGCCCGTTTTGACACGAAGAGAATGTGTTTTTGTAAAAAAAGGGCAAGTTCCCCATGCGGCGGGATGAGCGCATTCATAGAATACCTCAGCATGTTCATCCCGAAGGGGGCTGCCCATTATGGACTATACTGGTTTATTGCATCAATTGATTGACGGAATGCGACGCCCTGAACCAGAACAGGGAGGGCGATATTTGATCCGATTTGCCAAACCGCAGCAGTACGAGGCCTGTCTCGTAGAATTGTCCCGAATGCGGAATGAATTCACCGACCTTGGGGCTGTCCGTTCCTCGCGACTAGCTCGTTCCATTATCGCTCCAGTCCAACGCCCGGAGGACCTATACCGCTATGGGGATGAAATTACGATTGAAGAAGACGTTCCCATCTCCCTTCATGCCAACGCACTCCACAGCAAACCAAGCAATGCTCAAGGCATACCCTGGGGAGTGAAGCAGATTCGGGCGCCCAAAGTATGGTCTGTGTCTACCGGACACCGGATTAAAATCGGTGTGATTGATACAGGTGCTGATTATCACCATCCTGATCTTCGTTATTCCCTGGCACGCGGAATCAATCTGTTAAACCGCAGCCTGCTTCCTCATGATGATAACGGACACGGCACCCACATAGCAGGGACTATCGCTGCTGCCAACAGTACCGCAGGCATGATTGGTGTAGCTCCACGCTCCCTGATCTATCCGGTGAAAGCATTTGACCACAACGGATCGGCTTATGTATCCGATATTGTACTTGGCATCGACTGGTGTGTGCGCAACAAGGTCGATATCATCAATATGAGCTTCGGCATGAAAACACGCAGCAAGGCGCTTCTTGACGTTGTCAATCGTGCATACCATGCTGGAATCGTTATTGTTGCTTCGTCAGGAAATGACGGCAAACGCCGCAGTATTGATTACCCTGCACGGTATCCCCAGACCATATCTGTTGGGGCAACCGACAAAAACAGACGTATTGCGTCCTTCAGCAATCGTGGCGCATATGTGGATGTCTATGCACCCGGTGATAAAATTGTCTCCTCCTGGGTACAAGGAAAGCATCACGAGATGAGCGGCACATCCATGGCGACGTCCCATGTGAGTGGCGCTATCGCCTTGCTACTCTCCAAACATCCGGGGTTATCCCCTAGTGAAATCAAGACACTCGTCAAACGTGCTACGATCCCTTTGCGTGCTCGCAAGACTACCACAGCAAAGAGCAAGGTGCGTGGTGGTGAGATTGATGCCCTGAAGCTAATGCAGGAGGGCGGGGAGTGAGCCAGCTCTGTCAGCCGTCAGCCGAACTTGATTGAGGCTTCGTGGCGAAACGCAGTAGCCCGGACCAGGCAGTACGCACGAGGGAGTATTACGTAGCGGCTGAAACTCTAGGTTACGCCCACTGTGATGTCAGAGCAGGCTAGTGTGCCTTGGATGGGTCAGGCATTTCGTTTTCTTCAACTCCGGGTACACAATAAAAAAAGTCTCCATGTACCACGTTGCAGTTGCAACGTGGACTTGGAGACTTTTTTGTTAGGCAGAGCGGCGGATGTGCCGCTAGCCTGGAATTTACATTTTGTCAGGAGCGGTTACGCCTACCAGACGAAGCGCTGTTGCGATAACGGTACGTACAGCACCGATCAGTGCCAGACGTGCTTGAGTTTGCTGCGTGTCTTCCGTAATGACACGTTCTGCACGATAGTAGCTGTGGAACAGGGATGCCAACTCGTATACATAACGGATGATACGATGAGGCGCATATCCTGTTGCTGCTGCCGAGATTTCCTCAGGCAACTCTCCCATTTTGCGGAGAAGGTCATACTCGTGCTCTGTTGTCAGCTTGGACAGGTCAATCTGTGCCAGTGGCAACAGTTCAATACCTTGTTCTTCAGCCTGACGGTATACGCTACATACACGGGCATGCGCGTATTGTACGTAGAATACCGGATTCTCATTGGATGTCGAAATCGCAAGGTCCATGTCAAAGTCCAGATGGGAGTCCATGCTGCGCATTGTGAAGAAGTAACGGATGGCATCAATGCCGACTTCATCCATCAGATCTTCCATCGTTACAGCTTTACCTGTACGCTTGGACATCTTCACTTTTTCACCGTTCTGGAACAAGCTCACCATCTGTGCAATCAAGACCACCAGTTTCTCAGGGTCATTACCCAGTGCTTGCATCGCGGCTTTCATCCGTGGAATATATCCATGGTGATCGGCACCCCAGATGTTGATCATCGTGTCGTATCCACGAGCATATTTGTCGCGGTGATAAGCAATATCTGGCGTCAGGTAAGTATACGTGCCATCGTTCTTGATCAATACACGTTCTTTGTCGTCACCGTACTGCATCGTTTTCAACCAAGTTGCTCCATCTTGCTCATAGATCTCATTACGGTCACGCAATTCATCAAGCACTCGCAGCACTTCTCCGTTATCGTACAGGGAAGTTTCGCTGAACCAGATGTCAAAGTTAACACGGAAGCGATTCAAGTCACGTTTGATCTTGTCCAGTTCCTTCTCCAGACCAAAGTCACGGAAATAAGCCGCACGGTCACCCGGATGCATGGACAGCAATTCGTCACCCTTTTCAGCAACAAGCTGCTTGGCGAATCCTTTAATATCTTCACCGTGATAACCGTCTTCAGGCATCTCAGCATCCTGACCCAGCTCTTGCAGATAACGAGCTTCAATGGAACGAGCCAGATTAAACACCTGATTACCTGCGTCATTAATGTAGTATTCACGGGTTACATCATATCCTGCGTAGTCAAGGATGTTACATAGTGCATCACCTACAGCTGCTCCACGGGCATGACCCAGATGCAGGCTGCCTGTCGGGTTGGCACTGACAAACTCCATCTCGACTTTGCGTCCTTCTCCGATGTTAATTCTTCCGTAATCTTTACCCTGCTCCTGCACAAGCGCAAGTACTGGATAAAGGTAACTCTTGTCCAATTTGAAGTTAATGAATCCTGGGCCCGCAATCTCAGCCTTCTCGATTCCTGCTTCAGCCAGATTCAGATTGGCAATGATCTCTTCAGCAATCTGACGCGGATTGCGCTTGGCAATCTTGGTCAGCTGCATGGCAGCATTGGTCGCCAAGTCTCCATGTGTCTTCTCACGCGGCACTTCCAATGTGATGGCTGGCAATTCGTCCTGCGTAACAATTCCGGCCGTCACAATGGCGTTGCCGATGGCCGTACTTACCCGTTCGTTAATCGTATCTAGTGGATTACGTGTCATGAAATTGGTTCCTCCTGTATATGCAAACTAATCGCGAAATGTCCAGATTCTTCATCAAAGCGGTAAAAGTCGTAGCTCCACGCTGCGCGTGCGCTCAATCCCTGAATGGAAAGTTCCAGCTTCTGTGTATGCGTGGACAGGGCAAACGACATGTATGGTGATCGGTAGAAACCAGGAAGCTTCCGATTCAACTCAAAAGTCTGCTCCGATTCCACCTCACCATGACGTATAATCTTGATGGATTGTCCGCCCAGCTTCAATGTTGTACGGGTTGTACCTCCCTCAGGTCCAACCTGCGGTTCTTCATAACGAACATAAAGAACAGACCCTTTTAACACGGCTTCACCCTGCATTTCCTGCAGCACATCTTCACCTTCATAACGGCTGTGCAGCCGGATGTGTACCGGTCGCATGTTCGACATGAATGTTAACCTCCATTATATTCGAGGCGACGCAAAATCAGGCACGGCTGGTGAGAACAGCCCTTCCCGTATTGTTGTGTCGCTATACGCGCTCATATTCCCGGATAGCTCGCTATCCTACACTCTACTGTATAACTATATCCAGTTCCCTCGCTCAATTCAAATCCAAATTCAGAGTTTTTTCCTCATCAAGCCAAAAAAGAAGAGCCGCACCGGTAAAGTGCAACTCCCTTTTGCTTCATTATAATAAGATTCGTTCCTCCGATCAGTCCCATTGGGATTCATAAGGAAAAGGACATGTCGACTCACTCAGCTTCGCTCGCACCTGTACGAGACAACCACAATGCCGACAAGTTGTTCCATATTGCAATCCCGGACAAGCAGAGCAGATGGATAGCCGACGTTCATATTCCTCATCCTGTACCGTCGGACGCGAACGTGAGGCAATCTCCACAAGTCTGGCCATTTTGGCATCGCTAATCTTCACATCGTACTGATCATTACAGCCTTTGCAAGGTTCCTGCCTTTTCATGCATTAACCCTCGACAGCGAGCACCCCAACCGATGCTGGTGGAAGGACAAAACGCAGTGTGTTATTCTCCAGTGTGATTCCATCCCACGCCACAGGCTGAACATGATTCGGCTGTTCAAAGGTATTAAATGCACCAAAATCAGTATGGTGCAGAATCTGCCCGTTTACTTTAGCCGCTTGAGCTGCGTCCAGCTGACACACAACTTCCAACTCATCCGTGTGACTCAGATTACAAGCTGTCACATGAATGACCCCATCCTTGTTGCGGGAAGCTGATAAGCTGAGTTGCGGAATGGTCTCTTCTCCGAATGTGTATCCTGGGCTTTCATAATTCAAATCCAGTCGCTGTGCATCCATATGGACCTGATACATATCAAATACATGATACGTAGGGGTCAGGAGCATTTTGTCCCCTTCCGTGAGCACAAGCGATTGAAGCACATTGACGATCTGCGCAAGATTTGCCATGTGTACCCGTTTATTATGTTGGTTGAAAATATTCAGGTTAACACCTGCAAGCACAGCGTCCCGCATCGTATTCTGTTGATACAGGAACCCTGGATTGGTTCCCGGCTCAACGTTATACCACGTGCCCCATTCATCCACAATAATGCCGACTCTGCCCTCTGGATCATATTTGTCCATAATCTCGGAGTGCTTCACCAGTAATTCATCCATATGGAGCGTCTTTTTCAAGGTAGTGAACCATTCAGCCTCACCAAATCCTGTAGCTGCGCCTTTATCGTTCCACTCTCCTGTAGGGATGGTGTAATAATGAAGACTGATTCCATCCATAAAGCGAGCAGCTTCCCGCATCAGGACTTCCATCCATTCATAGTTACCTTCGTTCGGTCCACAAGCGATTTTATAAATCTCGTTCCCGGAATAGTTACGTACATATGTAGCATACCGGCGATATTCATCCGCATAATATTCAGGACGCATATTGCCGCCGCATCCCCAGTTCTCATTTCCCACGCCAAAATACTTCATTTTCCACGGTTCTTCCCTACCATTACTCTTACGCCAGTTCGCCATCGGGGATTCGCCGTCAAATGTGATGTACTCCACCCATTCCTGCATCTCCTGCACTGTACCGCTACCCAGATTGCCACTAATATATGGCTCCGTGCCGAGCAACTCACATAATCTCAAGAATTCATGTGTACCAAAGTGATTGTTCTCTTCCACACCGCCCCAGTGTGTATTGATCATACGAGCACGCTCACTCTTCGGACCTACACCATCTTTCCAGTGATATTCATCGGCAAAACAACCGCCTGGCCAGCGAAGTACTGGAATATTAAGCTTCTGCAAGGCCGTCAATACATCATTTCGAATCCCATCCGTATTCGGAATAGGTGAATCTTCTCCTACCCACAGCCCCTCATAAATACAACGTCCCAAGTGTTCGGAAAAGTGACCATATATATTGCGATTTATTAATCCTTTATCAGAATCCGCCTTTAAAATAACATCAACCATTATTTCAACCTCCATATAATGTATTGTTATCGCTTACAATAACTCGTTTTAGAGTAGGTTTCAACCGTTTTTATTTCTACACAAACAAGCCTCTTCCTGTGTAATTGATTAGGAAGAGGCTTGTTTGTTATAGAAATTCATACAGAGACTTACCAAATTGATTTTTATACATTTCTAATTTGGATTTGCCCGTTTATTATTTCAGAATAACAGGCTACTTAATCCTGCTCTGAAGGCAACAACATTTTTTGTGTCCACGTCGTTCCACCATCTATAGTCTGATAGATCGCAGGAGAGTTATCACTTGTGACTACGAGCCAACCCGTCTTGGCCGATGAGAACGAGATACGGGAACTGTATCCCGGATCTTTCAGGTCAATATTTTTCCACTTGGAACCTGTATCATAAGAACGTCCAATACCCACTTTGCCAGCTGCGGGTGAACCTGCAGACAGATACGCCGTCTGATTACCAATCAACGCCATGTTGCCGGGATGACCACCCGGGTTGGCTGGTCCGTTTCCTTTGCCCGTACTGTTTGTACCCGGTGCAGGACCTCCCCCTGCTGTGGATTGCGCAAATACTTGGGTCCAGTTCTTGCCTTGATTACCGCTCGCATAGAGGGAGTACGATTGTTGGGACATGCCTGCATCACCATACAGAAGGGCCCAGACTTGCTGGCCATGTGCATACAGATCCGCTCCGCTCCATGTGTCTGAGACAACTCGAAGAGAGGTTGTCCAGTTCTTGCCGCCATCACTCGTTTGCTTCAGATGATATCCCGATCCAGGTACAACCACAACGGCATACCCTTGTTTCTCTGTTGCAAAGGCAGCTGCACGCGTGTTGGCAGGTGTATTCAATTTACTCCAGGTTACCCCGCCATCCTTCGTCTGATATGCACCATTATAGGTGTAACCATAACCTACATCTTTATTGCGAAAATCGATTCGCTTGAATTGAATGCCCGGCGTATCGAGCCGCGTCCAGTGCGATCCCCCATCATGGGTACGGATCAGATAGGTTGCAGGTGAATCCTTCACTCGCGCCAACGCATATCCGTTCACATTATTCGGAAAATCAAGCTGAGTGAATTGCCACTGCCCGGTATATATGGACTGCCACGTACATCCTGCATTCGAGGTACCGATCAGGAAGCCTTCACCCCCAGCTCGTCCAGTCATATCATTAAGAAAATCAATGTCAGTAAATTGCAGGTGTTGCTCTTCCACACCGCTGCCCTTTTTTAATGTAGCAGATAGTCCATGATCTCCCTTTCCACATGCCTGTGAGGATGCAGCGTTAGCACCTGATAGCGTATGTACCGGACCCATCCCCCAAGCCAGCGTTAACGATAATGCGAGTGCACCAATCCGTTTCCATGTCATTGTACTCTTGGTTGTCATCGTAACACCTCCTTCTATGGTTTTACCCAAATATGATGGTTCTAACGTAACAATCTGATTAACCCTGATGACAATTTTGCAAGAAAAAAACCACCTTTACCCATGATTGGATCATGTAGGCAAGGGTGGTTCATCACCAAACATTGTGTACTCTAAATTAAATGGGATACGTCACCACAGCAAGGATAACAAAACTGATACTTAATAAAAGGCATAAACTAAAATATATTTTGTTGTATTTATATTCCCGAATACTATATGCAGCAAAAAGCATAGCCAGATCAGCCACCATCAACGTAAAGTTGAGAAATATCGTCACTGCTAATACAAAATTGATGACAAACACTATAAAAACTGCAGTCAGCCACTTGGAATACATACTCAATTGAGTCCGAATCACACGCATTCACATCCACCTTGCCCTTCCTCTATTTCCATATTATACACAAATATTAAGATAGAGTCATACCAAGGCACGATATCTGCGTAAGAGGAGAGTCCATACTAACACATGAAATAAATGGTAGAGGAAAGGGAACATACGTGCTATAATTAATGTTATGGACTTTTGAATATCGGTGGATGTTTTCCAGACCACGGCGCAGCTTCCCGAAAGGGGGTGACGTCGTTGGTCAAACTTGTGGCGTTGCTTGATGTAATCCGATGGATTGCTGCGATCCTCAGTATTGTACTGAGTGGGCGAAAGCTTTACCGTTGGTTGCGCAAAAAGTTTCGTAGCAAGCGAAAACCCACCTCATAAGGTCGGAAGCCTGACGGTGGGTTTTGCTTGAATAGCATTATTTAGTTCATGCGCGCCGTGGCAATCCACAGCCTTTCGGGTCCTAAGAGTCTTTACCGTTGGCAGCGGTAAAGGCTCTTTTTAGTATATGACCGAACCCGATCACCATATACTTCACGAATGTAATATATCAATTAATATACTACTGAATACTTATGTAGTCAGTATAGCACAGCTCTGTACAAAAGTTAACAATACAAAACGCCCTCCCCTGCGCAAAGTTGAACCCGCGCAGACAGAGAGCGTTATACTTATCGATTATTCTGTGATTATTTCACGAATCCAAGTAGCATTTCACGGATCAGCTTCGCAGCTACAATCTGTGTCTGTTGTGTTGGATCATAGATTGGTGCAACTTCAACCAAGTCACAACCAACTACATTTACATCAGATCCTGCGATCATATGAATGGCTTCCAGCAGTTCCTTGGACGTAATGCCGCCCGCTTCTGCTGTACCTGTTCCTGGTGCTGCTGACGGATCAAGCACATCGATGTCGATGGTCACATACACCGGACGGTTGCCCATCTTCGGAAGAGCTTCCTTCATCGGAGCTGCCACTTCAAATGGATAGAAGTTGATGTTCTCGCGACCATACTGGAACTCCTCACGGGAACCGGAACGGATACCGAACTGATAGATATTTTTGCCACCCATCAACTCAGCTGCTTTACGTACTGGTGTGGAGTGGGACAATGGCTCGCCTTCATAGTTTTCACGAAGGTCAGCGTGTGCATCAATATGAATCAGGATAAGATCCGGGTATTTCTTGTACATCTGTTGGATGACTGGCCAAGTAACCAGATGCTCGCCACCGAGACCAACTGGGAATTTGTCGTCAGCGAGCAGACTGCCGATGTATTCATGAATTACCTCAAGGCTGCGTCCCGCGTTACCGAAAGGCAAGAGCAGGTCTCCAGCGTCAAAGTATGTCATGTCTACAATGCTTTTGTCGAGATATGGGCTGTACTCTTCAAGTCCAACCGATGCTTGACGGATATGAGATGGGCCGAAACGGGAACCCGGACGGAAGCTGACGGTGTAATCCATCGGCATGCCATAGATAACTGCTTTGGAGTTCTCATAATCCTCAGAGCTGCAAATAAATACGTTTCCTGAATAAGCTTGATCCAGTTTCATTAATGATTTCCCCTTTTATTTCGTTAAATCTTCCACGAATTTAGGAAGTACAAATGCTGCTTTGTGCAGACGCGGAGAGTAATACTTGGTATCCATCTCCGGGATTTGAGTCTCATCCACTTCGAGCGGGTCATGTTTCTTGCTACCCATGGTGAATGTCCACAAACCACTTGGATAGGTTGGAATATTACAGCCGTACACATGTACGATCGGGAAGATTTCTTTGACGTCTTTGTTCACCTTCTGGATTAAATCCGCCTTGAACCAAGGGTTGTCCGTTTGGGCAACGAAGATTCCGTCTTCTTTCAATGCTTCGTAGATGCCTTGGTAGAACCCACGCTCAAACAATGGCGCAGCCGGACCTACAGGCTCCGTAGAATCTACGATGATCACATCGTATTCATTTTTATGTTCAATAATATGCATGTAGCCGTCGTTTACGAGCACTTCAACATTAGGCTCGTCCAACTTGCCGGCGATTTCAGGCAAATATTTTTTAGAGTATTCAATAACTTTACCGTCGATTTCGACGAGAACTGCTTTTTCTACAGCAGCATGTTTAATGACTTCACGAATGACTCCGCCATCGCCGCCACCGACAACCAGAACTTTTTTCGGATTCGGGTGAGTGTTCAGCGCAGGGTGTGCCGCCATTTCGTGATATACGAATTCGTCTTTTACAGTCGTCATCACCATGCCATCAAGAAGCAACATGTTACCGAATTCTTCGGTCTCTACCATGGCCAAATCTTGAAAATCCGTTTTCTCTGTAACATAGGTCTGCTTAATCTTCGCGGTGATCCCGAATACCGGGGTCTGTTTCTCCGTAAACCACAATTCCATAATCTCTACCTTCTTTCCGTAAAGTTAATGATCAGCCATACCCGATCAAGTGCTGTGCACTATATTCGGTTCGCCCAAGCACGTCCAGCGTTCGGCGCCATATCGCGTTATGATTGCTGGCCTGCGGGAAAGGTCCGCGGTTCACTTCATTATATAGATTAAATTGACCAGAGCGTGCAGAGCGTCTGACTAATCAATGAATCAATGACCATTCGTCTGTTCGTCCTTACGCGCTTTAGTATCTTGTGCCGAATCTTACCTTTTCATTACCCTTTTGCATTATACGCGATTGACGTTTATACTGCAAAACGGTTTTTAAGGCGAAAACGCTACATTTTGTTTGCTTATGCACCCGATTGAATATCCCTGCCAATCAAGTCCCATACTGGAAGAAAAGAGAGGAGCCCGTTCCATGACCAAGCCAAATCAAAAGACCCGCAAACGCGGGTTCCGTGTACGTAAATTGTTTAAAAACCTGTCTCTGCTCGCCGTGCTCGCCATACTTGCTACCGCTGCAGGATTGGTCTATCTATATGCAACCAGCCTGCCTCTCGCAGACTCTGATCGGAATTCCAGATTACTGGACAGTCAGGGTGAAGTCATCGCTACCTTCTCCGCAGGTGGCAAAGACTCTGTACCCGTTCAACTGGAGGATATCGCTCCAGATCTGGTCCATGCCACTCTGGCTGTAGAGGACCGCAAATTCTATAATCACTACGGGTTCGACGTGCAAGGGATGGGACGGGCTGTGCTCGTTAACCTCGAACATATGCAGATGTCGCAAGGTGCGAGTACATTGACTCAACAGCTGGCGCGTAACCTATATCTATCTCATGAGAAAACATGGACTCGCAAAGCCAAGGAAGCCATGTACACGGCGCAATTGGAGATGAAATACAGCAAGGATGAAATTTTGCAGATGTATCTGAACGAAATCTATTATGGGCATGGTGCGTACGGAATCGAAGCGGCTTCACGAATGTATTTTGGCAAATCAGCCAAACAGCTGGATCTTGCAGAGAGTGCCATGCTGGCAGGAATCCCGAAAGGACCTACCTACTATTCACCCTATAACCATATGAAGAATGCCAAAGACCGACAGAAGATTGTGCTGAATGCCATGGCTGATATCGGCAAGATCACCCAGGCCGAAGCCGATAAGGCCTATGAGAAAATGCTTTCGTTCAAACCGGAGAGCGAGCGTAAAACGGTGGAAAGCGCCCCGTATTTCCGTGACTATATCCGGAATCTGGCCATCAAAGAGTTGGGAATCAGTGAAGCGATGCTGGATCATGGGGGATTGAACATCTACACCACCCTGGATCTGCGTGTACAAAAAGCAGCGGAAGACGCCATAGCGAAGGGTATGGATGCCAAAAGCGAGCTGGAGACGGCCCTCGTGTCCATCGACCCTCGTACGGGCTACATCAAAGCCATGGTAGGCGGCAAGAATTACCGTACCAATCAGATTAACCATGTTCTAGCGACAACGCGCCAGCCAGGTTCGGCGTTTAAACCGATTATGTATCTGGCAGCCCTGGAATCCAAGCAGCTCACTAGTGCATCCATATTTAACAGTGAACCTACCCTTTTTCACTATGACAATGACCGCAAAACCTATAAACCCGGCAACTTTGGAGACAAGTATCTGGGTGAGATTGATCTAAGACAGGCGATCGCCGCTTCAGACAATATTTATGCGGTGAACACCATTATGCAGATCGGTCCTGAGCAGGTTGTGAGTATGGCAAAAAACCTTGGCATTACAAGCAACCTGAGCGCCGTACCTTCTCTTGCACTGGGAACGTCACCTGTCAGCCCGCTGGAGATGGCGTCGGCCTTTTCCGTCATTGCTGCTGGTGGACAACGGACGCCACCTGTAGCCATTCTACAAGTGACAGATGCCGCAGGACGTGTGCTCTATGAATCGCCTCAGACGAAGGCTGAGACCGTTGTGGAACCTGCGGCAGCTTATGTACTGACTCGTTTAATGGAAAGTGTCTTCGAAAATGGAGGAACGGGCAACCGTGTGTCTAAGGCGATCAAACGCCCGGTTGCGGGAAAAACGGGAACAACCAACACGGATGCCTGGCTCGTTGGATTCACACCGGAGCTCTCCACCGCGGTATGGGTTGGGTACGACCAAGGCAAAGCCATCTCCACTTCGGATGGCCGCCGGGCAGCGCCGATCTTTGCCCAGTTCACAGAACAGGCCCTTGCGAGCGTACCACCCAAAATCTTCACCGTGCCTGATCATGTCGTAAGTGTCTATATTGATCCGGAATCCGGCAAGCTGGCAGGCAACGGTTGTGAAGAGAAACGATTGGAAGTTTTTATTGATGGTACTGAACCGACAGAGGTATGTCATGGTACAACGGATGATTCGGATTCTGGAGAAGATGAGAAGACTCGTCAGGTACAGAATCAACAAGGCATACAGGAAGAGAAACATTCTTGGTGGGGAGATTTCAAACGTTGGTGGGTAGAATGACGTAAATGGGCGATGACTTAGTTGCGTCACCTATAACCCCTGGTTATATTGAACAATTGGAAATTCACTTTGGATGAAAACTCATAATTATTCAGATCGATGAATACGATTAAAGCACAAGCAAAAGACCCCCAACCGAACTTTCCGGTCAAGGGGCCTTTTGCCTTTTTTCTTTTAGACTGTGTTGAAAGATCTGCCTTAGGCGAGTGCTTCCTTCAATACATCTGGAGAAGCATTCCACCAGTCTTCGTTGTGTGAGATCAACAGTGTCTTAAGTGCAGCTCGAGCTTCGGGTCCAAGCTCATCCAGCATGAAGCGACGCTTCAAGGCATAATCCATGCGATTCACATGTTCGGCCAGCAGTTTCCATCCACGTCTTGCTTCCGTATCAATCCACATCTCACATGCCGTTGCTCCACCATACAGTTGGCCTTCCTCCGTGCGGTCGACAGCTACCCACACCAGCCATACCTGGCGTCCGTTGGGCACATCCTCACGATTAGTAGAGAACTTGATATTGCGTTCCACTTTGCTCTTCGCATGCATCGCACCGATATCGATTTTGGCTTCGCCATTATCAATAATGACCGGGGAAAGGTTATTCAGCTCAATGGAGCCTGCACCGAAGCCTTTATGCTTGCTTTTTGCACTAACGATATTCAAGGCAATCTGTTTTTTGCCGTTTTGCTCGTTTTGGTCCATGTTTATAACCTCCAAGGGTTGATACAAATATTTTAACTAATAATTGCCCCATTGCAAACATATACATGCTGTAGATGCTTGTCAACGGGAGGTATTTAACGATGATTCCACGACGCGCCAAGAGCTGGCTCACTGCATCCCTGGCCCTGTGTGTACTTGCCGGAGGGATATGGATCACTCTGGGTTATAATCGCTCAACTCATTCCGAATTGCCAGTACTCGCCCCCGAATCGGGCAAGCCTAAGGCAATAGCCCCAACGCCAGCACCTCCAGAAAGTGTACAGACCCCTACTGCCGAAGTGTACAGCAACCGTGTTGTGGAATATCACATGGATGTAAAACTGGTCGAAGGGAATGTACTGGAAGGGACTCAGACGATTACCTGGACACATCCAGGTAAAAAAACCGTCAGCGAGCTTTACTTTCATATGTATCCCAACGCCTTCTCTTCTGCTGACACCACCTTTATGAAGGAATCCGGTGGAAAGCTTCGGGGTGATGTCATGCCTACCAATGGTTATGGCTCCATGAACATTACCGAAATGAAAACGGAGGACGGGCTCTCTCTGCTGCACCGGATGCAGTATGTGCAACCAGATGACGGAAATATCAAGGACACCACCCTCATTAAAGTACGCTTGCCCAAACCCGTCAAAGGCGGGGAAAGCATCACGCTCCACACCCGATTTGAAGTGAATCTGCCGAAGATTTTTGCCCGGATGGGAACTGCTGATCATTTTGTCATGGCAGGTCAATGGTTTCCCAAATTAAGTGCCTATGAACCTGTGGGCAGACGTGGACGAACAACGGAAGGCTGGAATCTGCACCAGTACCATGGCAATTCAGAGTTTTACGCTGACTTCGGTATATATAGTGTGCGTATTCGGGTGCCTGAAACATACAAAGTAGCTGCTACTGGATTTCCGACGCAGCAAGCCGTGGTGAAGAATGGAGAAAAGGTCTATCAATTTTACGCCGATGATGTGCATGACTTCGCATGGGCAGCTTCACCGGATTTTGTCTACGCCGAGGAACCCTTCTCTGCACCCAATGTGCCTGGTGTACGAATCAAGTTATATCTGGACCCTGCTCATCAGGATCTGAAAGAACGTTACTTCTACGCCGCGAAGGCCGCTCTAGCCAATTATAGCAAATGGTTTGGCCCATATCCTTACGCTACCTTATCCATCGTAGTTCCACCCAAAGCGGGGAACGGCGCTGGAGGTATGGAATACCCTACGCTAGTTACGGCCTTTGGAGCCGATGATACTACTCCGGGTTATGACCTGGAACGTACCGTAGTCCATGAGATCGGACACCAGTACTTCTACGGCATGGTTGCCAGCAACGAATTCGAGGAAGCCTGGCTGGATGAGGGATTCACCTCTTATGCAGAAGACAAACTGATGGAGCAGGAATACGGATTGATTCCGAATCTGCCAGTACAATCGGGACTGATTACGTCTCCTTCATCCTTAACACAAGAATCCTGGAAGTTTGATTCACAGAATGAGTATGCAGCCAATGTCTATACACGTGGCAAACTTGTATTGCTTGGTATCGAACATCAAGTCGGTGCCAAAAAGATGGAACGCATCCTCTCTACCTATGTGAAGAAGTACCGCTTCAAACATCCCACTTCGGCTGATTTTCAGAAAATTGTGGAACAAGTGACCCGCACTTCCTGGTCTGATTATTTTGATCAATACGTCTATAGTAACGGGATGGCTGACTTTGCTGTAGAGAAGATTCGTGTTACGCCCGTACAGAAAGACGGTCAAACATTGTACGAGTCATCCGTGACGATCGCAAAAAAAGGTAGTGATTACAGCGCCGTTCCTGTTCGCATTGCTTTTGAAGACGGGCATATCCTCACCAAGCAATGGAATGGCAAAGAAGATCGCATCACGTATAAATTAACTCACACATCCCCCGTATCCTGGGCCATGACCGATCCCCTGTACTCGATCGTGCTGGAGAACCGCCATATGAACAATTTCCTGAAATCCGGACTGGATGAGCAGACGAAGTCCCGCTGGAGCATGAGTGTAACCAAACTAATAGAAGCCATATTCGGAGGTCTGTCATGGTGAGGTGGAAACGGTGAAAGCGAAAATACGTGAAGGCTGGTTTCTCGTCCGTCAGCATATGTTCATTGCCGCACTCTTATTTCTCTATCAACTCATTTGGGGATATTTCTTCTATCGAATGGTACAATCGGCCGTCATCCCACTGCTCCTTCGCTATCCAGATGCTGATGCCGGTGAGCTGAGTACACTTTTGTTCAAAATGGAAAGTCAACTTAACCTGTCTACCCATCCGGAGGTTCATCGTTATCTATGGATTCTCGGGGGCATGCTGCTGGTTCGCATGTTGATCAGCCCCCTCATTCAGGCAGGACTGCTCTACTCACTTCAGCACTTTAATTCTACAGAAGAGCGCATCCCCTTTGTCCGCGGAATCAAAAATCTGTGGAAACCGATGCTACTGCTCCACACCATACGTACATTATTGATACTTCTGCCCGCCTACTGGCTCATACCGAAGCTTTACTCAATTCTCATGGACGGATTTCATTCCCTTCAATTACTTTTGCCTGGTATACCTTATGTTGCTGCCTGGATTGTATATGGTTGGATCATCCACCATGTCATACTCTACATGCAGTTCGGTGTTTCGGCACCAGAAGGAGAAGGCGGGGCTCACGGCACCCTCAAAGCCCTCTGGATTGCACTGCGTCATCTCATCGCCGTAATCGGCATTGCACTCCTGCTGGGCGGAGTACACCTGCTCGTCTTTGGGGCATTCACTACAGCCTCATGGTTATTAACGGGACTTACCGGGCTTATACTACAACAGACGTATCCACTTGCCAGGTGTCTATTAAGTCTGTGGAAAATATGCAGCCATTTCCGTTTATGGCAGTCCAAAATATCCAAAGGTGAGAGCAGATAGTTTAAAAATTGTTACCATCAAATGTTAAACTCATGGCCTAATATGTACTTATAAATAGGCAACCCTCAACCTTTCCCCGTCAAAGGTCGAGGTTTTTTTTGCTAAATTTGTTGCTAAACGTTGCCAAAGCCGTACTCCTCTGTTACAATAATCGCAGTGAGTTTTTAGTAACAACTTTGTAATATTTACATTCATATTTGTAACTACTTAAAATTAAATCATCATTTCTTGATTTCGCAGGTGCATAACTAGCATAGCCAAATTCCTGGCACCTGGGAAGCGGGGGAACCAGTTATGGGTGAATTGATCTTGCTACAGAGGGATCATAGGGGACCTTCAACCGAATCCTTAAGCTAACCTCGCAGGCGTTGGAAGGGGAATATCTCTTGTTCAAGAAGAAATTAACCGCAGCTGTACTTAGCATCACATTCGCATTATCGCTTGGTGCAGGTAGCGCATTCGCAGATTCTAAGATGGACAAAGTAATTGATTCAGCAATGGGAACTACATATCAAAGTGGAGGAACAACGCTCAACGGCTTTGACTGCTCCGGATTTACACGGTATGTATTCGAAAAGTTGGGTATTGATTTGGCACGCCAATCCAGTTCCCAATTCGACATGGGCGATTCCGTATCCCGCATGGAAATGAGAGCTGGCGATCTGGTGTTCTTTAATACAACAGGTAAAGGCGTATCCCATGTAGGAATCTTTGTAGGGGATGGAAAGTTCGCACACTCCTCTTCTTCCAAAGGCGTTACGATCAGTGCATTGAGTGAAAACTATTGGGCCAATCGTTATGTTGGCGCAAAACGGATTATGAGCACGGACGCATATGAATCACTGGCCCTTGACTAGGGACAAGCTGAGCAACATGATGCTGTAACCATTAAACATACTGGAACGAAGCAAGAAGCATAACAGAACCGCCCGGTACATTCTCCGCAGGAATGTATCCGGCGGTTTTTTTGTGCTTCAATCCTTATTCATGTTGCAAGTTATACTCGGGGCATATCCTGCGACATCAACAGGTTCATTTTGCGTTCGTTCGTCCGTGCCCTTATGATGTTTTTACCCATCCCGTTATAATATAAACGAAATTACCGGAACTTTTGTTTCATTTTTTTTCTTGGGAAGGAAGACTTGCTAAATGAACATCTCTTTTGTAGAGTGGACAAAGAGTTCTGTTTCAAGGAAAGGAGCATGCAGGTGTATGAAGGAAACCCCTGTGACGTTTCACGTTGTACCCATGCGAGAAGAACATGCGGAGCTTATCTGCAGTTGGCAGTATGATCCGCCTTACAATATCTACAGCTGGCTCCCCTGGGAGCAGATGAAAGCTCTGGAAGTGGAATTCGGAGATGCACAGCTGCGGCAGGAGCAATATGCGATCGTCCTGGATCAGGACGATCGTATATGTGGGTTTGCTCAATACTTCCCACTTCAAGGGGTAACCCGGATTGGCCTTGGCATGCATCCAGAGCTGTGTGGTCAGGGTCAAGGGACAGCTTTTGTCAATGCCATTGTACAAGAAGCTATTCGCCGAAATCCCACGAATGAGATTGATCTGGAAGTACTCACTTGGAATGCTCGTGCCATTCAAGTCTATCTGAAGAGTGGATTTGCCACCCAGGATACATACGAACGACAGACCCCCAGCGGCTTGAAGCCCTTTCACTGTATGGTTTATGAGGGGCCTCGCGGTTAGAATCCATTGCAAAACAACCAAATTTGCCCCTTGTTATGTGATTAGTTCAAAAAATTCCCACAAAATGCTATGATGTCAGTACAGGTTCCGTTATAATGATATGGATAGTTTCAGGTTAGATGATCTTTCATTCTGGAGGGGACATAAGGGATGCACAAATGGATCATGAGCGGAGTATTTTTTGCAGCATGCGCTTTAGCTATTGTTTTAATGTTTACGCTTCCAGGGAAAGAAGAAGTGGCCGAAGAAGCCAAGCCAACCATGCCGGAAGTAACATTGGATGCCGGACAAGCTGAAGCACTGGTCAAAGCCAATTGTATTTCCTGTCACGGGGATCAGCTTCAAGGTGGCGTAGGACCTGCTCTGGCAAACATCGGCAGCCAGGATGATCTGGAGAAGATCTATTCTACGATTGTCAAAGGTAAAGGTGGCATGCCTTCCTTCAAGGGCAAACTGCAGGACGAAGAGATTGCAAATATCGCCATGTGGCTGTCAGAGAAGAAATAATCTCTGCACACGCATAACAAAGAGGCGCTTAATCCCCTTTTCGGAGAATAAGAGCCTCTTTGTTATATCAATTATTAAGCCTCTGCGGCATGCTCAGCCAAAAAGGCCTCAACTTCACGTGCGTACGGCATCCCGGACTGGGCGCCGAGCTTTGTCACGGATAACGCGGCCGCACCCATGGCAAAGCCTACGGCCGCGTCCAAAGTCTCACCGCGCGCGAGAGCTACCGCCAGCGCGCCGTTGAAGCAATCGCCAGCGCCGGTCGTATCGACGGCGCTTACGGCGTAGCCGGGCGCACGGCACGCGCCGGCACGCCCTGCTTGTACGCGGCCACCAGGCGCCGCCGCGTACACAGCCCCCTCGGGGCCGAGCGTCGTGACGACAGTGGCCCCGAGGGATGCGGCGAGCTCTGCGACCGCCGCATCCAGGTCTTCCGGCCGGAGATGATCCCGGCCGGTAAGCACGGCAAGCTCGCTGCGGTTTGGCGTGACAACGTCGACGCACCGCAGGAGCTCCTGGGGCAGACCCGGCACCGCGGGAGCCGGGTTGAGCACCACCAGTGCGCTGCCTTCAGCCGCCAGTTGGGCGGCGCGGGTAACCGCTGGCAGCGGGATCTCCAGCTGTAGTAGCACCGCTGCGGCTGCAGTCAGGCTTTTTACCGTATCCGCCTCTTCCAGCATTTCAGGCGCCACTTGCCCATTCGCACCAGGAATAACGATAATCCGGTTGTCTCCCCGAGAAAGCCAGATGGAAGCTGTCCCTGTAACCGTGTCTTCCAATATGCGAACCTGCGAGGCATCTGCACCACTTTCCGTCAGACTGTGCAGCAGACGTTCGCCAAAACCGTCCGATCCCACCGCACCAATCATCGTAGTCTGTCCACCCAGACGCGCAGCGGCAACAGCCTGGTTGGCCCCTTTGCCACCAGCGAGATAATGCAGCTCCTCACCGCTCACCGTCTCTCCCTCTTCCGGAATCGTGTCTGTCTTCACCACAAGATCCATATTGAGACTGCCTACGACAGCAATAAGAGGTTGTTTCTGATTATAGTCTGACATGTATGGTTCACTCACTTCTGGCCGCGCGATAATAACCGACCTCGTTATTGCGACCTCATTTTGTCATATGCTTCGTTATATTGCCCTGCTTCCTTGATATCTACAGATGTGATACCACCCGCATCCCATGATGTGAGACGCAGCGTAACCGTTGTATAATCAATTGTAATAAAAGGATGATGATTGAATGCTTCCGAGATCGCAGCGACCTCATCCACAAATGCAATCCCTTTCATGTAGTTGGAGAACACGAATTTACGTACAATCCACCGTCCCTCTTCCAGTTCCCAGCCTTCCAGCCTTCCCAGATGAGCTTCGACTTCCTCTTGCGAAAAAACCATGCGTTATCTTCCTCCCCATAGGATGGTACATTACAGACATGCGTCCGTATAACCACCGACACCTTCGGCGCAATCAACAGCAACCTCAAAGGCCAGGCTCACCGCCATGCGGTTGGCCCATTTCACGACTAACATCTTACCACGGACAAGCTTCAAAATCCAATCAACTACATGGCATAGAACCAATAACCATAAGGCTTTGAGGGGAATTCCAATTCCATTCACACCCCTGAAAATGCATGTAAACACACTAAATTAAAGGTACAAATGTCAACTCTTCTTCCCCGATCAAAATATGAATGCGGTGCTGTTCCTTATCATGGATGACCACGCCACTTCCAACCGGAATAACGGACTCCTCGCCCAGCGCATAGAACAGATCCTCCGCCAACGCCTCATCCACTTCAAGTTGGTCAGATGCAGCCAGTCTCCCCCACTCTTCCGCGTCCATTTCAAAGAAAACATACCGATCCGGTATGCGTCCGATTGCCGTTGTCAGATCTGTCAAAATTCCTTCATAATCCCGTCCATGCTTTACGCCCATTGGCTTTTCACTCCTATTCGGCCCCTAAGGAGCGGATTTGATCTTATTATACCTGAAAATAGCCCTTAAAAAAAAAGGCCTTCTGGTCGATAAATACATATATGACCGTTTTAACTGTTTTAGCAACCGTAAGGAATGCCTAACATTGAACGGATTGCGGCCAAAAATTCGTCCGGAAGCCCGAACACAGCCGCTTGAAAGGATTCAATTTTATCTCATGGATGAGGTGTATGATGAACATTTCAACGATTATTGGACTAATTTTGGGGCTGGTCTCCCTTGTATTTGGTATGTTCTTGAAGGGTGCGCCCTTAATCAACCTGGTTAACAATCCCGCAGCCTACATTATTATCTTTGTTGGTACAGCAGGAACCATCTTTATCGCATTTCCGATGTCTGAAGTTAAGAAAATCCCTAAGCTTTTCGGGATTGTTTTCAAAAATCAAGTACTTATTGATCGCGTATCCCTGATCGGCACATTTATGGATTGGGCTTCCACTACCCGTCGTGAAGGTTTGCTTGCACTGGAATCAAAAGTAGAAGAGATTGACGATCAGTTCCTTCGTGGCGGTATGCGTATGATTATAGACGGCAACGATCAGGAATTTGTAAGTGATGTGCTCATGGAAGATATTCATGCTACAGAGGAGCGCCACCGTGGCAGTGCCTTGATCTTCGCTCAGGCGGGGATGTACGCACCAACGCTCGGGGTTCTCGGGGCCGTTGTAGGTCTCATCGCAGCACTTGCCGATCTCAGTGACATGGAGAAACTCTCCCATGCGATTGCGGCAGCATTTATCGCAACACTCCTTGGTATATTTAGTGGTTACGTGTTATGGCACCCGATGTCTAACAAGCTGAAACGGATGTCCAAGCAAGAAATGGAGATCAAGCTGATGATGGTTGAAGGACTGTTATCCATACAATCCGGTGTCTCCACCATCGCCATCAACCAAAAGTTATCCGTATTCCTGACACCTTCCGAACGTAAACAACTGGAAGAGAAGGAGGGATCACCAGGTGAAAAAGGCTAAGAAGCACGAACCACATGAAGAGCATATAGACGAGAGCTGGTTGCTTCCCTATTCCGACTTGATGACCTTGTTGCTCGCTCTGTTTATTGTATTGTTCGGTATGAGTTCAATCGATGCAGCTAAGTTCGAGCAGATGGCTTCCGCACTAAACAGTGCATTAAATGGAGGTTCCGGGATTCTGGACCATTCGTCCATGAATCCGGATACGCCAGGTGCTGATTTGGGTAAGAACAAACAGGAACCTACAGAAATCACCAAGAAAACACCAGCTCAGATTACAGATGCACAGATGGCTAAGAAAGAACAAGAAGACCTGGAGAAACTCAAAGAGCGACTCGACAAATATATCTCGAAGAACGGACTTTCAGACCAGCTGAACACCAAGCTGAATCAGTCTGAATTGAAGATCACCATCAGTGATAACGCCCTGTTCTCCTCAGGCCGAGCAGATGTGAAGCCTGAATCACGATCCCTGGCCAAAGCAATCTCAAGCATGCTGCAGGAGTTCCCTGAATATGAAGTGGTTGTATCCGGTCATACCGATAATATTCCCATTTCGAACAACCAATATAAGGATAACTGGGATCTAAGCGCAGATCGTGCGCTCAACTTCCTGAAAATCCTGTTGCTGAACTCGAAATTGGACCCTTCCAAATTCACACCAAGTGGTTATGGAGAGTATCACCCAATTGCCAGCAATGACACCAATACGGGACGGGCACAGAATCGCCGTGTAGAGGTATCTATCATTCGGAAGTATCAAAGTAACAATACAAATGTAAAAGCCGTTGGCGGAGGAAACTAGAGGCCTGCAGCGATTCATTAACCAAAGACCGTTCTCCAGTTACAAGGAGAACGGTCTTTTTGGTTTTATAAGGCTTATGCCTGGTTCATCTACATATTTCCGTACTATTAGGTATTATTGACCAGTCTTCATTAAATCTGCACCAAAAAGCCCTGCGCTCCTTTTCGGAAAGCAGGGCTTCAATCAGTTAATTAGTCGAACTCGAATCAACTATTCCAGCGAATAGTCCAACAGACCGCCCAGCTCCGCTTTTTCAGCGGGGGTAAGCTCTCTCCATGAACCTGTCGCCATTTCTCCAAGATGGATGTTCATGATCCGAATACGCTTCAACTTACGAACCTCGTAACCAAAGGCACTACACATCCTCCGAATCTGACGGTTCTTTCCTTCAGTCAGGATGATACGGAATACTCGATCCGTCATCCGGGTCACTGTACAAGGCAGGGTCATTTCACCCAGGATCTTCACCCCAGTGCTCATACCTCTAAGGAAACTCGGGGTTACAGATCGATCAACAGTAACGATATACTCTTTCTCATGGCGCCCTTCTGATCTAAGAATCCGGTTAACGATATCACCATCATTGGTCATCAGGATCAAACCTTCCGAGTCCTTATCCAGACGCCCAATAGGAAAGATACGTTCATCGTGCCCGACAAAATCAACGATATTGCCCTGAATATGCTGCTCGGTTGTACTTGTGATCCCGATCGGTTTATTCAGCGCGATATATACGTGTTTTCTCTTTTCCTTGATTGGCTTGCCATTGATTCGTACATCGTCGCCTTCTTCTGCCTGACTGCCCAGTTCAGCCTTAACTCCATTAATGGTTACCTGACCACTATCCACCAACTTGTCGGCTTCACGCCGGGAGCAATAACCTGTTTCACTAATAAATTTATTAATACGCAAAAGGTAATCTCACCTCATCTATTTCTCTTCATCTGTAAGTGTGTCATCTGTTACCTGATCTACCTCAATAACTTCCGGTTGTTGCTCGGATGCAGGCAGTTCAATAATAACCGTTGTTCCCTTGTTCATGACGCTTTTAATATCCATCATGCCCTTATGTGATTGAATAATGCGCTGACTGACCATCAGGCCAAGCCCTGTTCCAGACTCTTTATTCGTAAAGAAAGGCTCCCCAAGCTTGGGCATCATCTCTTCCGGGATACCGATCCCTTCATCCCTGATCTCAATTCTGACGCGTTTCGATTGCTCGTCATGCTTGAGCTTGATATGGATGTTTCCTCCATTTGGCATGGCCTCCATACCATTTTTCAGCAAATTGATGAATACCTGCTTCAATTGGTTCTCTTCACAGTGTACCATAGCCGAATCGGATGAGGCACGCAGTACAAATTCTACACCATGCAGATGCGCCTGACTATCCAGTAACGAGATGACATCGCCAAGAATAAAACGAATATCCCGATTCTGAAAATGAACCGCCTGCGGTTTCGCCAGAATCAGAAATTCACCAACAATAAGGTTGATTCGATCCAGCTCCGATAACATCAGATCCAGATGACGATGATTCAGCTTGTTGCTCTCTTGCTGTAACTGCAGGAATCCGCGCAGCGTGGTCAGTGGATTACGAATCTCATGTGCCACACCTGCTGCAAGCTGGCCCACGGTTGTTAGCTTCTCAGAACGTCTCAGCAGCTCTTCCATCCGATTACGGCTTGTAATGTCCCTGGAGACACTAATGAGCGCGGTAATCTCTCCAGCCTCGTCTCGTACCGGAGCCGTACTGACACTGACCTCTACTCGGGTCCCGTCTTTCTTCATCCAGGTAGTTTCGTTGGACGTAATGGACATCCCTTCAACGAGTTGGGCATGCTGACGTTTCATTTCTTCTTCTGCCTCTGGCGGGATGATCTTCAGATTACGACCTTCCACCTCACGACTTCGAAAGCCATATAATTGTTCAAATGCGCGGTTAACCCGCAGCACTTTTCCTTCAAGATCCGTAATGTGAATGGCGTCCGCTGTCTGATTGATAATGGACTCCAGATGTTCTTTCACCGCCCGATTCTCTTCATACATCTGTTTCAGACGACTCGTATAATGGCCCAGATTACGAATCATGGCATTAATACGATTGGCCAGTTGGCCAAGTTCATCCTTCCTCCGTACTTTCAGACGGAAATCAAAGTGCCCATCTGCTACATCATTCACTTTGCCCAGTATGGATTGGATCGGACGCGTAATATACCCTGCGAGCAAATAGCTGCCAAAGATCACAATCTCCAGCAAAACCAACGATATGGAGGCATGGCTCACCAACTGCTCAGATACCATGGAGGATATTTGCTTATAGTCCATGACAATACTGATCACATAGGAAGACTGATTGGGTGTAAAAATGGGAATAAAACTCTTCAGTACCTTCTGTTCGTGCGTTTCACTGACAAAAGATACATTTTGCCCTGTTCGAATGGCGCGCACCACAGCACGATGATCCTCATCCGTAGAACCATACTGGTATGTACCAAAACGAATCGGTCTGTTATTCAACTTGCTAAAGTTCGAATCTCTTCCGTCATCACCCATGTTCGGGCTACCAAAAGTCAACGGATTGATGCCTGTAATCTCCAGAATGGAGGGATTGACCTCACGAATTTTATTTAAAATCTCATCCGGACTAGAGATTTTCACATAGTCATCAACTTCCGTATTATTATAGAAGGGATTGATTATGTAGTTTCTCTTTCCATCATGGTAGTAACCCCAGATATCAATATCCGAAGGACTGGATGTCGAATATTCGAATCCATCTGACCAGAAATGCTCCAACTTCTGTCCTTGGGGAATCGTCACCTGTTGTTTTTCAAATAATTGCTTAAAGGCCTGATACCAATAAGTCATGGATTTGGTGGACAGCCCGATTTCTCTCGGATCTGAGGAGCGGTTAACAACGATGTCATCATCCGTCTGCTCCATTAACGAAATATGTGAGACGCCGACCTTTTGGCTCAAGCGTACAAGTTCTTCATTTGTGATATTATTAATATCCGGGTCCAATTCTTCCGCTGCCATGACAGCAGCAAGCCACAGATTGTTTCCAATCTGCCGTTTTACATAATCCGAACTGTATTGATTCTGTTCGACAGCAATTGCAATCTGCTTTGCAGTGAGCACCATCTTGGTTTCACTGTCCTGCCTCAGATTCTCTTCTGTAGTATAATAACTCAGTGCGATATTCAACACTAAAATAACGAGCACTGAGCACGACATAATCATGGATAATTTCGTTTTAATAGACAAGTTTTTTTGTTCACCTCTCGGCTTGTACCCTCTGGCGATATATGGCAAAACCTATCTCCATCATAACGCTTGTATCTCTTTTTGAAAAGGATAATTGACCCGTGTCCAAAAGTTACCGAATGACTGAAAAGCTCGAAATTCGTTGTTTTTTGCATTTTCGAACTCTACAATGAAATTAATCACTATATTTATCCACATACCCACAGGCTTGTGGATAGTTTGTTTATAACTATGTGAGCAACTACATGGTTATCCACAATTCTATGCACAACATGTTAACAACCCGAATATTTGTTCGCTGAATAAACGATTTTGGAAGGAGTTATATAGTAATGAATGACCATTCTCCCCAGCCCGATCTTGGGAATTTATCTGAAGAGGCTCAACATGAGCACTGGATGCGAGAGGCCATTGCCGAGGCCTACAAGGCTGAAGCTCTCGGGGAAGTGCCGATTGGAGCTGTAATCGTACAAAATAACCAAATTATTGGTCGGGGATACAATCTGCGTGAAACTACACTGGATTCCACCGCCCATGCAGAGATGGTGGCTATTCGTCAGGCCAGCGAGACCATCGGAGCTTGGCGTTTGTTGGATTGTTCTCTGTACGTCACACTGGAACCTTGTCCAATGTGTGCAGGTGCAATTGTACAATCCAGAGTTCCCCGCGTTATCTATGGTACGGCTGATCCCAAGGCAGGCTGTGCAGGTACACTGATGAACCTGTTACAGGAGCCGCGTTTTAACCATCGCACCGAGGTTATTGCGGATATTCTCCAACCTGAATGCTCCACGATGCTAACTCAATTTTTCAGAAGTCTGCGCCAAAAGTTAAAGTAGTCACCGACTACAAACATCCCAATTAGAAAGGAAGTGTGCTGTAATGGCACTAACACTCTATGATACAGCCAATGGCATAAGCCTTCGGTTGCTCACACCCCAAGATACACAGTCCTATTTGGACCTGATTCAGGTCACACGCGTCCCCTACCAGTCTGTAGAACCCGTGCGAGACGATGAATTCTATACACTGGATGCTCAGACTCGGCGGATTGAGGATCGGGTCAAGGCAGCAGAAGATGGTACAGGATATCAATTTGGAATCTATACCATTAAAGACAGCCTGTTGATTGGACAAGTAAGTATCAACAATGTCGTATTGGGCGTTGCCAATTATGCGGATATGGGTTACTTTATCCATCCAGATTATCAGGGTGGCGGACGAATGACAGCAGCGGTTAAACTGGCCGTAGCTTATGGCTTCCGTGCGCTAAAGTTAAATCGGATTCAGGCTGCAGTATTGCCCTCCAACAAAGGTTCACAGCGCGTACTGGAGAAGAACGGATTCCAGTTTGAAGGTACTGCGCGCAAATACCTCAAGATCAACGGCAAATATCAGGATCATCAGATCTATGCTGTACTTGCTGAAGACTTGGACGAACTTGCAAACTAATTAAGAAGAAACGTATCCTCTCAACCGTCTGCATTCCAATTCTAAAATATACAAATTTAATGTATAAAACCGCACTACCCTAGCTATGTAGGAGAGAGTGCGGTTTTATTTTTATAGATCACCAGCCACGATTCAAAATCAATTATTTTGCGGATATCCCCCTTACGCTGTCTAACAAAAAAAACCGCCTGTACCCAAGCGGAAGGATATTATCCTTCACTTGAATCACAGACGGTTTGAACTCAGCGAGATTAGTATCCGTATGAAGCGTTCATCAGTTCTTCGAACTCTTGCATAGTAATTACGTCATCGCCAGTAGGGATGTTGATTTTGAATGCTGCTTTTTCGTTAATCTTAGTGTACGTATTGGAACCGGTAAATGCCAATTTCACTTCGTCTTTTGTACCTTCTGGCTTGATCAGCACATCAGCGACCATCTTTTGATATACAGGGAAGTCGTTTTTGTCCAATGCGAAATCGATGTTGAATTGGTTGATTGTCAGAACATCTTTCAATTTATCCAAGTCTTTAGCCATTTCAGCCTGATCTGCTTCAGTGATCTTCAGATCTTCTTTAGCTTTGTCGATATCAGCCTGATCCATTTGCAGCATTTCACGATATTCCTCTTTGGAAATAATATCCAATACTTTAGGCATAGCTTTTGTTACCAGTACAGTAACTGCTTCTTTAACATTGTCATTATTCACCGAGAATTGTACAACTTGCTTCGCATCTACACCTTCAGGAAGTTTTGCATCTTTGGTGTCTAGATTTTTGAAGAATTTAGCTTGATCGTACTCGCTCAGCACTGCGTCCATGACTTCGTTGCTCAGCTTTTGCGTTTTGGCTGCGTCCATAGCATCAGGGTTCCATTCTGTACCCTCTTGCTCAGCCAGTTCTTTCAGGTCCAGCTCCAGGAACTTGTTAACAACATTCTCCGGAATCGGGAAGAACGGAATATTCGGCACTTTCACATAGAGTTTCTCTGCTGTCATCACCATTGGGATGTTAAAGGTCATACCCATGTCGCCTTTAAGCTCGATGCCAAGAGTCATCTCTGTCTGCATTGGCTCACTTTGGTATACACCTGTTACATTCAACTGAGCATCCTTCAGCATGCTCATAAACTGAGTCATGGTAGGATCAGTTTGTGAAGCATCCCCAGGTTTATAGCTCAATTCATTAATAGTGAAATTAGAACTCATTTCATACGAAGTCAATTTGGAAGCATTGGCCGCAGCCGTCTTCAATGCCTCTTTTGGTTCCTGCTTGCTGCTACATGCTGTTAATGCCATAGATACGGTCAACAGCAACGTGAGAAGAAGCGCCCCCATACGTTTAGTCATTTGTTTCTCTCCTCTCGTGATAACCCCAAAAAAAAGTAATTCAATATCAATGATATACCATATCACCAGATACCGAAACCTAATTTGGGAAAAATGTGATCTTTCCTCTTTAAAATGGCTACAAAGACCTATGTCAGCTTTGGGAATAACCATGTGCCTGTCTTTATATATGTATGAATACGCAAAAGCCCCCTGTTAGGTAACAAGGGACTTTTGCGTGAATCTGTTTCTTCTATTAACCTTGAGGATTCAAATGATCCACATGATTTTGATTTTTTACTTTTTTGGAACCGGATAATGGTTCCTGCATGGAAGAGCGTTTGGATGAATGACGATGCTGTTCGGATGCTTGCGCTTCCGGTACGGGAATTGTTTTTGGTTTGCTCATATTATTGCCCCCTCATCATTGTTAGGAATGGGATGGGTCCCTATCTTCCGTTTTGTCATGATTCAGTGCATCCTGATGACGGCGATCATTAATATCTTGCTGATTTTGCTGGGCATAATGACTGTTTACGGCAGGCTGCTCCAGATCATCGACTACATTTTGCAGGTTTTTGTCTACTCCCGCTTTGGCTTTAGTCAATTGAGTTCACTCCTTCAGATTTCAGGCTATTATCTCGTCTGGGATTGTAACGACTGGGCGCATTCATGAATGTGCCGTGTATAATCGTGAGCCAGTTCCTGAATCGGTTCTGTACGCTCATCCGTCGTTCGTCCATCCCGTTCCACATCAATCAGCTGTACGCTGACTTCACGGGAATCGACATATGCACATTTGAAATCAAAAGAGTACATCTCGTGCCCTGCTGTAGCAATGTGTATCCGAATCGCCTGCTGATCGGCTTCATCGGCCATTACCTGAGCCTGGTCTCCAACATTCAGGACTTGAGGCAAACGTTCTTGCCAAGCCCCTACAAGCTCTGTCTGATCGATGTTTAACTCGCGGTTCATCTTACCACCTCCACTCCTATAAAGTGCGGCGATGAAGATGTTTTTATACATATTAGCCTTATTCAAAATATAACGTTGTCCTATGCAACATATACATCGGTCACCAACCTGTATGCTCACTACGCTGGACAAACTCACAACGCAAAAAAGGATTCGAGCGAGATCGCTCGAATCCTTGTTATAAGTGTAGTATGGCGGAGAGGGTGGGATTCGAACCCACGTGGAGTTGCCCCCTAACGGTTTTCAAGACCGCCCCGTTATGACCGCTTCGGTACCTCTCCAGGGAATTAACTTTTATAAACTTGCCACGAAAAGTATCATACCACATCTCGACATTATAATGCAACCTTTTTATATTAAAATTGATAATTCCGTATCAGACAACTGCCTCAGTTATACAAAACACTCCAATCCGCCATTCCGAAATGACGGATTGAATTTGTATTCCCCTTGATGAGGATGGTTAGCTAACTCTTACTTAAGAGCGACGTGCGATCACACTTGCACCGCCCATATAAGGACGTAATGCTTCAGGAATGACAACCGTACCATCTTCCTGTTGATAGTTCTCCAGGATAGCGGCTACCGTCCGTCCAACCGCCAATCCTGACCCGTTCAATGTATGAACAAATTCCGGTTTGGCTTTTGGCTCTCTGCGGAAACGGATATTGGCACGACGTGCCTGGAAGTCCTCACAGTTGGAGCACGAAGAAATCTCACGATAGGTATTGCTCTCAGGTAACCATACTTCAATATCATACGTTTTAGCTGAGGTGAAGCCCATATCTGCCGTGCACAATGTCAGGACGCGATACGGCAAGCCCAACAATTGAAGCACACGCTCCGCATTTTGAGTCATTTGCTCCAGCTCTTCATACGAAGTCTCTGGAGTAGAGAGCTTGAGCAGCTCTACTTTGTTGAATTGATGCTGACGAATCAAGCCGCGTGTATCCCGTCCAGCCGAACCGGCTTCAGAGCGGAAACAAGAGCTGTATGCCACAAAGTGCTTAGGCAATTGATCTACATTCAGAATCTCTTCGCGATGATAGTTCGTTACCGGAACTTCAGCAGTAGGGATCAGATAATATTCGGTATCTTTCAACTTGAACAGGTCTTCTTCGAACTTAGGCAGTTGACCTGTTCCAAACAAGCTGTCCCGATTAACGATGTATGGAGGCAGAATCTCTTCATATCCATGTTGATCGCTGTGCAGATCCATCATGAAGTTAATCAATGCACGTTCCAGACGTGCGCCTAGACCTTTATAAAAGGTAAAACGGGAACCTGTTACTTTGGCAGCCGCTTCAAAATCAAGAATATCGAGATCCTGTGCAATTTCCCAGTGTGCTTTTGGTGCAAAAGTAAATGACTTCGGCTCTTCCCAACGACGAATCTCAACATTGTCGTCTTCAGAAGCTCCAATAGGTACGCTTTCGTTAGGAATGTTCGGAATCGCCATTGTGAGATCATTGATCTTTACTTCCAGTTCCCGAACTTCCTCGTCCATGGCTTTGATTCGATCAGACACTTCGCGCATCTCCACAATCAGATCATCAGCATTCTCACGATTTTTCTTCAGTCTAGCAACTTCCGCAGAGACCGTATTCCGACGGCTCTTCAGTGTTTCACTCTCTTGAAGCAATTCCCGACGCTTGGCATCCATCTCGGTAAATCCAGCGATAAGATCCAGCGATTTGCCACGTTTAGTCAATGCTTCTTCTACACGTGCATACTCATTCCGCAATATTTTCACATCAAGCACGATATACCCCTCCTAAATAACCTCACAACGTGAAGCCTTATGTTAAATCCATTCTCAAAACTCTACTGTATACACCTTACTATATACTTATCGGAACCTGTAACCCAAAAAACAACCTATATCCCCCTTGTCACCCTCCGCTGCGATTCCCGCTATGAAGCAGATACAGGCAACATCAGGCATCCGTTCAGATGCAACTGCCAACCAGTGGCCTTACACGGCTTCTGGTGAAGTGATCCGATGACCGGGAGATCATAGGTTGTACATCATGCATTATTTAGAGTCTACCGTGTGTTTGTAGGATCTGGCCATGTCTACAAAATAAGTATGCAGACGATAGTCATCCGTCAATTCCGGATGGTAGGAGCAAGCCAACAAATGTCCCTGACGAGCCGTAACAATCTCATCCTTGTATGTGGAGAGAACCTCCACCTGGTCTCCGACACTCTCGATCAAGGGCGCCCGTATAAATACAGCCCTTACCGTTTCCTCAATACCTTTGACTGGCAAATCCGTCTCAAAACTCTCTCTCTGCCGTCCAAATGCATTTCGGGATACAGTCATATCCATTAGCTCCAAATGAGCTTCTTCTTGCCCTGCAATGTGTTTAGCCATAACGATCAAGCCAGCACAGGTACCAAATACCGGTTTACCCTCAGCAGCAAACGCCCGAATGGCATCCATAAACCCATACTTGCGCATCAGTTTACCAATCGTCGTGCTTTCCCCGCCAGGAAGGATAAGACCATCCAAGTCCTCCAATTGCTGAACCTGTTTGATAGCTATACCTTCTGCTCCAGCACGTTCAATACTTCGAATATGCTCTGTGACAGCTCCTTGAAGTGCTAAAACGCCGATCTTCATACGCTCATTCCCCTTCTCTTACCAGCCACGATCTTGCATACGGTAAACGAACATTGTACTTTTTCACTTCATCATACGTGAATTCTAACTTGATATTTTACCGGAAAAATTGTAAATATACAATCCATCCGGTCGGAATAACTTGTATTTTGTCAATGATATGACCAGATAGACATTAAAATCATGATCATACTCTTTCCATGAAGTTTGTTATGGACTAAAACAGGTTTTTAATCCCGTCAAAAAGATCCACGAAGAAATCCTTCACGGCACGGAAGAACAAACGGAACCATCCGCCTTTTTCAGCCTCTTCAGCAGTGATCAAGTTCACTGTTTTTTCCTGTGGCTCAATTCCCTCTGCTTTATACGTGTACGTTACCGTACCAACCTTCGTACCTGCCTTGAGTGGTGCTACCAACTTGTCAGCCTCAGTTACGTTGGCTTTGAACGTCACATTCAGGTTCTGAGTACCTTTGGGTACAACAAAACTTACCGCATTATCTGTTACAACAGGAACGGTTGTTTCTTTCCCTTTTTTCAAAGGTACCGCTTCCCAGCCCGTCACTTTGGTCTTGCCCGCAACAGCCTGTTTCACTTCAAAGTTGTTAAATCCATAGTCCAATACCTTTTTAGTTTCTCTGAAACGTGCGGATTCCGAATCTGTGCCCATAACAACACTAATTAGACGCATCCCGTTACGTTCTGCTGTACCTGTAAAGTTATTACCTGCGTTCGTGGTATGGCCTGTTTTCATTCCATCCAGACCTTCATAGGCATAGCTTTTGAAATTGGTTATATTTTTATTCGCTTCCAGCATCCAGTTGTAATTGATAATTGGAGCTTTATCATTGGGACGGAACTTGTAGGATTGAATCGTTGTAAATTCTGTGTAGTCCGGGTGATCCATAATGATGTATCGGCATAGAATTGCAGCATCCAGAGCGGACATCACTGTTTCCTTGTCTTCAGCTGGGCGGAAATCAGCAGGCATATCTGCTCGGTCCAGACCGGAAGAGTTGATGAAGAACGTATCCTTCATGCCCATACGCTTCGCTTCATCATTCATCATTTTCACGAAAGCTTCTTCGGAACCGGCAACATACTCAGCTAAAGCAACCGTAGCATCATTGGCAGAGCCAACAGCCATAGCAATATAGAGATCCTTAACTGTGTGCTGGTCACCTTCTGCCAGGAAGATACGTGATCCGACACTTTGTGCAGCATTCTTTTTAACAGTTACAATATCGTCCCACCCGAATTTACCTTGTTTGACTTGTTCGGCGACAATGTACTCTGTCATCATTTTGGTCATACTTGCAGGTGGCATCGCTTTATCCGCATCGACATTTAGTAGAATCTGTCCCGTTGAGGCTTCCATTAGCACCGCTGATCTAACCTCAAGCCCAAGTGAGTCTACCCCAGGCACCTTTACGGCTTTTTCCGTCTTCGTTGTTGTTGTTGCCGTAGCAGTCAGAACCTGACTGGAGTTGTCCGCAGCAGCCATGACCGGCATGACTGCAGACATGCAAAGCATGTTAATTAGCATTACCGAGGCTACGCTCTTTTTGAGCATTTGGCGTTTCTTTTTATTCATGTGTTTGGCTTTCAATGATGAATACTCCCTTCGATCCAAAGCATTGTTAATTGCTTCAGTGCAGCTTATGCTGCGATTTTCTTGTTCCCTAACCTGCGTGTTTGATGTATGAGATGTGTGCTATATGCGCTGTATCGAACGAGCAATATTATTGCTCCTAAAGTTCGTTATCGATTGTCACTTAGTCCGCATTTTGCAAATGCTTATGTAAAAGGACGTCCGCGCTTCTGTTTAACTGGCAGCCTTTTCTGGCACTGCATTTGCTTTTCAAAACCATATTCATAGATTCACGTCAAATAGCCGCCGCAACGCCTTAATCCACCCATGGATCGTCACCGCTTGTTCTATTCTATCACAGGGGTATCTGCAAAAAAAGACAGACCCGGTGAAAATCACCGAGCCTGTCCTGGAAATGATTAACTCTCTTCAGATTACAACGAGTAGTTAGGTGCTTCTTTGGTAATCTGTACATCATGGGGATGACTTTCGCGCAGTCCCGCACCTGTAATTCGGATAAAGCCTGTATCGTTACGAAGTTGCTCCAAGTTACTTGTACCACAGTATCCCATACCCGAACGCAGACCACCAATCAGTTGGTGGATCGTATCAGACAATGGTCCTTTGTAAGCGACACGACCTTCGATTCCTTCCGGAACCAGTTTCTTGTCATCATCTTGGAAGTAACGATCTTTACTACCTTGTTTCATTGCAGCCATTGAACCCATACCGCGGTATACTTTGTAGCTACGTCCTTGGAAGATTTCAGTTTCCCCCGGGCTTTCCGCTGTGCCGGCAAACAAACTTCCCAGCATCACCGCGTGTGCGCCTGCAGCCAGTGCCTTCGTAATTTCACCAGAATATTTAATTCCGCCATCCGCGATAATCGGAACTCCATATTCGCGTGCCACTGTTGCACAATCGTACACTGCAGTTACTTGAGGTACACCAATACCAGCGATAACACGTGTTGTACAAATCGAACCTGGACCAATACCTACTTTGACTACCGAAGCCCCTGCTTCGATCAGGTCACGAGTGGCTGCGCCAGTAGCGACGTTACCTGCAACGATGGTCAGACTAGGGAAACGTTCACGAAGCTGACGTACAGCTTCAATGATATTGATGTGGTGTCCGTGAGCCGAGTCTACCGTAATCAGGTCGACACCAGCTTGTACCAAAGCATCTGCACGTTCAAATGTATCTTTGGAAATACCAATCGCTGCACCAACCAACAAACGTCCTTGAGCATCTTTGGCTGCATGAGGGAATTGAATGGCTTTCTCAATATCTTTAATCGTGATAAGACCTTTCAACGTGTTTGTCTCATCAACTAATGGAAGTTTCTCAATCTTGTGCTTCTGAAGGATACCTTCAGCTTCTTGCAGTGTAGTGCCAACAGGAGCGGTAACCAGATTCTCATGAGTCATGACTTCGCTAATTTTGATGCCGTAATCATGAATAAAACGCAAATCGCGGTTGGTCAAAATACCAACCAGCTTCTGATCTCCTTCAATAATAGGTACACCGGAGATCCGATATTTCGCCATTACTGCTTCCGCATCAGATACCAGATGATCTGCCGTCAGTGAGAACGGGTTTGTAATAACACCACTCTCCGAACGCTTAACACGATCTACTTCTTCTGCCTGTTGTTCAACCGACATATTTTTATGGATAATACCGATACCGCCTTCACGTGCAATGGCAATAGCCAATGTCGCTTCAGTTACTGTATCCATACCCGCACTGATCAAAGGAATATTTAGCTTTACAGTATCACTCAAACGAATAGATACATCTACTTCTTTAGGCAGTGTCTCGGATTTCCGTGGCACTAGCAATACATCATCAAAGGTGAGGCCTTCCTTACCAAATTTATCTTCCCACACGCAAGTGTTCCTCCTTATGTTTGCTCAGCTTTACGGTCCAAAACCCGAAGATTCCAGGCTGTATTTTACGCCGAAAATACGTTTTCTGAAAAATTTATTATTGCCATCTTAGCAAAGCGATATTTAGACTGTCAAGGAAAAGTACTTGGTTATATCAGGTGTATTGCCTGATGAACACAACTGTTTTTCCAGAGCGGACAAGTCTAGTTATTACGCAAAAAAACGTCAATTCATATCGAATAACGTTACCTGTATACATCCTATTGTGCTGAGAAATCACCAAATTCAATCTGTATTTTAATCCCATACTGCATAATAAAACTATATAATAAAAACCACCACCGAATAACATCGGCAGTGGTTCTTTGCTTGGCGGCGTCCTACTCTCCCAGGACCCTGCGGTCCAAGTACCATCGGCGCTAGAGGGCTTAACGGTCGTGTTCGGGATGGGTACGTGTGGAACCCCTCCGCCATCG
>NZ_JBFTKC010000030.1:0-52360 GCF_056395745.1 Paenibacillus sp. 10L310 | reverse complement strand
CCAGTATGTAAGACCCCTTGAAGACGACGAGGTAGATAGGCTGGGGGTGGAAGTGCAGCAATGCATGGAGCTGACCAGTACTAATCGGTCGAGGGCTTATCCAATAGCAAGTTGTAATTCGCATGTTTCGTTTCGAATCTAGTTTTCAGGGAGCAATCCTTGAATGATGTTGAAGATTGTTATTTGGAGAGATACCCAAGTGGCTATAAGGGGACCCTCTGCTAAGGGGTTAGACTGCGTAAGCGGTGCGAGGGTTCGAATCCCTCTCTCTCCGCCATCTTTACCTAAAGATGGACAAGCAATCGATACACAATTAATATGGCGGTGTAGCTCAGCTGGCTAGAGCGTACGGTTCATACCCGTAAGGTCGGGGGTTCGATCCCCTCCGCCGCTACCATATTACCCAGGAGGCTTAGCTCAGCTGGGAGAGCATCTGCCTTACAAGCAGAGGGTCGGGGGTTCGATCCCCTCAGCCTCCACCATATACGCCGGTGTAGCTCAACTGGTAGAGCAACTGACTTGTAATCAGTAGGTTGGGGGTTCAAGTCCTCTCGCCGGCACCATTAATGCCTGGAACCGTGGTGTAGTTGGCCTAACATGCCTGCCTGTCACGCAGGAGATCGCGGGTTCGAATCCCGTCGGTTCCGCCATTAATCCTAAAAATTAAATATGGCTCGGTAGCTCAGTCGGTAGAGCAGAGGACTGAAAATCCTCGTGTCGGCGGTTCGATTCCGTCCCGAGCCACCTTTAATCCTTGGAGGATTAGCGAAGTGGCCAAACGCATCAGACTGTAAATCTGCTCCCGTACGGGTTCGGTGGTTCGAATCCATCATCCTCCACCAGTTTTATGAGTCATTAGCTCAGTTGGTAGAGCACCTGACTTTTAATCAGGGTGTCGAAGGTTCGAGCCCTTCATGACTCATCTTTAAGAAAAGAGTGATTAATCATTAATTTGATTAGTTGCTCTTTTTTTGTTATGTAATTTTAGCTCAAAATGGATATTTATTAATGCTGGGCAAGATATGATAAACTAATAGAAAACATGCAGAGTGGTGACGTTCATTATATGAAGCTCATACCTGATCTAAAACAGCAAATTGAAGTCATTATAGACACAAATTTGGACGAATATGAAATTACAATAGAAGAATGGATGCAATCTGTTGCCAATCTAGTTGGTAATCATGAAAATTCAGAGACCTTTGGTGATGAAGGTGAGTGTCAGGAGTTATCTGATCAATCTGCATCTCCAATTTCATCCGATGTAATCAGTTTGAATACGGGAAAGCGTATATTTTTTAAGGTTCGGATGAATGAGCAAGAAGAGACTGTCGTGTGTTGGGGATGCCCTGCAAAATCAATTACCGTAGAAACACGACAATTGATTGAGCTTTTGATCCGCACTAACACGGCTCTACCCGATGAGGTACAACCTGTTGTATATGAGAATGATAGGGAGCAGTATTTGACTGAATTGGGTCTCTGGCTTAAAGAGCAGATCGAAGAACCAACCAAGCAGGAATCTGAAGCGGTTCCTGATCGCTTTGTGGTGCCCGCAGGATTAAATGCTGAGAAGATTCTGTTCTTGCTGCAAGGGGATACACCGGATGCACATCGTTTACGATCCAAGGAACTCAACAAGTTGCTTGAGAGTTACTTTGGCGAGGAAATTGTCTTGATTCCTTTGGGGGAGCAAGAGTGGATTTTCATGGGTGATAAAGAAATTGTTACTGAAGAAGCCGAAGAAGATACAACGGAAGCCAAAAAGGATTCACTGAACGCTTTTTGTCTGGGGTTACATGAATTGGTTGCCAGTGAGTGGGCTGGGGTGTTCCATCTGTCTGCATCTCTGCCATGCATTCCTGCGCAACAACTTGTATCGGTCACAACTCTTCTTAGAGAGAGTGTTCACTTAGGGAGAGCATTCCATGTTACGCAGCATATTCATCTCCCATGGGATCTTCACCTGGAGAGGTTGGTAGCGAGCATTCCAGATGATCAACGTATACGTTTTATAAAGGAAACTGGCAAAGACACGGTTATCTTCAATGACAGTGAGACACTTGCTACGCTGGAGACTTTTTTTAGCCTGGACTGTAATGTCAGCGAGACAGCGAAACGACTTTTCATTCATCGTAATACGTTGGTATACCGTCTGGACAAGATCAAACAGGAGATTGGCTATGATGTGAGGCACTTCGAAAGTGCCGTTCTAGTGCAGTTTTTACTACTAATGTACAAAGTGACGAAAAAGCATTGATATTTTTGTGCAGTTTGCGAATAGTCAAACCTCACGTAGATAGGGTATTATAAAAATACAAATTGTATTCGATTACAAAATGATCTCTGAGGAGGCAACAATCATGGCTGGAGTACGTTTAGAGCATATTTTCAAAAAATACCCGGGTTCTGATAAAGCAACTGTAGTTGACATTAACCTGGACATTAAAGATAAAGAATTTCTGGTACTGGTAGGTCCGTCCGGTTGTGGTAAGTCAACAACACTTCGTATGATCGCAGGCCTTGAGGAAATTTCTGAAGGTAAACTCTATATCGGTGACCGTGTCGTTAATGATGTTGCACCTAAAGACCGCGATATCGCGATGGTATTCCAATCCTATGCCTTGTATCCGCATATGAGCGTATATCAAAACATGGCGTTTGGTTTGAAATTGCGTAAGGTTAAAAAAGATGAGATCGACAAACGTGTACGTGAAGCAGCTAAAATCCTGGATATTGAACATTTGCTTGAGCGTAAACCTAAGGCATTGTCCGGTGGTCAACGTCAACGTGTCGCTTTGGGACGTGCGATTGTCCGTGATCCACAAGTGTTCTTGATGGATGAGCCTCTCTCCAACTTGGATGCCAAACTGCGTGGTCAAATGCGTGCTGAGATCACTAAACTTGCGAAACGTTTGGAAACAACTGTTATCTACGTAACGCATGACCAGATCGAAGCTATGACGATGGGTGATCGGATCGTTGTTATGAAGGATGGTATCATCCAACAAGCAGCTTCTCCGGAAGAGTTGTATAACCTGCCGGCTAACCTGTTCGTAGCTGGTTTCATCGGTTCCCCGACAATGAACTTTATCTCGGGTAAACTCGCTGAGCAAGGTACTAGCATGCATTTCATAGCTCCTGGTGTGGATGTTGAAATCCCGCAAGGTAAAGCACAAGTGTTGAAATCTAGAGGATACATTGGTAAAGAAGTGATTCTGGGTGTTCGTCCAGAAGACATTCACGAAGAGCCAGTATTCCTGGAAGCATCCCCGAACTCTGTATTCTCTACACACGTCGATGTTACAGAGAACCTGGGTCACGAAATGCTCCTCTACTTGAGCGGTGTTGGTAATGATACAACGATCGCACGTGTAGACGGACGTTCTAACACTCGTGATGGTTCCACAGTTAAAATGGCCATCGACATGAACAAAGTTCATATCTTTGACAAAGAGACTGAAGTGAACGTACTTCTTCAAGACAAATAATACTGGGATTCCTCGGTGACGATGGAACCTGACAGTTAACGCAATTATACATTGTAATGAGAGCCCCTTCCGTTATTGCTGGAAGGGGCTTTTTTAAGATTAATGAATTTATAAGTTTCGGCAGAGTTGAAGGATTAATAATCGTAAGAAAAACACCCCTTAAACTACGAATGTAGTATCCTAGAAGGTGCTTCGATCAGAAGACTTTTCTTACTAATGGTTGTCGGAGGCTGCGATTGCATTCATCCCGGAATTCATTTAAGATTATTTGAAGGTCTGTCTTCATTTATTTGAGAGAATCGACTGTTGGAAGGGTATGCATTCTGTACCCCATGTTGTGAATGCGCTAATAATGGAAATAACTGATACACGATCTGATGTACATAGAGGGACAGCTAATGCTGAAAGGAAGAGACAAATGGCGAAAAAAGTGAAAGTATCTGAACTGGTGCAGCAATTTCAGTTGGAGGTTGTTTCTGGATCTCACGGATTGAAAAGAGTCATTACGGTAGATGACCTGAACCGTCCTGGTCTGGAAATGGCCGGTTATTTTGAATACCATCCACAAGAACGGGTACAGCTGCTTGGAAGAACGGAGTTAGCTTTCTTTGCAATGTTACCTGAGCAAGAGCGGCGCGATCGTATGCAACGTCTTTGTACGGAAGAGACGCCTTGTATCGTTGTCACGCGTGGACTGGAAGTTCCGCAAGAGCTGATTGATATCAGTGAAGAGCAGAATCTGGCTGTACTTCGCAGCAATATGGCTACTACGATCCTATCCAGCCGGATCACAGGATTTCTGGAAAAGAAATTGGCACCAACAGCAACCATTCACGGTGTACTTTGTGATGTCTATGGCGTAGGTATGCTGATCACAGGTAGCAGCGGTATTGGTAAGAGTGAAACAGCGCTTGAACTGGTGAAACGTGGACACCGACTGATTGCCGATGATGCGGTAGAGATCCGCCAAACGTCAGATTTTCAGCTGCACGGTACTGCACCTGAATTGATCCGCCACTTGCTCGAGATTCGAGGTGTCGGTATTATCAACGTCATGACATTATTCGGGGCTGGTGCGGTTCGGAATAACAAACGGATTACTTTGGTTGTACGTCTGGAAGCATGGCAGCAGGATAAACAATATGATCGTCTGGGTCTGGATGAAGAGACTACACGTATCATTGATACGGATGTACCTCTCGTTACGATTCCTGTTCGTCCGGGACGGAACTTGGCGGTTATTATTGAAGTGGCAGGTATGAACTATCGCCTGAAACAGATGGGTCTGAATGCTGCACTGCAATTCACGAACAAGCTGACAGCAACCATCTCGGAAGATATGGAAGACATGGATTAAGAAACATTTTATACAAGGAAATGAAGATAAATGGTTGACATGTACTGCTTCTCTTAAGGCGCAGTGTATGCCAACCATTCGTCATGCGTGCGATTGATTGAATAAATAGGAGTGTGAATGAATGGATACATTATTACTGTTGAACCCGATTGCGTTCTCTATTGGAGCGTTAAAGGTTCACTGGTACGGGCTTATTCTTGGTGCTGCGGCACTTATAGGACTCCTGCTCGTGATCCGGGAGGGCAAACGATACAATATTCCACAGGAAGTGTTTATGGACATGGTCCTGCTGGGTGTGCCTTCTGCCATCATTGGTGCCCGCATCTACTACGTCGCATTTAAATGGGAAGATTATAAAGATAATTTCTGGGATGTTTTTAAAATATGGAATGGCGGTATCGCCATCTATGGTGCCCTTATTGGTGCAATCATCTGTGCAGTTATTTTCTTCCGTCGTAAAGGGTATAACTTCTGGCGTATGGCCGATATCTGTGCGCCTGGACTGCTCGTTGGACAGTTGATCGGACGCTGGGGGAACTTTGTGAATCAGGAAGCCTACGGCGGTCCTGTGGAAGAGTCATTTTTGAGAGACAAGCTTCATCTGCCGGACTTTATTGTGAATCAAATGAACGTAGATGGCGTATTCCACCATCCTGCATTTTTGTATGAATCGATGTGGAGTCTCGTTGGTCTGGTCTTGCTCTTGGTTCTGCGTCGTCAGAAGTTTCTGCGTTCAGGTGAACTGTTCATGTCTTATTTCATCTGGTACTCTATCGGTCGCTTCTTTATTGAAGCTTTGCGTACGGACAGTCTGGGCTTCCAGGCTCCGCAGTGGGTTGCTTCACTAGTGAACGGGTTGTGGTCTCCAATGACTGCAATGGGCTTCGAACAAGGATATCTTGATCCTGCTTACGGTAACGTAAGAATCTCGCAACTGCTCGCGATTGGCATCATTATTGTTGCTGTTGTATTCATTGTGGTGAGAAGAGTGACAGGTAAAGCAGATGTTCGTTACAGTGATCCGATTGTATCGTCCAAAGTTACCTCAGATGATATGGAGCATACGGGAACAGTTGCTGGCAAAGAGAATAAGGTAACACCTCCAGCCAAAGATGAATCCAAGCAAGTTGATGATAAAAAGGAGTAATGCAACATGATTGACACGGTATTGTTTGATCTGGATGGAACAATTATTGATACCAATGAGTTGATTATCAGCTCATTCCAGCATGTCATGGGGGGATGGAAGCATTCAGCTCCATGGACTCGGGAACAGATCATTCCACATATGGGTGGCACACTGGAGCAGCAAATGCGTACCTTCTCTGGCCAGGAGGAAGTCTCCGAGTACGTGAAAGGTTACCGTGCTTATAATGATATCCATCATGAAGCGATGGTTAGACCTTTTCCACATGTTATTGAGGTAGTAGAGGCGCTGCATCAGGCTGGCATTGTTATGGGTGTGGTCACAACCAAAATTCGTCCATCTACATTAAAGGTGCTAGAACGTTTTGACCTATTGAAGTATATGAAGACGATTGTAACAGTAACTGACGTAACGAATCCGAAGCCGCACGCTGAACCGGTACTGAAAGCGATGACGGAACTGAGTGCAGATCCTGCCAAAACGTTAATGGTGGGTGACAGTCCAGTGGATATCCAATCGGCACAGAATGCGGGCGCACTCTCGGCGGGGGTTGCATGGTCCCTTAAAGGGGAAACAATCCTGAACGGATATGGACCCGATCATATGTTGCATGACATGAGAGACTTGTTGAAACTCATCCGTATTGAAACGGGACGTTCATGAGAAAAGTAACCCGCTATCCGGTAGAGGACCAGAATGCACTTTGGCATATCTACAAGACAGTGAGTCCGTGGAAGGGCGTTCGTAATTTTATCTGGATCCAGTTGTCACGTTATTGTCCGATCCTATCGGTGAAGAATTGGATTTACCGCCGAATGCTCGGTATGAAGGTGGGAAAACACACGGCCTTTGGCCTGATGGTGATGGTGGATGTGTTTTTTCCGGAGAAAATAACGGTCGGCGAAAACTCGGTCATCGGTTACAACACAACGATTCTCGCTCATGAGTATCTCATTAAGGAGTACAGGCTCGGTGAGGTGATTATCGGGGAAAATGTATTGATTGGTGCTAACACAACGATTCTGCCCGGGGTAACCATAGGGGATGGAGCCGTTGTGGCTGCTGGAGCAGTCGTACATAAGGATGTTGCACCAGGAGCTTTTGTTGGAGGTAATCCACTGCGTGATTTATCCCGTGCGGCAGCTTCTACGGAAGAAACTGTCTTTAACACGGATGGTTCTTCTCAGGGTAGTGTGCATTGAGTCAATAAAGTAATGAATGAAGATGAATCAATGAAGATGATTCGAAGTAAAAAGCTGCTGACGGCAGCTTTTTTCGTATATAAATACCGATTGGCGAGCGTTACGGTGTGTATATAAAACGATATGTCGATCCAAGGGCAATCAAGCTTTGGTATTGTTGACGGTAGTGCGGATTTCATGTTATCATATCCCATATCCTTTAGTTTGTTAGCACTTTACCATGTGAAAGTATTCTTGGAGAAATGAAGCATGATAAGGATTGAACTAAACCAATAGTTGAAGGCTTATGCGATAATACTGTGATTCAGGTTTATAAGATAGAATGGGGATTTACACTACATAAATCCTGTTGAAATAGAACGAGTGCAACTCTTAAATTACTGACTCGGGGTGAATATTACCAATGTCCAAACCAAAAGGTTTTGAAAAACCGACCGGATTCCGCGATTATACACCACATGTAGTATCCAAGCTGCGGACGATTGAACGCAATGTACTGGAATGTATGGAACGCTGGGGTTACCGTCAGATCATCACACCAACGATTGAATATTACGACACGGTAGGTGTGGCAAGCTCTACATCAGATCGCAAATTGTTTAAATTATTGAACAGCCGTGGAACCACGCTGGTGCTGAGATCGGATTTAACAGCTCCAATTGCACGCGTCGTTTCATCCATGCTCAAAGATGAGCAGTTGCCGCTGCGTCTGTCCTATCATGCGAACGTATTCCGTTCTATTGAAGAGGAAGCTGGACGTGAAGCTGAATTTTTCCAGACGGGCGTGGAGCTGGTTGGAGACGACTCACCTGAGGCGGATGCAGAAGTTGTTGCGCTTGCGATTGCCTCTTTGCAGGCAGCGGGAGTGTCTTCTTTTAAAATAGCGATGGGTCATATGGGATTCCTGAACGGATTACTGGAGGAAGTGATTCCAGGCCAGACCGCTGAGCAGGAGCAATTGAAGGAAGGGCTGCTCGGACGTGATTATGTCGGCTATCGCCAGTCGATTGAAGCATTGAATCTGGAGCCGAAGTTGAAAGAACAGCTTGAAGCGATCCTTCGTCTGCGTGGTGGCAAGGAAGTATGCACACATGCGGTAGAGCTAAGTTCAAGTGCTGAAGCAGCACAGTCGATTGCACATCTGTGTGCCGTATTCGAAGTGTTGGAAGCGTACGGTGTATCCGAGCATGTGCTGATTGATCTGACGATGATCGGTGATTTCTCCTATTATACAGGCATGACCTTTGAAGGGTATGCGGCAGAACTGGGTTCACCGGTATGTAGCGGCGGACGGTATGATAATCTGTTACAACAGTTTGGGCGCTCGTTGCCAGCTACAGGATTTGCCCTGAAAACGAACCGTATTATTGATGGTGTTCATGGCATTACGATTGAAGAGAAAAAACCGGTACTTATCCAATATACCCCGAAACGTCGGGCCGAGGCACTAACAGAAGCGGCAAGATTACGCAGTATGGGACAAAATGTAGTGACACTCCTTCTTCCTGAAGATGGGGCTGGGGCAAGTGCCGTATCGGTTGAAGCAAGAACCGTTCAAGCGGAGCAGGTTATTACTTACGGATCTGAAGAAGGAGGACGCTGAGATGTCGGATATTCTGAAGGTGGCCATGCCGAAGGGCCGAATCTATAAAAAAGCCTCCAAATTGTTTCGTGAAGCGGGGCTGGATATTCCAGAAGACGTGGACGATACACGCAGATTGGTCATCGAAGTACCGGAAGCGGGAATGGAATTCATTATGGCTAAGCCAGTAGATGTTCCAACATATGTGGAGTACGGTGTTGCTGATATCGGAATTGTTGGTAAAGACGTGCTACTGGAGGAAGATCGGGATGTGTACGAACTGTTGAATCTGGGAATCGCTCAGTGCCGTATGTCTGTGATCGGACTTCCAGACTGGAAGCCAGGCATCCAGCAACGTGTTGCAACGAAGTATCCAAGGATTGCTTCACAGTATTTCCGGGAGCAGGGGCAGCAGGTCGAGGTGATCAAGCTGAATGGTTCCATTGAGCTAGCGCCCCTGATTGGTCTGGCAGACCGGATTGTCGATCTGGTGGAGACAGGTCAGACACTGCGCGAGAACGGATTGGTGGAGATGACAAGCATTCTGGACATCACCAGCCGTCTTATCGCCAATCGGGTAAGTTATCGGATGAAAAATGCACGAATCCAGGCTTTGTGTGATGCACTTCAGCAGGTCATACCGACATCGAATGAGATATCGGCGGGAAGCTTTCGGGGATAAATTAATGCGTTGGAAACATAGATGAGAAACATACAAAGCAGAAGCAGAAGCAAAATTAAGAGTAAGAGACAAAATAAAGAAGCAAATTGGCCACATGAAGGCAGGTATTACACAGGATGAGGAGGTTGTACGTATGAAAATTGTACCTGCACGGGAGTTTGATCTGAAGCGGGAAGTGGAGTATGGCACGCCGGAGCAAAATGAAACGGTACGGCGTATTGTCAGCGACATTCGCCGTGAGGGTGATGCGGCACTGCTGCGTTACACGGAGCAGCTGGACCGCACAAAGCTGACGGCCGCGGAATTGCGCGTGCCGCAGGAAGAGCTACAGGCGGCTTATGCAGCCGTGGAGCCATCCTTTGTGACGGCGATTCGGCAAGCCGCCGCCAACATTCGTGCGTTTCATGAGAAACAGAAACGCAACTCGTGGATGGATTGGCAGCCGGACGGCAGCCTGCTGGGCCAGGTCATCCGACCGCTGAAGCGGGTCGGCGTCTATGTACCTGGCGGCAAAGCAGCGTATCCATCGTCTGTGCTGATGAATGTGATTCCGGCACAGGTGGCAGGCGTGCCGGAGATTGTTCTTGTGACGCCGCCGTCAACGAACGGTGGCGAAGGTATTAACCCGTACATCCTCGTTGCTGCTGCGGAAGCAGGCGTGAGCGAGATGTACCGGGTTGGCGGCGCTCAAGCTATCGCCGCCCTGGCTTACGGCACGGAGAGTATTGCACCGGTCGACAAGATCTGTGGACCGGGCAATATTTACGTGGCGCTCGCGAAGCGCGAGGTGTACGGTGCGGTCGATATCGACAGTATCGCTGGGCCGAGTGAGATTGTGGTGCTCGCCGATGATATGGCGAATCCGGTGTATGTCGCCGCCGACCTGTTGTCGCAGGCGGAACATGACGAGATGGCATCGGCCATTCTCGTCACGAATTCGGCCACGCTGGCGGAAGCCGTGCAGGGCGAAGTGCAGCGGCAGCTTGAAGTGCTGCCGCGGCGGGATATCGCTACTGCTTCCGTGGAGCAGTATGGCGCGATTATTGTGGTTGATTCCATCGATGAGGGAATCGACGTGGTGAACCGACTTGCACCGGAGCATCTGGAGATCATGGTGCAGGAGCCTATGGCTTACGTTGGCCGGATCGAAAATGCCGGCGCGATCTTCCTCGGCCCGTACAGCTCTGAGCCGGTAGGGGATTATTTTGCCGGACCGAATCATATTATTCCGACCAATGGCACTGCGCGATTCAGTTCGCCAGTGGACGTGGATGATTTTATCAAGAAATCGAGTCTGATCTATTATAGTAAAGAAGCGCTACTGCAGAACGGAGCGGCTATTATAGAGTTGGCCCGCCATGAGGGTCTTGAAGGGCATGCCCGTGCAATTGCTGTACGGTTAGAACAGGAAGGAAAGGCGGAATCGGACAATGGATAAGCAAAATAATGGTGTGGAACTTAAAAACAAAGGTGCAGTGCGCCAAGCAGAGGTTGACCGCAAAACAAACGAGACCAATATCCAATTGGCTTTTGCCGTAGATGGAACAGGACAATCCACGATTGAAACGGATGTACCTTTCCTGAATCATATGCTGGATCTGTTCACAAAGCACGGACAATTCGACCTGAACGTGCAGGCCCGCGGAGATATTGATATCGACGATCATCACACGGTTGAAGACATCGGAATCTGTCTCGGACAGACGTTGCGAGAAGCGTTGGGTGACAAACGTGGAATTAAGCGTTACGCCAGTGTTTTTGTACCAATGGACGAGGCACTCGCTCAGGTCATTATTGATGTGAGCAACCGACCGCACTTTGAATACCGTGCAGAATACCCTTCCCAACAGGTAGGCAGTTTCTCCACGGAGCTGGTACATGAATTCCTATGGAAATTGGCGCTGGAAGCTCGGATTACGTTACATGTCATTGTGCACTATGGTCAGAACACCCACCACATGATTGAAGCGATCTTTAAAGCATTGGGACGTGCACTGGATGAAGCAACGATGATTGATCCACGTGTAACGGGTGTGCCTTCCACGAAGGGAGTGCTGTAGACGATGGCGATTGCAATTGTCGATTACGGTATGGGTAACCTGCACAGCGTCGGCAAAGCGGTCGAACGTCTTGGCTACGAAGCGCTGGTCACAGGTGACCGGGAAGAGATTCTTGGTGCAGATGGTGTTATTCTGCCAGGCGTAGGTGCTTTTGGTGATGCGATGGTTCATCTGCGGGAGAGTGGACTGGATACGGTGGTGAAAGAAGCCGCTGCCGGGTCCAAGCCACTGCTCGGGATCTGTCTGGGGATGCAGTTGTTGTTCAGCTCAAGTGAAGAGCATGGCGAACATGAGGGACTGGATATTTTGCCAGGTAAAGTGGTGCGTTTCGCCCCAGGAGAACTGAAGGTTCCTCATATGGGATGGAACCGTTTGGAATTCCTGCACGCGGAAAACCCGCTATTTGCGGGGCTTGAGGCAGGTCACGTCTATTTTGTCCATTCCTATCATGCGCTTACTGAAAACAGGGAGGATCTGCTGGCGGTAACGGATTACGGACATCCGGTGACAGCCATTGTAGGCAGAGGATCCAACTTCGGTATGCAATTCCACCCGGAGAAAAGTGGAGAGCTTGGTATGAAGTTGCTCGGCAACTTTTTGGCTCTGACAGGAGCACCTATACAAAGGTAAAGCATCATCTCTTCTTAACTATAGAAAGCGTACAAATCTAATTCATATTCAGGAGGCCTTGTATGTCATCTTTTATCCTATATCCGGCGATTGATATCCGGGACGGCAAATGTGTAAGACTGGTGCAGGGAGATTATAATCAGGAGACCGTGTATAACGATGACCCGGTTCAAGTAGCTCTATCCTGGGAGAAGCAAGGCGGTACATACGTTCATCTGGTCGATCTGGATGGTGCCAAAGCGGGTCATCCTGTTAACGATGAGCTGATCGGGCGGATTGCCTCGGCTGTGAATGTACCTGTTCAGGTGGGTGGCGGACTTCGTACGGTAGCTGATGTAGAGCGTTTGCTGGGTCTGGGTGTTAGCCGACTAATCATTGGAACAGCAGCAATTGAGGATCGTGCTTTTACAGAGGAAGTATTGGGACGTTACGGCGACAAAGTGGCAATTGGTATTGACGCTCGTAATGGTTACGTAGCAACCCGCGGATGGCTTGAAACATCGGAAGTACAGGCAGAGGTACTCGCGAAGGAATTGGCGGCGTATGGGGCAGAAACGTTTATCTTTACGGATATTTCCCGAGATGGCATGATGCAGGGTCCTAATGTGGAAGCGATTGTGTCTCTAGCCAAGGCAAGCGGACGGACGGTTATTGCTTCTGGCGGTGTAAGTGTAATGGATGATTTGCTTCGTCTGAGTCGCCACGCGGATGATGGTGTTGGTGGAGCAATTGTGGGTAAAGCACTGTATACGGGAAGCATCGATCTGTCTGAAGCAGTACGTGCGGTCAATAAGTAAGGGATATTCGGATAGAGAGGAAGAGGTAGCATGCTGGCAAAAAGAATCATCCCCTGTCTGGACGTGAAGGACGGCCGGGTCGTCAAAGGCGTCAACTTCGTTAATCTCCGCGATGCGGGTGATCCGGTAGAGCTGGCGGCACTATATGACCGCGAGGGCGCGGACGAATTGGTGTTTCTCGATATCTCCGCTTCGGTAGAAGGTCGCGAAACGATGGAAGAAGTCGTACGGCAGACGGCGGGCGAGATCGCTATTCCCTTTACGGTAGGTGGTGGCATCTCCAAGGTGGAGGACATGAAGCGGATTCTCCGTGCAGGTGCGGATAAAATTGCAGTGAATACAGCCGCGGTACTTAATCCGCAGTTGATCGCAGATGGTGCACGTCGCTTTGGCTCGCAGTGCATCGTGGTAGCGATTGATGCCAAGTTTAACGAAGCTTGGGGCGAGTGGGAAGTCTATACCCATGGTGGACGGAAACCCTCCGGGATCAAGGCGTTGGAATGGGTTAAACAGGCTGAGAGCTTGGGCGCGGGAGAGATTCTGCTCACAAGTATGGACGCGGACGGAACAAAAGACGGCTTTGATCTGAAGCTGACGGCAGCAGTATCCGAATCTGTGCGTATTCCAGTCATCGCATCGGGCGGTGCGGGCAAAGAATCTCATTTCTATGATGTATTTACCACAGGCAAAGCGGACGCAGGGCTGGCCGCAACGATTTTCCATTACAAAGAAATCGCCGTACCGGCGTTAAAACAACATTTGAGAGAACAAGGGGTGGAGATCCGTGACTAAAGTGAGCGATGAAATCAAGGAACAGTTGTCCTTGGAACAGGTTGTGGAACACATTCGTTGGAGTGACGGTTTGGTTCCTGCCATTGTGCAGGATGTAGATACTCGTGAAGTTTTAATGATGGCTTATATGAATCGCGAATCCCTGAAGTTGTCGCTGGAATCCGGTGAGACCTGGTTCTGGTCACGCTCGCGTCAGGAGTTGTGGCATAAAGGGGCAACATCTGGCAACGTGCAGACGATTACTTCCCTAAAATATGATTGTGACGGCGATACCTTGTTGGTTGAGGTGAAACCGAACGGTCCGGCTTGCCATACAGGGGCGGTAACTTGTTTCCATAATGAAATCATTGGTTTGCCAGAGAAATCGGCAGACAAGGCTTCGGATGAAGCGGGTGCGGCATCTGCTTCTGCAAGTTCCGGTTCCGAAAGTCGCTTTGAGGTATTGGCTGAACTGGAATCCGTTATTGCAGAGCGTGAACGTGAGCGTCCTGAGGGTGCATATACAACGTATCTGTTTGATAAAGGTGTAGACAAAATACTGAAAAAAATCGGTGAAGAAGCGTCCGAGACGATCATCGCCGCCAAAAATAAAGATAATGACGAGCTTCGTCTGGAAGTCAGTGACCTGATGTATCACCTGCTGGTCCTGTTACAAGAGCGCAAGCTACCACTGGACGACATTATGTCAGAGCTGAGCCGCCGTCATGAACGGCCTCGCCGCGATTAGGAGGCGAGTTTCGTGCGTATAGACTATCATACACACCATGAGCGGTGTGGACATGCCGTGGGCAAACTGGAAGAGTACGTGCAGCGTGGTGTGGAGATCGGACTATCCCAGATTGGATTGTCCGATCACATGCCCTTGTTGCATGTCGATCCGGCTCAATATTATCCGGAAATGGCGATGCCTATGGATGAACTGCCGCGTTACGTAGGGGAGTGTTTCTCCCTGAAAGAACGTTACCGTGGGCAGATTGACGTACGTGTTGGTCTGGAAGGTGACTATATCGAAGGCTGGGAAACAGAGATCCGTGCGATCATTGAGCGTTATCCATGGGATTATGTGATTGGCTCTGTGCATTTTCTTGGGGAATGGGACATTACGGATTTCCGCCAGACCCATCACTGGGAGGGCAAAGACATCCTTGAAGTATATCGTCAGTACTACGATGCCGTAAGCAAGGCAGCCGCCACGGGCATGTACGATATTATGGGCCATACGGATGTCATTAAACGCTTCGGTTTTGTTCCTTCAACAGAGCAAACAGAAGAACGTATCTCACTGGAGAACGCAGCGTTGCAGGCTATTGCCAAAAGTGGCTGCGCCATGGAACTGAATGCTTCCGGGTTATCGAAGCCTTGTGCCGAGATGTTCCCTAGTCGCAGAATGTTGACGGAAGCCATTCGCTTGAGTATTCCATTAACCATGGGCTCTGATGCACATGACCCAATGAAGCTGGGCGATTATTTGCCTGAAGCTGAAGCACTTTTACATGAGTTGGGCTGTACGGAAGTCGCTGTTTTTGAAGGCCGTCATCGCTCGTTCATTCCTTTAAATGTATAAGCCATTAGAGTATAATGAGGGTAGGAAATAACCTTTTAGATAAGGGATTATATAGGGACTTCAACCCTCGGGAGGGCATTATGCAGCATTCGTTACGTATTTTTTCCGGTTCATCGAACCCTAAGCTGGCAGAACAGGTATGTGACAAGCTGGGTGTACAACTGGGCAAGATCAAGCTGTCCAGGTTCAAGAGCGGAGAAATATACGTTCATTATGAAGAAACGATCCGTAATTGTGATGTGTTTCTGGTACAGTCGTTGTCTCATCCGATCAATGAGCTGTTTGTCGAGTTGCTTGTGATGATTGATGCTGCAAAGAGGGCTTCAGCGCGCACTGTGAACATCATTGTTCCGTATTACGGCTATGCTCGTCAAGAGCGCAAATCCGCACCTCGGGAACCGATCTCGGCCAAGATGGTAGCAGATGTATTAACTACGGCTGGCGCCAATCGAGTGGTAACGATCGACCTGCACGCAGCGGCCATTCAGGGATTCTTCAACATTCCGGTTGACCATATGACATCACTGGATCTGATTAGTGATTATCTGTTAAGCAAAGGAATCGAGAACCCTGTTGTCGTCTCCCCGGATGCGGGACGAGCATCGATGGCAGAGAAGCTGGCGAACCGTCTGGATTCTCCATTTGCCATTATGATCAAGAAACGTCCAAGCCATAATGAATCGGTGATTACCCATGTCATTGGTGATGTAGAAGGACGGACACCTATTATTATTGAGGATCTGATCGACACTGGAACAACCATTCTGAATGTTGTGGAAGGGTTGAAGGAACGTGGCTCCAAAAATGTATATGTATGTGCAACACACGGATTGTTCTCGGATGGGGCAGTAAGTAAATTGAATCACCCGTCAATTGAAGAGGTGGTCGTTACGGACTCGATCGCACTGCCAGATGACCACCCTGAATGCTTCAAAGTGTTACCTGTTGCGCCAATGCTGGCCCGCGCCGTACGCATTATTGTGGATGGTGGCTCCATGGCCACATTGTTTAAAGATTCTGGCATATAGAGCATCGAGGATATAACGTTGTGTTGCCAGATGAACTGTTCCGTGTCTGAGTTGTTGTCTGCTCAGCACGGTTTTTTTGTTTTTGCTCTTTGAATTCAATTCTTGCTTTGTTGCTCAGAGGCTTGTGCTATAATAACATAAAATCAGTTATGATAGCGTTATCATATAGTATTCAGCCCCTAAGGTGAGATGGATGCTGAACAGTAGAACCACGGCTGAGAACATTGGCATCGTGGAGTGAGGAGTGGGGTCTATTGTCGCGTACTTGGTATTATCGACTGTTGTTTTCGTATTTCCCTATTTTCTTTTTTACCATGACGATCCTTATTTTTATCGCATTTGTTTTCATAAATGACGTCTCTAGGGAAGAGACCAGAAAGGCAGATCGGATCTCCTCCAGTTACTTGGAGTCTACACTGGATCGTACGATCCGGGATATTGAGCTATCTGTGACCGAAACAGTACAGAACACACAAGCTTACAAGCTTTATTTTAATAACACCGTCCAGACCAGCTCGGACACGGTCTATTCAATTGCACAGAATTTGCGCGAACTGTCCAGTTCTTCTTCATGGATTCAATCCATCTATATCTACGACAAGAGAAACGACAGAGTTTTGACAGTAAGTGGCTCCAGAGAGTCGGACAGCTTCTCGGATAAGGTGTGGATTGATCGGATTGTTAACGGGCCAATCGGGTCGGGCTGGCAACCAGTCCGGGAAATCGAGGTGGACTTTCAGCAACCTGTACGGGTACTGACAGTGAATAAGGGCATGCCTTTACCTTTTGGCTCCGAGGGTACACTGGTCATTAATATCAAGATGAGCAGTATTGAGCAAAGTGTGGATAGTATGGTTAATGGGCAACTTTCCTTTCTGACGATTACGGATCGTGAGGGCAAGATTGTGTATAATGCCCATTCCGATTATGAAGGCGCAGTGAATGGAAAGGAGCTAAACCATTTACCGCTAGACAGATTGGGCTGGACCCTGTCCAGTGGAATTAAGGCGGGCAACTTGTTTGGCTGGGTATCCGTAGTTTCCTACGTGTGGATTGTAATTGGAATGGTGACTGTTATCTGTGCCATCGTTTATATAGTCTATATTACTCGTCGTAACTATAAGCCTATTCAGATTATCATGAACCGGATTGAAGCTCATCAAATCCGTGCGTTGGAAAACTCAGGCACTCGGACCGATGAGATGAAGATGATTGATGGTGTTCTTGAGAATCTGATCAATCATATGATGGACTATGATAAGAAGAGCAGAGAGAACGCACTTTTACAACGCAGCAGGCTGTTTAATGCCTTACTGCTTGGGGAACATATGGATCAAGTTTCAGAGCAATTGAAGGATCTGTCTCCTTTTGATGAAGTGCATGACTCGTCCCGTTTTGCCGTTGTGGTTGGAGAAATCAACAAGTATGAAAAGGGGTTCCAGGAACGGTTTACGAGAGGTGAACAAAATACGCTGAAGTTTGCTTTAATGAACGTTCTGCAGGAACTATCACGTAATATGGGAGTGCAGTGCTGGGCTGAATGGATCAGCGCAGATCGAGTAGCGATACTCTTTCTGTCCAAAGAAGATAGTGACAGTAACAGCTCGGATATGTCAGGGCAGATTCGCATTGTGGCAGAGGAATGTCAATCTTGGGTGGAACAGAATCTGCGTATTTCCCTTAGCTTTGGTATTGGGCCTATTGCTGAAGGCATAGGATCGATTCGGGATTCCTATGCAGCAGCCGAGACGGTAATGCAACGCAAGCTTTTGATGAATGGTGACGTGGGGCAAGCCGAGTGCGGAGAGCATCAGCATCCTTTGCTGGATACGTACACTTACCTGCAGATGATTGCCGACTTTGTTAAACGATTCCGCATGTCGAGTGTTCAGTGGCGTGATCAACTGGAAGAGATTTTCACAGCATTTGAGCGAAATAAACTGCCAGATGACGAGATTCGCTCTCTCATCCAGGCGATGTTACAGATGCTCAGTAGAGAAGTCGCAATGATGTCAGAGAAGCTGCAAGAAGAGCTGTCAGAAGAGAACATTAACAAGTGGCTCAAGTTGATGGAAGAGGCAGAGACACTTGAGGATATCAAAGGCCTTCTGTTTGATAATCTGACGGATCTGTTCAGAACCTATGTGGCGGTCACTGAAACCAAGAGTTACAAAGCAATGGTTAACGAAATGAAAGCCTATATTGAAGAACAGTTTGCTAATCCAGATCTTTCATTGAAACATCTGAGTGATCGATTTCAGATTACGGGCAAACATGCGAGTTATTTGTTTAAGACCGAATTCAACATGAAGTTTGTTGATTTTGTTACAGAGCTTCGCATGAAGGAGGCCGAACAGCTTCTGTTAAAAACGGATCATTCCTTGCAGGACATTGCTTTGAAAGTAGGATACGCGAACGGGATTACTTTAGGCCGTGTGTTTAAACGGGTGATGGGTATTACACCAGGGGATTATCGTCGTTTGAAACGTGAACACCTTGATCTCGAAGAATGACAAGAATATAGATGTTCATGGCTTAAGTAAATACAGGGTGAGTTTTAGGCAGTCGCTCTTCACTGAGAGAGCGGACAGTCTGGGATTCACCCTGTTTGTATTATTCAGTTATAAACTGAAAGGGAAGTAACTACTTGTGTGCGAGATTACAAGGATATTCCCACTTTTTTCTATTTACGAATATAAGCAGTATGTGAAAATGGTTTATCCGAATATGAGCAGAGTGTTCTGTGTCAGAGGGGGCAGACTAGCACTAAAGCCTTTAGCAGCAAGGGGTTGGAAAATAGTCAGTCTGCGATAATAATCAGAGTGTATAAACCATAATCCGTATGTAAACGCTTACGAAACTAGTTTATTGTAAGAAAGACGAGAGATGTGGAATACTCAGAGCAAGCTTCAAAAACATTCACGCAAAGCCAAAGGGGATGAACGGAATGACAAGAAAAGGGAGTCTAAAGAAGTTGATGGGTTTGGCGCTTACAGCAGTAATGGGCGTCTCACTACTTGCGGGGTGCTCATCTGCTGATAACAAATCAGCAGAAGGTGGGGCATCTGGCGATGGAAAACGCGTCACATTAAAGGTGGAGCTTTTCGACCGTGGTAAAACACCTTCTCAGTACACGATCTCAAATAACTTTATCTCTCAAATGATTCAAAAGAACTTTGGTGATCCGAACAACATTGACGTACAGTTCGTACCTGTTCAACGTTCTGAGGAAGTAACCAAGCTGAATGTCCTGATGGCTAGTGCTTCGGATGTTCCGGATATTGTCTTCGTTTATGACTCCAGCGTGTTTTACCGCTATGCACAACAAGGCGGGTTGACAGATGTAGGTGATCTGATTAATCAGTATGGACCGAATCTGAAAAAGTTTTTGGGCGAAGATACATTAAAGTTTGGTCAAGTGGAGGGACAGCAGTTTGCTATACCGGGTAAACGTGCGATTACAGCGCGGTACAGCTCCTTCATTCGTCAAGATTGGTTAGATAAGCTGGGAATGCCAGCACCTCAAACAACAGATGAGTTGTATAACACAGTGAAAGCTTTTAAAGAAAAAGATCCTGGCAATGTGGGAAGTCAAAACATTCCTATGGGTTTTGCGCTTGCACCAGCTTCCTATGAACCACTCATCTATTCTTTCATTAAGCCAATCGCTGGTGATAAGACTTATGCTCAACGCTATGAACTGCCTCTGCATGAAGGATTCAAAGAATCCATGCAGTTCTTGAACAAGCTATACAACGAAGGATTGATCAGTAAGGATTTCAGCTTGGATAAGGATAAAACCCAGTTAAACAAAGACGTTGCAAATGGAAATACTGGTTTCTTCTCTGAAGATGTGGACTCTATTTTCTGGCCAGATGGATCTTATGATCTGTTGAAAACAAACAAACCGGACAGCAACTTGGCTCCGCTCGATGCATACACCAATGCGAATGCTGATGGAAAACATATCAAGTCTCGTTATGGTTCGAATGGTATGTACATCATGATTCCGAAGAGCAGCGAACGTGCGGCAGAAGCAATTAAATATCTGGATTGGATGGCTTCCGATAAAAACCTCACTGCCATTTATGATGGTGTGGAAGGCGAGAACTATGATCTGGTAGACGGCATTCCGGTTGCTAAAGCAGACGCTACTCAAGAAGCAAAAGATCGTCTGTTCAATGCAGGAGATACCGCAATTATTTCGAACGGTAAAAACCTTGGTGATCAAGCACAAAATGAAAAAGCTTGGATCATGGGATTCCCTCCAGCGAATCAGGAAATTTTGAAAAAAGCACTTGAAGTTGCAAACACAGATACTGTTGGACCAATTGTCTTCAGCAAGCCAATTCAGACAGAGATGAAGTATAGCACAGCACTGACAGATAAATTGGACGTTATTATCGTAAAAACAGCGATGGCAAAACCTGAAGAATTCGATGCTGTATTTGAAAAAGAAATGGCTGACTACATGTCCTTGGGTGGAACAGAGCTGAAAAAAGAATTGGAAGCTGCTGAACAATAAGTTTGAACAAAATGTGTGTAAATTGAAGTGTTTCGATGAAGCCTGTGCCGTCTCTTGGATGGCGGCATAGCGTTTCTTCGTTTGTGAGGAGGAGAGAGAGACATGACCACATACTTGAAGAGATACTGGCAACTGTATGCGCTAATTTCACTACCCCTTATTTATTTTATCATTTTCCGATACGGACCAATGTACGGTGTGCAGATCGCTTTTAAAGACTTTAACCTGTTTCAAGGTATTAACGGTAGTGAATGGATCGGTTTTGATGCTTTTCGCGAGGTATTTGCAATGCCGGACTTCTACACTACGCTACGTAACACATTTATGCTGAATTTTCTTGATCTGATCGTTTCATTCCCTGCTCCAATCATTCTGGCCATTATGCTCTATGAGGTAAGGTTTAAATGGTTTAAGAAAATTTCACAGACCATTTTGTACATTCCTCACTTTATCTCCTGGGTTATCATCGGGGGAATTGTATACCAATTGTTTGGTAATCAATCCGGTATGGTAAACGGTATTCTGGAAAGTATGGGCCTAAATTCAATTCCGTTTTTGACAGAGAAAAACCCTTGGCTTGTTACTTACCTGTTCACAGGTGTGTGGCAAAGTGCTGGGTGGGGAACCATTCTATATCTGGCTGCATTAACCGGCGTTAACAAGGAATTGTTCGAAGCAGCTGAGATTGATGGTGCAACGCGGCTGAAGAGAATCTGGCATATTACACTGCCAAGTATTAAACCAACCATTGTAACCTTGCTTATCCTTAATCTCGGAAATATGGTCAGCATCGGTTTTGACCGGCCTTATGTTATTGGTAATACGGCTGTTCGTGAATATTCCGATGTACTCAGTACCTTTGTATACAGAATGGGTATACAGTCTGGACAGTATACACTTGCAACGGTTGTCGGCTTATTCCAGGCTGTTGTCGGATTGATCTTTGTACTCGGCTCAAACTATATCTCGAAGAAAACAACCGGTGAAGGAATACTATAATTTTAGGAAAATAATAAAATTTGTTACATTTGGTTTGTTGAACGTATAGACCATCAGTAAAGGAGTTGTGCGCAGATGAGTGACCGCACCTCGAACCGGATTTTTGATATTGTCAATGTCTCCTTTATCACCTTATTTGTTATATTCTGTCTTGCTCCGTTTCTGCACACGATTGCGATATCGCTAAGTTCGAACCGGGCCATTACATCAGGTGAAGTAACCATCTTCCCAAAGGAATTTAACTGGGATGCATATGGGCAAGTATTTTCGGATCATTCCATGATCTATTCACTAGGCTTCACCACGGTTCTTACGATAGCTACGACAGCGCTGTGCATGTTGTTTACCATTGCTGCAGCGTACCCGCTCACGAAGAAAAAATTAAAAGGTCGCAAAATGTTTATGTACGTCATCATCATCACCATGTTCTTCAGCGGAGGGATTATTCCCGAATATTTGCTGATTCGTGACCTACATTTGCTGAATTCCGTTTGGGCTTTGATTCTACCAGGATTAGTGAGTCCGTTTAACTTGATTATCCTGATCTCCTTCTTCCGTGGGATACCGGAGAGCTTAGAAGAATCGGCTGAGATCGACGGAAGCTCACATGTACACACGCTCTTTAAAATTATTCTGCCATTATCCATGCCAGTAATCGCTACACTCAGTTTGTTCTATGCGGTTGGACGCTGGAATGGTTTTCAGGATTCCCTGATGTACATCACGGATCCGAAGCTATATCCACTTCAACTAAAGCTCTATCAAATGGTACAGAACAACATGGTTAGTGAGCTTACATTAATGGAAGGTGCCAACCGGACCAGATTAACTCCAGAGAGTCTTAAGGCTGCAACGGTCGTGTTCGCAACAGTACCTATCCTACTGGTATATCCATGGTTGCAAAAGTATTTCGTCAGCGGTGCGATGCTGGGAGCGGTTAAAGGATAATGTTGGGTGATTCCCGTACACACAAGAACTGATATCAGGGGAAGGAGAAGGAAATGAATATGCAGGGAGAAGACAAGGGCGAATACTCATTCTCGACATGTTGGAACATCAGGAAACATCCCATAGGGGAAGATATGATTCAGGAGATTGCGGATCTCGGCTTTCGTCGGGTGGAGCTCAATTATAATGTGACGAAGGAGATGCTTACGACGATTGAGCCCATGATTGAGCGTGGAGAGATCGGAATTTCTAGTGTCCACAACACCTTTCCACATGACCCTGATCCAGACTACGGTACGGATTCCATCTTGCTCGGCTTCGAAGATGAAGTGAAACGTAAACGGGCGATCGAATTGCTGGTAGAGTCAGCTGAATATGCCCAACGTTATGGTGGAGAAGCTGTTGTTGTACACCCGGGAGAGGTACCTTTTCCTGAGGATATCAGCAAAGACCTTGGAAAGATCTATAACGAGGAAGGTCCGGACTCACCGAAGTATCGGAGCAAATGGGCTGAATTGATGGAGCGGCGGGAAGCCCTCAGTTCAGGGTATGTGGAGAAAATTATCGCCAGTCTGGATGAGGTATGCAATCGGGCGGCAGCTAAAGGTCTGGATGTTCGTTTTGGCATCGAGACAAGATCCCGACCACAACAGATTCCTACCCTTGCCGAAGCCAAGACCATCATCACGGCCCTCAAAGGGGCTCCGGTTGGTATCTGGTACGATACCGGTCATGCCATAATGATGGACCGAATGGGCCTTTATGACAGTGTGGGAGAAATGCGGGGCCTGATGGATGATATCGTAGGGGTCCATATCCATGAGACGCTTGGTCTCTCGGATCACTGGTGCCCGTATGTACACAGTAAGGATATGAACTTCTATGATGCCTATCTGCCGATGATTCGCCGGGCACAGGTGAAGGTGTATGAGTTGAAGTCTGCCTGTAAGGCAGAAGAGATTCATGAGAGTCATGACTTGCTAATGAAGAAGCTTGGAGTGACAGAGTAGGCGCGGTGATGTGGGAAACAGTTTGCATGTTCACAGCATGTGTTTAACGACTGTTTTCTCAGTGACGGAGACCCATAAATATGTAGTAAAACAAGCACAGGTTTTCTAGCGACTTTTGTAGAAATATGATATATACTGACGAGAAAAATGAACTCACCTACGGGCGGTATGAGTAGGCTTCCGGTCTGAATTGAAGGCACTGAAGCAACATACTCCGCACATCGGGAGAATGCATTGGTATGGAGGGGACTGCACATGTACAAACAACTGGTGGACAGTAATGACAGAGCGGTAGAAAGAGGCATATCCCGGCAGATGCTTGACCCGGAAAGCCGTTACTATGGAGGGACAATTGATCCCTTCACAGGTGTTGCCTGGGTCAACCATACGACTGGAACGCCCACGGATATGTGTTACTGGGGAGCTGCGCTCTCCAATCCGGACTCTATCTATTACCGGGATGAATCGTTGTTAAATCGACTGCTGTTAGCTACGGAATTTGTACTCCGCTTCCAGCATGAAGACGGTTCAATATCGCCTGGCTGGACCAATTACCATTCCCCTCCAGATACTGCATTTGTCGTTGTAGGGTATTCACAGTTGTATCAGCTTCTTCAGCAACAAGAATGGGAGCCGCTTCAACCTGTATTGAACAATATGAGGCTGTTTCTGGAACGGACAATCCCAACCATGCTTACGGGAGGTTGTCATACGCCCAATCATCGCTGGGTGCTATGCGCGGCGCTTGGTTTCCTGCATGAAATATTTGATCTGGAGGAAGCTGTGCAGCGCGCAGAGCAGTGGATGGATGAAGGCATGGATATTACACCTGATGGGGAGTGGACAGAACGGAGCAATGGGATATACAGCGCAGTTAGCGACATCATGTTAATTCATGCTGCGCGCCTGCTCAATCGTCCTGAACTGCTGGAACCAGTGAGGCTTAATCTCCGCATGATGGTGTATCTGGTCCATCCAACGGGTGAAATTGTTACGGATTATTCAGGGCGACAGGATCTGGGCAGTGTTCATGATCTGTCACCTTATTATCTGCCTTATGCCATTTTGGCTCGGCTGGACGGTGATCCACTCTTAGCCGGTATGGCAGCCTGGGCTGGAGATACATTGACAGATCCGGGAGTATGTTCGGTGAATACGCTCATTCGATTAATGCTTGAGCCGGAGCTTCAACAGACCAATGACACACGTGATGCATTACCGGAACAGTATGAGGTCATGCTGAATGAACATTTTGTACGGGGAGAATATCTGGAGAAGATGGACGCAGTAGGGCATCACGGTCGTATTTCGCACAGTCGGATGCATACGGATTTTGGTGCTCCGGTAGCCCGAATTCGGGATGGTGCTACAAGTGTGACTGTGATGACAGAAGTTCCTTCTTTCTTCGCGCTTCGTCATGGCAAGGTGCGCCTGCTGGCTGTGCAACTGGCCTCTTACTTTAATCCAGGGTATGTACCTATGCAGCAAATGACGAGGCTGTCCGAAGGCTATCGACTAACTGGTGAGCAGAAAAAAGGTTATTACGGCCCAATCCCTGCGAACCTGCTGCCAGAATCGGCTGCATCAGATATAAGTCCATGGTATTTGTTACCTCATCAGAGTCGTCAGCTTACTCATGAGCAGACATTCCGTGTAGGAGCAGAATTACAGCCAACGGAAAACGGATGGAACATGCATCTATCTGGACAGGAACCGGAGGACATTATGATGCAGTTATCCTTTGTATTCGGAAGCGAAGGTGAACTGACCTGTGAGGACGCGATTGAAACGAGTGAGGGTCACTATTTGTGGAAAAGCGGTACATTACGCTATACCTGCGGAGAAGACTGGCTGGAGATCACCGGAGGCGAGCTGGGGCATCTGGCGGCAACGGTACGTGAGGCAAAACTGCCGGACAAGTGTAAGGTTGTGCTGGTCAATTTCATGACGCCGTTTGATAAAACCATTCAAATTTCACTTTCTCCTTCGATAGCGTCGAAGATCTAGATTTATTAAATATTTAAGCCATAATAGTTAGAAGACCGAGCCCAAATGCTCGGTCTTCTTTTTTTACGAACGACGAATGACTGCAATTAACGTTCTAAAATGATATTCCCACTGTCCAGCTCCAGTAATGTATGAACTATGATCATTTCAGTTGCTCTAACGCAGTTTCGATTGGTTTAGTGAACAGAGGATCATCTTTGGTTTTGCTCCAGTAAACGATAAAAACATTTCCTTTCTCATATAGAAAAGGGAATGTTGTAAATTGGGCGCTTTCCATGTGTTTATTGAATTCTTTTGTCCCGTTGATGCGACCCTTTTCTGAATTGAAAATATAAAAATGTATAAATTCAGGGCTATATGGTTCTTCTTCCACAGGCACTTCAACGGAGTACACCTCAGGTACAACATCATTTAATTTCAAAGGATACCCGGTGATACCAAAGGACACTAAATCCAGTTCTTGAGACTCGAGCGCGCTCAGTACATCCTCTAATGTGAACTTATTTTCTATGTTTTCTATATCTTTTGAACATCCATTCAAAGCAAACAAGCATATTAAGATGAATATAAGTGGTTTTATCTTTGAGATTCTCAATATAACATCCCCTTAAAATATTTATTTTTTATTACATACTCGAAAAAGAGGCTGACCGTCAGAGCTAATATACGTTGTTTGATTTTTAATGGAGATAAACCACTAAAAAGGACAATAAGGATAATAATACCATAGACTACACTCGTATTAGTATAACCGGACCGAATCCAGTTAGATGCCGCGTAACCGACAAGAATAGACTAATGCAATACTGCAAAGAGAGCCTATGGTAAGTGAGTGTAGGAGTCTCTAGGTAAACATGGTTTTCCTTTGAATAAACAACGCTCCAAGGTGATAGGTTTCCGCAAAATGGAATATCATCTTCTTTTGCATTTTTTTCATAAACGACATGAAACTACATATTGAGAAGTGGGCCTTAAGATGTGGTATACTGAAGAGTATGAATGAAATGCAAAGAGGAGGTGCCTTGGAAGATGAAGGGCAAGCTAGTGCGGGCTGAGGGACACCTTGCCAATATTATACCGATTCACTTGGATGCTTCTTTCTTCTTTGAAAGAGCTGTCCGCTCGCTGGACCGTAATCATGTCGACAAGGCATTAAAATATTTTCGCAAAGCTGTTGAATACGAACCGGAAAATCCGGTAAATCATTGTAATATGGCGGGTATATTATCGGAGAAGGGGGATTACGAAGCCTCCAATGCCATTCTGGCTAACGTGCTGGAAGTGGTAGATCCGTCGATGACGGAATGTTATTTTTATATGGCGAACAATTATGCAAATATGGATCGGTTTGAGGAAGCCGAGCAAGCACTTGTTACCTATCTGGAGGAGGACACTCAAGGTCAGTTCATGACGGAAGCCGAAGAGATGATGGAGCTTCTGTATTATGAGCTGGATCGTCCGACCAAACTGAATCGAATCAAATCACGCAAAGGTGTAGTGGAGCACGATCAGGCACGGGAACTGCTGGAAGAAGGAAAATTTGCACAGGCTGCTGAATTGCTCGAAGGCATGTCTTCTGATTATCCTGATTACTTGGCTGCCCGTAACAATCTGGCACTCGCCTACTATTATATGGGTCTGTTTCCCAAAGCAAAAGAGACCATTGCCGAAGTGCTTGAACAGGAACCAGGTAATCTGCATGCACTCTGTAATTTGGCCATTTTCCATCAAAATGAGAACCGGGCTGATCAAGTGCTGCTTCTGATCAAAAAATTGCGGGTCATCGTGCCCTTCCAGCACGAACAAGTCTACAAACTGGCGACAACGATGGGAATTCTGGGCCAACACGATACGGCTTATGTTCACTTCCGGCGTTTGCTCAAGGACGAAGAGACAGCTGCTGATCCGGCACTTGCTCACTATGCAGCAGTGGCGGCTTATAATACAGAACGTTATGATGCTGCTGAGCGTTTATGGCATCATGTGTCCAAGCTTGATCCGGGTTCCGAAGTATCCCGGTATTATCTGTCAGGTCTTGAGGCTGTAAAACAAGGCGAGCAAGAGCCAGAGAAGCTGAGCTATCACTATCATCTGCCATTTGATGAGCAATTCAGACAGTGGGAGAACTACGGTAGTGGCATACCTGAAGAAATGAAGAATGATCCACTGATTCGCTCATCCTTCTTCTGGGCATTGCGTCATGGTGATCGGGCAACCAAGCTACAGGTTATTCATGCGCTTGGGATGATCGGTGACTATGAGGTGCAACAGGCTCTGCAATCCTTTATTGAAGAGCCTGGAGAAGAACAGGATCTGCTTGAGGTAGCACAAACTGTACTGAACGGATTGAAATCGGCTGAACATGAGGATCGGAATACTCAGGTGGTTCGACCCTTTTCTCCTGTAGCCTTGAAGTCTATTGGGAAGGTTCAATCCACATCAGAACAATCGGACACTAGTTCAACCTCCCATTGGCAGGCGGTTGTTGATCGTGCGTTACAGATGTCTGAAGCAAAGGCTGAGTTGCAGCAAGAGATGGAACGGCTCTGGACGGATTATGTATCCCGGGTACATCCGGAAGTTCCGGGTACGAAGCAGATTGAGGGTTGGGCTGCAGGACTTGAATATTTGGCAGCGAAGAATCACAGTCGGCCCGTTACCTATCAAAGCATTGCTGAGCGGTATGGGATATCGGCATCAACGGTTAGCAAGTATGCTAAACAGATTCATTCGGTTTGTAACAGCAAGCCACCACTAGTATAGAAAGTTCGCTTCAACTCGTTTTCAGAAAGACATCAACAGGTGAAGGATACAACAACCGGGAAAACGGGTAAACTTAACGAATGGGCTTTGTAAACGCCTGTAGGATATCATCTTGGCAAGTTCATCGCTAGTACAACACATTCTCACCTTAATTAAGGAGGCTGTATCTATATGTCTAAATACAGAACGATTGTGATCGGAACGGGACCTGCGGGTCTGACAGCAGCGATATATCTGGCTCGTGCTAATCTGAAACCACTGGTTATCGAAGGTCTTCAGCCGGGTGGTCAATTGACGACGACAACGGAAGTTGAGAATTTCCCCGGTTTCCCGCAAGGTATCATGGGTCCGGAACTGATGGACAACATGCGTAAGCAAGCTGAACGTTTTGGAGCGGAATTCAAAAACGGTTGGGTGGAAGAGGTTGATTTCAGCAAACCGCCCTTCAAGGTCAAAGTTGGAGGAATCGGTGAACTGGAAGCTGAATCGATCATTATCTCCACAGGTGCTTCCGCTCGTTATCTCGGTATTCCGGGCGAGCAGGAAAATGTGGGACGTGGTGTAAGTACATGCGCGACATGTGACGGCTTCTTCTTCCGAGGCAAAAAAATCGTGGTCGTGGGCGGTGGAGACTCCGCGATGGAGGAAGCGAGTTTCCTGACTCGTTTTGCAACAGACGTGACATTGGTTCACCGCCGGGATGAATTACGTGCATCCAAGATTATGCAGGATCGGGCTCGCAGCAATGAAAAGGTGAAGTGGGCGTTGAACCGTACTCCACTCGAGGTCGTACCAGAAGCTTTGGGTGTCAAAGGGCTGAAAGTGCGCAACAACGAGACGGGGCAGGAAGAGTTGCTTGAAGCAGATGGCGTATTCGTTGCCATTGGTCACACACCGAATACCGGATTCCTGGGTAATGCGATTGCACTGGACGAACATGGCTATGTTGTCGTTAAACCGGGAACAACGGAGACCAATATTCCAGGTGTATTTGCCTGTGGTGATGTTCAAGATACGAAGTATCGTCAAGCTATTACGGCTGCAGGATCAGGATGTATGGCTGCGATGGATTGTGAGAAGTTCCTTGAAGGAAGCATTGTCCATGATTGGAGCGAAACGTTGGATAAATAAGCATTACATGCGTGAGGTTAGGCATATGCTGGGAATAAGAGACAACGGGAAGTCTCATGAAATGAGAGAAGCCGGAAGGCTTCTCTTTTTTTGAAACTACAGTGGGCATGAGATCGTATACATATAGGGCATATTAGCTGTGAGGTGAAGATTTTGGGGGAAATGATAAAAGATTGGTTACAGAATGCGACAGTGAGACGATTTTTGATCCTGCTCTTGTTCTGTTTAATTTTGTTCAGTATGGGGAGTATGCTGCACATGATTCTGCTGTTGTTCCTGGTGACGTATGTCATGAACAGGTTACAGCATTTCATTACAGGTGGTTTAAATCGGTTGTTTCCAATCAATTATAAAGTTGTAGTCATCCTACTCTATATGATTGTGATCGCAGTCATTGTGCTCGGCATTTCCAGATATTCACCACGGATCGTGGATCAGGTCGTTCAGTTGACAAACGAGATTATGAAATTTCTGGATAGTGCAGACGGTGATAATTTTGCGTCCAAAATTGCGGGTTATCTTCAATCCTTCGATATTAAAAATTACACCAATGATGCATTGAAATATATTTTCGCTTTGAGCAAATGGCTGGAATTTATTCTGCTCGTCATCATTCTGAGTCTGTTCTTCTTGTTGCAGAAGCAGGAGATATCCAAGTTCACGTCCAAGTTCAAAACAAGTAAAATTGGATGGTTCTACAATGAAGTTGCTTATCTGGGAGACAAGTTCGTATCTTCTTTTGGTAAAGTCATTGAGGCACAGCTTCTTATTGCGGTGTTTAATACGGTACTGACGATACTGGGCTTATGGATTCTGGGTTTCCCGTATCTGTTCGCTCTGACCATTCTGGTGTTCATGCTTAGTCTGGTTCCCGTTGCGGGGGTTATCATCTCACTTGTACCGCTCTGTCTGATCGGATATCAGATGGGTGGACTGAAATTAAGCATTATTGTGATCATCATGATTATTGTTATTCATGCTTTGGAGACGTACTTCCTGAATCCAAAACTGATGGCACACAAGACCAAATTGCCAATGTTCTACACCTTTATCGTACTAATTCTGTCGCAACACTTTCTGGGGATCTGGGGACTGATCATTGGTATTCCGATCTTTGTCTTCCTGCTCGATATTCTGGATGTGAACAAGATGGAGAAGACGGAAGAGCCGGTACGTGTGGAAACGAAGTTATAACGTAGAAAAATCAACTGAGTCAGCCCAATTTCTACAATTTCAGATTTTCATAAAAGTAAGGGAGCCTTCCTGTGGATGGAAGGCTCTTTTTTTGTTCGCAATACCGTCATTAGATAGCTTTCTGCGTAAGAATGACAGGTGGCGGGGTGCATAAGATGAGTCACCTATATGAGGGGACGATGTTGATCTTTTATGAATGGAACGAGTGAAGATGCAATATCATGAGTTGAGGCTTCCTCTGTTATGGGGAGGAAGGAATAAAGCGTGCGTTTATAAATGAAGGTAATGAGGATGTATACGTATTCAAAAACGGTGCGTGATGTGGTTCACAACCCCGGCGGAGCAGGAGGTACTAGAGGTCTTATCGTCTTGACCCAGGCGTATCCTTCAATTATAGTTGGTACGTAGGACTTAAACTATTTTAGATAGATAAAGGTGGCTTGCAGCATGTCTGAGAAAATCTACGTTGGGGTCGATCTCGGCGGAACAGCAATCAAGGTCGGTATATGCGATGAACAAGGTCAGCTAATGCATACGTATGAAGGACCGACTGAAGTGGATAAGGGCGTAGACACGGTCATCGCCAACATCGAGAAGTATGTCCGACATATCGTAGCCGAATCACCTTACAGTTGGGAACAGCTTGAGGGTGTAGGTGCTGGAGTGGCCGGTTTCACGAATGTACGCGAGGGAATTATCGTTCATGCCCCTAACATCGGATTTCGGAATGTGGCCATTCGTTCGATTCTGGAAGAACGTCTGGGCAAGCCAATCAAAATAGATAACGATGCAAACGTGGCTGCACTGGGTGAAGTCTGGGCAGGTGCCGGCAAAGGCGTAGACAACTGCGTATGTTATACACTCGGTACGGGTGTTGGCGGAGGCTTGATCCTGAATGGTAACATTTATCAGGGTTTCTCCGGTATGGCGGGAGAACTGGGTCATATCAGTGTTGTACCTGATCTGGAAGCCATCAAATGCGGTTGTGGTAAAATGGGATGTGTAGAAACAGTATCGTCTGCAACGGGTATTATCCGTATGGCAAAGGATGCCGTAGAGCGCGGGGATCATACGTCACTGGCACTCGTCGACAAGATTGCAGCCAAAGAAGTATTTGATGCTGCCAAGGCAGGCGATGAAGTGGCACAGCGCATTGTGAATCGTGCGGCCTTTTACCTGGGCAAGTCCATGGCTACTGTAGCAGCTGTCATTAACCCGGAGATGTTCATCATCGGTGGTGGCGTATCCAAAGCGGGCAATTTCTTGTTTGATGAAATCCGTACTGTGTTTGCTAAGCTGACGCCAGAACCGTTGCAAGATGGGGTTCAGATTCTGGAAGCTACACTTGGTAATAATGCAGGTATTGTGGGTGCAGCAGGTCTTCTCTTGCGTTCCTAGTATCCTCGTAACAATATATGAAGACAGCAATATGATAAGGAGGGGACATTTATGCTTGAAGGTGAAGGATCACCAGGCACAGGCGCCACGCTCATTATCATTACGGGCATGTCCGGAGCAGGTAAAACCATTGCAGTACAAAGCCTGGAGGATCTGGGTTTCTTCTGTGTGGATAATCTGCCGCCGGTATTGATTCCAAAATTTGCGGAACTAATTGAACAGTCAAACGGCAAGATTGGTAAGGTTGCATTGGTTATCGATCTGCGCGGGCGTGAATTCTTTACGGCTCTGTCCGAGTCTTTGAACTATATTAAAGATCATTTTACCATTCATTGCGAGATTTTATTCCTGGATGCTACAGATTCTGTACTTGTTCAGCGTTACAAAGAAAGCAGGCGCAGACATCCTCTGGCTCCTGAGGGCATGCCGCTGGACGGCATCCGACTGGAACGCAAGATGTTGGAGGAACTCAAAAACTCTGCGACTCAGGTACTGAATACAAGTACAATGAAGCCTGCTCAACTGAAAGAACGCATCATATCCCGTTTTTCTCATCTGGAAAGCCAAATGCTGTCGGTGAATATTACGTCGTTTGGATTCAAGTATGGGATTCCGATTGATGCTGATCTGGTGTTTGATGTACGTTTTTTACCGAATCCGCATTATATTGATCATTTGCGACCGAATACGGGACAGAATAGTGATGTGTATGAATATGTTATGAAATGGCCAGAGACACAGGCGTTTCTGACCAAGCTGCTGGATATGCTGCATTTCCTGATTCCGCAATACCGGAAGGAAGGCAAAAGCCAGGTTATTATTGGAATCGGCTGTACCGGAGGCAAGCATCGTTCGGTAGCAATATCGGAATATTTGGGCAAGATGTTGGGAAGCAGCGAGACAGAAGCTGTTACCGTGAGCCATCGCGACGCTGACCGGGACCGTCATTGAAGAGGGTGAAGGGATGAAAGAGGCCGGACCACGAAGAGAACGTCCGAGAATAGTTGTAATGGGCGGCGGAACCGGATTATCCGTGATGCTGCGCGGTTTGAAAGAGAAGCCGCTGGATATCACGGCCATCGTCACAGTTGCAGATGACGGTGGAAGTTCAGGCATCCTGCGCAATGAGCTACAGATGCCGCCTCCGGGCGACATTCGCAACGTGCTTACGGCACTGGCTGATGTAGAACCATTGCTTTCAGATATGTTGAAGTACCGTTTCAATACAGGCGCGGGGCTTGCAGGCCACAGCTTGGGAAATTTGATTTTGGCTGCAATGACGGATATTTCGGGCGACTTTGTGACCGCAGTGCGGGAGCTTAGCCGCGTGTTTGCCGTTCGAGGTGAGGTATTGCCAGCCGCAGGCCAGGCCGTTGTGTTGCATGCCGAGATGGAAGATGGGACAATTATTACAGGTGAGTCCAAAATCCCTGAGGCGGGTGGACGCATCAAACGTGTTTTCCTTGAACCGGATCACGTGGAGCCGTTGCCAGAGGCAGTAGAGGCCATTCGTCAAGCTGATGCTATTCTAATCGGGCCAGGCAGCCTCTATACAAGCATCCTTCCCAATTTACTCGTACCTAAGCTTGCAGAAGCTGTGGTAGAGGCTGATGCGGTGAAGATGTTTATCTGTAATGTGATGACACAGCCGGGAGAAACAGATAACTATACGGTAAGTGACCACCTTAAGGCGGTACACGAGCATATAGGTCATCAGCTCTTCGACTATGTTATCGTAAATAATGGTGATATTCCGCTGCAAGTGCAAAATAAGTATGCGGAAAAAGGAGCAAAACCGGTTGTACTGGATATGAATGTACTCGAAAGTGCCGGCTATCAGGTGGTTGCAGATACCCTTGTTCTGTTCAAAACCTATCTGCGTCATGATGCTGACAAGTTAAGTCATCACATCTACCAACTGGTACAAAATTGGATGTTACGGAAGAGGTGAAGTCCCATGTCGTTTGCAGCACAGACCAAAAAAGAATTAACCATGATCGAGAGCGAACCGTGCTGCGAAAAGGCGGAACTTTCAGCCCTCATCCGTATGCTTGGTGCAGTGCAGTTATCGAATAAAAAAGTGATCTTGGATATTTCGACGGAGAATGCCGCGATTGCAAGACGGGCATACTCTCTGCTTAAAAAGCATTTTCAAGTGCATACGGAATTACTGGTCCGCAAAAAAATGCGGCTGAAAAAGAACAATGTATATATTGTTCGTATTCCAACCATGGTACAGGAGATTCTCAATAGTCTTCATATTGTATCTGAGGGCTTTCTCTTTACCCCAGGGATCAGTACGGAATTGTTTCAGCAAAACTGTTGTAAACGGGCCTATCTTCGCGGTGCATTTCTGGCCGGTGGATCGGTTAATAATCCGGAAGGTTCCTCGTACCATCTGGAGATTGCGTCTATGTATGAAGAGCACTGTCAGGCACTGGTTGACCTGGCCAATGAATTTCATCTGAATGCCCGGTGTATAGAACGGAAAAAAGGATTCATCCTATACATTAAGGAAGGCGAGAAAATCATTGAGCTGCTCAGCATCATTGGTGCTCATCAGGCCTTGTTCAAGTTTGAAGATGTACGAATTATGCGAGACATGCGTAACTCCGTTAACCGGATTGTCAATTGTGAGACCGCCAACCTGAACAAAACGATTGGAGCGGCGGTAAGACAAATCGATAATATCCGGTTGTTACAAAAGGAAGTTGGTCTGGAATCTTTGCCTGAGAAACTTCGCGAAGTGGCGGAGGTTCGACTCGCTCATCCGGATATCAACTTGAAGGAAGTTGGCGAGCTCCTTAAAGGTACAGTCAGCAAGTCGGGAGTGAACCATCGGCTTCGTAAAATTGATGAGCTGGCTGAGAAAGTACGCACAGAACGTTATGGTTAAGACGGAGTAGGGTAAAGTAACAAGGTCCGCTGTTTCTGCTGAACAGAAAGGTCGGGAAAGTCAACCGTTAAGGATCTGGGAGACTCACTTAGGTCATTGGATGCGCTGTGCAAAAGATGAAATTAGGGCAAGATAATGTCCTCCAAAGCACCCTGAGTTTTTTCTTCTAGTGTCCTGCACGGGTTAATGGTATAATGTTGTTTAAATATAATTGTGTATTTAATGTCCAGATTTCATAATAGGGGGTAAGTTTCCATGACAAAGCACCCGGTAGTTGTCCGTTTGAAAACGGGTCTCCATGCCAGACCTGCTGCACTGTTCGTTCAAGAAGCGAATAAGTACTCGTCTGAAGTGTTCGTCGAGAAGGACGACAAAAAAGTTAATGCAAAAAGTATCATGGGGATCATGAGCCTTGCAATTAGCACAGGTACGGAAATTCAGATTAGTGCAGAGGGCGCGGATGCCGAACAGGCTGTAAACGCTTTAGTTAGTCTGGTAAGCAAGGAAGAGCTCGAAAACCAATAAGATATGATCAATCCAATGAAGAAGTCCCGAAAGGGGCTTTTTTGCGTTATTGACGTATTTGCTATCGTCAAGTGCAACATTATGGAATTTGTCCCGTCTGTTAAGGTATCAAATCGTTTAAAGTTTGAGATGTTAACACATAAGGAGGCTATCGTGATGGGTAAACAATGGATGAAACCGTTTGGTGCGGTGCTGGTGGCAAGTACATTGCTTGTTGGAGGAACAGCATGGGTTGCACCAGGTAACTATGCTTACGCTGCAGAGGTTCAGGGAGTACAACAGAATGTGATTAATGTTGTGGGTAAAGGTGAGATTCAGGTGAAGCCTGATATCGCGTATCTGTCTATTGGTGTGAACAGTACTGCAGAGACAGCTGCATCTGCTCAAAAAGCGAATGCTGCCAAAGTTCAAAAAGTATCCAACTTGCTTAAGAATACGTGGAAGATCAGTGCAGACGACATTCAAACGAGTCAGTTCTCTGTACAACCCAACTATACGTATAGCGAAAAAGACGGACAACAAATTAAAGGATATACAGCGCATCATACGCTGACAGTCACATATCGTCAAATGGACAAGATTGGCGAGTTGCTCGATGCTGCTTCGGGTGCGGGTGCCAACAATATTGAAAACGTACGCTTTACTGTAGAAAATCCGGAAAGTTATGAATCCCAAGTGATTGAAAAAGCTGTTGCCAATGCAGATGTGAAAGCGGGCGCCATTGCAAAAGCAGTTAAACGTCAACTGGGTGCTGTTCTTTCCGTGAGCCAAGGTGATGCCGATGTGCCTGTATTCTATGCAAGCGAGGCGTTGATGTCCAAAGCACAAGATACAGCAGGTGGTACTGAGATTGAAACAGGCCAGGTTAAAGTAAGTACAATTCTGAATATCACGTATGAAATGAAATAAACAAGATCGAACTAAGGATTGTAAACTCAAGAACCTTTTTAAGTGTCATTTGAAGGGTACAACGAAATAATGACAAAGACTTTGTCCTGTGGACAGAGTCTTTTTTTGTTGGAAAAGCAAACTTTGATGAAGTTATATAGAAGGGTACCTTTTTGAAGCAACATGAAATGCTGTATATTGGTATCTTTTTTGTATAGTTGTTCGTGACAAAAAGGTCATATCCCCATATATTTTCCTACTGATATTCATCAACATTGTAACTCGAGCTGTAAACCTTTCCGAAATCGGGTTAATTATAATAGAGAGGTGAGCGTATGAGATATGCGATCAGGTCAGGATTACATACGCAATGATCCCTAATTGTGAATTCAGAGAGGAGTTTTATATATGACATCATGGAAAAAATGGACAAGTGCGTTGCTTGCAACAGGAATTATTGTAGGTAGCGGTTCGGTGTGGCAGGACAGTTCGGTTCAGGCGGCATCGGTATCCTCGAAAGTGACAACCACAGCTGAGGTGACCCTGAAGTCGGGTGGAAAAACACTGACTCAAAAAGGACTTCTTCAAGGTGGTTCAACTTGGGTATCTCTTACGGCAGTTAAAGATGTGGCAGGTGGAACGCTGAAATATGATGCGAAAACCAAGTCATATACGGTAACAGCAGCCAACAATGCGATGACCGTTAGCCTGATGGATGGACAGCCAAACGTTTATATTAACGGTTATTACCCTCAGGTGGAAGCGAAATTGATTCAGGGTCGATTGTATATTCCATTCTCAGCAATGAGAGATTATCTGGGTGTACAGGGGAATTGGGATGCCAAAACCAAAACGTTGACACTCAGCAAGGTGAAACAAAATAACGTTAAAATTAAAGCAGCAACAGTTAATGTCACTGTAAAAAATGCTGAAGTAGATGTTCAATATCCGCAGGTGAGTGGACTTGCCAGCAAAGAAGCTGAAGCGGCGATCAACAAAGTGCTGAAAGACGAAGTGGATGCTTATGTAGCTGACTTCAAGAAACAGACATCTGAATTCGGCGGTGCAACAGCCAACCGTCCATATGCATTTGAGAGCTCCTATATAGTGACGTACAACGAAAAAGGCGTGCTGGGACTCATTACACAACGATACGAAGATTATGCTGGCGCTCATGGTATGACATACCGTACGGGCCACACCTTTGCACTGGACACAGGTAAGGAGCTTACGTTAGATGATGTGCTGCAAAATAACAAAACCATGCGCGAGACGTTGAGTAAAAAAGTGGGTGAACAACTGAAAGCCCGCGGCGGGTACCTCGACGGTTACAAAGGGTTAAATAAAGATCAAGATTTCTATGTGACACCAACGGGTGTAGTTGTGTTCTTCCAGTTGTATGAGTATACGGCGTATGCAGAGGGATTCCCTGAAATGCCATTTACGTATAAAGAGCTTCTCCCTAAAGGCACGGAACCTTTCAGTAATGTAAATGGAACCAAATAAAGAATCATTATTATGCACTCTCAAGTTTTCTTCCTTATAAAATGAAAAAAGAAGCCTTCATCATAATTATGATGAGGGCTTCTTCTCGTATAGACAACACAATTATATGTTGCTGATTACGTTAGGTGCTGACTATGTTAACGCATAGACCGTGGTCTACGTCACACTTAGATGCCTTGTGATCCTACGTTTTCGATAACTTTATCAATGATACCGTAATCGGCGGCTTCAGCAGCACTCATGAAGTAGTCACGATCTGTATCTTTCTCAATCCGCTCCAGCGGTTGACCTGAACGCTCAGAGATGATGCGGTTCAACGTATCACGCATTTTCAGGATGCGGCGAGCACGGATTTCGATGTCAGAAGCCTGACCTTGTGCACCACCAAGTGGTTGGTGAATCATAATTTCACTGTTTGGTAATGCAAAACGTTTACCTTTTGCACCGGCATTCAGCAAGAATGCACCCATGGAAGCCGCCATACCTACACAGATGGTAGATACATCCGGTTTGATGAATTGCATTGTATCGTAAATCGCCATACCGGCTGTAATCGATCCGCCTGGGCTGTTGATGTATAAGTGAATGTCTTTCTCCGGATCTTCCGCAGCCAGGAACAACATCTGTGCCATAATGGCATTAGCCACTACGTCATTAACATCGCTACCAAGGAAAATAATACGATCCTTCAGCAATCTGGAGTAGATGTCGTAGGCGCGCTCACCCCGGTTGCTCTGTTCAACGACCATTGGAATAAAACTCACGTGAAAAACCTCCTTGGAATGTAAATGTTATTGGTGTTTATACTTAAACTGTTACCGTATTACCCACATAATAAACAATTCCAAACAAAAAGTCAAAGAAAGTCAAACTAACTTGCAAAAAAAAGAAACCTTTCCGGTTTCATTGGTTAAATGGGTTATGAGCTGTTAAATAAAAATGGCGCGCCCGCCAAGAATCGAACTTGGATCTCAGGCTTCGGAGGCCTACGTCATATCCATTGGACCACGGGCGCACATTATGTGACAGCAATAATGATTATAGCTCATGAAATATTTAATTGCAAGCAGTTCGTTGTGGTATTGGTTTGGATTAACCTAAAAATGATCATGATGAAGAAGAGTGGATAAAGAGTGCATTTAAGTAAATGCTATTAGAGGTTTTGGACATGCTGTATGAAATGTGATTGTGAGCGATATGTAGATTGAATTCATGTGTTTCTTCTATATATGGTATGCGTGAGCTAGTCCTAGATCATGGAAGTCTAGGATTGTGAAAATAGGCGCGTACAAACGCTGCATGCGTGTCGAAATAACACGTTGAAACACTTGCATGTCACGTCAGTTTTAGGTAGAATAGACGTGGGACTTAAAAAGTTAACCCGGGACGTTTTAGGGCCACGAAAGAGAGCTTAGAACGAGAACTTGCGGGAGTGGAAAGCATGCGAACGATTTTAGAAGTACAAAAGCAGCTTCTGCCTGATCTCATGGATATCTTGAAAAAGAGGTATACGATTCTGCAACAGATCATGTTATCGGATGTGATCGGACGGAGAACGTTAGCTAATTCCATGCAGATGACCGAGCGGGTTCTGAGGGCTGAGACCGATCTGTTAAAGGCTCAGGGACTTATTGAAATTGACAGTGCAGGAATGAAGATCAGCGAGGCAGGGTATGATTTGCTGCAGCAGTTAGAGCCCGTAGCCAAAGAGCTGTTCGGATTATCCGAGCTGGAAGAGCGCATCAAGCAAGCATACGGTCTGCAAAAGGTAGTTGTGGTTCCTGGCGATTCGGACGTTTCTCCATTTGCCAAAAGGGAACTGGGCAGAGCCGGAGCGAAGGCTCTCGGCAATATCATGAGTGACAACGACGTTGTCGCCGTTACTGGCGGTTCAACAACGGCCGAAGTCGCAGAACAACTAAATCCGCCAACATCGCTCAAAGGTGTCTGGTTCGTACCAGCACGCGGTGGACTTGGAGAAAGCCTTGAAATTCAGGCTAATACGATCGCATCCACAATGGCAAAACGGGTAGGGGCGCAATACAAACTCCTGCATGTACCGGATTTGCTCAGTGATCATGCCTATGAATCATTAATCCAGGACCCTAGTGTTCAGGAGATTCTGCAGCTGATCAGGCAATCACGGATTGTTATTCATGGAATTGGTGATGCCGTAGAGATGGCCAAAAGACGCAAACTTGCGACGGAGATTATAGATGAACTTCAGGAGCAAGGGGCCGTATCTGAATCTTTCGGTTATTACTTTAATGATCAGGGTAAGGTGGTACATACCATGCTTACACTGGGTATGCGACTTCAGGATATTGAACGAACCGATGTTGTGATTGGAATTGCAGGTGGCAAAAGCAAAGCTGCTGCTATACATTCCGTGTTACGATTTGGTCAGGAAGATATTCTGATTATTGATGAGGCTGCTGCCGAAGTCATCGTTGCTGAAATGGAATAAGGTTTTACTTTGCATCACAACTATTGTTGTCTTGACGGACTTCACCGTCTGTCTTGAATATATAAGTTTCATAAAAAATTAATCAAAACTTGGGAGGAACTTACTCATGATTAAAGTAGGTATTAACGGTTTTGGACGTATTGGACGCTTGGCATTCCGCCGTATTCAAAATGTAGCAGGCATCGAGGTAGTAGCAATCAACGACTTGACTGACGCTAAAATGCTCGCTCATTTGCTCAAATATGATACAACTCAAGGTCGCTTCGATGGCGATGTTGAAGTACACGATGGCTTCTTCAAAGTGAACGGCAAAGAAGTTAAAGTATTGGCTAACCGTAACCCGGAAGAACTTCCTTGGGGCGACCTGGGCGTAGATATCGTTCTGGAATGTACTGGTTTCTTCACAACTAAAGAAGCAGCTGAGAAACACTTGAAAGGTGGAGCTAAGAAAGTTGTTATCTCCGCACCAGCTACTGGCGACATGAAAACCATCGTTTACAACGTAAACCATGAAATCCTCGACGGTACTGAAACTGTAATCTCCGGCGCATCTTGCACAACAAACTGCCTGGCACCTATGGCAAAAACACTGCAAGACAAATTCGGAATCGTTCAAGGTTTGATGACTACAATTCACGCTTACACTGGCGACCAAAACACGTTGGATGCTCCACACCCTAAAGGTGACTTCCGTCGTGCTCGCGCAGCAGCTGAAAACATCATCCCTAACACAACTGGTGCTGCTAAAGCAATCGGTCTGGTAATCCCAGAACTGCAAGGCATCCTTGATGGTGCAGCTCAACGTGTACCAGTAGCTACTGGTTCCCTGACTGAGCTCGTAACTGTTCTGAACAAAAAAGTAACTGCTGAAGAAGTTAACGCAGCTATGCAAGAAGCTTCCGATCCAGAAACTTTCGGATACACAGAAGACGAAATCGTATCTTCCGATATCCAAGGAATCACTTTCGGTTCCCTGTTTGATGCAACTCAAACTAAAGTTCTGACTGTTGGCGACCAACAATTGGTTAAAACTGTAGCTTGGTATGACAATGAAATGTCCTACACTGCACAATTGGTTCGCACTTTGGAGCACTTTGCAAAAATGATTAAGTAATATCTGTAATAACATAGAGCGGAAACAGATGCTATATTGTTTCCGCTCTTTATATATCTACATTTTGCAAATTTCTCAAAAACACCAGGATTGACGAGGGATTTTAGCTCTTGATTGGTCCACCAAATACATGGGTGCGGAGGAAATACAGATGAACAAAAAAAGTGTACGCGATATCGAATTGACAGGAAAACGGGCTTTTGTCCGTGTAGATTTCAATGTGCCGCTCGAAGATGGTAAAATTACAGATGACAAACGTATTCGTGCAACGCTTCCTACAATCAACTTCTTGATTGAAAAAGGCGCTAAAGTCATTTTGGCAAGCCACATGGGTCGTCCTAACGGCGAAGTGGTTGAATCCTTGCGTTTGACTCCAGCAGCTGAGCGTTTGTCTGAATTGCTTGGTAAAACAGTTGTTAAAGCTGACGATTCCGTTGGTGACGCTGTTAAAGCTCAAATCGCTGAACTGAACAACGGCGACGTATTGTTGCTTGAAAACGTTCGTTTCCACGCAGGCGAAGAGAAAAACGATCCGGAACTGGCAAAACAATTTGCTGAACTGGCTGATGTTTTCGTTAACGATGCGTTTGGCGCGGCTCACAGAGCACACGCTTCGACTGAAGGAATCGCTCACTTGCTTCCAGCAGTGTCCGGTTTGTTGATGGAGAAAGAACTTGAAGTGTTGGGTAAAGCAATTTCCAACCCTGAGCGTCCTTTCACAGCTATCATTGGTGGATCCAAAGTTAAGGACAAAATCGATGTAATCGACAACCTGCTGAACATTGCAGACAACGTAATCATCGGTGGCGGTCTGACTTACACGTTCTTCAAAGCACAAGGACATGAAATTGGACAATCCTTGCTGGATGATTCCAAACTTGATGTTGCTCTCGGTTTTATCGAAAAAGCGAAAAAATTGGGCAAAAACTTCTACCTGCCGGTAGATATCGTAGTATCTGACGATTTCAGTGCGAAAGCAAACACACAAATCGTTGACATCGATGGTATCCCAGCAGATTGGGAAGGTATCGACATCGGTCCTAAAACACGTGAGATCTATGCTGATGTAATCAAAAACTCCAAATTGGTTGTGTGGAACGGACCAATGGGCGTATTTGAAATCGAGCCATTCTCCCACGGTACTCGTGCAGTAGCGGAAGCTTGCGCTGAGACAGAAGCTTACACTGTAATTGGTGGCGGTGACTCCGCAGCAGCAGCTGAGAAGTTCAAATTGGCTGACAAGATGAACCACATCTCTACAGGTGGCGGTGCATCGCTCGAGTTCATGGAAGGTAAAGTACTTCCAGGCGTAGTGGCATTGAACGACAAGTAAGTTTTAGTAGCCTATAGCATGAAGGAGTTGAAACCCATGAGAACACCGATTATCGCAGGTAACTGGAAAATGTTCAAAACGGTTTCCGAATCCAATGACTTCATTCAGGAAGTTAAAGGAAAAGCGGAAGTTGAAGGCGTAGAGACTGTAATCTGCGCACCGTTTACAAATCTGCCATCCCTGGTAGAAGCCGTTAAAGGCACAAACATCAAAATTGGTGCACAAAATCTTCATTTTGAAGATAACGGTGCATTCACAGGTGAAATCAGCGGCGTGATGCTGAAAGACCTGGGTGTGGATTATGTCATTATTGGTCACTCGGAGCGCCGTCAATATTTTGCGGAAACCGATGAGACTGTCAATAAAAAGTTGCATGCAGCATTCCGTCACGGTTTGACTCCAATCTTCTGCCTTGGTGAGACGCTTGAAGAGCGTGAAGCGAACCAAACAAAAGACGTATGCAAAGTGCAAACAGTAGCTGCTTTTGCAGGTCTGTCTGCAGAGCAAGCGGCCCAAGTTGTTATCGCTTATGAGCCAATCTGGGCGATTGGTACAGGCAAATCCTCCACTTCCCAAGATGCGAATGAAGTTATTGCTTACATTCGTACGCTGGTGAAGGATCTGTACAACGAGACGGTTGCGAATGCAGTTCGTATTCAATACGGCGGCAGTGTTAAACCAGAGAACGTAACAGAATACCTCGGACAAAGCGACATCGACGGCGCACTTGTTGGCGGTGCCAGCTTGCAGCCGGCTTCGTTCATCGCGCTTGTTGAGGGGGCGAAGTAAGATGACAGCTCCAAAACCTGTAGCACTGATCATCATGGATGGCTTTGGTCTGCGTAACACGGTGGAAGGCAATGCGGTAGCGCAAGCCAAGAAACCGAACTATGACCGTTTCATGAGCCAATTCCCACATACAACGCTCACTGCTTGCGGTGAAGCTGTAGGTTTGCCAGAAGGGCAAATGGGAAATTCCGAGGTAGGTCACCTGAACATTGGTGCCGGCCGGATCGTATACCAGGATTTGACCCGTATCTCCAAATCCATTCGTGACGGCGAGTTCTACGACAATGAAACACTTGTCAAAGCCGTTCGTGAAGCGAAACAAAGCGGCAAAAAACTTCATCTCTACGGCTTGTTGTCTGATGGCGGCGTACATAGTCACATCGACCACCTGTTTGCTATGCTAGATCTGGCCAAAAAAGAAGGAATGAATGATGTATATATTCATGCTTTCATGGATGGCCGTGATGTTATGCCAGACAGTGGTAAAGACTTCATGCAGAAACTGATCGCTAAGATTGAAGAAGTCGGTGTAGGTAAAATCGCTACGGTTCAAGGTCGCTATTACGCGATGGACCGTGACAAACGTTGGGAACGGGTTGAGAAATCATACCGTGCCATCGTTTATGGAGATGGACCAAAATACACTGACCCACTCAAAGCGGTTGAAGAATCGTATGAGAAATCCGTATTTGATGAATTCGTTGAACCAACGGTTATCGTTAAAGCGGATGGTGAGCCGGTAGGTTTGGTTGAGAGCGGCGATTCCGTTATCTTCCTCAACTTCCGTCCTGACCGTGCGATCCAGTTGTCGCAAGTATTCACGAACCAGGATTTCCGCGGTTTTGATCGTGGTCCGAAGTTCCCTGTGGGCTTGCACTTTGTATGCTTGACTTTGTTCAGCGAGACGGTTGAAGGTTATGTGGCTTATTCGCCGAAGAACCTCGACAACACCCTGGGTGAAGTCCTTGTACAGAACAATAAAAAACAACTGCGTATTGCAGAAACTGAGAAATACCCGCACGTTACCTTCTTCTTCAGCGGTGGTCGTGATGTGGAGCTTCCGGGCGAAACTCGTGTACTGATCAACTCACCAAAAGTTGCAACGTATGACCTGCAACCAGAGATGAGTGCGTATGAAGTAGCTGATGCATGTGTTCGCGAGATCGAAGCAGACAAACATGATGCCATCATTCTGAACTTTGCTAACCCTGACATGGTTGGACACTCCGGCATGCTGGAGCCTACCATCAAAGCGGTTGAAGTAACAGATGAGTGCATGGGCCGTGTTGTGGATGCAGTACTTGCCAAAGGCGGCGTTGTACTGATCACGGCGGATCATGGTAACGCGGATATGGTGTTCGATGAGAAAGGACGTCCGTTCACAGCTCATACAACGAACCCGGTTCCATTCATCGTTACGGATGCCAATGTAACTTTGCGTGAAGGCGGAATCCTGGCAGATATCGCGCCAACGATCCTTGACCTGATGCAATTGCCTAAACCGGCTGAGATGACAGGTACATCCGTTATCTCTACCCGTAAATAAGTTACGCAACAACATATATAATTGGACGGTTTGGCGTTTGCACATTGAACGAAGGCAGCAGAAATAGTCTGAAGAAGCGAAGCGCTCGCCTTTATCACATGATTTCAACTTATGAAAGTAAGTTCAAAGAAATCAGGGGATAACAGCGATCGGAAGACGATTCTGCTGACATAGTGAAATAAGGGCAAACACAAGTTGGTCCAAAAATTAAATCCCAACTATAAAGGAGATTATCACAAATGACTATTATTTCTGACGTGTACGCTCGCGAAGTCCTCGACTCCCGCGGTAACCCTACAGTAGAAGTTGAAGTATACCTGGAGTCCGGCGCAATCGGACGCGCAATCGTTCCATCTGGTGCATCCACTGGTGCCCACGAAGCAGTTGAGCTTCGCGATGGTGACAAATCCCGTTACCTCGGTAAAGGCGTTCTGCAAGCTGTTAAAAACGTAAACGAAACAATCGCTCCAGAAGTTATCGGTATGGATGCATTGGATCAACTGGGTATCGACAAATTGATGATCACTTTGGATGGTACGCCAAACAAAGGTAAACTGGGCGCTAACGCAATCCTAGCTGTATCCATGGCAGTAGCTCGCGCAGCTGCTGACGCTCTGGACCTGCCATTGTATGTTTACCTGGGCGGATTCAACGCTAAAGCATTGCCAGTACCAATGATGAACATCATCAACGGTGGTGAGCATGCTGACAACAACATCGACGTTCAAGAGTTCATGGTTCTTCCAGTTGGAGCACCAAGCTTCAAAGAAGCTCTTCGCGTAGGTGCAGAGATCTTCCACAACTTGAAATCCGTATTGAGCTCCAAAGGCTTGAACACAGCTGTAGGTGACGAAGGTGGTTTCGCACCGAACCTTGGTTCGAACGAAGAAGCAATCACTACAATCATCGAAGCAATTGAAAAAGCTGGTTACAAACCAGGCGTTGACGTATTCTTGGGTATGGACGTTGCTTCCACTGAGTTCTACAAAGATGGTAAGTACACACTTGCTGGCGAAGGTAAATCTTACACTTCCGCTGAGTATGTTGACCTTCTGGCTTCATGGGTTGAGAAATACCCAATCATCACAATCGAAGACGGTATGTCCGAAGATGACTGGGATGGTTGGAAATTGCTCACTGAGAAATTGGGAGACAAAGTACAACTCGTTGGGGATGACCTGTTCGTAACAAACACTGAGCGTCTGGGCAGAGGTATCAACGAAGGTATCGGTAACTCCATCCTGATCAAAGTTAACCAAATCGGTACATTGACTGAAACATTTGATGCAATCGAAATGGCTAAACGCGCAGGATACACAGCTGTAATCTCCCACCGTTCCGGTGAGTCCGAAGACAGCACAATCGCTGATATCGCTGTTGCAACTAACGCTGGTCAAATCAAAACGGGTGCTCCTTCCCGTACAGACCGTATCGCGAAGTACAACCAATTGCTCCGCATTGAGGATCAACTGGGTGAACTGGCTCAATACAATGGTCTTAAAGGATTCTACAACCTTAAAAAATAAGCTGGATATCCAGCTTTTACAGGCAAGCCGGGTAACCGGCTTGTCTTTTTTATTGCAAAGAAGTAATGGTATAACGTAAGGATCACGCAGATGGTGAAATTTAGGGCATTGTATAAACTGTACTACTTGTAGTACAACCATAGCTATGTTACAATTAAAGTAACTGTTTTTATGGTGAGATGTATGCCCACATGGGTAGGAGGTGGAAAGAATGGATATTGCTTTGAAATTGCTGCTCGTTGTTTTCTCGATCGGTCTAATCACTGTAGTATTGCTGCAGCACGGGAAAAGCGCTGGTTTGGCGGGTGCCATCTCCGGTGGTGCGGAACATCTTTTCGGTAAAACGAAAGCGCGCGGATTGGATCTCTTCCTGCAACGTGCAACGGTGGTACTGGGTGCAGGATTTATGATTTTGTCTATTGTTGTTACGGTGGTTTCCAAGTAAGATTCGGAACTGCTGTTCAATGAATAGCTTAAGCTAATGGCTTAATTGATGAACCTTCGTTTCGTGAAGAAACGGGGGTTTTTTAATAAATTCTTACGCGTCCAAACTTTTCCAACAATTTAATCTATAGACTCCATGATTTTCGGTCTTCTTCTCACTTCTGTTTGGTTTTCCTTCCTTAACATGCAACACACCCCTATCATGTATGGTATGTCCCTCGCTTATTCGTTACGCGAACTCACTCCCTATAATGAATGTCATGTGTACAGAAAATTTTCGGATGTAGTCCTTTTCCAGATGCGCACAGCACGTGTATCGCATAAAATGCTGTAGAGATACGTGAAAGCGTGATTTTAGAGGAGCGCCCGGCAACTGTGGTTTTTTTGCGAGGTACGGATGGGCCGGATTGAATTCGTGTATACTAGGGTATGAGATAGTATGGTTGTACTACTACACTCTTCACAGCAATGATATTGTATTGCATGAAAAAGGTAAGAATTCCGATACATAAAGAGATGAGACTTGCTTACACTTTTATGTTTCCCGAGGTGAATATATTAATGATAACAGAACAACAATTGCTCGACTTCATGCGGGAAACCGCTTATAAACCTATGACTTATCAGGAGTTGGAACAGCACTTCGCTATTGAAGATGCAGCTGATTTCAAAGCCTTTTTGATTATGCTTAATACGCTGGAGGAATCCGGTAAAGTTTTGCTGACCCGTAACAATCGCTATGGCATGCCAGAGCGCATGGATTTGGTACGTGGACGTTTACAGGCTCACGCCAAAGGTTTCGCTTTCCTTATCCCTGAGGATCGGGAGCACCCGGATGTGTACATTCACGCCAATGATATGAAAAGTGCGATGAATGGTGATACGGTATTGGTTAAAGTCACATCTCAAGGACCTTCAGGTGGTCGTTTGGAGGGTGAGATCGTCCGTATTGTTACTCGTGCTGTGACACAAGTCGTTGGTGTGTTCCAGAGCCATGAGGTGTACGGATTTGTCATTCCGGATGATAAACGGATTAATCGCGATATTTTCATCCCACGTACCAACTTTGCTGGGGCGGTTGATGGACAGAAGGTCGTAGCCAAGATCGTCAGCTATCCGGAGGGCCGTGCGGCGGCCGAAGGTGAAGTGATCGAGATTCTCGGTCATAAGGATGAGCCGGGTATTGATATTTTGTCCGTCATTCGCAAGCATCAGTTGCCTGAAGCTTTCCCTGATGAAGTGGTAGAAGAGGCGGAAAAAGCACCCGACTCCATCACGGATGAAGAGATCGTACAACAGGGTCGCCGTGATCTGCGCGGACTTAACATTGTCACGATTGATGGCGAAGATGCCAAGGATCTGGATGATGCTGTAAATGTAGAGAAACTGCCTAACGGGAACTACCGTCTGGGTGTTCATATTGCCGACGTTGGCTATTATGTGCAGGAGAATTCCAAGCTTGATCAGGAAGCCTACAACCGTGGATGCAGTGTGTATCTGGTGGACCGGGTTATTCCGATGCTGCCACAGCGTCTGTCCAACGGCATCTGTAGTTTGAACCCGCAGGTAGACCGCTTGACACTGTCTTGTGAGATGGAGTTTAACGACCAGATGAAGGTTGTAAAACATGACATTTTCACAAGTGTAATCAAAACCAAAGAGCGGATGACGTATTCCAACGTCCGTAAAATCCTTGAAGGTGAAGAGCCGGAATTGCTCGAGCGTTATAAGGATCTGGTAGATGATTTCCATCTGATGAAAGAGATCGCTTTGAAGCTGCGTGCTATGCGTATGCGCCGTGGTGCGGTTGACTTTGATTTTGAAGAATCCAAAATCATTGTGGACGCAGAATGCAAACCGATAGATATCGTGAAACGGGAGCGTTCGATCGCAGAGCAAATCATTGAGGAATTCATGTTGGCAGCGAACGAAACAGTGGCAGAGCATTTCCACTGGTTGAAGGTTCCTTTCATTTATCGTGTGCACGAAGACCCGGATCAGGAAAAACTGCAAAATTTCCTCGCCTTTGCGGCGAATTTTGGACACCAGGTCAAAGGACGTGGCAATGCAATTCATCCACGGGCGCTTCAATCGTTGCTTGAGGATATCAAAGAAACGAAAGAACAAACCGTGATTAGTACGATGATGCTCCGTTCCATGAAACAGGCGAAGTATGATTCTGAAATGTCAGGTCACTTTGGCCTCGCGGCAGAATTCTATAGTCACTTTACGTCTCCAATTCGTCGTTATCCCGATCTTGTCATTCACCGGGTGATTCGCGAAGTCATTGAAAATAAGGGTGCATTGCCGGAGAACCGTCAGGAGTATTTGGGAGCACGTATGTCCGATATTGCGCAGCAGTCTTCTGAACGTGAACGTGTGGCGGTAGAAGCTGAGCGGGATACGGAAAAAATGAAAAAAGCCGAGTACATGCTCGACAAAGTAGGCGAAGAGTTCGAAGGCATGATCAGCAGTGTGACCAGCTTTGGTATGTTCATTGAGTTGGAAAACACGGTTGAAGGCTTGATTCGCCTGAGCGCACTCACGGACGACTATTACCATTTTGACGATCAGCATATGGCTCTGATTGGTGAACGTACCTCGAAAGTCTTCCGCATCGGTGATGAAGTGAAGATCCGTGTGGCACGTGTAAGCATGGAAGAGTATACGATTGATTTTGAAATGGTAGATATGAAACCTCGCGGTGAACGTCCTGGCGGCTTCGGTGGCGGACGTGGCGGTAAAGGTGGACGCCCAGCAAGTGGTGGCGGTCGCGGCGGAGCCAAGGGTGGACCGGGTGGTTTCAGCGGTTCACGTGGCGGAAAAGGAGGCTCATCCGCTGCTGGAGCCAGCCGTGGTGGCAGATCAACGGAAGAAAGCAGCAAAGGTGGACGTGGCGGTCGCGGTGGAGCAGCGAGTGCAGGCGCGGGCGCAGGCTCATCTGGTGGCTACGCAGGTAAAGGCGGCGGCAAACCAAAAGGTGAGCGTCGTGCTGGTGATGTTGGAGGATCAACTGGCCGGGGCAAAGGTGCGGTGAGCTTTGGTTTTGGCTCAGGTAAAGGCGGATATAGCTCTACATCGGGTGGATCGGATAGTAGTTCAACCGATGGACAAGGAAGTGGCCTGAACAGCGGCAGCGGTCGCGGTGAAGGAAGCTTTAAATCCGGCAAGGGCGGCAATAAAGGTGGCAAAGGCGGAAGTGGACGCAAAAACACTTCGCCAAGCGGCGTATTTATTGGAGAGAATGCAACTCCTGGTGGCGCTCAGGAAGGCGGAGCACCACGACGCAAGCGGAAGAAGAGCAAAGGTGCAGCTGGTAACGGCACGGCAGCTTTTGTACGGAAAAAGAAAAAATAAAGCTAACGTAACTTGGAGAAATGGATTACAAGTCGTTCCTCCAGGTTAAGCGTTGGAGAAAATAGTCACTTCAGCCGGTGTGTTGTTTCGCACTGTCTGAAAGTGGTGTAATGAGGAGGGGCGGCAGAGGTCGCCTCTTTCTTGATTTTAACAGCCGTACTTGCTACAATTAGGGTCTGGCACGTGGTACCTTGGTGCAACATTGGGTGCGCTGCTATAGAGCATGGTACCGGCTTATTTTACGGAGAAGGAGTGAGGACATGGGCAAGAATGATGGACAGAGTAAAGTGCTCGCACAGAATAAAAAGGCTTCCCATGACTACTTCATTGAAGATACGTATGAAGCGGGCATGGTGCTTACCGGAACGGAGATCAAATCTCTTCGTAACGGCCGTGCGAATATTGGTGATGCATTTGCCACCATTCGAAACGGTGAGATTCATATTCACAATATGCATATTAGTCCTTTTGAACAAGGGAACCGAAATAATCCGCTTGATCCAACACGTACGCGCAAGTTGTTGATGCATAAAGTGCAGATTCACAAGCTGCTCGGGCTGTCGAAACAGGATGGGTACAGCATTGTTCCGCTGAAAATCTATATCCGCAATGGTTATGCAAAGCTTTTGCTCGGACTGGGTAAAGGTAAGAAGCAGTATGATAAACGTGAAACTGCCGCGAAGCGCGATGCACAACGTGATATCCAACGGGTACTGCGCGAGAAGCAGAAGGTTGCGCGTTAAGTGGAGCGCTGGGCGGCTTTACTTTAGGTGTATAAGTTAGTTTTTGTGATGAAGCTTTGATGTATGAGTTAAGGAGTCTCAAGGTTTGTCCTGCAATGGGCAAGCTTGGGGCTTTTTTATTTTTAGTGGAGAGGGGATGTGATGCGAATAGCTCAAGTGTACTATTTGGTGATTTCCTTTGATATGTGTTGAAGGGAAATTGGTAGGAGCATGGAGCTTGGCGCTTGGCGCGTTGATGAATCTAAATTTTTAGCCTTTGCGTAGTTTGCCTGAAACGTGGGTAAGATACTTAGGTGCCGTTGTTCGTGATCCAATCTGGGTAAACTTTACTTCCGATTGGTGACGCGGTATAATATGTAGACGATTGAGCCTGTTGCATTGGATAACCTTGTACACATGCTCAGCCTGCTGGAATGTCTTCCAGCAATCTGCACTATTTCGGTGATGTGTCCTGTGTTATGATTACTCATGTAGCAGACAGGAATGCCGAGTTTGAAAGAAGCATCTTTTTACCTTGGAGGAAAAAGATGTGTAGCACCTTTGCTCCGTATTCACGGATTAATCCTGGAGCCCTTCTTCATTGAGGGGGCGTTTATGGATTCGACGGGGATAGTTCGAGCATGGGTAGCGGGTAGTGGGGACGCGTCCGCTTTATCAACGCTAAAGCCTATTAAACGGCAAACAACAAACAAACTACGCTTTCGCAGCCTAAGAAACTGTGTGCGTGCTTCTACCCTGCATCGCCCATGTGACAGGGATAGGGGCTAACTAGTAGTGGGATACGCTGTCACATCTCCGCCTGGGGTGTGCTGAAGAAGACAATCAGGCTGACCCAACGTATAGCCGGTTACGGGGCGATACTCGGGTGACATCAAAACTGTGACTACACCCGTAGAAGCTTATGTGCCGTTATCTTCGG
>NZ_JBFTKC010000029.1:0-56553 GCF_056395745.1 Paenibacillus sp. 10L310 | reverse complement strand
CTGCCTAACGCTAAGTTTGCCTTTGGGAGAAGGCTTAAAGATGCCAGCATTGCAATCTATAATGTGATAAGTGACACGATAGAAGAGATACCTCAAGAAGAGGAATACCAATTTATCGTGGGTGTATATGATGATGTACTGAAATCAGGCGATTGGCCGGTCGTTGAGAATCGTCCGTTCCCGGATGAAGAAGAGGCGTGGCCCCCACCTGCCTGTATCATTGATAGGATATCAGGAGGGTATGAAATATATCATTTGGGAGAGATTAGACCTTCTACTCGCGAAGAATGTGAAGGGTTAGAGATGGCGGCTGCTTGGGAAGCTCATCATATTGTTGATAGAATAATGGGAGATGATAAGTGGCACAGAGACCCGACTAAATAGTGTAGAGTTTATCACCTATAGTTCCAGAGATCACTCTGATGAAAATAAAGCTAATGATCGTTTCCCGACAAGGGCGATCCTTAGCTTTATTTAGTATATGGATGAAGCATTAGCAGTTTTAATTGGTGCTGGAGATTACTCAAATTTTAGCAGGATTTGTCGAGGGACAAGAACATGTTCCTATTTCAGATTAGAGGTTTATCTAATCGTTGAATCTTACTTCAGCATAGTTAGTAAGTAGAGGGGAAAACCATGCCCGTGTTTTTTGCTTGGTTTGAAAAACTCAGCTATCAAAACCTTAAGCTAAAGGACAGGATAGCTTGGTATGGCTTTAATGAAATGACTACTGTTTTGACAAGAAGAGATTCTAATGATATTATTTGCATGTGCAAACAAATAATATTGGAGGTAAAAAAAATGAATAATTTATCCACACCTTTCAAACTAAAAAACCTGGAACTCAAAAATAGAACTGTCATGGCTCCGATGTGTCAATATTCTGTTGAACTAAAAGATGGCGTACCCAATGATTGGCATTTTGTGCACTATGCTTCCAGAGCCGTTGGTGGAACAGGATTAATCATTGTAGAAATGACAGGAGTTGATCCTGATGGAAGAATCACAGATGGTGATCTTGGTCTGTGGTCCGATGATCAAATTCCTCCATATCAACGTCTCGTCTCTGAAGTCCAGAAGCATGGATCTAAGATAGGTATACAGATTGGGCATGCGGGCAGAAAGGCAGAGGATGCTCTTCAACCAGTAGCACCGTCCTCTGTTCAAGGTGGAGCGCTACCTGAAGAGACGAAATATGGAGAGTTGAAACTCCCCAGAGCCCTAACAATCGAAGAGATTAATCGAGTAATTAGTCAATTTAAGGATGCTGCTAGACGTGCAGTTGAAGCCGGGTTTGATACCATTGAACTTCATGGTGCCCATGGGTATTTGCTTCATCAGTTTATGTCACCCAGTATTAATATCAGAAAAGATGTATATGGAACAGACCTTTCGAAATTTGGTGTAGAGGTCATTCAAGCGGTGAAAAGTGTCATGCCTAAAAATATGCCCCTGATTATGAGACTTTCTGCAATTGAATACATTGATGGCGGGTATGATATTGAACATGCATTGAATATGGGAGAGAGATTTAAAGCTGCAGGTGTAGACATTTTCCATATTTCTAGCGGTGGAGAAGGAATCCCAGGAAAATTGAAGCCATTAAACACGCCTGGTTACCAAGTCCCTTTCGCAAGAATGTTTAAGGATCGTCTTGGTCTTCCTGTGATTGCTGTAGGAAAGATTGAAAATGCTGAACTTGCTCAAGCAACTATTACAAATGGTGATGCAGATCTGGTTGCGGTGGCGAGAGGAATGTTGAATGATCCTTATTGGACATTGCATGCGATCAAAGCGACAACAAAGAAAGTGGAAGCGCCTTTTCAGTATTCGAGAGGAATTCGTTAAAGGATTAATCGTAAATTTAAATAAAGGGAGAGATAAAACGTGAAAAGTATTACAAGAGGAATCGATCATATTGGAGTAACCGTGCCCGATATCGAAGAAGCAACAGTTTTCTTTAAAAAGGCTTTTGACGCTAAAATTGCTTATGATAATAAAAAAATTGAAGATGAGCCTTTAGCTGGACCAAATCTAGAGAAAACATTAGGTCTAAAAAAGGGAACCAAAGTTATCCATATGCGCTTGCTTTCTTTTAATAATAGCGCTAGTATCGAACTATTTAATTACGTCGATGCTGATCAACGGAGACCGTCAATTGCTTCTGACTTGGGTGTTCAACATTTTGGTTTCTATGTGGATGACATTAAAGAAGCAGCTAAAGCATTTGTTGAAGCAGGTGGAGAGTTATTAAATGATCCCGGTGAATTGTTAGGAGATCTTGAAGATGGAACAGGTCATTTTGTATATGGGCGTGCACCATGGGGAATGTTAATTGAACTCATTAGCTATACACCGCATGGATTAAACTACCCTGAAGATAGTGAAGCAAAACGTTTTACACCATAACATCTGCAATTATGACCAACCACATATAAGAAAATTGTTACACAGAGATAATTATTAATTCATGTAAGTAATGCTGTACCCCTATGTCAATATATGCTAAGGAAATGCATGCATTAAAGCTATACTCATTTTGAGGAGACGGCATCGATTTGATCTTTTGACATCAGCTTAAGTTGAGGTAATACTATATGTGGGACAATACAACGTATAGAACGAAAGGAAGATATACTTGAGCGATTCGGATTATCTAATTCATGACTGGGTCAATTTCTCCAAATATCATGATCGAATTAATAATGCTTTAAACCATATTCTTCAGGAACGTTATCAATTTAGCTTAAAAGAGTTTTATTTGCTTATGTACCTTTATCATTCCGAAGACAACAAACTACGTCTGTCTACTGCATCGAATATGATTGGTTTAAGCCAGAGTGCTCTTACTCGTCTAATAACCAGATTGGAAAACCATACTTTTCAACCTGTAGAACGAGTTGTGTATGAAGAAGATAAGAGAGGCTTCTATGTTGTTCTTACTCCAAACGGTGAGAAATATACGAGAGATATTATTACAGAAGTTAGTTCTGTTTTAGAGGAGTCTATGTCTGAAAAGGATAAAAAAAACATTCGATTATTTACTTCTTAAATACGGTACACAAAATAAACGGACATTATAACAGTAATACATTATGGACAAATAACCACAGTCGCATTTTATAGTGACTGTGGTTATTTAATCTTATGGTACCTTAAATGAATAAAAAAGTTCGGATTTCGGATAGATATGAATCTCAATCAGCTACTACATCATTAAGTAAGAATAAGAGGCAACAGGGCCGTGTATTGGGAATCATTTTGCTTAGAGAACGTCGGAGGTTAGCTTGTTTATAGGTTAGCTTAACTAAACGTTTATACATATGTACAAAATACGAGTTTTGTGAAACAGTACTAATGATTTAAAAGCTGTACAGTGATTTTTACCCCTGTACAGCAATTCTTTATAATCTTCGAGTTAATCCCAAACTACTTCTGTTCCTGCTACAAAGTCATGAATCGCACGTCGATCCTCACGCAAACCGACCATAAAAGCACTCACAATAACTCCGATACCCAAAGTTAATACGTACACAAGTCCAGCTACAACAACTCGCATCAGCATCGTACCAATTTTTGGCGGTTCGTGTGTATCGTATTGGCGGATTCGAATTCCACATATACGTTTGCCTATGGTTCGACCATACCAGTAAACTGGTAATAAAATTGAGTATAACGCACTAAGCAGTTTGGCAATCGGCTCATCCGTATCAAAGTTGCCCGTCAGCACACCTGCAATAATCACTAACGGAATTGAAATAATAAGACTATCCAATACACCTGCTCCTAATCTAATCCAAAAACCTGCTTTATACAAAATGCTTTCCTCCAAACTACAATTTTAAACTAAACGGCTAATTTACTTCATGAACTCCCTTCATTAAAATATCTAACTTTATGTACACAACCCAAATAGTATAACAGAAAATTTTACCTTTTTACGATAAAACTCCTATTTCATTTTAATTGCATCTTTTGTGAATTTTATAACAAACTATCGAATTAACTTACTGCTGTACATGTTCACTACTTACTCTTACATAATCCTTTTCAAAAATTGTATTTAGCTACTGAGCCCCCAATGAAAACACCATAATAATTATGTAAACCGAGAAAGCTACTCAACTTTTGTTAAGTAGCTTTCTGTTCGTTCTGCATCTGCCCTCTTCGCCAAATCTTATTCTCCACAATGGCATAAACTAACCCCGCGATGGCAAATATCCATATCGATGTCATGCGGTTCAGATGGTATCCTTTCGCGAAATATGGATTGTACATGAGATCAAAAACCCACAGCCCGCCCCATCCAAACCCAATCATATAGATGAAAGTTCTCATCATAGGAAAGCATACATATTTCCGCAGCAGCCATGTGATCGGGCTAATAATAACAACATAAAAAGCGACTAAATAGTGACCGAATCCCAGGATGAGCGAAAGAATATATATTACTCCCCCTGCATTGCGTAAGCCGTAATACTCTGTCGTTGTTATATGGTACCCTTCAATCCTTTCAAGAACGAGATATGCCGTCAAGCTTATCCCTATAAATATAAGTCCTAATACCATGTACCGTTGAACCGCGTTCACCAACATCAGATCACCCCAATGTCTAAACGTAGCCAGAACCACTCAAGTTACATGATTTCGAACAAATTACACAATTACACATAGGCGTTATTAGGTTCTGTTAAATGTTAAATTTAATCTATCGTTTCAATTGCTCTAATCCAACGACTACTTCTTACCTTCCAGAATCATCGTACCCAAACGGTCCATAAGCTCCATTCTCCCCATCGCTGTGTACGAATAATTATAATTATCGACATTAGAGATTTTATAGATCTTGCCATTCTTCACTGCGTTCATGTTATTCCACACCTTGCTGTCTACCATCTTATTCTCGCTATTCTCCATCAGCAGCAGACGATCCGGATTAACGGTAGCCAGAGCCTCCAGTGCGATCTGTTTACCTCCCCAGCCCTCTGGATCAGGGATACCCTCTGTGCGCTTCAGGCCCCATTCACCGTATAACATCTCAGCTGCCCCTTTATTGGAATAGATGACCAGGTTGTTTGGATATGTCTCAATTACGGCAAAGGATTCACCATGTACAGCCGCCTCCAGCTTTTGTTTCCACTCTGCAGATTTCGCATCATACTTGGCCAGATATTCATCTTTCTTGCTTTCTTCTCCAAACGTATCTGCCAAGAATGTCAGGCGTTCTCTCCAATCATAGTAAGAGTAAGGCAATGCAATTGTAGGTGCAATTTTAGATAAAGTTTCATATTGATCCGTGTTAAAATCCTTTCCCAGAATAATCAGATCCGGATTGGCACCCGCTATAGCTTCAATACTGAACGGGAAACCATACCAGCCCAGATTAACGGTATCTGCACTCAGCTGATCCTTAATGGTTGGAGTGATTTCCTCCGGGTTACCGTAATCCGCACTCATCGTGGCCACAGGTGTTTTCCCAATAATCAGTAACTCTTCTGTAGAGCCGGATAGATCAACAATGCGCTCTGGATTCAAAGGGATCGTAATCTCTTCTCCATTTGGGTTGGTAATCAATTTGGTCGTTGCTTGTGCAGTCCCCTCTGAGGAGCTGGCCACTTCACTGGTGGTCTGGGTCGTTCCACAGGCCGCCAAGGTGAGCATACAGCATAGTGCAATCCATACAGGAATTCGTTTAAACATCGTTGTCATTCTCCTTTTATGTCAGTTCATTAGCCACATTAGGCTTATTTGCTTCAGTTACTTTATCTATCTCATCGAACTCATTATTATACGTTTACTTTTACCTGCCAGCCTTCTGCATCCTGTTGTAATTGCCACAACCGAGCGTAGATGCCTGAGTGATCTAACAAATGCGCATGAGTTCCTTGCTCTACGAGCTGACCTTGGTCCAATACAAGGATCTGATCGGCATTCTGAATGGTCTTTAATCGGTGCGCAATCAAAATAACCGTCTTATCCGCGACCAATTCATTAATCGCTTGCTGCACGGCGGCTTCGTTCTCCGGATCAAGTGAAGCTGTAGCTTCATCGAGCAATACGATTGATGCATTTTTCAACAAGGCACGTGCAATGGAAATCCGTTGCTTCTCCCCACCAGATAACGTCGATCCACCCTCGCCAACGAGCGTATCGTACCCTTGAGGCAGACTGGAGATAAACTCATGACAACAAGCTCTGCGTGCTGCCTCTTCAATCTCGAATTGCGAAGCGTCTTTCTTTCCTACACGAATGTTGTTGCCGATCGTATCCTGGAACAGATATACGTCCTGGAAGACCACTGAGATATCCTGCAACAGCTTCTCGGGGTCCATCTGATCAACGGGTTTGCCACCAATGCGAATGGTGCCTTGCTGTACATCCCAGAAGGGGGCAATGAGACGTGTGACTGTACTTTTACCACTACCGGATGGGCCAACCAAGGCAGTAATGGTATGCGGCTCAATCGTAAAGGACAAGTCTTTCAACACCGGCTGCTGATCATCATATCCAAAGGTCACTTGGTCAAATGAAATTGCCTGATTGGGCTGTACATCTCCCGTTCCTGCCATCGGGGCCTCCTGCTGCACATCCATAATGCGTCTTGCACTATATGCAGAGTACCGCATCTCCCCATAACTCATCAGTACAACCGTTAACGGTTCGAATACCTTTGTACCTACCAGCAAAAATAACAGAAATACCGGTAGGGACAACTCACCACCAGCAAGCAAATAACTGCCCACTAGAATCATCCATGTCATCCCTGATCGTGCAAGCAACATCGCGCCCATGATCATCGGTCCCATAATACCTTCTAACCGAATGGAAGCTGATTTCAATTCGTCAAAAGAACGACGTAGCCGTTCAAAACGTTTGCCCCCCATATTGTGGGCCTTAATCTCACGAATACCGCTCAGATACTCCTGTAGCCGACTGGCGGCTTCGTTTTTGGCTCGAACATGGTTCTCACTCAGTCGTGCCTGAATCGAATCCGTAAGCCATAACAGAGCCACACCTAAGGGAACCGCAACAAACATGGCTACGGCCATTCTCCAATCCACCAACAGAAGTCCGCCAAAAGCAAGTACCGGAAGCACAATCGCGCTGATCAGCTGCGACAGATTGTGAGAAATCGTATGCTCGACCTGACCATAATCACTCAGGATCAGGTTCGTCAAATCCCCAGGATCACGTTTTCCGAAGAATCCTAGCGACAGATGGCGAATATGTTCGGCCAGCTTTAACCTTCCTGAGGCCGCGAGGCTGTATGCTGCCCGATAGGTCTTGTCATAGAGCGAAGCATAAGCCACATACTCCACCAGAAGCCAGGCAAACAGGATGCAGCATACAACCCACATTCGGTTGATATCCAGTCCTTTGTCTGGTTCAGCGAAAGACTTATAGATCGTATTGAATATATCCACAAGCAGCGCCGCAGGAACAATCTTTGCAATCCCGTCCAGAATCGCTGCAATTACCGAAGGTAGCAGACTACGCGGGTTACCCCCAGATATATTGTATAAATAATTCTTCATCGTCCTGCACCTCCAAGCTTCCAGGAAGCCGCACTGATATGGGCCTGCCACATATGCTCATATACTCCGYCTAATGCACGCAATTGATCATGTGTCCCACGCTCAGCAATTGTCCCTTGCCGGATCACAAGAATTTGCTCTGCTGCACGAATCGTTGTTAGACGATGAGCAATAATCAGTACCGTTTTGCCTTGAACCAATTGGGCCAGACCTTGCTGTATCTTGTGCTCATTCTCTGCATCCGCGTAGGCCGTCGCTTCATCCAAGACCAGAATGGGAGCATTTTTAAGCAGTGCTCGTGCAATTGCAATTCGCTGTGCTTCACCGCCAGATAGATACGTACCGCCTTCTCCGATTTTGGTGTCATATCCGGCATCCAGTTTCTCAATGAATTCATGACAGCAAGCAGTTTGAGCCGCAGCTATAACGTCCTGTCGTGAAGCTGATGTATTGCCCATCCGAATATTTTCTTCAATTGTATCGTAGAACAGATGTACATCCTGAAATACAAAGGACACGGTATCCATCAGTTTCTCCGTACCCATCTCCTGAATCGGAATTCCACCAATCGTAATCTCACCTTCCTGCACATCCCAGAAACGAAGCAATAGATTCGCAATGGTTGACTTCCCCCCACCAGAAGGTCCGACAAGTGCGGTCATCTCTCCTGCGTTGGCTACAAAATCAACCTGATCAAGTACAGGTTTATATGCTTCGCTCTCCTTACGTTCATAAGCAAAAGATACCTGACGAAAGGCAACCTCATATGTATCCGGAACTTTGGGCAACTCAGGTTCTTGTACAACCGGCTCGGCAAACACCGATTCTATCCGTTTCTGTCCTTCCACAATCTCTCGCATCCCACTACCCAGATACATTAACTTCAATAACGGAGCAGATAGACTCGGGGTAATGATTAGAAACAGAATAAACGTGATCGCAAACGACTGATTGCCTGCATTTCCACTCGACAGCAGAATACCCACCGGAACGATGAAGGTAAATAACGAGATCATGATTACAAAAAACAGCCCGTAGGATGTTTTACACAAATCAGTTATTTTCAACGAAATATCCCGGTACCGCGTCACCGCCTGTTTAAACGTTAGAAACGAATCAGCTGTAATGCCAAATACTTTCACCGCCGGCATACCTCTCACGTATTCAACACCCGTCGCATTCATCTCTTCGATGGCAAGTTGAAAATCACGATAAGCCTGACGGCCTTTTTCGCTGCGGAAAAGGCGACTTTGGAGCCAGAACCCGATTCCAATCGGAACCAAAAGCGTCAGCGCCATGCGATAATCGAGCCAGAACAGATATCCCAAGAGCATCAGTGGAATAACGATCGCACTTACCAGATCCGGCAACTGATGAGCGATAAACTTCTCAATTTTCTCCACACTGACTTCGATGATCTTCTTCAGCTCACCGGTTGCCGTCCGGGTGTGATACCCCATGGGTACTTTGGCAACATGTTCCGCAAGTCTCACTCTGAGCTGGTACAAAATGTTGAACGCAGCAATGTGTGAGCACATCCCCCCGATATAGAGCGCAACAAGCCCTGCAATGAGGGCTACGAATGCGACGATCCCCCAATAGATCAACAGATCTTTGTCCATGGCAGAGGGTTGCCCCGCATGCGTTAGCAGTTCCTCGACGATCTTATACACTCCGACAAAAGGAACAATCTGCAACAGACTCGACAGGGTCGAGAAGATACTTGCTGTGATCAGCAGACCTTTACGCTCCTTCGTTACTTGCATTAGTCCGGACACTTCAGATGAGTTGTTCATCTCGCCCCTCCTGATATTAATAATCATTCTCAATATAGCTCAGTGCTGTATACGCACATTAATATCTCATAGAGCCCTGAATGATCACTACCTCTTCACGGAGCAATAATACCTCATCACGGATTATTGTTGTCTCACAGCATCTTATAAGCCCTATTGGACATATGACCTCGTCGCGTAACTTGAGAATGACTGGTGAAGTATTTACATTCTCGCCAAGTAAAAGAAGTGTTGTTGGAGAAAGTTTTCGTTTTTTCTTGTATAGATAAATGTGACTTCTTTGATCTATAACTCCCGTAATATTTTCCATTTAGTATGGATAAATATGTGAAGGAGTTCTGAAGGAGTTCTGAAGGAGTTACTTACATCACTTAACTGTCGCCTATTGAATCCAAAAGGAAGCCATATTGGATATATGGCTTCATCGCTTAACCTGTGAATGGACACTCAACCATGGAATGCTTTCCAGAACGAACCTTCTGTATTAATGATATCCTTGATCTGGACAAAAGGAATCGTAAACGTTGGAAACCCTGCCGCATAGGGTGCGATATCATACGGGTTGAAGTAGAGATGAAGAGCATCCGCTGTGACAAAAAACGGCTGATCCGCACTAATCCCCGTATAGGTGTCCGGAAACACATACGAGTATTGAGGATCATTTTTGATCTGATCCCCCACAATCTGGCTCAACACTTTTACATAGTCACTATTCGGTTTAAATAAATCCTTCAACTCATACAACTGACCATTCGTCAGATTAATGATCGCATAGATCATCGTAGGCATACCATGCGCTGCACCCGCCGGGTAGTTATAACCTGTGAGTTGCAGTTGTAGCAATTGCTGCTGATAAAACGTAACATCAAAATCACCTGTATACGTATAATCCAGCTGCTGATCGGCAGGGATCGGTTTAACCTGAGAGAGTTGCTTCAACTTGGCATTCAGCGCAATTTGCTCCGCTTGGTTCGTTAATCCCTCCACCTGCGGATAATATACGAGGTAGTCCCTGTTTGGTTTGTACTTCTCTTCGCGTACACGGTACGGTGGATGAAGTGGAACGATTGTATTTTGCCGCCAGATGATCTGTCCTGCCCGATTCACATACGATAAACGCTGGTCTACATAGGCCTTAATCAGATCTGGTGCCACGACCTCCAGCGTACCCGAACCTTCTACATGGGGATACCCAGCGGCAGGTCTTCCACTCAGATCCAGCAGATAGGTTTGTCTGCCATCCGATGCGGAAGCAAGGCCATTTTTGTAATTGCCTACTTCGCGATATAGGAACTCCGTAAGTCTTCTGCCATTGGTATCTGCAATCGCGTATACAGAGCCAATATACGGCTGCTCCGGATTAATTGCTTGCCCTAGCGCATAACGATGCTCGCCTAGTTCGCGGATGTCATTATAGGCGGGTTGAATGATAAACGATCCTTGCGTATTAATAACACCGTAGATCGATTTGTAATCCTCCGCTGTATTCACAATCGCTTGCCCGCCGCTAAAAGCAAATGCCGATGAAAATTTGGGCTGAATGCGAATATTACCCCGTTCGTCGATGTACCCATATTTGCCCGAGGCCTCTTTTTGAAAAGCAAGCAGTCCATCCCCTAGTGGTCCCACATAGGCATATGGATACGTTGCGAGCCGATGTCCATTGCGATTAATGAGCGCATATTCATTGTCCTTAATCTGCACAACCGCTTTACCATCTTGAAAATCATTCGCAGAAGCGAACTGTGCAGGTATCACCTCATTGCCCGACGCATCCAAATAACCATACCGACTCACCGATCCATCTGCCTGACCAGGATTAGAATCGTAAAATAACGCTCGACCGTCGTTCATATTCGAGATATACGGGTACGCCCGTTTGGTCAGGACTGTACCTTGTTCATTAATCATCTTAAATCCTTGAGAATCAATTGTTATCGCCCGTTCTTCGGAAAAGGAATTGATGGAATCGTATACAGGTTGAACGACATACTGCCCCTGAAGGTTAATTACGCCGGCACGACCATCCTTCACAACCACAGCCAATCCATTTGGTTGGAACTCTTGCGCGTCATCCAGAACCGGCTCAAGCCGAATGTGGCCTTGGGCATCCATATACCCCCAACGCGTCCCACTTGTGGTTCGAACGGAGACTGGATATAACCATGTCCTTACCCGGGCATGACTTATAGGGACCATCGCCTGCTTAATTTTCTTTTCCAGCTCTTGTAGTACCTCTCTGGAAGGATACGCTTCCGGGAAACTGAGTGCCTTCTGAACTGAAGCGAGAGCTGCCGGATACTGGCCCGCGTGGTACTGAGCATCCGCAAGGTAATACCAGTAAAAGATATAATCAGGATATTGCTGGGTTAGTTTCTCGTAATATTGCACCACTTTGGGATAATAGGTTGCATATACGTCCGGTGCAGGAACCCATTTCCCATTCTGCCATCGGATAATCTCCACACGATAGGCTTCACCTGTGTCATGTATCCAGAGTGCAATCTCCACTTTCCCATCTCGGCCATGCGGACCAGGCATATCTATAATCTCTGCATAGCTATAGTATAGATCGTCAGGCGCCAGATCTTTGAGCCCTGATTCCGTCCACTCATATACGGCAAGCTTAGACCATATAGAACCAATCCGCCAACCGATAATAAGATTGTTCCTTGCAGTTGAAGTTACAGGGGCTGCAGTCATTAAAGTCACCCCATACCCCAATCCCTTAATTAGTGCCATCTTGATCCAATGTCCTTGAACAAATTTCAGAATGAGCAAATACAGCTCACCATTCAACTGATAGACTGCAGCAATCTCCGGCATGCCGTCACCGGTAAGATCTGCCGCATAGATCGCTGGATGTTGAACAGGTTTATCAATAGTGACGACCGTTGCACCAGCCGGAATATGTTGATTCACAATTTGCGTTAACAGCGGTTCGCTCATGGACATCTCAGTTTCCTCCCTTATGACCGCATTCGCCTAATGGTATGCGTCATAAATCGGGATATGACATGTAATTCATTTTATATAAGTTGAACTAAAGAATATTCTCACTTACCACTCCGATAACAGAACAGCCTTCTGATTGCACTTATTCCCCGATTCTTTGATTCACTTTTTATATTATTTATCTTGCAAAGTTACTTTCTCTCCATTGATTAGCAGGTAGCTCACATCATTCACCGGAATGGTCTTAGGGGATATCCACTTAATGAAATCCTGATCCAGCTGGAGGAAACCGGATGCGCCAGACAACTTTGTACCATCCTTCAGGTGTACTTCAATACTCAAGTCCTCCATCCGAATCTTGTTCAGCGCCTCACCTGTAAGCGTGACGCCAACTGCGGATAGGGTTACTTTTGCCCGTGAGGCTCCATTTGCATCAAGCTGAACGTTTCCTGTTTTGCTCAAACCATTTTGACTCAAGTTAAAGGTCGTTTTCCAATTCCCCTGTACAACTTCACTAATACTCGTAAAGCTGCCTTGAAGTCTCAGCTTATCTAATTCGTCAACAGCAGACAGATCATACACATACTCAATGTAATCCCCACCAATGTCTACTCCATTTTTCATGTATCTCCCGTAGCTAATGGAATATTGGGGAATATCGAGCTTTTGGCCTTGCTCATCCGTGAAGTAGAAGTATCCATGATTATACTCGCCAATCTCATTATTCGGATTAATCTGAATGTGTAACTTGCCCTCCACAAAACCTATATTGGAAATATGCATCCAATCAATACCGGAAACGGGGACATTCGTTACATCTTGATGCAGTACCGGAATTGGATCGGTTTCCAATTGAATATCCGTTGTACCTCCCAAGCCACTTATACGATCTTGATCCACGATATCATAGCTATTGTTTTGCTTTTCTTGTAACAACTGCTCCCAGTCCACTTGTACGTTGTAACCATCTTGTCGAGATGCACCTGACATCAGCGTATTGATCTGAACGGTAATCCGATTTTTGCTGACTTTTCCTTGAATGAGGAATCGGACAATAGCCGTTTTGTTCGCATCATCATAATGAATAATCTGAGCGTTGTTTGCATTACCTCCGGTTACTCTGTAATCATATACATCCAGTGTATCGTCAATGCGATGACCCGTCAGATCCGATAATGAAACATAGATTTCCGTTGTATCTCCGTCCCTGACAGCACCTATAACCTCCATTCGAATCCCTTGATCTTCACTCACCTGATGAACAGGCTGAAGAATGCCAATCCGATCTACACCTAGAAAATGAAGAACAGTAGACAGATCAATGATGCCCACCGATGCAGCTGCCCCTGTAACAAGACATAACGATAACGCAGCGGTTACAGGAATATAGATGGCTTTGCGATACCTTTTTCTTTTATTCATGGACTTCTTGGTCTGTGCGGATGGATCGGATGGATATAATATAGGTGGATAAAATGATGAATCTGATCTCGTAACGGTTGGTGGTTCATTCATCGCCAATTTATCATAGAACAACTTTTTAATATTAAAGAGGTTCTGCTCAGTGAATTCTTTTTCGGATTTTCGCATTTGATCGCCTCCTTTATTTCCTATTCATCCACCATGTCCTCAATCGTTGCCTGGAGCGATAAAGCTTGTTATGGACTTGCCTAACGTGTAGGGACAATGCTTCCGATATCTCATGGGGTCTCTGTCCTTCATAAAACCGACGTTTCATAATCTCCCGTTCCGGTTCTGGAAAAGATTCAATCATTTGATTAAGTTCCGTATATGTCTCTTTACTGATCATCTGAACCAACAAATCATCCGTTTGCACCGAATGAATCTCCTCTTCATATGTAAGCTCAGTTCTTCGATTAAGTTTCCGGTAGCGATCAATCGCTTTATGTTTTGTGATTGTTGCAAGGTAATTTTTCAGGCTACTTCGCCCAGACTGGAATGCATCCGGATTCTGCCAAAAAGCAAAAAATGTATCTGCTACGCATTCTTCAATCTCTTCTGTCGATGCATGATGTAGGATGGAATGAGCAATCTTCCATAACAAACCTGCGTAGTGGTTCATCACCCATTCCATGGCTTCAGGATCACGATTCGCTACTGCCTTCCGTATCTGTTCTTCTTCCACGATTAGATGCCCCCTCCCTTCCATGCTCATATGATCACGAGTGCTCGTGTTGATCCGTGCTTCCTACCTATATTCGTTTGGCAAATGACTTTTACTTACTCCAGGATAAAAAAAGATTTGCAGTGACCTTGTGGTCTTCTACAAATCTTTTTTTATCCTATAATACATCTTGTAATACATCTTGTTTATTACATCATATCGCTCTCATGGGTCTTCGCTTGGAATACTAACCAATATTACGCCTCTTCTTGCACACTCAATTGTACATATTGGGTGAGACGACAATACTGAAATAACAGCAACTCTTCATTACCTTGTCCAAGAGCCACGCTACGCCCTTCCTTGATGAGGTGATTCAACAACTCATGCAGGAAACTCATCTGCAACCGCAAGGATTCCGCTGCGAGCTGCTCAAGTACCTCAATATCTCGGATCGTAAACTGAGATAACCCGCGCAGCAGCAACTCTTCTGACCAGCCGTTAATTCTCTGCATGAACTGATTATATTCTTCCAAGTCTGCCCATCCTCCCATTACCGATATCCAGTTTCAGACTGAGCACCGTTTTGCCTTTCAGGAAACTGATTGGGCTAATCCGTTTTGGTTCCACACGCACAAAGGCATAGAAGTGTTCAAGCGATTGGGAACCATATCCTGACTCCAGTCTTTGGATCATCGCCTGCCAGTCAGATGAATACGGGAGAGTGAGTGCCAGTCTTTCCCCTTCGGTATTCTCAACCGTCAGGACAAGCTCCTGCGTTTGTTTGACAAAGTTATGGTCCACGATTCGAGCAACTTTGATTACAGCCAATCGTTCTTTGGGAGCAGCAAACAAGTCGAACGACCGCGATTCCTCTTGAAGTACAGTCGTTACATCTTGCATGGTTTTGCCCAGATTCAACGTTTCCACACCCGTTCGTGGCAAAATCGCAAGCTTGGCACCTTCCCCGGAAGAGATCCGGCGTTCTTCATTCACTTTAACTGAATGGAATTGAACTTCTTCACCGACGAACTGGCGAAAGGTCAGATTAGGTAGCCATGGTGTGAATGCACCATAATGCTCTGTATACGAGAACTGCTGATCATCATAATATACAGCACGTACATCGCTATAGGTGTAGATTTCCTCATCATCGAAACAATAGAAATAATAGGTGATTCCACGGAAACCGGATCGTGTCTCCCACGCGTCAGCTCCCAGTCCATACAGATGAAGTGAAGGCACCGTATAGTATTTACTTCGAAAACTGCCAATGAGCTGACTCTGCTGAATGGCAGACACCTTTTCTTCTTCAAGAACCTGGAGTGCAAGATACAGCTTGCTTACCCGATCCAACATGGATTGCATGGAGAAACGTATATGTCTGTTGAAAAACAACTGTAGTTCTCCTTGAATCCCTCGTAAACTGCGTTCTATGTCAGGCAGGTTGCCACTATGAGCTGCAATTGCCAATGTCTCCAGTTGTGCCATATAGGACTGAGGAAGGCGGGCCAGTCCCGTCTTCAACAATCCTGCCAGCATAACCCGACATTCCTGCACTGTCTGAAGAGAGAACTTGGCCTCGTACACCCGTCCACTTAATGCATCCCTATCATCCAGACCTTTAAAGTTCCGGTACCGTAACAAAGCTTCAAGCTTGGCCATTTTCCCGGCTGTCTGCTTCACCTTACATAGTGCTTTTGCAAGATTCGGTTCCTCCGTAAAAGACACCTCGATATTCTGGGTGGTCAGATGAACCGTAAGAAGTGAATCTTCAAAGATCTTAATTTCCTCTGGGTATCTCAGTCGGAAAACAACTTCCTCAATCATGGAAGAACTATACGATTTAATTAACACGGGAAGGTCAGACTCCGTCATCCAGCGAAAGCGAGACTCGATCTCACGTGATACTGTATGCGGAATTTCGCTTGGATCGTCCACATTTGATACTAAGTTTGATGCTGATTCTGTTACTGATACGTTTTTTGGTACGTCCAACGGATCATTATCCGATATCCCTGAGTCCTTATCCAGCGCATGCTTCTCGTCTGCATTCATTGAATCCTCTGCCGTATATTCCCGTTGATCATACAGAATTGCAATAAGCACATGCTTGCAGATATGATCGGCCGGGCAGGAGCATTCCCAATGATCCAGCGTATTTTCAAGCGTACATTGTGTCCCGTCACTGAGCTGACAACTCACAGATGATGCATTCCATGTGTACGTTACACTTACACCATTGTCCAACTCTTTCAAAGACCTTTTGTACAACCCCTTGTTGGCATACCGAATCAAATAATCCTCCGTACACAGCTTCGAAAAAATCCGGAATTTTTCCTTGAATCCTTTCACGTCATCAACGCCCCGTTGCTCTCAGAATATCGTAGATCGTTTCACTGAACACGCGACCTGGAACGTTGCCTAGAGCAATGGGTTTGTTGTCACCATAGTAATAATATTGCTTGTTATTCGGTTTGAAGAAATGAAGGGATTCCAGGGTAATGTCATCCAATCCCTCGTAATACGTGATGCTCGTACCGCTGAATTGCAATTCTGCAACAAGATCTCCGTACTCTTTATAAAATTCATGATACCAGCCGCCGTCCTGTGCCGGTCCTTTGATCCAACCGTATTTCTCCAGTGCTTTGGGGAAAGCCGTTGGTGAAAAATCAGACTCGGGCAGATGATCGTATTCATTCTTCGTTTTATCCTCATCTTCTGGCTGGTGAATCTCACGATTCAATTGCTCGAATGGTTGCTTGATCTCGTAATCCTCCAACTGCGTTGTCCAACCTTCAAGCGTTGCCTGATCCAGTTCCAGCGGGTGTATAAGTCCCACTTGCGCATCCGAAGGCAGATCGACCTCATCTTCATCCACAGAATTGAAGGTGCCGTCCTCCATATAACGGAAGGTGCTGATCAGAGCGCCATCCTCATACGTTCCCCAGATCAGACCAACAGCAAATTTTTGCATGATTACATTTTGTACAAACAATGCTTTCCACTCATCGGCAGACCACAGACGTTGCTTGGACAATGACTCTTCCAGACGCTGCGCCTGAATGTTAACCATGGATTTGAGATCTTTTTTCAGCTGTGTGAAACGTGCCTTGGACTGCGCTGCCAATTCAGGATCATCTTTCTGTGCAGGAGCAGGCAAACTCTTCACGGATTTGCCCGTTTCTTCATTTAAGACAACGACTTGTAAGTCTCCATTGACCTTAACCAGGAAGGAACGCTCTCCGTAACTCAGCTGCATGGTTCCTTTTTCATCAAAACCAAGTGTGGTGACCAGCCGATCCTCCAGTTGTTCCGAGGTAAGTCCCATATTATCGGCTGCAAGTTGCAATGCTTCTTCTGCTGCACCTTTCACCTGACGGTTCTTCACGCCACGTTTGATCTTGTCAATCGCCATAAGAGCGGATGGATCTTTCAGATAAGCGAGCACTTTTACAGCATCTGCTGCAATCGCGCCACGACTGTTTTCTGTCCATTCCTTAATTTGCGGAGCTAAAATATTTACAATCTGAATATCGCCAAAGAGTGCTGATACATACATCACCCATTTCTCTTTTGCAGGAGCACCTTCCTGAATCCAGACCTGGAGCAGTTCACTTGCAAAACGAGCGAGCGATGCCTCACTTACGTAATCTCGTAATTCATTCAACCGTTCATTAGGACCGGATGTATGATCCAATGATTGGACCAAAGCATACTGTTTAATCCGGTCATCTAAAGGCTGATTGTCTTCAATACGTATCAGTGAAGGGAGATCTTTCAAGGACAACCAGCTCAGTCTCGACAACTTTTTGGCATCCGCCTGATCAGCGAGTGCAGCATGGGCATACTCTGGACTTAGATCTGCGGTATCCAGCAGAATTTGGATCAAGCTCTTCCAATCGTCGGACTTCTCTTTCTTCAAAAGCTCACCGTACAGTTCCTTGCTGTTTTCCAGACTGCGGATTGCGGTCAGAGCCATTTCTTTGATCGCCACTTTTTTCTCCGAGAGGTATACGAGCGTATACAAGTCCTGATCAGGAATTCGGTTGAATTCCGCTAACGCCACGCCGTTGGCCTTTTTGGAAGAATCCTGCAATCCGGCACGAATCGCTTCGGCCAATATTTTCTTCGATAACTCATCACGCTGTTCAAAGGTAATCTCCAGAATTAAAATGCGTGTATCTGTTGGCAGTTTCTTGTACTGTGTCAGTGCATAGTCCAGATTCTGCTGAATGATTCGGCGGTATTCGTCATGCGGCATCGATTTGTATCTGTAGTCGGTCATGCCATTAAGTGAGATCAGGCTGGTTAGCAATTTCTCACGTTGCACCTCAGGGTCTTGCCCGTAACGTTGAAGCAGCTGCTCTCCACTAAAAGCGTATGAATTGTACATGTCCGAGATAATATCCAGTGTCCAATCGGGATGAGTAGTCAGGATTGCGAACCTGCGCATCGCCTCCGAATCCAAGGGCAGAAAACTAATACTAATGAGGTTGTGAACACGCTTCTTATCCCGATTCAGTTGATTAAACAACCCGCGACTATTTGGGTCCTCCCAATATTCCTCCAGGGTGTTTTCCCCACTTAAGTATCTTGCAATCGCAAGTCCTTGACGTCCCCCGTCCAAAGGATGCCGAAGAGCGTTAAATACCGCTTGCTCCAGTGATCCCTCCGCATTAGGCAATGTCAATCCTTGATCCTCCATGAATTTCTGAATGCAGAGTTTGAGGAATGGCGGTTTGATAATCTCGTATGCTCGAATCGCTTGTTCAGGACGATTCGCGATCGCGGATTGTAACATGTTCCAAGATACCGTGTACGAATTAAGCTCGTCCCGCAACATTTCAACCAACTGATAAGGCTCATCCAGAGGCACAAGTCCAGCAAGCAGATCATTTGGACTCTTGGCTCTAGGGTCCATACTCAGCAAGTAACGGCGAACTTCAAGTGGATAAATCTCATGTAATTGATGTACTGTGTGAAGCAAAACATGCCCAATCTCACTATTTGTATCAAGGAACCGTTGTTTACCTCCACTAATGTTAATCAGGTACAACAAGGCACCACTCACAAGTACCATAGTTTGATGGAATACTGTGTTTGAACATTGCTCTTTTGAAGAGAAAGACGTATTGGGATACAGTTCAGCTATGAGCTGACTACGCTTCTCCTTGAGGAATTCATCCTTCAATTCTTGGGAAGATCCGTTATGCTTTCCTTGAATATTACTGACCACTACAGGTTCAATCAACGTATGTAACTCGTCCCGCAACTTATCTGCATCATTAGCCATTACATGTTGAAACAACACTGGTAACGATTGAACAGAAGATTGAACCTCTGCAAGATGAGAAGCCGTGTCACTGAGTCTTGAATATAATTGCAGCAGCATTAATGCATTAATTACATCCCGGTAATCCCCTTGACTGTCCGCTTTTTTGGAATCAAAAAGCCACTGGGCACGCTTTAATTTACTCTTTAATTCAGTCAAAATTTCGTTCTCGCCTGCAAACTGTTTGATCTTCTCCAACCGGGACAACAATCCATCCATACGATCAGCACTTTTGCTCTTCCCGCTTAATCCGTAGGCTTCGGAGTCATTTCCCATACAGACAGTAAAGGCATCCGTTCTCCATGAATTTCTTTTGGAATAATTGGATTCCAGATATATCACAATAGCCCCGGCACGGTAAAAGATATCTCCGTCGTCTTTTTTGGCAAGCTTCATGAGCAGATCAATTGTTTGATACACATAATGACTCGAATTTCCCAACATATCCGGGAAATTGTCTGTCGTTCCCAAGACGTAATCAATAATTTCGGAGCTTCGATCTGTTTTTAATGAATACTCGTTTGAACAAGTTACTGCGAATTTCTCCACCAAAGTTTCAACTGCGCGGTCTGCGGTAAGCATTACACATTCCTCCTTGAATTTAAGTGATGATCTCGCCAATCCAATCCGCGAGTTCGTTAGGCGTAATTGCTGCTACATGTGCCCCCATATTGGTTAATGTCTGTGCGGCATGTTTGTTATAGACTGAATCCCCGTTAAAATCGAGCGCGGTGAGAACCAGTAGCTTGCATCCTGCATCAATAATATCTTTACAGGCTTTATACATTTGCGCGATCGGGTACCCTTCCTCCAGATCACTGACCAGAATAAAGATCGTTTTGCCTGGATTATCGATTAACGTTTCGCCATATCGCAACGCTTTGGTAATATGTGTCCCCCCACCGAGCTGTACATTCATGAGCACGTCTACGGGGTCTTCCAGCCTGTCGCTCAGATCAACAACCTGCGTATCAAATATGAATAATTTCGTGCGCAGCGCATTCAAGCGATAGAAGATGCTCGCCATTACCGAACTGTAGATGACTGAATCCAGCATACTGCCACTCTCGTCCACACCAATGATGATGTTCCACTTGTTATGGGGCTGGATATTCCCGTCGAAATACAGACGATCAATCACAAACCTGCGCTTGTTTTTATCGTAATTCTTCAAATTCTTGGTGATGGTTCGCTTGAAATTCAGATTGCGCAAGGATCGCACTGAACTGGAGGTATAGCGACTGCGCTTGCCCATGATACTCGCTCGGGTCTGCGATTCCAGCTTGCTGCGGAGCTCTTCAACCACAGTTCGCACGATATCCTTGGCGCTCTTTAATACCTCACCTTTCATCCGTCCTTTGAACTGCATAATGTTCTTGAGCAGATTCATGTTGGGTTCAAGGGATTCAAGCAGCTTTTTGTCCGTTAACAATTCTGTCAGCCCATAACGATCAAGCGCCTGTTTTTCCAAAATTTCTACCGTTGGTTTGGGGAATAGATCCCTTACTTTGTGCAGCCATTTTGGTACAGTCAGGTTAGACGCACCGCGTCCTCCCTCTTTTCGGTAACCTTGTTCTTCACCGTATTCACGGTTATACAGATACCCCAGAATCTCATCGATTTCCGTATATTGAAATTCAGCAGAAGTGTATTGGTCTGTATTACACAACCCTTCTTCCGCCGATTCACCGAGAATCAGACGCCATCGATTTAAGGTTTCAGCAGAATGTTGATCCCCTCGGTTGCTTCCATCCGTATTGGAACTTTCATTGATTTCTCCGGTTTCGGCCGTTGTCCGATTCGCTTCATTCATATTAGCTTCCATGCGGCAAACTCCTTTCGAAGCGCTTCGTCCCATGCTTTGGACTGAATCAGCATCTGCTCATCCACCGCAGGCCTCAACATCTCCTCTGGCTCAACCTGATGCAGACTCGCCACCCGTTCAGCAATCAAGCCCGTCTCCATGGGTGTAAAGTAGGTGAATGCCAGCCGCAATTCCGGTACCATACTGATGAAATCCTCGTATGACAGCTGTTCAATCAAATAATTCAACTCAGACAAGAGCTGTTCTTCATATAAAAAAGCGTCACGTGCTACAGTGAATACTCCCTGTAAAAAAAGTGCCGTTTGACGGGTCTGATCCGGTGTACCATGGATATACCCGCGAGCACGATCAACAATCTCATCCCTGGGCCTGTCACCGAGCCCTGAGGAAATAGCGACACACACACCCTCCAGCTGAGCCGGAAGCTGGTAATTCGACAGAAGCTCATTCAGATGTATTCGGAATGTCTCATCCTGAAAATACCCCTCTGATGACTCCGCGAGCATAGCTAACAGCTTCAATCCCTGAATAATGGCTTCATGTTCATCCGGATTGGCTCTGGAGAGCTGTAACAACTTGTCTACGGCATTCCTGTAAGCCTCGGATACTAGCTCAGGGAGTTGTTGCTCGTCAGATAGTCCCAGTAGCCTGCGGTGTTGATGAATTCGGTTCAAGACATGCAGACTATTACATAAGGATAGAAAATTCCCGTCCGTTCTCAGCGCTGAGCGGACCTGTTCATAGAGTTTCATCGCAGTGTCCTGAAGTCCCATGAGCAGCGCTTGAAGCATGAGTCGGGCAAGTTCACCGCTATGATGATCCGGTACTTCCTGCATCTGTTCTTCCATTTTGCGTGTAGCAGCCCCGGCAAGTGTTCCACCATAGAGAGAGTTCTCTATCAATCTGGCTTCAATGCGAGATGAGTACATATAAACCCATGTTTCGCGAACAAGATTCATATCACGCTCTGCGATCCAGTCCGGCCCCGATTGCCGTTTCGCGAATTCCGGAACCAGATAGGTGATGCATTGAATCAATTGGCTTATCTGACGATGCTCCGGTTTCGCATACAGATCCAGCACTTTCTTGTGTTGGCCTGTTGTACGAATCTGCAGTTTGTACTCTGTACAACGAGCCTTGAAGTCCTCCACGATGGGAATACTGAATGAATTGGGAGCCACGCTTCCAATGACGTCTCCTGTCAATAACTGCTGCAGCTCTTGCAGCGGTTTATCAGTCGCCAAGGTAAGCTCACCCTTCACAAAGGAAGAGAGTGCTGCATCCATCAACTCATAGACGCCGCCTTCCCTTTTACCACGAAGCCCGGCAAGACCTTGAATCATGCTGTACGCCTCAATTGCATCACTCGTTGATACATGCTCGTGTCCATCCCGTAATTGGCGCATCAGCCGAGATAACAAGTCCAGAGCCGTTAGATTATACGGTGTACTCTTTTTGCGAAGCAGCTGGTTCCAGATCTGATCGTAATAATTAACATAAGGCATGCCGCTCGCATATCCATTGAGCCGATCCGCTTCAGCAAAGGTATAGACCATTGGGTACATTTGTTGGTGAACCGTATCTGGATTAACCGCACTTTGTTGAGACGTTCCTGGTTTACCTTGTCCATCCAAACGTTGGTCTGTATGCCGTTTATCCATTTCTGGCTGTTCCAATTGGGATTCATGTTTCTCTGACATCAACAGTCCATACGTATGAAATCCACCGGTAATGACAAGCACACGGTCATGCTCCTGCACCGCTTGATTAATACGTTGTCTCATATGTGCTTCTCTTGCCAGATCACCTGAAGACTGTAATCGTTCCGTGGAATAACACATTCGGGATAAGGTACAATACGTGAATACATCCTGCACGAATGCCCGAGTGGATTTCTCCAGACCGCCAATTTCAAACACCTTTTCCCACAATTCATCAAAACTGCGGCAGTTTGTTTTTTGGCATAATCGGTTAATGAAATCAGACCCCGCAAGCAAGGTTTCGTCCTGAATGGAGATCTCCTTTTGTTCTGTCTGGCCGGATTTGGATGCACGAGTGGAGAAGTGTTGATAGTCCAGGTCAATAAACTTCGCCGGAATATCCAGCCGTTTTGCTTCTTTCAAAGCTACATATTCAGGCGAATAACGAAGCATCGGATAATAGCAAGCTTCTCTCTCCAATTCACTCTCATAGGTATAGTACAGACTGACAGGAGGTATCGTTGCCTCATCACTCAGCACCGAAATTAATGGATTACCGCTCTCCGGTCCTTCGATCAGAATAATATCCGGTTTGTAGTCCCCGATTAATCGTAACAAGTGATATGAACATGCAGGGCTATGGTGTCGTATTGGATAATAAACCGTATGATTACTCAGGTTATATACCTGGGACTCGAACAAGGATTGTAACTGCTCAACATCAGGGTCCAGAACTGCTGTTAACCGATCCATTTTCTCTCCTCATAATAGTCCTTCCACATTCCCTCTTCTCTGGAACGCTCTTTTACGACCTTGGAGAAGTAGGTTTTGAGAATGGACAGATCCTTGTCGTTTTCCTTCGCAATGGTGCCCAGCATGTTCTGCACCAACCGATCCAGTGCAATAGCTTTATCTTCGTAATAATAGGAAGTCATCGCACTCTGGACATAGACAGACACTGCTTCCGCCGTACTCATGGATGCTTGAGGGGTATCGAGCTTGTATCCTTCCCGTGTCATGCCGGTGCGTAGTTCCATAAATGTTGTAGCCAGCAATTCAACCACATCCGAGTTAATGTCAATATCAATTCCACTATGTAATAACAGGCTTCGTGCCTGGGATTCAATAATTTTGGCTTCCATCTTCACGTTATGAATGGGCTTGATCGTTTCAAAATTGAACCGACGTTTCAATGCACCACTCATTTCGTTTACACCTTTATCCCGAATATTGGCTGTAGCAATAACGTTAAATCCCGGTTGGGCAAACAATACACCACCATCCAGTTCAGGAATGCTCATAACCTTGTCACTGAGAATACTGATCAGACTATCCTGCGCTTCAGCCGGACAACGTGTAATCTCTTCAAAACGGGTAAGAATACCTTTCTTCATGCCGTTATATAACGGTGATGGCACAAGCGCAGCTTCCGAAGGGCCTTTATCAAGCAACATGGCGTAATTCCAGGAATACTTGATCATATCCTCTGTTGTGCCTGCTGTACCTTGAATCGTGTTTAAACTGGTACCGGAGATCGCTGCGGTCAGCAGTTCGCTAAGCATGGTCTTGGCTGTCCCGGGTTCTCCCACGAGCATTAATCCTCGATTGCCTGCCAGAGTAACCACTGCACGTTCAATTAACACGTCATTGCCATAGAATTTGCGGGTAATCGTGATCTCTTCTCCATTTAATAACGCAGGCTTATCCCTGCCAATAATAAAATCGCGCACATAGGCGGGAGATAACAGCCAGTTCGGGGGACGTTTCCCCTGATCTTCCTCTCGCAGCGCACGTAATTCAACCTCGTATAATGTCTCGGCGGGTGGTTTAAGCATCTCCATCGTCAAGGTGTCTCCTCTCACGTAAACAGATCGTATGTTCTTATTCCTATCATTTTATCACAGCACTCCAGCAACTACCCGGTAAAACGATAAAAATGGTTGAAACGTCCTTCTTATCAGCACTTCTTCTAAGTCCATGGACATAGCCTCTAGCGCAAATATGAAGGTGAAATATCCTTACAGCCGTGCCAACACACTGGTTTCGGATCAGAATCAGCATGCTTATTACCCATTTAAAAGCATTGTAGGCCATATGACCTTAGGAATCATTACACTTTCGATCGTGTGTTTCAACCAAATCAAGCCCATTATTACAAAGAAGACACAGGCCATCAGAGCCTGTGTCTTCTTATATGTTCAATTTTCACCCAATATCTATGAATTTTGATCGAAACAACCAATCTCTTAGAAGTTCCTACTTACATTCTACGCCCGCATGAGGCGGAATACAGCTCGTACCACTCATAACGGGTAAGTTCAATATTCGTTGCATCACGACAGGCCAGAATACGTTCTGGTCGAATCGAACCAATGACAGGTTGAATCCCTGCTGGATGCTTCATTAACCAAGCCAATACAATAGACTCCGGTGTAACTCCACGCTCCTTAGCCATTCGATCAACTAATTGAGCCGTATGCTCAAGTTCAGGACGCTGTCCCTCAACTACCCTGCCAGTAAATCGCCCCTGAGCAAGGGAACCCCAAGCTTGCAGTTGAATATGCTCTGCCTGACAATATTCCATCGTGCCATAGGGAAACACGTTGTCTCTGGCTTGAGGACGATTTACCGTCACACCAGCCTCTACGAATCCGATTTTGTCCAGACTCATCTCCAGCTGGTTCACAATCAGAGGTACTTTACTATGAAGCTGAAGAAGACGAATCTGTTCAGAACCCATGTTAGACACACCAAAATGGCGCACTTTACCGGAATGATGCAGCTCAGCCAGTGCTTCTCCAATCTCTTGCGGATGGGCAAGTGGGTCAGGACGATGTAACAGCAAAATATCCAGATATCCGATTCCGAGCCGTTCCAGGATACCGTCCACACTCGCCAGGATATGTGCACCTGAGGTGTCATAACGCTGCGGTCCTTCATCATCACCCACAAGACGTATACCGCACTTCGACTGTATAATGATCTGTTCACGCAAACCGGGAGTTTCGGATAAAACTCGTCCCAAGACATGCTCTGCCTTACCACGTGTGTAAATATCCGCCAGGTCAAAGTGATTAATGCCGATTTCAATAGCTGCCTCTACCGCTTGATGACCTTCTACGACAAGATCTGAAGTAATGGGGAACCCATCCCATTCACCCCCAAACCGCATACAGCCAAGAACCATTCGACTTGCCGGAATCTGGTGATGATGCAAAGGAAGTTGTGCGTAAGACATGTCAGCGTTCACCTCATTTTCATTTTTACCAAGCATAATAACCGATTCTCTCTACCATGTCTTCTTCCATCTTCCTCTATTTTCCTGCTCTATCATCCATATGAAGAAAAAACAAGGTTTCAAAAGCTTGTGTATTGAATATATAGAGGGTGCAGGTATTATGCAGGAATATGAGAGGAGATTTTGCATTTGAATCCGAATGAATCCAACGAGTCCTCAAAGCCAGCGTTTTTCACGAAAGAATTCACGCATAACCCTTACTCGGTATATGAAATGTTAAGAAAAGAGGAGCCTGTTTTCAGAGTCATGTTTCCTCACGGGGAATTCGGCTGGATTATTACGCGATACGAGGATGCAGTTCAGATCCTGAAAGATCCTCGCTTCAGCAAAGATATGGTCCGACGTTACGGCGCTGACAATCAAAGCATCTTCTCCAATAATATGTTGTTCTCCGATCCGCCGGATCATAAACGTCTTCGGGGACTTGTGCAGAAAGCATTCACACCCAAACTGGTCGCAGACATGCGGAGCCATATTCAGGGCATTGCTGATGAACTGCTGGACAACCTCCCGTCACAGGAAAAAATGAATCTGATCGATGACTTTGCCTTCCCACTGCCCATCATTGTCATTAGTGAAATTCTGGGAGTCCCTCTTGACGATCGTGACAAATTCCGCATCTGGTCCAATACGATAATTGATGCTTCCATAGCCAAGAGCGCCGAGCTGTTTGAGCAACATGCCAGGGAGTTTACGGATTACCTTACGGCCTGGTTTGCAAAAGTTCGCCAAGATCCCGGCACTGATCTGATCAGCCAGCTCGTTATTGCGGAAGAATCCGGGCAGCAGTTAACTGAACAAGAACTGCTTGGCGTTGTCTCCTTATTAATTATTGCCGGTCATGAAACAACCGTGAATCTGATTGGAAATGGGATTCTCGCCCTGCTGGAGCATCCGGAGCAACGCGAACTGCTCATCAACCAGCCCGAGCTTATTCACAATGCCATTGAAGAGATGCTTCGCTATAACGGACCGGTGGAGTTCAGCACATCCCGCTGGGCTCTGGAAGATATTGAATTCCGTGGAGAACGTATCGCTCAAGGTGATCTTGTCATTGTTGCGCTTGATTCCGCCAACCGGGACGAACAGCAGTTTAAGGATGCTGATATTTTCGATATCACACGCGAGAAGAGTTCGCATCTGGCTTTTGGCAAAGGCATTCATCTCTGCTTGGGAGCACCGCTTGCTCGTCTGGAAGGTGAGATTGCAGTCAGCACACTTCTGAATCGTTTTCCAAATATACAACTTCAGGCAGATGTGAATGAACTGGAATGGAGACCTGGTATGAATGTTCGTGGTGTCAAGGAAATCCCGGTTCAACTAAAATAATGGCTAAATATGAATAAATGAAAGTGAGGCACATTACATCATGGAAATGAACACCTTGGTATCGATCGTTTTGCTGCTTCTGATCTTTGTGTTACTGGTCAGAGTCACCAGCCTGCAACGCCAATTAAATGAATTGAAAAGAGATGTCGAGCGTCTGGAGAACGGTTCAACCGACAGCGTCCGATCCGACTTCAATTACACCTTGTCGCCGAAAGAAGCATCTCTTTCCCACACAAGCCAACCAGCCCAAACGGATCTGGATCAGGAACTGCTTACACTGATACAACAAGGGAAAAAAATTATGGCGATCAAACGACTGCGTGAAGCCAGAGGTCTTTCGTTGAAGGAAGCCAAAGACTATGTTGATTCTCTCGATCGGTAATATACAACTCACATAACTCTCGGGGGAAGTTACTCGAGACTTTCGGCTGTTAACACAGACGCAGTAGAAAGTCTGGAATCTTCACCGAGAGTTTACTTTTCAAACGACATATGCTACTGTTATTTCTATATTACTAGAAATAAGAAATAAAGACGAAAGGACCGATCATTATGCAATCAAACTCAAATGAGATTGAACAAGTCGTCAAAATTCATAAAGCACTGGGCGAGCAAACACGCTACAAAATCATTCAGATTTTATCGGGCGAAAGCAACCTGTGTCCTGCTGATCTGGAGAGCCGCCTTGTTACGGTTGCGCTATCAACTCTGTCTCATCATCTGAAACAGCTATCCGATTGCGGCCTGCTCACATCGCAGAAGAAGGGTACGTATATCTACTACAGCCTAAACACGGAGACCGCACAAAAGTTTGTTCCCTATCTGCTAAATAAATAAAAAATTTGATTTATATTTCTATATAATTAGAAATATTGAAGCAATGTACAATATTTATTAGTAAAACTAGGTCACCTAAGTTTACGCTTATACCAATATTCATTATCTAGGTTGTAGCATTACCATTCGCGCAGATGGGTTGCATTTAGAGCATTCATGTCTTGTTCTATCGTCTTTATTTCTATATTTCTAAAAATATAATAATAATCAGAAAGAGGTTATGTTTCCATGTCTTCTACGCTCAAAATCTATGTTCTTGCCTTGGTCAGTTTCCTTGTAGGAACGTCCGAATATGTCATTGCTGGCATTTTGGATCGCATTGCAGATACCATGAATATCTCTTTAATCGCTGCCGGACAGCTCATTACAATTTTTTCACTCGTATATGCGCTCGGTACACCTGTCATTATTGCACTGACTTCGCGCTGGGACCGTCGCAAGCTGTTGCTATACTTCCTCGGTCTATTCGTTGTGGCTAATGTTCTTGCTTACCTGTTGCCGGGTTATGGACTGTTCGTCGCAACACGAGTGTTGATGGCTTTAGGCGCGGGCGTTGTTGTTGTCACGGCATTAACGGTTGCTTCCCAAATAGCGGCGGAGGGCAAACAAGCTAGTGCAATCGCCACAGTAATCACTGGATTTACGGCTTCTTTGATCGTTGGCGTTCCGCTCGGAAGGCTTGTAGCTGCATCTTGGGATTGGAAGCTTGTTTTTGCCGGTATCGCCGTTCTTGGAGTTCTCGCCATGCTGGTAATCGCGGCCGCCATTCCGCCTTCCAAAGCAGAAGCGCCTGTTCCGCTGAAGAAACAACTGTCTTTGCTCAAACAGCCACGAATTGTTTTGGCACTGCTGGTGACATTTTTCTGGTTAGGTGGTTATTCCATTGCCTACACGTACATTTCACCTTACCTTGTATCCGTTTCAGGAATGAGCGAAGCACTACTCAGTTCAGCTTTACTTGCATTTGGCATAGCAAGTCTGATCGGTTCAAAAGTTGGAGGGTTCAGTGCTGACCGATTGGGTGTCAAACGAACGCTGATCACAGGCATGACATTGCATATCGTAAGTCTGGTCCTGTTGAATATAACGGCAAGCTCTCATCTGGCTGTCTTCCTTGTTCTGATTTTGTGGTCTTTTGCCGCCTGGTCTTCGGGTCCAACTCAGCAATATAACCTGATCACCATGGCTCCGGAATCCTCTGGCATTATGCTAAGTCTGAATAGTTCGGTTATGCAATTAGCCATGGCTACCGGCGCAGGTATTGGCGGAATCGCGGTCAGCAACGTTTCATTATCATCCATTACCTGGATTGGCGCTGTCGGAGTCGCTGTTGCCGTCATCATCGTTATAGGCTCGTATCGTTCAGCACCTCTCAAAAGTACACAAACCAATACATCGCACAACGTTGCATGATATGAATTTGTAGTACAAAAAACAAACCAAAAAGAGAGGCACTGTACGTATACAGTTGCCTCTCTTTAAGCATTTTAACGGCTATTCTATTACCGATAAGCAGAACTCTTATTGGGCCGTAACTGCACCATCGATCGGATATACTGCACCATTGATATAAGGCGCTTCATCTCCAAGCAGGAAGGAAACCAAGTTCGCGATCTCTTCCGGTCTGCCCAGACGTCCGGATGGAATGCTGTCAACAGTTGCCTTGAACACTTCAGGATTGTCTTTACCGAACTGAATGACCATCGGTGTCTCAATTGTACCTGGGGCAATCGCATTTACACGAATGTTGTCCTTGCCGTATTCAATCGCAGCTGTGCGGGTCAAGCCCACTACGCCATGTTTGGTTGCTGCGTATGGTGCAACTGCGGGTACACCAACAATACCGGCCGTAGAGGCCGTGTTCAGAATGGAACCTCCACCTGTTTTGAGCATTTCAGTAATTACATACTTCAACCCGTAGAATACACTTCTCAGGTTAATATCAATAATCTGGTCAAACTGCTCAATTGTATGTTCGATCAGCTTGATACCAGGACCTGCAATACCTGCATTATTAAAGAACATGTCGATTCGTCCGAACTCTTCGACTGTTTTTTTCACATAATTCTCAACTTCAGGTGCTTTACTTACATCTGCTTGTACAAAAATAGCTTTACTTCCCAGCTTCTCAATCTGCTTAACCGTTTCAAGACCTGTCTCTTCGACAAGATCCACAACGACAATGGATGCACCCTTCTCAGCCAGCTTCAATGCTGCTGCTTGGCCCAATCCACTTCCTGCTCCAGTAATAATGGCTACTTTTCCTGCGTGACTCATGTTGATCTCCTCCATGTGTGTGTGTCATCTTGTGATTGGATCGATGAATACGATATGAAACGTACTTACATGCAATGATGCAATATGTAGGTCAAAAATGGCATAAAACCTTCCTGACTTTACCTATTCTAATAGACTTTCGACATAAAAACAAATCATATAATATGTATTCATACTATATCACCTGTCACATTTTCAGCATTTTTATTGAAGGAGCACACAACTATTACGTCTTGTTGCATGCTCCTCTTTTACAAATACAATACTTTTTAATTCGGTATCTCTATAACTTCAAACGGTGCATATCCGCTTATCAAAACACTTTAACGCAGCAAATTCGTTTTTGCCAATTCAATAATTTCGTCCCCTCGTCCGTTGAGCACGGCTTTCATCATCCATAAGGTGAATCCTTCCGCCTGTTTGATATCAATCTTCGGAGGTAAGGACAATTCCTGACGATTCACCACCACGTCAATCAGCACAGGACCATCATGCTGAAGCGCACGCTGTACAGCTCCTTCGAGTTCATCCGGATCCTCAACCCGAATCCCTTCCATGCCCATGGCTTGAGCAACCATCGCAAAGTTGGGATTAATAAGCTCTGTTCCCGATTCCAGGAATCCGGCAGCTTTCATCTCCAGCTCAACAAAACCGAGTGCTCCATTATTAAACACCACAACTTTAATCGGCAGATTATGCTGTTTCAATGTCAACAGATCACCCATCAGCATCGTAATACCGCCATCACCCGACAACGAGATGACTTGTCTGCCCGGATCAGCGACCTGAGCACCAATTGCCTGTGGCAAAGCGTTTGCCATCGTACCATGACTGAATGAACCGAGCAGTCTGCGATTACGAGACATCTCGATATAACGGGCCGCCCATACTGTCGGAGTACCGACATCACAGGTGAAGATGGCATTTTCAGCTGCTGCATCACTAATGACCTTGGTCAGGTACTGCGGATGAATGGGCTTTTTACCCGGTTTTCCAACGGCCAGCTCGTCTAGATCTTTGCGTACTTTCACATAACGATCCACACTTTTACGCAGATGTTTGTCACTGTGTTCTTCTGTCAGATAAGGAAGCAAAGTTTCAATGGTCGCTTTCACATCCCCACATACGCCGTAATCCAGCTTCGTGCGCCGACCCAGATGGGAAGATTGAATGTCGACCTGAAGGACTTTCGCATCTTCGGGATAGAATTGACGATATGGGAAATCCGTTCCCAGCATTAATAATACATCACAGTCCATCATGGCATGATAACCGGATGAATACCCAATTAAACCCGTAAGACCCACGGAATAGGGGTTGTCATACTCCAAATATTCCTTGCCTCTTAGCGCAATAACCATCGGGGATTTCAATCGATCACAGAGCTGCATGAGGGGTTCCCGAGCGCCCGCGCAGCCTGCACCGCACAACAACGTGATTTTTTTGCCTTCATTCAGATATTCCGCCAGTTTCACGAGTTCAGGCTCAGAGGGATGTACCACGGGGTTGGTTGCGTGATACACATGCTCAGGCACAGGCAGATCCGCTGCTTCAAGTCCTGCTACATCCCCCGGCAATACAACGACGGACACACCTGAACGTGCAACTGCTGTCTGAATGGCCATCGTCAGAGAACGCGGCATCTGTTTGGCTGTTGTAATGACTTCACAATAATCGCTACATTCCTGGAACAGATACTCCGGATGGGTCGCCTGAAAATATTCACTGCCAATCTCGTCACTTGGGATATGTGCAGCGATGGCGAGTACAGGAACACGATTGCGGTGACAATCGTACAGACCATTGATCAGATGCATATTACCAGGACCACTACTACCTGCGCAGACAGCGATACTTCCACTGACCTGAGCGTCCGCCCCAGCAGCAAATGCAGCTACTTCTTCATGTCGTACATGAATCCATTCAATTTTCCCAGAACGACGAATGGAGTCGAGTACCGCATTCAAGGAGTCTCCAACAATGCCATATATACGTTTGATGCCAGCGTTCAATAAGGATTCAACCAGAACGTCCGCGACTGTTTTTTTCATAATAGGTGAGTCTCCTTTAATTGCTCATTTTGATTATGTTTCCACTCGGTTAATATACCTATTCTTATACCCCAATCTTTCGAAAACCGAACCAACTCAATATGTATGTCTGGATATATGAAACAAAACCAGCCCCTTAAACCTTTATTCCAGCTATAGCAAAATGCCAAAAAATCCGCTTGTCGAATGACAAACGGATTACGGTTAAACTAGGTTTATTGTTATTCCATCTGGATTTCCGAATCCAAATCAGACATTAGATAGCAGGCATCACATTGCCACCACTAACCGGGATATAGGCACCCGTGATAAATGAGGACAGGTCCGACGCAAGAAAAGCTACCGCATTGGCGATTTCCTGATCTTCACCCCTGCGCTTCAGCGGCACGGTACGCGTATATGCCTCATCATGTCCAGGCTCACTGGACCGATCACGTTCACTAATTGTCCATCCAGGTGCAATCTGGTTTACGGTAATCTGATACTCACCAACCTCCTTGGCAAGCACGCGATATACACCATCCATTCCACGCTTACCAGCGGTGTAGGCCGATTGATGAGCGAAATTTTGCATCGCACATTCCGTATTGATGCCAATGAACCGACCGGCTCTGATATCTTGCATATGTGGAATGAAAGCTTTGGCAAGATACACACTCTGCATGACACAGGATTCAAACTGGCTCAAGTAATCTTCAGGAGACTGTTCCAACACCGTTGTCCATTCATATTGAATGACTGCATTGGCAACAACGATATCCACTCCACCGAGGACAGGCTGAATTTCATCACGCATCCGAAATGCTGTATCCTGCTTTGTAATATCCCCCTGTACAATTACAGCCTTACGATCGAGTGCTTCAATCTCACCTTGAAGCTCCCGAGCCTTGGTATCATTATTTATGTAATGTAGAGCCAGATTGGCGCCACAGGATGCCAACGTACGGGCGATGACTCTCCCCAGTTGTCCGGTTGCGCCTGTAACCAGAGCCGTTTTTCCTGAGAGATCCAATTGCATAACAGCGAAAACCTCCTTAAATTCATTTACCCGAAAACGATTTCGGAAATATGTTACTTTTTTCATTCATTGCGCGTTATTCAGAGAGATATACAGCATTGTTCAATGCTGTATATGGTAGTTCAACTTTTTTCCTATATGTGGAGACTATTAATTATGTTGTTGAATAAGATCAATTTCCTGGAAGCGACTGACTTCCTTTTCCCAACGCTCTTCTACATATTGACGGTGAACCGGGTGATTGTTGTATGCATCATACGCAGCCTGATCTGCAAAGACCATAGAGAAACTGTAGTCAAACTCATTCTTCTCACTTACCTGTTTCAGAACCTGAAATTGCTCTACGCCAGGAATGACAGCCAGTGCATCCGAACTTTCCTTCAAAAAGGCTTCGGCCTCCGGTGTATCTTTACCCGCGTAAAGTGTAAACGTTACCATATGTGTGATGCTACTCATCTCTATTTCCTCCTCCAATATGTTCGTACTCGTTTTCTAGTGTACATCCGAATGTGTTGTAAGCGCAATAATTGGTTGAATTAATTTTTAATGTACACAAAAAAACCTCAGGACAAATCCCGAGGTTTTTTTGTAATGTATGGACAAACTTATTTGGTGATGTTGTATTTACGGTTAAATTTATCAACACGGCCACCGATATCCACGTTTCTTTGTTTACCAGTGAAGAATGGGTGTGATGCGGAGCTAGTGTCCACACGGATTACTGGGTAAGAGTTACCGTCTTCCCATTCCATAGTTTCGTTAGAGAACTTCGTGGAAGAACTCAGGAATTTGAAATCAGCACTTGCATCGTAAAAAATTACGAGTTGTGTCTTTGGATGGATGTCAACTTTTGGCATAATCTATTTACACTCCTTTAATATGGGTACTTCTTTAGAATCAAACTACATTTTATTATACTCTTTTTTTGGACAAAGTACCAGCAGGTTTTGAGGAATAGCTAAAAAAAATATGATATCTGTGATTTTGCACCTAATCAGGTGTCACGCCGTCCCTTTCTCCAGTACATTCAACATGTACTCCAAAGCCTCCAGTTCATCCCTGCCTCTTGTCTGTAATCTGACAACACTACCATATCGAATGGGTAGTAACGCCATTCCAAGCAGGCTTTTGACATCTACACGATGCTCATGCTCAGACTCCATATACGACAAAATAATATCCGAGGAAAAACGCGACGCTTGAGAAGATACCGACATCAAATCATCCCGATGAAAATCAGCGTGTATCATAAATTCATGTACTCTCACAACCTTCAGTTCCTTTCGCTAAGTACTTATTCACCAATATGGTGTGTATCCATTTATATATTAAAATCATCATGAATTATACCATGTTATGGGAGCTTGACCCATACTTTTTTGCAAAAAAAACAAAAAAAGAGTCCTGAACCGCAGGACTCTTCCAGGTTGTTCTTACATACCATTCGGATATACCATGACCTTCAGACTGCCGCTTTTATTGTGTAATGCACGCTCCATCGCTTGCTGTGTCTCTTCGAGTGAATAACGATCTGTAATCAGGGACATCACGTCATGCTGGCCGGAGCTCAGAAATTCAATTCCTGCCGGATACGTATTGGCATAACGGAATATGCCATAGATATCAACTTCATTGTCCGCAATAAATGGAACATTGAGTGCGATCTCGTCCTGTGCAGGCAGGCCCACAATCGCAAGTTTTCCTCCACGTCGAAGTGAATACAGAGCAGATTGTAGCGCCTTCGGATTCCCCGCTGTTTCCCATACAGTATCAACACCCACACCATTTGTTAACTCGCGAATCACAGCCAGCGCATCTTCATTCCGCACATTAATGGTATGAGTGGCACCCATGCGGCGAGCTGCTTCCAGCCTAACTTCCTCCAGATCCGTTACTATGATCTTCTCTACACCGAAAGATTTGGCAGCAGCCACAGCCATGAGTCCAACGGGACCCATGCCCATAATCGTCAGGGTTGTACCCGGAGCCAGTTTGCTGCGGCGTGCAGCATGAATACCAACAGAGAATGGCTCGTTCATAGCTGCTTCCTCATAAGACAGATGATCCGGGATCGGGAATACCATATCTTCACGTATCACCATGTATTGTACAAATGCCCCATCCACCGGAGGAGTCGCTAGAAATTGTACATCCGGACACAGGTTATAACGACCTTCTTTGCATGCCGTACAACGTCCGCAAGTCACCCCAGGCTCAATAGCAACCCGATCCCCTGTTTTCAGACGTGATATGTTCGAGCCAACAGCAGCAATGATCCCCGCACACTCATGACCCAGAATGATCGGTTTCTCCACCACAAATCTGCCAATGCGTCCATGTTCAAAATAATGCACATCCGAGCCACATACCCCGACAGCCATCACCTGGATTAACACCTCATCCGCTGCCGGTTGCGGGACGGGTTGTTCCTCAATAATAATGTGTCCTGGCTCTGTCATGATAGCAGCTTTCATGGTCTCAGGCAGTTGATGTTGTCCCATACGGTTCTCCTCCTCATGTATGTCCATGCTGTCTATTGTACATTAAAGAAAACAAGGTATCTTCTTACTTCCTTCCTAATTACCAAGTTCATCTGCATCCGCAATTCCACTCAATAGATTGTTCGACCTTGTTCATCCGCTATGCCGCTCTTGCGATAGAAGTACGTATTGATCATGTCCCGCCATTCCTTCGCATGTTCGGCCTGGTTGTCCTGTAATGAAGCAACTTTACTGAAAATGACCGGGTCGATTTTGCCCTCCAGCCCTCTCCATGTCTCGGCTAACGCCTCCGCCTGCGCAACACCTTCAAAGTGTGTATCATAAATATGCTGAATGACCGTTTTACCCGAATGCAGAACATGGGTGTATGGCACGTGATGGAAAAATAAGATCAGCTCATCCGGACAGGTGTCTACGGACTCATAACGATCAGCATTCTCAGGGTGATACTGTGAAGTGTATCCTGTACCACTGTTCACGGTTCGATCTACACCAATGCCATGACAATCGGCAAAGTGATACGTTCCCCATTTGGAATACTCGTATCCATCTACATTCGGCCCGTAATGATGATCCGGATTAACCATCCAACCTAAACCGAGAGGCGCCGTATAATTCTCATAGATTTCTAGTGAAGTCAGAAGCATGCCCGTAACCTGCCGCACAACTTCGTCTTCATGTCCAAATGTGAGTCTCACCCACTCATCGGCAATCTCTTCCGCGGACAGCTCCGGGTTCCACGCAAGTCTTCCGTATCCATATAGATTCGCCTGCGCGAGTGGATGTCCTGTCCAACAGGCATCTGCACCAATATTAGATACTGCGGCGAAGCCACTGTATGGTCGTTTATACAGAGAACCGTCCGCAATTCGCTTGATCTCTGAACCTTCGCCTTTGGCGTATGTGTCAAAGTCCAATACTTCTTTCCACTGGGGAACCAGATAACAGAGATGACGTTGTTGCCCGGTATACTCCTGTGTAATTTGAAATTCAATCACCTGATTTGTATTTTCCATGGCACCAAACAGCGGGGATACCGCCTCTCTCACCTGAAAGTCCATCGGCCCGTTTTTGATCTGCAAAATGACATTTTCAGCAAAACGCCCGTCCAGCGGCGTAAAGTGGTCATAGGCTGCACGTGCACGGTCAGTGGAACGATCCCGCCAGTCCTGCTTGCAGTTATAGACAAAGCAACGCCAGATGACCAATCCACCGAATGGCCGAAGGGCTTCAGCCAACATGTTCGCACCATCGGCATGATCACGGTTATACGTGAATGGTCCCGGACGATTCTCGGAGTCTGCCTTGATCAGGTAACCGCCAAAATCCGGAATCGCTGCGTACACCTTGGCCGTTTGAATGTTCCACCATTCCCGTACCTGCGCATCCAGCGGATCAGCCGTACGCAAACCACCAATCTCAATTGGACTTGCGTAGTTGGCGCTCAGGAACAATTGAATGCCATACGCTCTGAATTCAGCGGCAACCTTCGCCACATCACTAAGATAACGTTCTGTCAGAAACAGACTCTCACGGCGGTGTACATTGACGTTGTTGATCGATATGGCATTGATTCCCGTGGAAGCGAGCAAACGTGCGTAATCCCGGATGCGACCCAAGTCCAGCGTGAATTCCCCGTTATCATAGAAAATGGATTCTCCTGCGTACCCACGCTCAATGCTGCCGTCCACGTTATCCCACTGATTAATCATCCGTAGTGCATTGGTTGGCTGCTCTGTAATGAAGCTCCACTTATTCACAGCGCCATCCGCCTCATGTGCTCTTCCTTGATCCATTGTCAGCTCACGAAGCAGATGGAATGCACCATACAGCACACCTTGGGGGGTCTCTGATCCAATGACCAGTATACCCTCGGTCTCGTTCTCACGAATGACATAGCCTTCTCCTTGAACAGTTGAACGCTCTGTCTCACTGAACGACCCAGCCACGGAATCGCTCCCTGTCCAAGTGCCGATTCGTATTGCGGGAGCGGAAGCGTGATTGTTCCGTTCACTTTCCTGAGCATCAGACAGATGACTGACCGACGGTTTCACGCCATATAACCTTCCCAGTCCCCGTGAAAGTTCGGTCAGAGCTGTTGTGATCACTCCATGGTTCTCTTCCACCAATATCAGCTTGCTCCACGCAGGAGCCGTCTTTTGGGCAAGTCCATTCGCTCCTGGCAATTTAGAGTGATACCCCAGCCACGCATCGTACTGTGGACCCGACAAAGCAGATTGAACGACGGATTGGCTCATTGTACCGCCTCCTTGCTGGCATAGATCTGCCCAAGGCGATTCCCTTTTCCTTCGAGTAGCCATAGAATCGACGTTACACCACGCGGATAATATTTGCTGCCAACCGCCACACCAGACAGGATCTGGTCACTCCAGCACCAGTAGGATTCCTCCGGATGCAACAGCCAGTTGACATGAGCCGCGTCTGCTGCCTTGCCTGTCTCATTCCATTCCACACCCAGCAGCTCTCTAGCGATAAACTGGGACAAATAGATTTTGCTCAGCCACGAGTTATTGCTTGTTGAGGACAGTTTCCAGCCCCCATCTTCGAACAGACATGTTCCCGGTACAAGAACCGTCTTCAGATGAGTTTGGAGTGCTTTCAGATAAGGGCCAAAGCGACCATTGACATCCAGTGCTGCTTCACAGCCTGTAAAGTACGGGAACACCAAACCTTCAATCGCCGGAATGATTCGAGAATCATTATTTTCTGCAATAACAGCTGGAATGTAGCCGCCATCAGTCAATTGTGCAGCAATACTGGCAGCGCAGCGATCTGCTTGAATCCCTGCTTGATGGGACAGATCTGCCAACTTCTCAGTTGCGAACAGCTTCTCCAATGCAACATAGACCGCCCAACATTTACCCGCCAGATAGATATTATTGCGAGACTGACCAAGTGACACATCCAGGCTGTCGTAAGTTGTAATCTCCGCTCCACCTTGGGTACGACTGCTATCCAGACCCATCAGACCGTTACGCTGCTCTGCGTCGGGATGGTCCCGATTAAGCATGCTTTCGAAGCAATCCTCGATAACAGGCAACATGTTTTTCACAAAAGCTTGATCCTGTGTCTGTTCAATGTATACTGTCGCGCAGCAGAGCCAGTTCACCAGCTCCTCGTGGCTCATCTGTGAGAAACAGTCGTCAATGCCAACCAGCTCATACGCCGAGTGTCCAGGGCGTGAGAACACATTGGCAACACCAATATCATGGGTAAAGGTAATTCCGCCCGGATATAACTTCTCTTCCCCCGGGAAACGAACCTGATCCGTATAACTGTATCGTTTCACAAACCACTCCAGCTCATTACGCACCGTCCATGGGTTCAAGGCAAGCTCGAAGTACAACTGATCAGCTGTCAGATCAAGTGTGTTCATCATCCGATACTCCCCTTCGTTCACCACCCATAGTGGCTCGCCATCGGCATCCAGCAGTTGAGTACTGGCATAATAACTGTGAATGGAATGAGCAAGCATGAATGATTGATCTTCGGTCAAAGCAGCGGATCCAAGGCGCTGTTCAACCTCTCCACAGGATGCGGTCAACTCACTGAAGCGTTGTAGTGCATACTCTCCTGCTGCCTGAATATCGGAGAAATAGCGCGTATACCAATACGTTGTGTCCATGCCGGTCGTCACAATGCCCCCGCGATAGAAACATACTGCGAATTGATACGTACGTTTCTCTCCAGCCGGCACCTCCATCAGTAGTGCAGCGGTTGAGCCAAGTCCAAATGCCAGATTCTCCCGATGTTTCTCCTGCAACAGTTTCTCCAGCGTAAATCCGCGTGCGGGCCACAGTCCATCATCTGCTGACATAATCGCTGTAAGTCGACCTTGTCCCACACCTGTGATGGAGCCACCTTCCGGTCCCCCAATCAGACGCAAAGCAGAGTACGGATCATTGCCCTGATAACCAAAGTAGGCTTTACGGGGTTGTTGACCTGCCGTATTGTCAATCGTCATCTCAACCAATACGGCAGGTACGAGTGCATCCATTAATTCTTCACGATCCCCATTCGTTGGATCAGGTACTGGACGTACAGGAGAGTAGATACGGAACGTCAGATCTCCAGCGGTCCACGTATCCGTACCTGAGGTAAATTCACGGGTAATATCTTCATCGCGAAAAGCCGTAATAAGAGGTTTTGGAACTTTGGACGCTGTTGTCGACGCCGTTTCCCCGTCATCCAACTTCTCTACATCATAGCGGCTGCTCTCATCCTCGGAAGCTTCATAAAAAGGAAGCGCCTGATAATTGTCGCCATCGCGAGATTGTAATCCAATATATACATTCTGGTCAGCCGGCTTGCCGAGTTCAAGACCCAGCCCGCCTTTGGCTCCTTTGTAACCCAGTGTAAAACTCGCAAAAGCACCAATCGGTGCGTGATGTGCATTATAAAAGATGGATTTCGACGTATTCATGAATCATAACCCCTCTCAGAATGGTTGCATACGTTTTCATTAGCCCCATCCTAACACGTGGTTCCACCTCCGACCATGATCAAATCAATCGGATATTTACCCAAATCAAGCTGATAGACTATAATAGATTAAAGCGGTTACACAAAAACATTCCATTAGATATACGTGCGTAATCAAAATCACATTTTTTGAACAACCTCATATGAAGGGGGATCTTCCATGTCTTCAACGTATTTGCCTCCTACTTTGGGAGAAAGTGTCCATGAAGTTTTTTATCCAGATGTACAAACAACGGTCAATCTGTTTGCCATTCATTTACGAAGTGTGGGTATGGACTGGGATTATCCGGCACATGAGCACCCTCAATATGAATTGAATTATGTCACGGAAGGCGAGCAACGCATGATGGTGAATGGTACCCTATACATTCAAAAGGCTGGCGAACTGCTCCTGATTCCTCCGGGAAGCATTCATTCCAGCCAGAGCCATAACGGCAAGGGATTCACATATTTTTGCATGCATTTTGACATTGATGATCAGTTGTTCTTATCGTTGCTGGCGCGCATCAAACAAGTGCGATTCAGTGCGGATAGTCCGGTTACACAGCAGATTGAGCCGGTTCTGCGCAAATTGATGTCATCTGCGGATGATGAAACAGCAAATACGATGGTACAGCGTATGCAGCTGCAATCTGCGGTATTTGAACTATTTGGCCATCTGTGGGAGGCGGTCTCGAAAGAGGCAGCTCACTGGTTTACCGACGGACACGAGAAGATCGAACTCGCCCACCAGATTCGTAATCGGTTGCAAGGCCTGATGAGTCAGCAATTCAAACAGGGACACGAGTCCAACGGTCACTATGGCATTGATGATATTGCAGCAGAGCTGGGCATCAGTTCTTCTCACTGTAATCGCGTGTTCAAGGAGGTGTTCGGTCAGTCTCCACGTGCTGTATTATCCCAGTTGGTTTTGCATGAAGCGAAGCTTCTTCTGGGCAATCCGAAGCTCTCCGTTCAAAATATTGCCGTCATGCTTGGTTACAAGGATATTGCCCATTTCAGTCGTCAATTCAAGCGCTGGTCCGGCATGTCACCCTCCCGTTACCGACAGGAACAGCCTGCTCTGGAATGAAGTCCAGTAGCAAGCTGTTTGTCTTTCTTATTTTTCATTTCAACAAACGCTTAATCAACTTCAGCTTGTTATCATACGGTGGATATAGAATCGGCAGATTCAACTTGGTGCTTTTTTTCAGTACACTTTTGAGATGAGAGAAGGTTTCGAAGCTGTACTGCCCATGATACGAGCCAACACCGGAATGACCAACACCGCCAAACGGCAGACGTGGATTCGCTACATGAGTGATGGTATCGTTAATGCAGCCGCCTCCAAAAGAAACTTCACGCAGCACTTTGTCCTGAACCCGGGTGTCGGAAGTAAACAGATACAAGGCGAGTGGTTTCGGCCGCTTTACGATTTCTACAATGGCTTCATCAATGTTACGGTAGCTAATGATTGGCAGAATGGGTCCAAAAATCTCATCTTCCATCGTCGCTGCATCCCAGGACTCCGCATCAATCAGTGTAGGTTCAATGAAGCGATCTTCCTCATCCGAAGCTCCCCCATATATCACTTTGGCCTGATCCCGCTCAATCAAAGTCGTCAGACGTTTAAAATGTCCCTTGTTCACGATTCGCCCATAGTCCTTGTTGTGTTGGATATCCGAACCAAAGAAGGACACGATTGCTGCCTTCATCTCCGTAATTAACGGTTCCTTCACGCGCTCATGCACAAGTAAATAATCGGGTGCGATACAGGTCTGTCCTGTATTGAGCAGTTTGCCCCATATAATACGCTCTGCTGCTACTTTGATATCCGCCTGATCATCAACGATGACCGGACTTTTGCCGCCCAGTTCCAACGTAACGGGAACGAGATTTCTGGCAGCTGCCTCCATTACAATCTTGCCTACCGGTACACTGCCTGTAAAAAAGATATAGTCGAATGGCGCGTTAATCAGCGCTGTTGTTGTGTCTTTAGCACCGTCAAGTACCTGTACGTATGCCGGTTCGAACACGCTCGCAATCATTTCACGTACAACAGCGGATACCGCAGGTGTATTCTCTGACGCTTTGAGCACGGCTGTGTTACCTGCTGCAATAGCACCTACCAATGGTTCGATTAAGAGTTGAAAAGGATAATTAAACGGTCCGATAATCAGAACCGCCCCGTAGGGTTCGGGTATGATATAACTTTTGGAACCCAGGAGTGCCATTTGTGTTTTCACTTTAACGGGTTTCACCCATTTATTCACTTTACGAATGGTGTGTGTGATGCTATCCATCATAAATCCGATCTCGGTTGTGTAGGATTCGAACTCACTTTTGCCCAAATCCTGATAGAGAGCTTCTGTCAGTCTGGATTCGTACTTTTGAATGGCCTGCTTCAGTTGGGTCAGATGTGCAATTCGAACTTCTGCCGATCTTGTTGCCCCGGAACGAAAGAACTGTCGTTGCTGCTCCAAAATCTGTTCAACTTCCAGACTGGTTACTTCCTGTATAGTCGTTGTCATATATACATACTCCTCTATTCATTATTGATCAAGCGTTTAAACTTACGAACCTATAAGGCACATGCAAAAGCATGTTTTATCACGATTAATCTACAGACACTCTTCTTCCAAAGCAGCTACCAGTTCCTTCAGCAGTTCCACCGATGCATTCAATGAAGCCGAATAATAACGCTGTGTGCCCTTCTGCTCCACAGATATCAGTCCCTTCTCTAACAACAGCTTGAGATGATGAGATATGGCTGGTCGGGATAGGCTGGATTGTTCGGTAATTTCATTCACTGTCATTCTGCCTTTCTCGGTGAGTGTCAGCAAAATGGATTGACGATGGTTGTCACTTAACACCTGAAATAACGGAATACAGGTTTGAAAAACGCTAATTGCTTTTTGTCCCATGGTTTCACCTCTATACTATTTCTTCTTCATTGTTTCTACGTATATTTTATCTGTTTGATGTCTGTTAGTTTAAACATTCGAACCTAATGACTGAATTGTACTCTTTAATCACTTGAACTGCAAGTGAACCATCAACTAAATTTAAAATAATGCTTATAAAGCGCTTCCATACTACCATACAAGTATGGTAGTATGTCATTGAAGGAGTTGAAGTTGTGGAATATACCCCAAAGTTATCATCCAGAGCCGGTTTGTTGCCTGTTGCGAGCAATATGTCTTCCATGAATAATAAGCAATCTTACTCAACGCGAGATGTCGTTTACTTCACGCTGAAACAACTCATTTTGAGTTTGAAAATGCCTCCGGGAACAGCTATTTCAGAGAAGGAAATTTCGCTGGAGTTCCAGGTAAGCCGGACACCTGTTCGAGAAAGTTTTGTAAGGCTTGCACAGGAAGGTCTGCTGGAAGTGTATCCACAGCGTGGCACATACGTCTCTCTGATTCAGGTCGATCTCGTTGAGGAAGCACGGTTCATGCGTGAACAGCTCGAACGAGCCGTAATCAGACTCGCCTGCGAGAACTTTCCGAACGAACAGATGGTAGCTCTTGAACAGAACCTTGCGTGGCAACAGGAATGCAGGGTCAAACCGGATGATGAACGAATGTTCCAATTGGATGAGGAATTCCATAGCACTCTTTTTGCAGGCTGCAACAAAAGCAACACCTGGACTGTTATCCAGCAGATGAATGTACATTTGAATCGAAGTCGCATGTTACGCCTGTCCTCGGACCACCAGTGGGATCATCTGATTGAACAGCACCGGTCTATGGTCAAGGCCATTCAGCAGCATGATGCCGACACAGCAGAGCGACTGATGCAGGAACACTTGCATTTAACTGTCACCGATTTGGCTGTTCTGCAGGATACATATCCGTCCTATTTTCAATGACTGAATTTTCTTCCTACTATTCATGATGAGGTGAACGTGATGAGAATGGTTTTTCGCTGGTTCGGCGAAGGCAATGATACGGTAACGCTGGATCATATCCGGCAGATTCCGGGTGTTGAAGGTATTGTGTGGGCACTGCACGATGTTCCTGCTGGCGAGGAATGGCCAATGGACAAAATACTCGCTGTCAAAACAGCAGCAGACAAGGCCGGGTTACATCTGGATGTCGTTGAGAGTGTGAACATCCATGAGGATATCAAGTTGGGCCTGCCATCAAGGGATAAATACATTGCGAACTATATTAAAACAATGGAGAAACTGGCTCAAGTTGGTGTGAAGGTCATCTGTTACAACTTTATGCCGATCTTCGACTGGCTTCGCACGGATATGCACAAGGAAATGGAGGATGGCTCAACTGCCCTCTTCTATGAGCACAGTAAACTTGCAGATATAGAACCTCTAGAACTCGTTCGACGCATTACGGAAAACTCCGCACTCACCATGCCAGGTTGGGAACCGGAACGATTGCAGTATTTAACAGGTCTGTTCGAAGCCTACAAGGATGTAACCGAGGATCATATGTGGGAGCACGCACGTTATTTCCTGCAAGAGATTATGCCTACAGCCAAACGGCTGGGGATTCGAATGGCCATCCATCCAGATGACCCGCCATGGCCAATCTTTGGATTACCAAAGATTATTACAAGTCAGGAGAATGTTCGGAAATATTTGAATCTTTATGATAGCCCTTACAACAGCGTGACACTATGCAGTGGCTCTTTGGGAGCGAATGCTGATAATGACATTATCGGGATGATACACGAGTTCAAGGATCGGATTCCATTTGCCCACATTCGTAATGTCAAAATCTACGATAATGGTGACTTTATCGAAACCTCACATCGCAGTCAGGATGGCAGTGTTGATATTGCAGGGGTTGTTGAGGCTTATCACGATATCGGTTATGAAGGTTATGCAAGACCCGACCACGGTCGTCATCTCTGGGGAGAACAGTGCCGACCTGGGTATGGACTCTATGACCGGGCTTTGGGCATCATGTATCTCTGGGGCGTCTGGGATTCCCTGCAAAGGAGGGCAAAAGCATGAGTGAACTTCAATATGAACGCTCATCTCGTCTTGAAGGCAGAACAGCTGTAATCACCGGAGGTGCTGGAGTATTATGCCGCTCCATGGCGGAAGAACTCGCTCGGCACGGTGCAAGTGTAGCCATCCTGAACCGCACGGTGTCCAAGGGACAGGAAGTTGTATCTGCGATAGAAGCTGCCGGTGGCAAAGCGATTGCTATTGCCTGTGACGTAACCCAGGCCGATAGTGTGCAAGCAGCGGCAGATGCGGTGCTGGAACAGCTCGGACCATGTGATATTCTGATCAATGGCGCGGGTGGCAATAACGCCAGTGCCAACACCACCAATGAAATCTTCAGATTGGAAGATCTGGAAAAGAGCGATGTCACTACATTTTTTGATGTGAGTGTAGAGGGATTTCGTCAGGTGATGGATTTGAATTTTGTCGGTTCTCTCATCCCTACTCAGATCTTTGCAAAACATATGATAGAGCGCGATGTTCCCGCTACTGTCATAAACATTTCTTCCATGAGCGCCCCATCGCCCATGACGAAAGTTCCTGCGTATAGCGCTGCGAAGGCAGCCATTAACAACTTCACGCAATGGCTCGCCGTTCATCTGGCCGAATCCGGAATTCGTGTCAACGCTATTGCACCCGGGTTTTTCCTGACTGAGCAAAACCGTAATCTATTACTGCAACCAGACGGCTCACCTACGGAACGTTCCAGTAAAATTATTGCGCATACACCCATGCGCCGTTTTGGCAAACCGGAAGACCTGCTTGGCACATTGATGTGGCTTGTGGATGAAAGGCAGTCCGGCTTTGTCACTGGCACAGTCATTCCGGTAGATGGCGGATTTATGGCCTATTCAGGTGTATAATGATTAACGTGTAAATGAATCAGTTCAACTAATATAGGTATTTAATGAAACCGAAGCTTGGGATACATACCCAGGTTTCGGTTTTTTGCGTTCAAGCATAAGATCCTCCAGCATAGGAAAAGCTTGTTATAATACATGTTCAAAAGCAAACTTTTTAAACAATCTCTTATTACAGCTACGGTGAACTAAAGGAAGGTGATACATATATGATGGAAGAAACATGGGTTGTTGCCGTACGGTCTATTATTGCTTTTCTGACCCTGATCATCTACACAAGGGTGCTGGGCAAACAACAGATGGGTAACTTGACGTATTTTGATTACATTAACGGTATCACAATCGGTTCCATTGCGGGGACTTTTGCAACCGATCTTTCCTCCAAGGCGTGGATTCATTTTGTGGCCTTGACCATTTTCACAATCATTACGATCATCTTTCAGTATATTACGCTGAAAAATCGCACCATTTCCAAACTAATGGACTCTGATCCCACATTGATCATCCAGAACGGTAAAATTCTTGAACAGAACCTGAGTAAAATGCGAGTCAAATTTGACGAATTGACCATGATGCTACGGCAAAAGGATGTATTTGATATTACAACGCTGGATTATGCGATTCTGGAACCGGATGGTAGCCTCTCGGTTGTTTTGAAACCTGAGAATCAGCCTGTAACCGCCAAAGATATGCATATGCACCCGCCCAAGAGCAAGCTGATGACCGAGATTATCATTGATGGCCTGCTGATTAAGCAAAATCTGGAGGAAAGACACAAAGATATTAATTGGCTCAGTGAACAGCTTAAGAAACAAAAGATCACGATACAGGATATTGCTTTTGCCGCCATATTGCCTAATGACAAATTGTATGTTGATCTGTTCAAGGATAAGATCACCGAAAAAATCGACATGGGCGATTATGAGGGGCCTTTCTAAACTCTTTACATCAAGGAGGCGGTTGAATGAAAACGCGTTTCTGGCTGTTATATGTGCTTCCGATCTTCCTCATTCTTGTGTTCGTTGCGATTATGGCTAGCGGAGCCTTTCTCAAAAAGCCCTTTGGTACCGATGATCGCTTGCTTGAATCTGTACAGATGTTGGAGAAACAAGTCGAGGGAAAACAATGGACTGAAGCCAAGTCCCAAATTAATTATGCAATGCAAGCTTGGGATAAAGTCGTCAACCGCATTCAGTTCAGTGTGGAACGTGAAACGATATATGATATTCTGGGCACGCTTGCTCGGATCAAGGGCGGCGTTGCGGCAGAGGATGATAAGGCGATTATGGAAGAGATTTATTACTTTTATGTGTTATGGGATAATCTTGGAGATTAGGTTCAATATCTTTAATATCAGACTTAATATCAGATTGTAAGTCTAAAAACAAAAGGCACTATCCTTTTATGAATAAAGGAAGTGCCTTCTTTGCTTTGATATAACTTTATATCCGTTACGCTCTTCGTAATCCCCGAGGCCTTGACGATCGCGAAGTGCCTTCTTTGCGGAAAAAGAGACCGAGTGCTCCCTTGGCACACCACAGTGCAAACAAAGCAAACAGCGTGCCCCAGAACAGCGCGGGAAGGAATGTCTGTTGAGCGAGATTCGCTGCATCCCCTGCCCGTGAGGGCTGAGTCCAGGACATAAATCCAACGTATACAGCACTAACAACCGACTCTTCCAGCGTAAGAAACGCCAGTAACAGATAATAGTACTTCACGATCTTGGCACCAAAAATCATAATGACAACGTTCAGTACGATGAACCCGGTCAGCCATAACATGCCGAACTCCCCTCTTACATATAACAGGAGCGACACCAGAGCGACAGCCGTCATAATACCGAGTCCCCACATGTGCAAGCCTTTACGGTATAAGTAAAACAACAGCAAGGCGAACAGTGATGCACTGATATATCCCGCCAGAGAAACTAGGATCGATCTGCCTGGCGTCAGCATGGAAGAGTAAGTTACACCACTATGATCAGCGTACAATTCAATCCGTAGCACTTTACCAGACAATATTAGTGTCATTAGTGCATGACCGAATTCGTGAATCATCGTATCCAGATTGCGGAACAAGGACGAAAATGGGATGAATCGTGTAAGAAAGACGGAGCCTAGTAGAAAAAGTATCGTTTTGACCCACTTATTCAATCGTGTATACCTCCTTTACCTTCAAGTAAACAAGCCTATCCTTTATACTACGCTTTTTTCACTCGATTCGTTTCGGCTTCCAAACTGTAAGGCACAGTGCTCCATCCACCAGCAGAAGCTTCGATTGTGTCCAATGAAAAAAGAAGATAGATCATAACGGCCCTTTTCGGCCTCTAGCGTAACGAGCAGTCGATTCCGCATCCGACGGAGGGCATAGTGCACGAATTGATCTGCTACCTCACTTTGTATCAGGGTAACATAAGCATAAAGGGAATGATCGACAGGTTCATCAAGCGGACTCACCCCTGCACATGAAAATTCCGTCCTCACGCCCGCACTCTGAAGTATGGACAATGCCTTCACAAGCTCGGCATCAACTTCAACACCGTTCCAAATCTCTGTTTTCTTCGCGGCTACTGTATGTTTATCACGTTCCGTCCAGTTCATCAGCTCCAGCTTACGCCGTCTCCACAGATGGGCAGGCTGTTCACTTAACAGCACTTCATGTTCCTCATTTAAATTCATGCAATGTGTCCTCCTGTTCTCCTTGATCCGGTCACCTTATTAAACAAAGAGAGAGCACATCCCTGTGCTCTCTGCTTTGCAAAAAGGCAAAGGAATGGCGATCCATTCCTCAGCATGTTGTATTATTGTACCTTTTTCGGTGACAGGCATCAAACTGATTTTTAATTATTCGTTTAGTGCCAGTTTCAGAGCCTCCAGATTCTGTCTCATCACGCTAATGTAGTCCATTCCCGCCGCAATTTCTTCCTCGGTGAGTCCCTCAATCGGATTCAATACAGCCGTCTTGGCCCCCACTTCACTTGCGATTGTCTCAGACACTTTGGATGAAACCAGTGTTTCGAAGAAAATCGTTTTCACCTGATGCTCTTTTGCAAAATCAATGACAGATGCCATCTGCGCTGCTGAAGGTTCTTGCTCAGGAGACAAACCTGCGATGGGCACCTGTTGCAATCCATATTCCTTGGCAAGATAACCAAATGCAGCGTGTTGTGTGATGAAATCCTTACGTTTGCTATCCGTCACAGCCGCCTTGAAGTCCTGATCCAGTGACTCCAGTTGAGCAATGTAGGCATCTGCATTCTGCTTGAACTGTTCGGCATGTTCCGGGGCAGCCTGCGCCAAACCTGCTTCAATATTGCGCACTTCTTTTACAGCCAATGCAGGTGACAGCCATACGTGGGGATCGAGTCCACCGTGATCGTGATCATGTCCTGCTTCTGCTTCTGCCTCTGCGTCATAATCATGGTCGTGTTCTTCTGTAGTCGCTTCATTCGCATGCTCATGATCGTGGTCATGTTCTGTTGCCTCTGAATCTTCTTGATGGTGTTCATGCTCTCCACCTTCAAGAAGGTTGATGCCTTTGCTCGCTTCCACCTGAATGAGTGAAGCATTGCTCAGACTTCCGGTGACCTGATCAATCCAAGATTCCATGCCCGCACCGTTGTATACAAGCACATCCGCTTTTTCAATGCTGGCAATATCTTGTGGTGTAGGCTCCCAATCATGGGGCTCTATTCCTGCTGGAACGAGTGTATGCACATCGGCCAGATCACCTGCCACATTTTTGGTGAACTCATACATCGGGTAGAAGCTGACCTGCACGTTTAATTTTGCAGTTTCCGTCTCGACTGGAACGGAAGTGCCTGTCGAAGCTGTATTTGCATCAGAAGCGGATTTTTGTCCGCATCCTGCGACGATAAGTGTAAGACTAAACAACAATCCGAGCGTAGCTTTTTTACTGAATTTCATGTGATGTATTCCTCCTAGAATGGTTGACCAGAATGACGTGCTGTGATTTCGTTTCTTTGCGGTGACGCTTGCGGTTATATCGTGCAATCAGCTTTTGCGCTGATATTCCAGTCAATAGGATAACCAACAGGATGAGTGCAATTGTTCCTCCCGGTGGTGTATTTAGATGGTAAGATGTTGTGAGCCCGCTAAAAATACCGATTAATCCTGTAATTACCGCGACAATAATCGCTGATGTAAAACTGCGAGACACTCTCAATGCCAAGGCAGCAGGTAAAACAATGAGAGCAGATACCAGCAACACACCGACGATCGGCATGGCTGAAGCTACAGTCATTCCTGTCAGAATGGCAAATGCAAACGATAAACCTCTTACCTGAACGCCTCCAATGGAAGCAGTCTCTTCATCAAACGTAAAGTTATATAACGGTCTTCGGAGCAGGATGAAAAAAAGTAAACCAATGACACACACACCTGCCATCATCCACAATTGTATATCGCTAACCGCGACAATAGATCCAAATAAGTATGAGCTGAAGGTCTTGGACAGATTGGTTTTGAGACTCATCAATACCACAGCAAGAGCCAGCCCCGAAGTCATGATGATCGCCACAGGTACCTCGCTGTAGGTTCGGTAACTTCGCCGCAGTTGTTCAACCAGTAATGCACCGATAATTGCAATGGCGAATCCGCAGATCACCGGGTTAAGATTCATGACCGAACCGAGCGCAACCCCTGCGAGTGAGACATGGGATAACGTGTCTGCCATTAGTACCTGCCGCCTGAGCATCAGATAGACCCCGAGAATTGGAGCGATGACTCCAATCAGTCCACCTGCCCAGAAGGCACGTTGCATGAATTCGTACTCAAACACTGCCATTCCTCACTTTCTTGCCGCTCCAAAGTAATCGTTCGATCCAATCGATTCCCCATCTCTTCCAGTCCGTGAGTAACCATAATAATCGTTATCCCATGAGCATCAACATAGTGGCGCATCAGATTGTAAAATCCTTCACGGTTGTGGCGGTCCATTCCCGTGGTTGGCTCATCCAGTACCAGAACCTGCGGTTGCCCAGCCATAGCCCTTGCAATACAGATCCGTTGCTTCTGTCCACCAGACAGCTCACCGATTCGTGTATTCCGATATTCCCACATGCCAACTTCCCGCAAACTGCGTTCAACGATGGCAACCTGCTCTGCTGTGAAGCTTCGGAATAGTCCCAGCCTGGTGTAACACCCGGACCGGACCAGCTCATTCACCGTACTGGGAAATCCACTATTGAACGATGCCACCTGCTGGGGCACATAACCAATATTGGACTTGTTCCCACGTTTCAACTGCGGATTCATATGTATCGTGCCGCTCCAGGGCTTTAATAGCCCTAGTAGCAGCTTTAACAGGGTCGTTTTGGCAGAACCATTGGGACCTGTGATGCCTATGAACTCTCCCACATGGATATCCAGCGACAGTTGATCAATGACCGGCTCTTTGCCATATCCAAATACAACATCACGCATGGAGGATAGTATCATGCCATTCCCTCTTTTCGTAAATATTACGATTTAAAAATAACAAAAAAATTTTATCTGGTTTCCCGGTGGATCGTCATTTTCTTCAAACGTGGGGAGTACTTCTTCATCTCAAGTCTCTCTGGATGGTTACGTTTGTTCTTGGTTGTTGTATAGTTGCGGTCCCCGCACTCGGTGCAGGCTAAAGTTACAATGACTCTCATGGTTGTTGCCTCCTCTTATTTAATCGTAATTATTACTATTTAATGATATTAGTCTATAGCTTTTATTTTGTCAACTCCATATCTGTTACAGTAAAATTTTGTATGCATAATATAATTTCATATGATATACTGCTTTGGTATCATTATACTTTACCTACGGAGGAACTAGATGAAGATCAAAAAATCAACTTTTATTGGGTCATTGGTAGCATGCAGTTTGGCTTTCGGTGCCCTGGGTGTAGCAGCTTCAAACGGAATTCAAGATATTGAAGCAGCACTCGACAGCAACATTAGCTTTAAAGTAAACGGTCTGTCTTGGACACCCAAGAATGAAGCTGGAGACAAACTGAATGCACTGGTATATGACGGTGATGTATACTTGCCTGTAAGTACCACAGCAGAAGCACTCGGAGCCAACGTATCTCTGAATGTTAGTAACAAAGTTGTAAGTATCACTAATTCAGGTAGCGGTAAGTCAAGCAGTTCGAGTAGTAATAACAGCAGTACAGGTACCAAAGGTTCTGAAGATTCAAGTAAACCAAGTAGTTCAAGTAACTCAAGTACTTCTAATTCAGGCTCAATCAAGATGACTGGAACTGACGCTCAGATGATAGTCAAATTGCAAAAAGAATCTTTAACACTGATCAAGATGTATGGTAAAGCACTTAAAACAGGTAGCACTAGTGAATTTGATAAATACATAGATGCTAAAGTTATTGAAAATCCCGAGATCGACATTTTTGATCTGGGTAAGCAATCCCAGAAAGATAAATTTAAGACTACAGTCAAAGGTATCATTGCAGCAAATGATAAAAAAACGCTGACTAAATATGCAGATCAGTTGATTAATGTGAAATCAGCTGATTTTAAAGTGATTGCAATGAATGATAAAACCAAAACAAGACACAGTTACAAAGCCATTTATTATCCACAAGGATGGACGGGTTCCTATGGAGTGTACCTTACCTTTGTGTTTAGTCCGCAAAAAAGTGGTAACGGTGATTTTTATCTTGGCGATTTGTACTTTAGCTAAAGTCCTTAATGCAATATAATCATTGATCTTCAGGGGCACTATTGCACTTGAAGATCTTTTCTTTTCACTTCAACTCCACGCTGGAAAAGGATCTTTCAGTTCACGCCAGTTCATCAACATCTCCTCCTCCGTAAGAAGGGTCTCATCCAATGTACGTTTAATCTCCGCCCGGTCCATGTCAATGCAGATGAATACTAATTTGGTTACCCGGTCACCCAACTCATCATCCCAGTCCGGTATGCTTGGCAGCGTGTCGCCAAAATGAAGTTCCCTTTCCTCCTCACTCATCGCACCTACCCATATTCCTGCTGGTGCAAGCTGCTTCGATGTACCTGCATGACTGAAAGAGATTGCCATATGGTTTCTTGTCGCCAGCCACATCAGGCCTTTGCATGATTGAGAAGTGTCGTTTTGCCTGCACCCAAATATCCACTAAGTACGGTTACTGGATCCCGCTGTTGAACCTGTTGATCTGACATTTCTGTTTCCTCCACTCTGTTTAAGTTGTGAATTTAATCGTAAAAATGTTGATTAGAACATAGGAATGATGTATGTTGCCGCACGTACAAGCATATATTTTAGCAAAGTCCTAGTTGTGGAGGTCTGTTTCATGAAAATGGCAGCCAATCTGAAGCTCCTGTCCTTCCTGGTCCCTTGTGCATTTCTTGTTCCCGTGTTGATCACAATGGCTCCAGACTTGAAGGAAGCATGGAACAGTGAAGCTTTGCAAAATATGAAAACCGTATTCATAGGTATCTTTCTTGAAGCCGCGCCTTTTCTGCTCATGGGTGTACTATTGTCCTCGCTCATGCAGTGGTTCGTATCTGAAGAAATGGTCCGCAGACTCATACCCAAGAATCCGATCGGTGGTGTGCTGGTCGCAGGACTACTCGGTATTATTTTTCCCATCTGTGAATGTGGCATGATCCCGGTAGTGAGAAGGTTGATGCACAAAGGCATGCCAGCCTATATCGCAGTTACATTCATCTTGAGTGGTCCCGTAGTCAATCCCATCGTATTTACCGCAACCTTGCTTGCCTTTCCCTCCCATCCTGAGATTACCATTGCCCGTATGGGACTGGCCTTTGCTGTAGCAGCTTCCATAGGGATGCTTGTGTATGTGTTTGTTCGTCGAAATCCCCTTCGGATGCCAAAGATCGCAGTGACAGAGGTCAAGACACATGCCGGGTTTAAAATGGCGCAACCTCATGCTCATGCACACGCAAACGCTCATGACCATAACCATGTAAAAAACTGGCGCAGCTTCTTCATTCACGCCGGAGACGAATTTGTCGATATGAGCAAATATCTGGTGATCGGTGCCCTGATTACAGCCTGCATCCAAACATTCATTAGCCGCAGCGATCTGATCTCTCTTGGTAATGGTCCTGTTGCCTCCTATGTGTTCATGATGGGATTTGCTTATGTACTGTCTCTCTGCTCCACTTCTGATGCTTTTGTGGCTTCTGCGTTCTCACATACGTTTGCACTGGGGCCGCTGGTATCCTTCCTTGTTCTTGGTCCAATGCTGGATTTCAAAAGCACGCTCATGTTGCTCTCAACCTTCCGTACTCGGTTTGTTATAGGTTTAAGTCTAGCGATTATCACACTCGTCTTCGCCGGCTCGTGGTTGATTAACCTGCTGGTATAAAGGTTGAGCCCAATACTTCATGACCTGAATGGTTAATCCCATGAACTTGCATTCTGACTATGAATAGAAATGAGGTGATGATATATGAACCACACTATCTATACGATGACCAAGCCTCCTGTTCCAAGGTCACACGTCATCCAATGGCATAACCTGATCCGTGCAGGCTGGATCGGCGGGGTGGCAGTGTACATTATTCAGTTGAATTCAAGTGATTCGCTTCATTATTATTTGGCTCCTACCATGCAAAAACTGCTATTATGCTGTCCTGTTCCCTTATTGTTTATTGCCGTTATCATGGCATGGCACGGACTGTTCGGCAGAAACGAGGTTCATTGCGACTGTGAACATCCACCACCCTCGGGGTTCCTTCGTAGCTTAATGGTATATGGTCTGATTGCTATCCCCTTGTTGCTGGGGTTTCTGTTACCTGATCGGGCTCTCGGCAGTTCCATGGCCAGTCAGAAAGGCATGTCTCTCACCTATGCCCCTCCCGAGATTCGTCGAAAAGAGCCTTTACCTGATCCGGCAACGCAATTGAAAGTACAAGATCTCACGCAAAAACCAACGGCTGTTCAGGCTGCTTCGGCTACCAAAGTACAATTCATTCCCCCAGACGAGTATAGCCGCGAATTCGCTGAACTGGCGGAGAAGTTGTATGCAGAACAGGTCATTCGAGTCTATCCTGAAATTTTCTCTGAAACCCTCGGCACGATTGATATGTTCCAGCGACAATTTGCAGGCAAAGATATCTCCTTAACCGGGTTCGTTTACCGGGACAAAAGCATGGATCATGAATCACATTTTGCACTAGGACGATTTCTCGTCATGTGTTGCCCCGCGGATGCGGCTCCCTTCGGCGTAATGATTCACATCCCAGAAGCGGATAGCTTCACTACAGACAGCTGGGTGCAAATTGATGGCAGCATTGGCTCTGCACAGGTGAACGGTAAGGATACGATTGAAATTCGCGCCACAAAGGTGACACCTGTAGCCGAGCCATCCGCGCCTTATATTTACACCAATGCGGACTCGGTGATGGCTTATGAGAAGCTTAGTAACAATTAAGGAGAACCGATAGACTATAAGAAACCTAAATTAATGAATATAAAAAACACACTATACATTTCAGAGGCCACTGAAAAACTTACCATTTCAATTGTTAAGATTCATTTTAAATCAAAAAGGCTATATTTCGTTCACATTGGAACGGAATATAGCCTTTTTCTCTATCCTTTTACTTTGAGTCTTTCATGAGTGTAATGATTCGCTTGAGATTAACAGTAAATATGGCCATGGCACCTTGCA
>NZ_JBFTKC010000028.1:0-57339 GCF_056395745.1 Paenibacillus sp. 10L310 | reverse complement strand
CGATAAGCTCATTTTGAATCTGACGAGATTAAAAATCTCATTTGTGCTCCAGCCGATTCAAGCCAAGGCTTGTCTCAAACTTTTGCGTTCATTCTGCAAGCAGAATGTTTACTCACTCGTTGTTCAGTTTTCAAAGATCAAACTTATTTTGTTACCGAATGTTATTCTCTTCAGCAACTTTTATATCTTATCACATCCGAACCAACTTTGCAAGCTCTTTTTTTTAAGTTTCTTTCGAAACTTATTTCATTTGCTTGCCGCACCGTGTAAACTGTGTTTTCTTGGCCGGAATTAGAATATACCATGTACAGATATTGAATGCAAGTCTTTTTTTAAGTAATTATATAATCGTTCTGGTTTTTCTACATTTCTACATATATCTCACGTAAAAGGCCTCTCTATAAAAGAAAGGCCTTCTCATCAAGTTACTTTAATATCTATTGTTATCCGATAACCTCTTGGATGTGAAGCTGCCGTTGCTGCATCAGGTTAATGATGGTTCCTTCTACTGACACCATAGGCCGTGTAGGATGATCTCGATCAGAGAATACGATCTCTCCAATTTGGTTATTGCTGAGTTTTACTCGGATGCCATTATGGATCTGGGTCGACCGTTGAACAAATACACTTACGATTGCAGGATCCAATTTCCCAAATGCCTCACTTTGGATCTGTTCTAGGACTAGGTATGGTGATTGTGCCTTGCGGTAGATCTTCTCCAGCGTCATAGCGTGGAAAATATCAGCGATAGCTACAATTTTGGCATAAATATGAATCTGCGTCCCACTAAGCTGCAACGGGTAGCCTGAACCATCCACTTTTTCATGATGCTGCAAAGCTGCAAGTCTGGCCCCCTCATTAATGGCCTTTACCTGTTTAAGGATCTGATAACCATATTTCGTATGCTGACGAATCTCTTCTTGCTCTGTAGCCGTCAACGTGGATGGTTTATGGAGAATCTGCGGATCTACCTTGTTGTTACCAATATCATGGAACAAGCCTGCAAAAGCCACTTGCATCCAATCCTTGGAGGGGAGATCGATCCATTGAGCCAGTTGATAGGATGTGATCGCACTCAGTACGGCATGGTGATATACATAATCATGTTCTTGCATTACTCGTGGACTGAAGGTAAGCACATTATATTGTTTGAGATGTGCAAACACAGCCTCCAACTGTGTACGTAACTCATAGACCGGTAATTCAGCCGCCAGAGAGGACAGGAAAGCATTTTTCGTTAGTCCGACCATCTTCTCATACTCATCCTGCAAAGACGTTACTACAGGAGCTGTGGTGATGTTCCCTGTCTTCCCTGCCCGTTCACCATTGTTGTCATTCGCAGAACTTCCTGCGGACACAGATGCACCTTTGGTTCCTGTACTACTCGACACCGTTCTTTCTTGTTCAATATCTACCTGTTGAATCATAAAGGCTCTGAGCACTTCCATATCCTTGGGTAAAATGACTTTTCCCTTCTGAAGCAGAACGTTGCCGCGAAGTGTTTGCACATCACTCCCAAGTTTGAGTCCTGGTTTGACTTCTGACAGGGTGATTAATCCCATGTGTATTCCCCTCACTCATCGTTCTTCTATGTTAATACAAACAAGACCATAGTCCCGGTTTTTCATGATATTTTCCATTATATTACTCAGGAATCAGGCTGTACATCCCAGATTCGGAAGAATAAAAGAAGAGATTCCTTTATACAAACAAAAGGGCTCCCGGTGGGAGCCCTCGCAATCTTCTTCCAATCTCAAAGAGATCAGTCTTTATAAAATTCTATTTTATGCTTCCGAACCGGAATCGTCGTCGCCCTCAACTTCATTAACCTCAGCGTCAGAAACGGTGCCTTCTTCCAAGCTTACTTCCGGAGCTTTGGACTCCTCGCCTTCCAAGCCTTCAAGCGACTCATCGTCTGGTTCCTCTTCATTTTTGTCAATTCGGCTGACTGTAGCTACTGAATCCTCGTCACGAATATGAATCAGCTTCACACCCTGCGTGTATCGACCCATAGTGGATATGCCTTCCATGCTCATCCGGATCAACGTACCGCTGGACGTGATAATCATCAGATCCTCTTCGGTTTTAACCATTTTGAGGCTGACTACTGAGCCGTTCTTCTCTGTGACATTAATAGTCTTGATCCCTTTACCGCCACGAGTCTGCATCCGATAATCATTGACAGGTGTACGTTTACCATAACCTTTGGCTGTAACGATCAGAACATCAAGCTCTTTATCAACTACATCCATGCCGATAACAGCATCCTGTTCATCCAATGTAATCCCTTTGACGCCGGTTGCGCTACGTCCCATGGAACGTACATTACCTTCCGAGAATCGAATAGACATTCCGTGAGCTGTACCCATGATGATCTCTTGCAATCCATCGGTCAGCTTAACATCGATCAGAACGTCATCATCACGTAAGGAAATACCGATCAAGCCGCCTTTGCGGATATTGGTGTAATCCTCAAGTGGCGTCTTCTTCACAACCCCTTGGCGGGTAGCAAAGAACAAGTATCTGTCACTTTCGAATTCCTGGACCGGAATTACGGCATTGACCGATTCGCCCTGCTCGATCTGGATCAGGTTGATAATCGGCGTTCCCCGAGCGGTACGTCCAAGCTCTGGAATCTCGTAAGCTTTGAGACGGTACACTTTACCTTTGTCAGTGAAGAACATGAGGTAATTGTGGGAGTTGGTCACAAACAGATGCTCGACAAAGTCGGTATCTTTTGTATCCATACCCACGACCCCACGTCCACCACGTTTCTGGCTGCGGTATGTGGATACCGGCAGACGTTTCACGTAGCCTGTATGAGTAATCGTAATGATAACCTCTTCACGTGGAATCAGGTCCTCATCCAGAATGCTCTCTTCACCTACAGTGATCTCTGTACGACGATCATCGCTGAAGCGGTCGCGGATCTCTTGCAGCTCCGTACTGATAATCTCAAGCACCAGATGCTCATTGGCCAGAATTTCGCGATACTCTCTGATTTTGACCATCAGTTCGTTATATTCATTTTCAATACGTTCGCGTTCCAGACCTGTGAGGCGTTGCAAACGCATATCGAGAATAGCTTGAGCCTGATCATGACTGAGTGAGAAGCGCTCAATCAAACCTTCTCTTGCTGCATCCGCATTACTGGATGAACGAATCAACGTAATAATCTCGTCGATATGATCCAGCGCAATACGTAAACCTTCTAGAATGTGTGCACGAGCTTCAGCCTTTTTCAGTTCAAACTGCGTACGTCTGCGAATAACCTCAATCTGATGCTGCAGGTAGTGATACAACACTTCACGCAAGTTCAGAATTTTAGGTTCTTTATTAACAATCGCAAGCATGTTAATCCCGAAAGTGGATTGCATCGATGTATGTTTGTACAGGTTGTTCAGGACAACCCCCGGATTCACGTCTCTGCGAAGCTCAATTACAACCCGCATACCATTACGGTCAGACTCATCACGAAGGTCAGTAATACCATCAATCTTTTTATCACGTACCAACTCGGCGATTTTCTCAACAAGTCTCGCCTTGTTTACCTGATAAGGCAGCTCCGTAACGATAATTCGCGCCTTGTTGTTGTTCTCTTCGATGTTGGTTTTAGCCCGCATCGTTACTGAACCACGTCCGGTCTGATACGCCTGGCGAATGCCTGAACGGCCCAAAATGTAGCCGGACGTAGGGAAGTCTGGTCCTTGAATGTAATCCATGAGTTCCATGGATGTAATGTCCGGATTTTGAATCATGGCCTGTACACCATCAATGACCTCACCCAGATTATGAGGAGGAATATTGGTAGCCATACCTACCGCGATCCCGCCGACCCCATTGACAAGCAAGTTAGGAAAACGAGCAGGCAGAACGATTGGCTCATGTTCTTCACCGTCATAGTTTGGTTGGAAATCAATCGTATCCTTGTTGATATCTCTGAGCATTTCCATAGCAATCTTGGACAAACGTGCTTCGGTATAACGCATGGCTGCTGCCATATCACCATCGACCGATCCAAAGTTACCATGTCCATCTACATGCATATAACGCAGGGAGAAATCCTGTGCCATCCGTACCATCGTCTCGTAAACAGCAGAGTCACCGTGTGGGTGATACTTACCGATAACTTCGCCGACGATTCTGGCTGATTTTTTATGTGGTTTATCGGGTGTCATGCCGAGCTCTGACATCGCGTACAGAATACGCCGGTGAACCGGCTTCAATCCATCACGCACGTCAGGTAAGGCACGGCTAACGATGATGCTCATCGCATAATCCATAAACGATTCACGCATCTCGACGCCTATATCCCGATCTGTAATCTGAGAGTTCATTTCTTCCGCCATGCTGGACCTCCTTCTTGTCCTTCAACAAACGTTCCATTCCGTCATGCAAAAAAGTTGATTATATGTGAAAAGCCTAACAAGGCTAAAACCGCGCAAGAACGCTACTCTTTATTATATTACTTTCACAAAAGTTACACAATTAAACGTCCGCTGGGCAATAGCCTTTCTTCCGGGAACTTCTGCGTGTCTGGGGATACGCCCTGCCTTCCTCCCCAATTGCACATACAATGCTAGAAAAACGGCATATGTACTGTGCCTACCGAGGCTAAAGCCATTCCCGTCCTACGATCAAACTGCAAATTGTGCAGCTCATCGCACAAAACGCCATATTTCTCTATTATACCACTGAAATCGTCTCTTGTCCTTTGATTTCTCCGTGTCTGGTCCCTCTTTAGAACTGAACAAAACATGAAAGGACTGATGAATCTTGGGTATCCAACGCGTCTCCAGCAAATGGGCCAAAACAGCCGTGTTACAACGCAGTCGCATTGTGAATGAATATATCCCAGTGACCCGAAAATATAGCCGTCAAACTCTGGAACGAATGACTGAATTATTTGAGTCCAACTATATCAAACCGGACCGTGGCACTTACGGTAATGGCGTTATGCGGGTGAGAACAACCCGTTTATACGAACCTGTTGTTAATTCCGAAGATTCCACCACAGATGCAGAGGTTTCGGAAGAAACCAATGATCGAAACCTGCCTGATGAACCCGAAGCAAGTGCTATTATCTCCAGAGCTACCTATCTCACAACAACATATCATCTCCAATACGGTACAGAGGAGAGATCATTTCATTCTCTGGACGAACTCGAACGAGCACTGAATGATCGTATTCAGGAACGTGAATATATCATTCAACAGGGAATCTCGCTGATGAAGCATGAAAATTTGCCTTTTGACTTGCGTGTGTTAACTCAGAAAAATCTGCAACACAACTGGGAAACAACAGGTGTTCTGGGACGTGTTGCTGCCCCGGGCAAAATCATCACCAACATTCATGGTGGTGGGCGATTGGCTACGTTTGAAGAACTCGTACTCCCCCATCTTCACCAGGATGGCTTCAAAAAACTTCGCACTGAGCTGTACCGCTTAGGTATTCATACCGCTGTGCAATTGCAAACATCATTTCCAAGACTCAAAGAGATTGGTATTGATATTGCACTAGACGAAGCAGGGCGTCCCTGGATTCTTGAAGTCAACACACTGCCAGGCATTTATGCCTTTGGCTTATTACCGGACAAGGAGGCGTACCGGAAGATCAAACGTTATGCGATTGCGTACGGTCGTTTGCCCTCCAAAAAGGGTAAGAGCTCCCGGCCATCCCCTAAAGCACAGGCTTCATCTGCCAAAAAACGTGTACGCAGATAACAAAGGGATATGGAGATCTAAGTATACGCCTTCCCTGTTCCATACCTTCCCTAATATAAAAAAGGCGCCCTCTCAGGCGCCTCTTCGAATATGTTAAATGTCGAGGTTTTTCACGTATTTTGCATTTTCTTGGATAAAGTCACGACGCGGTTCAACGTTATCCCCCATCAGGGTGTCAAACATGGTATCAGCAAGTATGGCATCATTAATCGATACTTGCATCATGGTCCGGCTCTCCGGATCCATCGTCGTTTCCCACAATTGTCCGGCATTCATCTCGCCAAGACCTTTGTAACGCTGAACGTTGAATTTCGCATTTTCACCGAGCGTTGCAATAATTTCATCGCGCTCTCTCTCTGAACCGGCATAACGAATCACTTTGTTACGCTCAATCTTGAACAATGGCGGTTGTGCAATATATACATAACCTGCCTCAATGATTTTACGCATGTACCGATACAGGAATGTCAGCAATAGTGTTCGGATATGAGCACCATCAACGTCGGCATCAGTCATCAAAATGATTTTGTGATAGCGTGCTTTGGCAATATCGAAGTCATCACCAATACCGGTACCCATTGCCGTAATAATTGCTCTAATCTCCGCATTACCCAATATCCGGTCGAGACGAGCTTTTTCCACATTCAAAATCTTACCACGCAGTGGCAGAATCGCTTGGAAATGACGATCCCGACCTTGCTTTGCTGATCCGCCTGCAGAGTCACCTTCGACGATGTACAATTCGCTGATTGAAGCATCCTTGGATGAACAGTCTGCCAGTTTACCTGGAAGTGAGCTCACTTCGAGTGCACCTTTACGACGTGTCAGTTCACGGGCTTTACGGGCAGCTTCACGCGCACGTGCTGCTTGCAGACCTTTTTCCAAAATGCGACGGGATACGGAAGGATTCTCTTCCAGGAACTCCTGCAACTTCTCGGCAAACAAGGATTCGACAATCCCACGCACTTCGCTGTTGCCCAGCTTGGTCTTTGTCTGTCCTTCAAATTGCGGTTCCGGAATCTTGACCGAAATAATAGCTGTCAAGCCTTCACGCACGTCATCCCCGGAAAGGTTCCCCGTGCTGTCCTTGATTACCCCCGCCTTACGGGCGTAGTCATTGATAATCCGCGTAAGGGCACTCTTGAAACCTGATTCATGCGTTCCGCCCTCATGCGTGTTGATATTGTTCGCGAAGGAATAGATATTCTCGGTGTAGTTGTCATTGTATTGCAGGGCAACTTCCACCTGGATGTTATCTCTGGAACCTTCAACGTAAATTGGATTTTCATGCAGTACTTCGCGCTTCTGGTTGAGGAAGGAGACGTATTCGATAATGCCGCCTTCATACAGGAATGAGTTGGTTGCACCTGTACGCTCATCCGTCAGTGTAAGACCAATACCCTTGTTCAGGAACGCCAGCTCACGAATACGGGCCAGCAAGATGTCATATTCATAAACTCTTGTTTCCGTGAAAATTTCAGGGTCCGGATGGAATCTAACCGTTGTTCCTGTTTCGTCGGTTGTACCGATCACTTTCAGGTCGTACTGTGGAGCTCCACGGCGATATTCCTGTTGATAGATATGTCCCTCACGTTTAACCGTTACAACCACTTTTTCAGAGAGTGCATTCACAACGGACACACCAACACCATGCAAACCACCGGATACTTTATATCCGCCGCCGCCAAATTTCCCCCCTGCATGGAGGACAGTCATAACTACCTCAAGTGCAGGACGTTTCATTTTGGTATGTTCGCCGACAGGAATACCCCGTCCGTTATCGACTACAGTCACGCTATTGTCTTCATGGATACTGACCTCAATGTGGTCGCAGTAACCTGCAAGCGCTTCGTCAATACTGTTGTCCACTACTTCCCAGACCAGATGATGCAGGCCCTTGGAACTGGTGGAACCGATATACATGCCCGGACGCTTCCGTACGGCTTCCAATCCTTCAAGGACCTGAATTTCATTCGCATCATATGACGGTTGATTCATAGACATGCCTTTCACCTACTTCTATAGATTCAATATCGTAAATATGCGTTAACTAATTTTATGCCACACAACGCTAGAGATCCGGAAAAATGTGAGCCCGCTTTTTCAGCGTGGCTGAGGAAATAGGCGAGTAGTACACAATGTTTTTGGTCACCACAATGGACTTGGCTTCCTCTTCGCCGATGTGTTCCACTGTTTTTTCCTGCTCGGCATGCGTGACATACTGCTTGGAGATCTTTGAGGATTTTTCAATCGATATATCAAAAATAGCGACCAATTCGGAAGAACGGATGATCTTCTCACCGCCCAGATGAATGTACATAAGCCCCTCACTCCTTAGCGTTCAACCTGTCCGGCATGAACGTGATAAATACTGGCATCTTTGAGCTTGTCAACGTTCAGGCTCTCGATCCCCGTAGCCGTAATAAAGGTTTGCACCTTGCTCTGGAACGTTTCGATCAGCTGCGTCTGGCGAAAAGGGTCCAGCTCGGACAGAACATCATCCAGCAACAGAACTGGATATTCTCCGATTTCTTCATGAATCAGTTCAATTTCCGCAAGTTTAAGGGACAACGCCGTTGTGCGCTGCTGCCCCTGCGAGCCATATGTTTGTACTTCCCGATCGTTAATGAAAAAGGACAGGTCATCCCGATGCGGCCCACTAAGGGTTGTGCCTCGGCGAATCTCCTGCTCTTTCATTTGTGATAATTTTATCATAAATTGGTCCATTAAGACAGCTTCATCTTCCTCAGCGGCTTCGCTGAAGGAAGGAAGGTAGGCCAGCCGTAAGACTTCTCCGCCTCCGGTGATCCCCTGATGAATCGTTTCTGCCCACTTTTGCAGTTTCTTTATGAATTGTTTCCTTTTTTTGACGATTTTAATACCATGCTCGACCAGTTGTTCGTTCCACACCTCAAGCATGGTCTGGGCCGATGCCCCTTTTCCCCATAACTGCTTAAGCAAATTGTTTCGTTGGACGAGCACTTTTTGGTATTGCTGCAGGTGATACAGGTAACCTGGTGCAACCTGTCCAATCTCCATGTCAAGAAACCGGCGGCGGACCCCCGGTGTGCCTTTTACAATCTCCAGATCCTCCGGCGCAAACATCACAACATTGAGCGCTCCGACAAAATCACTTAACTTGCGCTGCTCCAGGCCGTTAATCTTTGCTTTTTTGCCTTGTTGCGACAAAGATAGTTCAAGCTTGACCGATCCGTACTTTTTGTCGACCTCTGCTGCAAGTCTGGCACGTTCCTCACCGAAACGGATTAACTCCTTGTCACGGGATGTACGGTGGCTCTTGGTGAGTGCAAGTACAAAAATCGCCTCTGCAAGATTGGTCTTGCCTTGGGCATTTTGCCCGATCAACAAGTTTACGGGACCAAAAGAATCCAGTCTCAGATGTTCATAATTGCGGAAATTCTGCAGATCAATGCTGTTCACAAACACGCGGTAACCTCCCTTTTATCCCGTCCGTCAGGAGGCAGCAGGATCGAACTGGTCTTCTTATTCTGCAGCAACTTCGAATGTGCCTTCTCCGTCCACTTCAACGATATCCCCAGGGTATAACTTACGTCCCCGGCGTTCCTCAGGCTCTTTATTCACACGTACAAGTCCTTCCTGAAGCAGAGCTTTGGCCATACCTCCAGTTGGGATGCAATCAGCCAGTTTCAAAAATTGATCAAGCTTAATATATTCCGTACGAATCGTAACTTGGTTCACTATGATCTTCCTTTCGTTAGTTGGTCGTCCGATATGGCAATATCACGTAAAGGCTGTGACTGTCATCCAGCGGTTTCAAGATGATTGGACTCATGACTCCTGTAAAAGCGATCATCAGTTGCTCACTTTCAACAACTTTCAGCACATCCAGCATGTATTTGGAGTTGAACGAGATTTTTAACGGATCTCCTGTAAACTCGGCAGGTTCGATTTCTTCTCTTACTTTACCTAGCTCGGAAGAGCTTGAAGAAATTTCAACGGATCCTGAATCCATCGTTTGCATACGCACGATGTTTGTTTTCTCTTCACGCGACAGCAAATAAGCCCGGTCAATGGATTCACTTAATTTTTTTGTATCTAAAACAAGTTCTGTTTTGTATGACGTTGGAATAATTCTAGAAGTATCCGGATATGTTCCGTCCAAAATACGGGAGTAGAACAATACACGGTCGATTTTGAACAGAACTTGGTTATCTGCAACAACGATATCCACAAGGGTATTTTGATCCGGAACAATTTTGCTGAGCTCGTTCAGCGTTTTACCGGAAATGACCACGTTGTTAAAGCGGATACCTTCTGCATTATCCAGCATTGCTGATCGAGTAGCAAGACGGTGACGGTCTGTTGCCACAAATTTCAATTCGTTGTCACCCAAACTCCAGAGTACACCTGTCAGGATTGGAGTAGTCTCATGTGTGGAAATGGAGAAGACCGTTTGTTTGATCATATTTTTCAGCAAATCTCCTGGAATGGAGACGGTTTGGTTTTCTTCGATGCTTGGCAGTACCGGGAATTCTTCCGGATCCAGACCTACCAGTTGAATTTCGGTAGCACCTGCGGAGATAAAGGTGTTGAAGTTCTCTTTGACTTCCATGTGCACTTCCTGTGATGGCAGCTTTTTGATGATCTCCACAAAAAACTTGGCTGGCAAAACTACACTGCCGGGTTGATCTACCTGAACTACGCTTTTATCTCCATCTTCAAGCGGGATGAAGGATTGAATGGATATATCGGTGTCACTTGCTGTCAACGTTACACCTTGATGATTCACGTCGAATTTAATACCGCTCAGAATCGGAATCGTCGTACGGCTCGAGATCGCTTTGGATACTTGCTGTATGGAATCGTTTAAGTAGTTTTTCATTATGCTGATTTTCATGGTTTCACTCCTAGCTGTTTTTTTGGGTGTTGGGGTGTTAAAAGGTGTTTTTCAAAGGCCGAAGGCTAAGCTCCGAAATGGCTATTTTGGAGATGATATCTTTAAGATCTTTTTAGTAATAATAGTAATAGGGGCACTGAATATGTGGATAAGTGGGTATAAACCCGTACACCCAAGCCTATCCACATGTGTATACGTTGTGCATAGGCTTGGGACTTGTTCAGGTTGGATTCTTTATTTTTTCGGTTAAGTTGTTGATAACTTTATAGAGATCCTGATCGTTTTTAATCGCTTGGGAGATTTTTTCGTGAGCATGTATGACAGTGGTGTGATCTCGTCCTCCGAATGCTTCCCCAATTTTGGGCAGAGAAAAGTCTGTCAGTTCACGAGAGAGATACATGGCAATCTGTCTTGGAAAAGCAACTGCCTTGGTCCGTTTCCGTGCTTTGAAATCTTCAAGCTTAAGGCTATAATACTCGCCGACCTTTTGTTGGATGTCATGAATAGTGATCATTTTGGGACGACTGGAAGGAATAATATCCTTCAGTGCTTCAGCTGCCAGATGAGTGGTTACATCTTGATTAGTCAGTGAAGAATAAGCAACGACCCGAATCAGGGCGCCCTCCAGTTCACGGATGTTGGTGTCAATCTGGTTGGCAATGTACATCATCGCTTCATTCGGAATATCCAGGTTTTCCGCACGTGCCTTTTTCCGCAAAATTGCGATCCTTGTCTCCAAATCTGGAGGCTGGATATCCGTGATTAACCCCCATTCAAAGCGAGAACGAAGCCGTTCTTCCAATGTCGGAATTTCCTTCGGTGGTCTGTCGCTGGAGATGATAATCTGCTTCCGTTCCTCATGCAGCGCATTAAACGTATGGAAAAATTCCTCTTGTGTTGATTCTTTTCCCGCCAAGAACTGAATATCATCAATGAGCAAAATGTCGACGCTCCGGTATTTGTTACGGAAGCTCTCCCCGCGGTTGTCACGGATCGAGTTAATGAATTCGTTCGTGAATTTCTCAGACGACAAATAAACGACTTTGCTGCCCGGATCATGCTCCAGAACATAATGTCCGATCGCATGCATCAAGTGAGTTTTACCGAGACCTACTCCTCCATACAGAAAGAGAGGATTGTAAGCTTTGGCGGGCGCTTCAGCGACCGCCAGCGATGCGGCATGGGCAAAACGGTTGCCCGGCCCGATGACAAATGTATCGAACGTATATTTCGGATTCAGCATGCTGAGTACGGCTTCTTCCTGTACAACTGTAGGCGTTGGCGCCGGCAGTTGCGGGTCCGGTTCAGCAGGCTTGTTCTCTTCGATGACAAATTTCACATCGACTTGCTTGCCAAGCAACTCGTATACCGTCGAGCCAACCAATTTGGTGTAACGGCTCTCCAGCCATTCGACGGCAAACGTGGTTGGTGCGGAAATGACGATTGAACGGTCATTCAGCTTGGTGGCTTTGGTTGCTTTGAACCAGGTGTCAAAGCTGGGTTTGCTGAGTTTGTTTTGTATGATTGATAAAATTTGCTGCCATAAATCAGAAGTATGGCTGTCCACAGACTGTCACTCCTTTTACATGTTCCAAGTGTGGCTTAAGCCATGATGCAGTGTCGAAATACGAGATATATTGTTGAATTTATCCCCAAACCCCCGCAGGTCGAAAACAAAAAAAGTATGAACAACGGAAAATTGTTCACAACTTTATCCACAGGCTGTTGATAATATTATGGGTCAGATCACATATTCACATCCAAAAGTAATACAATCATAGCAAAAGAAACCCCGCATTTCAACGTATCGCGTGATTTTATCCACAAATTCAATAACTTGTGTATAATTTTTAGTCACAACACAATATATTGTTTATAAACTGTTTAACTTTCGACAGAATGACCCAAAAACCCAAAATGTTTTATACACAGGTTATCCGTCAAATGATGCCAAATTGTGTGTAAAAGTATTCTTCGTTTGTGAATAACCTGTCTGTGGATAACCGTGAAGTGAAAACAAAGCATGATTGAGATCGGAAAAAGAGTGACCTCTCACCCTCGTGTTTTTCTTGCCAATGGGGCGATGGTGAAAGCGACGAATTCAGTATCTGGATGGGAGACGGAGAGGGGGAGTAAACTCATGCTTTTAATTGAACAAGATCAGTGGTGTATTTTCTGAGTAGATGGTAATTCTGTGATGACAATGTATAAGAATAATGGACATAGATGACTTCATTTTGAGACATATGGAATGAGAATTATCAGGATAAGAGGTAAGCTGATGCTCGAATATGGAGGTTGAAGTGTATGAATGTATAATATGAAATCAAAGGATAGATTATGCGTGTATAGCAAAAGAGGGTGTCCTCTAAAACCGATTTTTGGTTTTAGAGGACACCCTCTTTTTTAATGCAGAGACGAAGTATGGATTGATGATTTAGAGACGGGGAAGGGACATCTTACGCTGGAATTCAGCGATATCTGCGTATTCCTCTTCCAGTTTGCGAGAGATCCGAATAAAGATGGGCAGCAGCTCTTGGTAGAGTACAGCATTCTCTTTGATAGGGGTATGCCGATGCGTTGTACCGACCATGGAAGAAACGGCATGAAGCGATTGGATCCGCCCTGTAGCGTACAAACCAAGCACGACGGCACCCAAACAGGAACTTTCGAAGCTCTCGGGTACAACCACTTCCTGATTGAAGATATCAGACATCATCTGGCGCCAGAGAGGAGAGCGTGCAAATCCACCTGTGGCTTGAATGGAGGTAGGTTGCCCAATCTGTTCTTCCATGGCGAGCAGTACCGTATATAGGTTGAAAATAACCCCTTCCAGGACAGCACGAATCATATGCTCTTTCTGGTGATGGAGTGTTAAGCCAAAAAAGGAGCCACGGGCATCCGGATTCCATAAAGGGGCACGTTCGCCCGAAAGGTACGGATGGAACAGAAGCCCTTCCGATCCCGGCCGGACACGTTCGGCAATTTTGGTCAGTACATCATAGGAATTGATGCCAAGTCGTTTCGCTGTCTCCACTTCAGACGCGGCGAATTCATCCCGCACCCAACGAAACAGCATGCCACCGTTATTCACAGGTCCACCAATGACCCAAAGATTCTCTGTGAGGGCATAACAGAAGGTTCGACCTTTGGGATCGGTAACCGGACGGTCCACGACAGTGCGAATGGCCCCGCTGGTTCCGATGGTTGCTGCGACAACACCAGGTTCAATGGCATTTACGCCGAGATTGGATAAAACCCCATCACTTGCGCCAATAACAAAGGGCGTAGAGGGGGAGAGAGCCATTTTTTCAGCCGATTCGTGATTCATTCCTTCTAATATATGTGTTGTAGGTACAAGCTTCGAGAGATGGTCGGGTGTAATGCCTGCAACCTCAAGGGCCTCTGCGTCCCAGTCCAGTTGTTCCAGATTGAGCAAACCTGTGCAGGAAGCGATGGAATGGTCGACGACATATTGTCCGAATAGACGGAAGAACAGATATTCTTTAATCGAAATAAATTTGGCGGTACTCTCAAAAAGTTCAGGTTCATCGTGGCGCAGCCACATTAATTTGGTCAGCGGTGACATGGGATGGATCGGTGTACCTGTGCGCAGATAGATGCGATGGCCCAATCCATTCTCGTGCAGCTTGGCAGACCAAGCTGCACTTCGATTATCCGCCCAGGTGATGCAACGGGTTAAGGGTTTATTATCCTGTCCCATGGCAATGACACTATGCATAGCCGAGCTGCAGGATACAAACAGGATCTGCTCGGCAGCAACACCACTCTGATCCATGACTCCTCGTACAGAGCGGAGGGCCGCTTGTACAATCTCTTCAGGGTCCTGCTCGGCAACATCGGGTGCCGGGGTATACAAAGGGTATTCCTGCGTTGAGGTACTGACGACAGAGCCCTGCTCGGTAAATAATACGGATTTGGTACTGGTGGTACCAATATCGATCCCAATCATATAGTTGTTCATGTATTTAATCCTTCTTTCTTCAGAAAGCGATAAGATTTTAATTTCTTTCTACTATAGATACTCCATTTATACCACTGTACTCAGGAGCAAAATAAAGATCAGTCCCACTACAGATAATAGTGTTTCCATAACGGTCCACGTTTTCAATGTCTGGGAAACGCTCATATTGAAGAATTCTTTGATCATCCAGAATCCCGCATCGTTTACATGAGACAAGATGAGTGACCCCGCACCTGTGGCGAGTACAACCAGCTCAATATTGGCCCCTGGTGTGAGTGCAAGCACTGGAGCGACAATACCGGCGGCTGTTGTCATGGCTACGGTTGCTGAACCGGTAGCTACACGAATGAGCCCAGCGACAAGCCAGGCAAACAGGATCACGTTGATGTTGGCATGGGTAGCGACTTCAGCAATCGCGTTACCCACACCACTATTGATCAATACCTGTTTGAAGGCACCGCCTCCACCAATAATGAGAATGATGGTCGCCGTAGGCGCCAGACATTCACTGGTGAAACGGGAAATATCGTGTTTGGTGAATCCACGTGCAAAGCCGAGTGAAAAGAGGGCAAATACAACTGAAATGAGCAAAGCAATGATCTCATGACCGATAAATTCACTGAAAACGGTGAAACCGCTCGTGGCATTTGGGTCAATGATGCTTGCTATGGAACCAATCAGCATCAAAATAACCGGCAGCAATATGGTAAACAGGGTAATACCAAACCCTGGCATGTTGCTGTTTGTTTTGGTTGCGAATTGTTCAGCCAGTTCTGCTGGCGGTTCGGTGTGTATCCTTTTTCCAATAAATTTACCAAACAAAGGACCTGCAATAATCGCTGTAGGAATACCAACAATAAGGGAGTACAAAATGGTTTTACCCAGATCCGCGCTGAAGGCTTCAATTGCTATCATTGGCGCTGGATGGGGTGGAACCAAACCGTGTACAGTCGACAGACCTGCCAAAATGGGAATACCAATCTGCAGCAAAGACATGTTGGTTTTACGTGCAACGGTGAAAATGATAGGGATCATCAAAATCACGCCAACTTCGAAGAAAACGGGAATACCCACGATAAATCCAACAATCATCATGGCCCAGTGCACACGTTTCACACCAAACCGATCAACTAATGTCGTTGCAATGCGCTCGGCACCGCCAGATTCGGCCATCATCTTACCAAGCATTGTACCGAGAGCAATAACAATTGCGATGGTTCCAAGTGTGCCGCCAAGTCCCCCGGTAATGGAAGAGATCACATCGGCAGGTTTCATGCCTGTAAGCAAACCGAGCATTAATGCGGACAACAGCAGGGTGATAAAGGGATTCCATTTATACTTGGAGATCAAAACGATCAGAAAAACGATCGCAATTAACGTCCAAACCAATAATGTTGCGTTGTGGGATAGTCCAAAAAGAGTGCTCATGATGTTGTGTGCTCCTTTATTTCTGATATAGAACGCTTACAAGTGAAATTAGCGTCAACAATTAAAGTTGTACCAGTACCGCAGAAGGTGTTGGCGAAAAATGTAGTTTTATCATGCCCAAATTTGAAACAAATCGCATTTTGTATACTTGTCGACAAGTTAAGGCGCAATCATTCACGACGGATATGATTGCAAACGCCTTGCATCGATTAAGAATCAAAGCTTTCGTGCAGGGTTTTGCCTGAATCTTGGAAATACGTGCGGACTCCAGCCTGAATGAGCATCTTGTCACCTGATTCAAGTGCTTCAACGAGCAAACGGTGTTTCTCAATTACAGCGCTTACTTTCTGCTCACCTTGAACAAATACTCTGCGCGTTGTAAGCAGCATAACGGTCATCACAACATATCGAATACTCTTCCATAGATGTGAAATACGGGAATGCTGAGCAGCTTCAATGATGGTCTCGTGGAAAACGAGATCCTGATAGGCGAATTCGACGGCGTCCTGATGCCGTCCAGCAAGTTGCATTTTGTCGATCACGTTACGCAACTGGGTGATTAATGATTCTGGGACATCACCAGCAAGTCGCTGCTGCACAAAACTTTCAATCAGGAAACGGACATCATACAATTCTTCGACATCCTTGATTCGTAGTCCAATGACAACGACACCCATACGTTCAAGTCGAATAAGTCCTTCATTGGACAATGTTCGTAACGCTTCACGGACAGGTGAACGACTGCTGTCAAAATCAGCCGCAATTCGGTTTTCCGACAAAATCTCTCCAGGTCGAAGGGTACCGCTGATGATCCGCAGCCTTAATTCGCAGGCAATGGCTTCACCACGGGAAGCCCCTTGAAGCCAGGAAGAAGGAAATAACATATGGCTAACGCTCCTATTAATAAGTAATCAGTTCATTACTGATCATAGCATAACTATTTTGCGGACTGGACATTCAGTTCCATCCATAGTCTGTAGCTGCAAGCTAACGGCTAATGTTTTTTTCAAAGGACTACTTGTATACAAGATGTGATTTTTATCCTACAACTTTCTCAAAAGCTTGTAAACCTTAATTGAAGCGGATACAACCGGATTAGAATATGACGATATTAATAGCCTATAATCATTATCCACATGTGAATAACTTCAAACAGGATGAAATGAAGGAGATAACAGGTATTAGAGGGTGTGGATAACTATAAAAGCTGAAATATGGTGATCTGATCGGGGTCTGGGGATAACTTTCAGGACTCTCTTCGGGGCTTGAAATTGGTATTGAATTGAACGGACTGTGGTCATTACTATGGGTGGGATGAAGAGTGTATATAAAAGAGGGAAAAGCCTTGCGCCTTGCAGTTGACTTTTCCAGGTGATCATGGTTAAATATATAAAGGTGTTTTCTGTGAAGATGAAAGTGATTCATCACATAAGTATTTCCTTGTGAGGAGGTGCAATACATTGAGACCTACATTCAAACCGAACGTTAGCAAACGTAAAAAAGTTCATGGTTTCCGGAAAAGAATGAGCACGAGCAACGGCCGTAAAATTTTGGCCGCACGTCGCCTTAAAGGCCGTAAAAACCTGAGTGCTTAATGCATTGAAGACCACCGAGGTGGTCTTTTTTTTCTTAATTAGGTCAAATCAGACTGGATGCTACTACAGATCAGGTCTGAATGGTCTGCGAAAAAGTGCTGAACACACACGAATGTATGTTGAGTGAGTTTTCCATTTTTCGAAAACTTACCTTATATAATGATGAATCGTTGATAGGTTGAAATGGCCAATCAACATTCATCCCGGATGAATGCGGATCAGTTCAAGTAGCTGATTAACAATCATCCCAAATGAAGTTGTCGCCAAGGCGGTTTACCGTCATTCAAGAAAGCCTATACTAAATCAGTAATGAGGCCTCCGTCAATAACATTGGTGGAGAAGAGCAAGGAGAAGCGCCGTGTATAAAAGACTGCGTCTACGAAACCGGGCGGACTTTAGTCGCGTATACCGGTATGGGAAATCGTTTGCCAATCATCAATTCGTGGTGTATGGCTGTCGCCGTAAAGATACGGAACAATTTCGGGTCGGCGTATCATGCAGCAAGAAAATCGGAAACGCTGTCGTACGCAACCGGATGAGACGCATGATCAAGGAAATTGTTCGTCATCATGAGCATGAGATCGTCACGCAGATGGATCTGATTTTTATCGTCAGAAAAGGTGCACTGGACATGCCCTATAAGGAAATGGAAAAAAGCCTGCTACATGCGATGCGAAAGGGCTCTCTTTTGAAGTCGAGCAAGCGGTAAGCTTCGGTTTATTTGTCCTCCTAATTATGGTATGATTTTACGATGGAATGGAATGGTTAAGAGAGGGGTTATGAAGTGTCGCGATTGAAGACATCAAAGGGGAAGTGGATTCTCCTCATTGCAGTCATTGCAATGGTCACTGTACTCGCCGGATGTACTCCACAAGGAGCCGGGGTTACTACGGAAGATCTAAAGAATAGTGATTCTTTTTGGCAAGCCAATGTTGTGTACTGGTTCTCACTGGCGCTGGATACATTCGCCAACTGGTTCAAAGGTGAATATGGACTGGCCGTCCTCGTGATGGTGCTTATTGTACGGACATTGATTTTACCACTAACAATGAAACAAGTCCGTAGCTCCAAAGCTATGCAGGCGATTCAGCCGCAGCTGAAGGAGATTCAAGCCAAGTTTAAAGATACACCTGAGAAAGTTCAGCAAGAAACAATGAAGTTGTTCCAGGAGAACAAAGTTAATCCGATGGCCGGTTGTCTGCCACTTATCATTCAGATGCCGATTTACATCGCACTTTATAACTCAATTTACGGAAACTCCAGTCTGAGAACGCATGATTTCTTGTGGCTCCAGCTCGGATCACCCGATCACCTGTTTATTTTGCCAGTGCTGGCTGCCATCACAACATTCATTCAAACTTGGATGATGATGCGTATGAACCCTGCACAGCAAATTGGTCCGATGCAGTTTATGCTGTGGGTGTACCCGATTTTGATCTTCGTGATGTCTTATCAGTTCCCGTCAGCACTTCCGCTGTACTGGTTCTACAGTAACATCTACACGATCGTGCAAAACTATTTCCTTTACCGGAATAATGATAAAATCGTAGCTGAGGTCAACGTGAAGCAGAATAGCTCTTCCAAAAATGGAGCTAAACGCAAAAACGGTGGCAAAGCGACCGTCTCTGGGAAAGGGTCGAAAGGGGCCAAAAAATCGAAATGACCAAAGTCATTACGTCAGGAAAAACCGTTGAAGATGCTGTAAACCAAGGATTGACCGAGCTTGGCGTAAGTCGGGACAAGGTCGAGATACAAGTGTTAGAGCAGCCGTCAAAAGGATTCCTGGGTTTGTTCGGGGTGAGGGCGGCCAAAGTTGAAGTGAAATTATTGCCTGTACCGGAAGTTGTTCCACAGCCGATCAAATCAGCTGCATACAAGTCTGAAGTAGATGCATTACTCGAGGATGTTGCAGCTAAAAATCCCTATGAAGAAGCGGCTGCTTTCTTGAAAGAGGTCGCAGCAGGTATGGGACTTGATGTTGAAGTGCATATCAAAAAACAGCGGGATGGACATATCTTCAATATTGCCGGCGAAGATCTGGGCATGATTATTGGCAGACGTGGACAGACGCTGGATGCGCTTCAGTATCTAACGAACATTGTAGCGAACCGATATTCGGAAAGCTTCGTTCGAATTGTGCTCGACGCGGAGAATTTCCGTCAACGTCGGCGGAAGACGCTGGAGGATCTGGCTGAACGGTTGGCTGGACAAGCAATCCGTACCGGTAAGGAAGTTGTACTGGAACCAATGCCTCCGCTCGAACGAAAAGTCATCCATGCAAAACTGCAAAATCACCCGCAGATTAAGACGTTAAGTAAGGGCGAGGAGCCTAATCGGCGTGTGGTTATTACGACGAAATAACACGAAATTGAAGACGCAATGGCTTCCTGCCCGGTGCAGAAGCCATTGCTTTTTTCGTACAGAAGCAATTTGATAAGGTGCGTAGAACAAGTAAAGAGTGGACTTAATACGATAAACAACATGTCATATGATATATCATTAATAGATTTGAAAATGGATATGGCGTCCCCAGAGGGACGGCAATTTAAAATAGAGCAAGGAGAGATAACTATGATCAGTGATACGATCACAGCGATATCAACGGCTGTCGGAGAGGCGGGTATCGCCGTGATCCGGGTCAGCGGCCCGGAAGCAGTGTCGGAGACGGAAAAGATTTTTCGCAGCAAAACCCCTTTAACTCAGGCAGAATCTCACACGGTTCATTATGGTCATATCATAGATCCCGTTAATGGGGAAAAGATTGAGGAAGTATTGGTTACGGTAATGCGAGCACCACGCTCGTTCACAACAGAAGATGTGGTGGAGATCAGTGCGCATGGCGGTGTAGTGTCTGTTAAACGGGTCATGGACCTGTTGTTGCAGCTTGATATTCGTCTGGCTGAACCCGGTGAGTTCACGAAGCGTGCTTTCCTCAATGGGCGGATTGACCTGTCTCAGGCGGAAGGTGTCATGGATCTTATTCGTTCCAAGTCGGACCGAGCTTTCTCGGTTGCACTGAAACAGGTTGAAGGCAAGCTGTCCTCCAAATTGCGTGATCTACGATATACATTGGTGGAAACACTGGCTCATATTGAAGTGAATATCGATTATCCCGAGCATGATGTGGAGTCGTTAACGTCTGATTTTATTAAGGAAAAGTCCAGTCAGGTTATGACTGAAATTGATAAATTGCTGACTACAGCAGAGCAAGGAAAGATCCTGCGAGAGGGTATCACGACGGCTATCGTTGGACGACCTAACGTAGGTAAATCCTCATTGATGAATACACTTGCGCAAGACAATCGGGCCATCGTTACGGACATTCCAGGAACAACTCGTGATGTGATCGAGGAGTTCATTACGATTAATAATATTCCACTGAAATTGCTGGATACAGCAGGAATCCGGGAAACAATGGACGTTGTAGAGAAGATCGGGGTAGAACGCTCTCGTTCTGCAGTAAGTGAAGCCGATCTGATCTTGATGGTTGTGAATGCCGCGGAGCCACTTCATCCCGATGAGATTGAATTATTGGAACAAATCCGCGGTAGACAATCGATAATCATTATGAATAAAATGGACTTAACGCCACAGGTAGAACGTGACGTGCTGCTTCGTTACATTCCGGAAGAACGGCTTGTACCGATGTCGGTGAAAGATGATCTGGGTGTGGATCGACTGGAAGATGCCATCTCTACGCTATTCTTCAGTGGTAAACTGGAGTCAGCAGACCTGACCTATGTCAGCAATGTGCGTCATATTGCTTTGCTCAAAAAAGCGAAGCAGTCTCTGGTTGATGCCTATGAAGCAGCAGAGCAGTTCATTCCGATCGATATGATACAGATTGATGTTCGTTTGGCGTGGGAGCATTTGGGCGAGATTGTTGGAGATACAGCACATGATGCATTAATTGATCAGATTTTCTCCCAGTTCTGTCTAGGAAAGTAAAAATAATATACTGCCGATTGAGTTAAATCGTAGTGTATGATGGAGAGGTACAATTTCTGCCTGTTGTCAAAGGATAGAATGATATTGTAGCCATTACGTGTTGGTTTCATATAGATAGGGATGCAAGTTCCGATGAACGGTTAGAAGTAGTTTCATTATTGTAGAACATGATCCGTCTGCGTGAGTTACACCAAATGCAGCGGAATAAGGAGGTAAACGGGAATGGCTTTTGATGGCGGCAGTTATGATGTAATCGTCGTTGGTGCAGGGCATGCTGGTGTGGAATCCGCGCTGGCCGCAGCTCGTATGGGGTCCAAAACACTAATGATTACGATCAATCTGGATATGGTGGCTTTTATGCCTTGTAACCCATCTATTGGGGGACCGGCTAAAGGACATGTTGTCCGTGAGATTGATGCACTTGGTGGAGAAATGGGACGGAATATCGATAAAACCTTTATTCAGATGCGGATGCTTAACACGGGTAAAGGGCCTGCTGTTCACGCGCTTCGTGCTCAGGCAGATAAATTCTCCTACCAGCATAAAATGAAGGAAACGATGGAGAATGAACGTAATCTGACGATGCGTCAGGGTATGGTTGATTCACTGATCGTTGAAGACGGAAAATGTGTAGGCGTTGTGACTCAGACCGGAACAGAGTATCGGGCTAAAGCGGTCGTTCTGACAACAGGCACATACTTGCGCGGTAAAGTAATTATGGGCGAGTTGATGTATGAGAGTGGACCGAACAATCAACAACCCTCTCTTAAATTGTCAGAGAATCTGCGTGAACTGGGCTTTGATCTGGTTCGTTTTAAAACAGGTACACCACCACGTGTGCATAAGGATACGATTGATTTTAGCAAAACCGAAATTCAGCCTGGTGATGACAAGCCGAAGTTCTTCTCCTATGAAACAGAATCTTCTGATAATGAGCAGTTGCCTTGCTGGTTGACGTATACATCTGTGGATACACATCAGATTATTAATGATAATCTGCATCGTGCTCCGATGTTCTCGGGGCTTATTGAAGGAACCGGACCACGTTATTGCCCTTCCATTGAAGATAAAATTGTTCGTTTCAGCGACAAGCCGAAACATCAGATATTCCTTGAGCCGGAAGGCAAGAACACATCCGAGTATTACGTACAGGGGTTGTCTACGAGTATGCCAGAAGACGTTCAACTGGCTATGCTGCGTTCCATTCCAGGTATGGAAAAAGTGGAAATGATGCGTAATGGTTATGCGATTGAATACGATGCGATGGTGCCTACACAATTGTGGCCATCACTGGAAACTAAACGTCTACCAGGTCTGTTTACGGCGGGTCAGATTAATGGTACCTCCGGCTATGAAGAAGCAGCAGGACAAGGTGTTATGGCTGGAATCAACGCTGCACTCAAAGTACAGGGGAAAGAGCCGGTAATACTTGATCGTTCCCAAGGTTATATTGGCGTGCTGATTGATGATCTGGTGACAAAGGGTACAAATGAACCGTATCGTCTGTTGACTTCACGCGCTGAGTATCGTCTGTTGCTTCGCCATGATAATGCAGATATGCGTTTGACGGAAATCGGACATGACATTGGCCTGATCCCTGAAGAGCGTTATGCGAAATTCCTGGATAAAAAGGCGAAAGTCGAGCAGGAAGTTGCACGTCTGAAAGTGGCTAAAGCTCGCCCGGTTGAAGTGAATGCCAAGCTGGAAGAGTACGGATCTACACCTATTCAGGATGGCAGTACGTTGCTTACCTTGCTGCGTCGCCCGGAGCTGGGGTATGAACTGATTGAACAGCTCTCACCATCTGAGGTAGAACTGACAGCAGATATGAAAGAACAAGTGGAAATACAAATTAAATATGCGGGTTATATTGAGAAACAATTGATCCACGTGGAACGTTTGCAAAAGATGGAGAAAAAGAAAATTCCGGACACTATCGTATATGATGAGATTCATGGTCTTGCTATGGAAGCCAAACAGAAGCTCGCTACGATTCGTCCAATCTCGATTGGTCAGGCTTCTCGTATTGCTGGAGTTACTCCTGCCGACATCTCCATTCTGCTGGTCTACCTGGAGCATTATAACCGTGTAACCGCAGCAAGGGGACAATAATGGACGATATTCAACAGCAACTGCAGCGGCGCCTAAAGAAACATGGATTAGAGCTGGGCGAACTCCAGTTGGAGCAATTCGAATTGTATTATCAGGAACTGGTATCCTGGAATGAAAAGATGAATCTGACTGGAATTACGGATCGGGAGCAAGTGTATACAAAACATTTCTATGATTCGGTATCGCTGGCTTTTTATACTGACATGACCAAAGTGAATAAGCTTGCTGACATTGGATCAGGAGCGGGTTTTCCGGGATTGCCACTGAAGATCTGTTTCCCGCATATTAAGCTGACGATCATTGATTCATTAAATAAACGTATTGGCTTTCTACAGCATGTGGTAGATATCCTTGGTCTGACTGATGTGGAATTAGTCCATGGACGTGCTGAAGAGATTGGGCGCAAAGAAGGGTATCGTGACAGCTACGATCTTGTTACGGCGCGTGCAGTAGCCAAGCTGGCTGTGCTGAATGAATTCTGCCTTCCGTTTGTTCGTAAAAGTGGAATATTCGCTGCCATGAAGGGCGGAGACCCGCGTGAAGAAATGAAGGAAGCGGAGTTCAGCTTCAATCAGCTGAAAGGACGGGTTAAGGCCGTTCATCCTTTCCAGCTGCCGGTTGAAGAATCAGAGCGTCACATCATTCTGATTCAGAAATTTGATAAGACACCATATAAGTATCCGCGTAAACCAGGTACTCCAATGAAGACTCCGCTGATATAGTTGCGTGATGGTTTTGAAGTAAGTCAAAACAAAATACAATTTTAGACATGGATGAAGAGGATGTTTCACGTGAAACATTCTCTTTTTTTTTGTTTTATAAAATGGAGGACTGGATCAACATTACAGATACTTCGTATTACATATCTTTTAAAGAACCTGTATTGATGAATTTTACGCACAGTAACTCATGAACAATTTCATTAATTGAATGTGTGCAAGTCGTCATATTTCCAATATTCACAAAGAAAAAGCAGGATAATTAGTAGAGTTTAAAGAATAGGTAAGCATAGGATTATGATAGAAAAGATGATAGAATAGAAGTATCCGATCCTGGGTCACAGCGATCATAGATTATATGTATAGATAGATGGATATGCGTTCGATGTTGCATGACAGAAAGCGTTATGAAAGGCAAAACTTATTCCAAGAACGATGCATGTGAAAGGTCGCTTATTGAATAAGAAGCACCTGCAAAGACTGTGGGAGCTATTACGAAACTAGGTGGTAATCTGCGGAATGAAAGAACAATTTTCGAAGTTGTTTGGTTTGGCGGAGCGCAATAACGGAGATGAGATCAAACAGATTCCGGTTAATGAAATTGTGAGCAGCCCATATCAACCCCGTACTATTTTTGATGATGATAAAATTGATGAGTTGTTGCAGACGATCAAAACACATGGTGTAATTCAGCCTATTGTCGTTCGCGTGCGAAATGGATCATATGAGATTATTGCCGGGGAACGTCGCTGGCGTGCAGTTCGAAAATTGGGTTTGGATACGATTCCGGCTATTGTGCGTGAATTCAACGATTCTCAGGCCGCATCCATTGCACTGATTGAGAACTTGCAGCGTGAAGGATTGACTTCCATTGAGGAAGCTGTCGCTTATCAGAAGCTGATCGACTTGCATCAATTGACACAGGAAAGTCTGGCACAACGACTCGGCAAAAGCCAGTCAACCATCGCGAACAAAATTCGGTTGTTACAGCTTCCGGACGGCATTAAGGCCGCATTGATGGAACGCAAAATTTCTGAACGGCATGCAAGGGCATTACTTTCTCTGGATACGGAAGAACTGCAGATGAAGTTGCTCGGTGAGATTATCGAAAAAGAATTGAATGTGAAACAGACAGAGGCACGTGTTGCCTTCTACAAGGAATCTTCTAAGATTAAAAAATCTAGACGTGTTTCCTTTACCAAGGATGTAAGGCTTGCACTTAATACAATTCGCCAATCCATTGATATGGTAACTGGCTCTGGTCTGGACATCAAAACCAAAGAAGCAGACCATGAGGATCATTATGAGATCGTTATCCATATTCCAAAACGCAAATAATTGAAGCTTATGGCGGCAATGGGCCGCTTTTTATGTCTATAAAGCAAGTTAGGTCTGACATGTTTAAAGAACGGTCGGTATATTGATGGAACGGTAGTTGTTGTTTGTGTGGACGATAGCCGCCTGCTTTTTGTTAACAATATCTCACAACCTACAGAAAAGACTCCTATTTTATTTGAGGTGAAGTAATTGTCTAAGATTATGGCCGTAGCAAATCAAAAGGGCGGTGTGGGGAAAACGACGACATCTGTTAACTTGGGTGCAGGACTGGCTTCACTCGGGAAAAGAGTATTGCTTGTCGATATTGACCCTCAGGGGAATACAACCAGCGGAGTCGGAATCAATAAAGCAGATGTGGCTAATTGTATATATGATGTCATTATTAATGAGGTTCCTCCTCAAGAAGCAATTTTGGAGACTCAGATTGAAGGCCTTCATATCATACCTGCAACGATTCAGCTTGCCGGAGCCGAGATCGAATTGGTGTCCACGATATCACGGGAAGTTCGCCTGAAAAAATCACTCGCCATGGTGAAAAAAAACTATGATTACATACTGATCGATTGTCCACCATCTCTTGGTATGTTAACGATCAATTCGTTGACTGCTTCCGATTCGGTGATCATTCCGATTCAGTGTGAGTATTATGCACTTGAAGGATTAAGTCAGTTGCTCAATACAGTTCGTCTGGTACAGAAACATCTGAATACATCCCTGCAGATTGAAGGGGTATTGCTGACGATGTTTGATGCGCGGACCAATCTGGGGATTCAGGTTATTGAAGAAGTGAAAAAGTATTTTCAACAAAAAGTATATCAAACGATTATTCCGCGTAACGTACGGCTTAGTGAAGCACCATCTCATGGTCAATCCATTATTACGTATGACCCTCGTTCAAGAGGGGCGGAAGTGTATTTAGAGCTCGCAAAGGAAGTGATTTCTTATGAGTAAGCGGCTTGGAAAAGGTCTTGATGCCCTCATTCCTTCGCTTTCAATTAATGACGATGATAAAGTCGTAGAAATCCCGATTAGTCAACTGCGGGCTAACCCCTATCAACCACGTAAAGTATTTGATGAGGGCGCAATACATGAACTGGCTGAGTCCATTCGTCAGCACGGTGTCATACAACCCATTATTGTTCGTCCTGTATTACGAGGTTATGAGATTATTGCCGGAGAACGACGGTTCAGAGCTTCGCAATATTGTGGTAATGCCACGGTACCGGCTGTAGTCCGCAACTTCAGTGATCAGCAGGTAATGGAGATTGCGTTGATCGAGAACCTGCAACGGGAGAATCTGAACGCTATGGAAGTTGCAGTTGCTTATCAGGGGTTAATGGATCAATTCGCGTTGACTCAGGAAGAGTTGTCTGTAAAAGTAGGTAAATCACGTTCTCACATTGCTAACTTCTTGCGTCTGTTATCTTTGCCCGAAGAAGTAAAAGACCATGTTTCACGTGGAACATTATCTATGGGACATGCACGTGCGATCGTAGGTGTTAAAGACGAGGTTATAGTGAAGCAACTTGCGAAACAGACCATTGATCAGCAATGGAGTGTACGTGAGTTGGAGGAAGCTGTTCAACAACTGGATCGCTCCAAAACAGGTGAGGCTAAAGCCAAATCGAAGTTAAAAAAGAAAGATCCATTCATTGATACATTGGAAGAATCTCTTCGTGAACGTTTCAAAACTACAGTGAAAATCAAGCACAATAAAGATAAAGGTAAAATTGAGCTCAACTACTACAGTCAACAGGATCTGGAACGGCTATTGGAATTGTTACAATAACAGTCGGCTCTATGATTCATTAACAACATGCGGGGCTTACTCATGTCATGACATATCGCCTCTGTACCATGGAGAAACGATATGTCATTCTTTGTTTATAGGGTTATATGTGCAATATGTGCAGGCGAATTATTAATTTATAGGACAGAGGTGGTTGTGAGGTGGAGGGAGTTATCTATCTAGATCATGCAGCAACATCTTGGCCCAAACCACCTGCTGTCGGTGATGCGATGTTGAGTGCATTGGAGATTGCCGGAGCCAATCCTGGCAGAGGAAGTCACCGTATGGCTGTTCAGGCAAGTCGTGTATTGTTCGAGGCGAGAAAATCCATATCCAATATCTTTGGAATCAAAAATGCGAATGATATTGCATTCGGATCAAATACGACAGAAGCACTAAATCTGGCGATTCAAGGCTCGCTCAGAGAGGGTGACCATGTGATTGCCACCATGGCTGAACATAACTCAGTCAGACGACCACTAGAGTATATGCGCAGACTCCGAAATGTGGAGATTGATTATGTACCTGTTAATGCTGCGGGAGCCATTGATCTGATGCAAATGGAACGTATGTTTCGTTCCAATACCAGATTGGTGGTATGTACACATAGTTCGAATCTGCTTGGCAGTATTCTTCCTATTGGAGAAATTTCGCTCCTATGTGGTAAACATCAGGCGATCTTATTGGTAGATGCGGCTCAGAGTGCTGGGGTTATGCCTGTGAGTGTACAACAATTGGGCATAGATATGTTGGCTTTTCCAGGGCATAAGGGACTGCTTGGTCCTCAGGGTACAGGGGGCTTGTACATTGCTCCAGAGCTCGATATAGAGCCTTTACTTCATGGAGGAACAGGAAGTCAGTCAGAAGCTGTAGAGCAGCCAAAGGTGCGTCCTGATCGGTATGAAGCGGGGACGCCGAATACAGTCGGGATCGCAGGGCTGAATGCAGGTGTGAAACATGTACTTGAGATGACACCCGCGTTCATCTACCAACATGAGTGGGAACTGACCCAACATATGATGGATGGGCTGTCATCCGTTAAGGGTATACGAATGCTTGGTCCAGAGATTGGACAGCCACGCACTGGATTAGTATCTTTTACTGTAGATGGGTATGATTCAGCACAACTGGCCTTCCGTTTAGATCGGAATTATGGGATTGCGGTTCGCTCCGGTTTTCATTGCACACCGCTTGCACACGAATCTGCTGGTACAACCGCTACCGGAGCAGTAAGGGCCAGTGTGGGGTACAATTCAACTAGAGAACATGTGGAAGCACTCGTTAAGGCAGTGTTGGAATTGACTGGGGCAGACTAGATTAGAGTTGAAATGATGAACTCATTTGATATCGGGTTGCTTGATTAAGCTTATGGATATCGGGTTGATTTATAAAGAATGATAATATTACAGGACAGACGTTAATCTGATCAAAAATATAGAGGGGTAGTTGCAATTACATGGCTGAATTAAACGAGCTGATTCTGGAACAGCTGTTATGGATTATTGGCGGAATGGCATTACTTACGGTGATCTTGCTGATTGTGAGTATTGTTCAAGGGGCAAAGTTACGAAAGTTTAAACGTAAATATGAAGCCATGATGGCTGGCAGTGGAGTAGAGGACCTGGAATCGTTGCTGGTTAATCTGAAAATTCAGATGGACAGCATTGAGGATGAACACAAACTGCAAACGAATCAGCTGCAAGTTGTCATGCAAAAGCTGACCCGCATTCAAGGTAAAGTTGGCGTGAAAAGGTACAATGCATATGGAGAGCGTGGCAGTGATCTGAGCTTCTCAATGGCCATGATTAACGATAGCCAGGATGGCATGATCCTTACGGGGATATATAACCGTGACGGTTCTTACGTATATGCCAAACCTCTTAAAGGGGGAGAGTCCACGTATACTCTGTCCCCAGAGGAAAAGGAAGCTATTACTCTGGCACAGCAAGCAGAGTAGAACGTGTATGCCATTCCCGGATGGCCGAGTACAGACTGCTGGATATAATCTCGGACATGCGCATAACAAGACTGAGCCGTGTGTTCTGTAGAACAAAGTATTCCATAAAGCCGCCGACGTTAACGATACCTGTCAGATGGATATCGCCGACCGGCGGTAATTCTTTATTTACCCCCGCACCCGGCTTGAGTGGACCATTCACAACTTGAATGCATCCCACACTGGATGATTGACCGAGACAGGCGTCAATGCCAATCACATAAGGGTTATGGTGTGTTTTCTGTATGTTGTGGAGTGTATCTTGCAGGTTCATCGCATGGACTGGTTCATCCAAGGTACCATATAGATGGAATAAAGGGCTGTCCCACTTGGAAAGGGCTGATCCGACCAGAGGACCAAGGCAGTCGCCTGTTGAGCGATCTGTGCCGATGCAGACAATCACTACATTTTGTAGAGAATGGGCTTTATAGAGGTGAAACATTAAACGATGGGTAATGGCCGAATGAATACCTGGATCGGTATGGGGGATTTTCAAACTGGTCATGTCTTGTGATGAAAAGGAACGCGAAGTAGGATTCATAGGATCTATCCTTTCCCTTGGAATAGTAGTAACAGTATATGGAAAGGTAGAGCGTTTTATACTTCGAGAGGACAAGCTTTTTCTCTAGGGTTGGACGTATGGTGAAAGGAGCCGAACATGGACGAATGGATTAACGATTGGATGCTGATTGCATTTGATTCAACCCAGCAGGCACTGCGTGCTGAAATGCTGCTGGAGTTTGCTGAGATAGAGATTGATTTGTTCCCTACACCAAAAGAAATTACAGCAGGGTGTGCGTTATGTATTCAGTTTCCAAAAGAGGATCTGGAGCGAGTGCAGAAGATCATTCGTAACGAGTTCGTAGAGATCCGAGGCCTCTATTTCAAAACAGAAGACAGCTATGATAACATACCGATGTAGAGGAGGGATGATGAATGTTGTCATTTCAGTTTGCTCAAGGGACTACAGCTAGCGGTCCGGTAGCCGCCGTGGATGAAGCCCTTCGTTGGACGGATAAAGTCTGGAACAAAATTGCAGATCCCGATATGTGGCTTAACATTATGTTCAGCTCAATCCGGATCATCATTATTTTTATCATCACCCGTATTGTCATTAAGGTAGTCTATCGAATTATAGATCGTTCCATGGAACGCAAGCAGGAAGGCAAGATTCGCGTGAATCCGCGCAGGTTCGTAACCGTAGGGGAACTGTTGAAAAATGCGACCTCCATAACATGTAATTTTATTATGATTCTGCTACTGTTATCTGAGATCAATATCCAAGTTGGACCGCTACTCGCGAGTGCTGGTGTGCTCGGGCTTGCCATTGGTTTTGGTGCACAGGGTCTGGTCAAGGATGTTATTACCGGTTTCTTCATTATATTGGAGGATCAGTTCGCTGTGGGGGATGTTATTCAGACGGGAACCTACAAGGGAACGGTTGAAGTGATCGGACTTAGAACAACGAAACTGGTCAGCTGGCAAGGTGAAGTGCACATTATCCCAAACGGGGCGATTGCAAGTGTAACGAACTACTCCATGTCAAATTCGCTGGCTGTAGTGGATATTCCGATGAAGGCGGACTTAAGTCTCGATGAGTCAGTACATCTGGTGAAGAAGTCTTTGGTTGGGATTGAAGAGCGTGACCTAAATATTGTGAAGGTGCCGGATGTGCTCGGTATACAGTCGATGTCTACATCTGAGTATGTGGTGCGAATCGTGGCTGAATGTATGCCTAACTCTCGTGCTTCGGTGGAACGTCAGATTCAGGGTGATGTGAAAAAAACGCTGGAGTATCATGAGATGAGCAATCAAGCCGTATTGGAACAGGCAGTAGCTTTGGAGAAAGATGAGGGGGATGGCACAGGTGGAGCGTAAAAGTTTCCAGCTTGGGGATATTGTGCAGATGAAGAAGCAGCATCCCTGTGGCAGCAATGAGATGGAGATCATTCGTATGGGTATGGATATTCGGATTAAGTGTGTCGGATGTAAACACAGCGTGTTGATTCCAAGAGCGAAATTCGAGAAAAACATGAAGAAGGTACTGCGTTCAGCCGAGGATTCCACTGAATCTTGAGCTTGCTATAATTCGGTATGCAGTATGCGTAATAACGTTTACATGCAAGCTCCGTATGAGTGTTGCGTTCTGTAAATGATCATGCTATAATCAATAATGCTGCGGAAAGGTACCCAAGAGGCCCAAGGGGGCTGACTCGAAATCAGTTAGGCGTGTCACAGCGTGCGTGGGTTCGAATCCCACCCTTTCCGCCACTTCAATTGTAATTTACTCAATACACATTGAGTTTAATAAAAAGATCGATAAGAAGACTTTCCATTAGGAAAGTCTTTTTTGTATAACGTTTTAAACACGAAAAATAAAGAGCCCCGAAGGGCTCTTTATCCGGCGGTGCATTTGTTTGTTAGGAAACAATCGGTCGTAACAATCAGACATTTGGTGTACTGCACGTAGCAATACGCGTGCTTCAGACGAAGGGCCTTACTACACATAACCACTTGCTTCTTAAATTACGTGATGAATCTCCAACAGCGAATGATCGGCTTCGTTGTCCAACGGAACCACACCTCTCTCGTGCACCGCCTGATTGTATTATGTGCTTTATTCCGTTTTATATACATGGATCGTAAAAAAGTATTGCGATTAATGGACGCGGGCTTTGGTCAGCTTCTTCCACTTACGATTATGATTGCTTGTTTCGGGAAAAGCTTCACCTTTTTGCAGCGTTACCCGCTTTGGGTTCTGAATTTCCGTGACAAAGCTTTTTTCCCCAACTTCCGTGTACTCTCCATCGTTTGGGGCTTTGTCTCCTGGTTCAAACTCGGTTTTTTCACCCATGATAAAACCTCCTCTGCAGATTATGTTACTTTGTTGCTTCTGTAGTGTGCTCCATAGCCGGGCTGATCATGTGCCAATATGTACAGGGAACGTTTGCTTGCACTTTGACTCGGTATTTGTTATATTAATATAGTTCGAGTTTGTGCTCGTTCCTTGCTCTCAACCTAGATTGAGGGCCAGAGTCCATAAGGAGGTGAAAATTATGCGCAAATATGAAGTGATGTACATTATTCGTCCTGACATTGAGCAAGAAGTTGTTCAAGCTACAGTCGATAAATTCCAAGGCATCATCTCCAACGGCGGTGGTGAAGTTACAGCTCACGACGTTATGGGTAAACGCCGTCTTGCGTATGAGATCAAGAAATTCCGTGATGGTTTTTATGTTCTGGTACATTTCACTGCTGAACCAGCAGTTGTAACTGAACTTGAGCGTCTCATGAAGATTTCTGACGAAGTAATTCGTTATCTCATTACCAACGACGTTAAGTCTGCTTAAGACTACTCGTGATTAACGCACCAATACGCTCTGAAGGAGGGGATTACATTGTTGAACCGTGTCATTCTGATCGGACGGTTAACCCGGGATCCTGAGTTGCGTTACACTCCAGCAGGAGTGGCAGTTACGCAATTTACTTTGGCAGTGGACAGACCGTTTACAAGCCAAGGGGGAGAAAAGGAAGCCGATTTCATTCCGGTCGTAACCTGGAGACAGCTTGCCGAGACCTGTGCGAACTACTTGCGCAAAGGACGCCTGGCTGCAGTCGAAGGACGCATTCAAGTACGGAACTACGAGAATAACGAAGGAAAACGTGTATACGTGACCGAAGTCATTGCCGATAATGTCCGTTTCTTGGAGTCAGCTAACCGTGATAATAGCGGTGGCGGCGGTGGGCAACCAATGCGTGAAGAGCCTTCTTATGGAGGCGGCGGACGCGCGAACAATAACAATAATTCGCGTAGCAACAATCAGGATCCTTTTTCCGATGACGGAAAACCGATTGATATATCGGATGATGATTTGCCATTTTAACATGAGCTGATACTCTTAGGAGATATGGGTTACATGATAGGAAAGGACTGAAAAGCATGGGCTTCAAGCAAAGAGAAGGCGGAGACAACGATAAAAGACCGGCACGTCGTGGCGGCCGTAATAAACGTCGTAAAGTGTGCTTCTTCACAGCTAACAAAATTACTCACATCGATTATAAAGATACGGACTTGCTTCGTAAATTTATCAGCGAACGTGGAAAAATTTTGCCACGCCGTGTAACAGGTACTAGCGCTAAATATCAACGCATGCTGACGATTGCAATCAAACGCTCCCGTCAAATCGCATTATTGCCATACACAACTGAGTAGTTTTTACTCAGCTTGCATACGAAGCAGTCGGCTTATAGCCGGCTGCTTTTTTGTATATATCAATAGAATTATTAGAAATAACAGATCCACTCTAACAAATGGAAGAATTCAATACTGTGGTGATAGAAGCATTCAAGGCTCAAATGAATTATAATAGAGTCTAATCTACTGAAAAGGTTCAGGCAGCAGGAATAGCTGTTTATTTCAGAATAAACACCAGGAGTGGATATGAATACATCAAAACGTAAAGGCAAACAGAGAAAAAAAAGTCTGAAAACCTGGATTATAGCTACTCTTTTACTTTCCATTATATATGTATGGTTACAGCAAAAAGATGATATAGATAATATGTGGCCTGGGACAACAATCCAAGAAGCTCTGCCAATCACCGGCCTACATCCTGTGGTAGCAGAGAATGAGAAATTATTGGTACGTAAGGCAGCGAGACGTGGAATAGAGATTGTTATCACCCACGGTTACCGAAGTTCCGAGGAGCAAGATGCACTATTCAACCAAGGACGCTCAAGCGCAGGCAATATCGTTACTAATGCACGTGGTGGTGAGTCATATCATAACTACGGATTGGCAATTGATTTTGCACTGAGGACGCCTGAGGGTGATGTGGTGTGGGATATGGAACGTGATGATAACGGCAATGGCGAGGCAGACTGGATGGAAATTGTGGATCTTGCCAAAGAGTTAGGTTTCACTTGGGGTGGAGACTGGGCAAACTTTCCGGACTATCCTCACTTGCAGATGGATTTTGGACTGAGTATTAATGAGTTAAAACGTGGTAAAAGACCCCCTGACTCTCAGTAAAAGGTGTTATATATACACTTAAATGAATAATTATTAGATAAGCTCTGCATTTTGCAGGGCTTTTTTCTTTCTTTTGTAAAATAAATGATAAAAGATGACAATTTGGTCTTTACATTAGCAAATAAATAAAACTATACTAGATTAACTAGATTTTTTACTCTGATCGCACATATTATTTCAATTGTAAGCATAACGGCTCCGGTTCAATAAAATTCAGCTATAGATCGAGATATAATCATCACTCATATATGTAACATTTACCTCACGCAAAATTAAGAATGTCTACTTAAATCAAAGCATACACATACACTAAATGTAACTATTATGTTATGTATATGTTATATCGGCTAAATGCCTATGTTCACCTCACAGCCAAAAACAAGATAACACCTCTCAAAATTCCTGCTATATGCCTTTATAGTATTACTAATATCCAAATCTGTAGTATAAAAAACATTTATACCAAAAATCTCAAAATAAGCATTGACGTTAGCTAAAATTACACGTATGATTACATTAATTATTTTGATATATAATTCCGCTAGGAATTATCAACATTAATTGACCAATGGTCTAAATATAAGTCTCTTAAACTTGTTTCTCCTAACAATTTGGTATTTTGTATAAGCTATTGTTCGTTATCTTCAAGAACTTGGAAATATACAGTGGATGCATTTCTACACACGAATACAATCTACGGAAATTATGGGGTTAGGGTGATTGATTTGAATACAGAGCTATTGGAAGTCAGAAATCTAACAACATCATTCAGAATTGAAGATGACTATTATGCAGCAGTGGATCACGTTAACCTTACGGTGAAGAAAAATGAAGTGTTGGCGATTGTAGGTGAATCCGGGTCAGGTAAAAGTGCTTTTGCATTCTCTCTTATGGGTTTGCATAACAAAGCAAAGATCGAAGGCCAGATTCTCTATAAAGGACAAGATATTGCCAACATCTCCCCAAGCAAATTAAACAAGCTACGCGGCAAAGAAATGGGCATGATTTTTCAGGACCCATTGTCCGCACTAAATCCTCTAATGATTATTGGTGAACAGATTGAAGAGATTCTCACACTTCATCAGTCCAAGCTGTCTTCCAGAGAGAAGAGAGAAAAGGTCATTCACTTATTGAATCAGGTAGGGATTCCACGTCCCGAACAAATATACAAGCAGTATCCCCACGAACTATCTGGTGGTATGAGACAGAGAATTGTTATTGCCATTGCGATTGCCAACAAACCGGAACTACTTATAGCCGATGAGCCAACGACGGCGCTTGACGTTACGATTCAACTACAGATCCTGGAACTAATCCGAGATCTGAAGAATGAAATTAACGCAGGCATTATTCTGATTACACATGATCTGGGTGTCGTAGCTGAGATGGCTGATCGCGTTGCAGTTATGTATGCAGGCGAAATTGTTGAAATCGCAGATATCTTCACATTGATGAACGATGCGAAGCATCCATATACCCGCTCACTGTTGAACTCTATTCCCACCCTGTCTGAAGAAGGATCCAAATTACATGTCATCCAAGGTATTGTACCATCACTCAAAAATCTTCCTCGCAAAGGGTGCAGATTCAAAGCCCGAATTCCATGGATTAGTGAATCGGCTCATGAAGAGAACCCACAGATGCATGAAATTGCACCAGGTCACTTTGTACGGTGTACCTGTTACCAGCACTTTCATTTCCCTGACCAAAGCTGAGGAGGAATAACATAATGGCATTACTCGAAGTAGAAGGGCTCAAGATACACTTTCCAATTCGCGGTGGATTGCTTAAACGGGAAATTGGCAGTGTAAAGGCTGTTGATGATGTTAGCTTCTCCATTGAAGAAGGACAGACCTATGGTCTGGTTGGCGAATCAGGTTCAGGTAAGACAACAACAGGCAGAGCCATTATTGGGCTAAACCATGTCACTGACGGAAAGATTCTGTTTAACGGCAAAAATCTGGCTACAGAGCGACGTAAGAACAGGCAACTCCAGCGGGATGTTCAAATGATTTTTCAAGACCCATATTCATCACTGAATCCAAAGAAGCGGGTTATCGATATTATCGCTGAGCCGTTTCGTAACTATGAGCGTCTGACAGCTACCGAGGAGAAAAGACAAGTAAGAGAATTACTTGAAAAGGTTGGCCTGAGTCCGGAATCAATCTACAAATATCCGCATGAATTCTCCGGCGGACAGCGTCAACGGATTGGCATTGCACGGGCTATTGCACTGAAGCCGAAACTAATTATCGCGGATGAACCTGTATCTGCACTCGATGTATCGGTACAAGCTCAGGTACTCAACTTCATGCAGGAAATTCAAAAAGAATTAAATCTGACCTATCTGTTCATCAGTCACGATCTGGGCATCATCCGGCATATGTGTGATCAGATTGGAATTATGTATAAAGGTCGATATGTGGAACAGGGCACAACAAATGATATTTTTGAGAATCCACAACACATCTATACCAAACGTCTCATTGCAGCCATTCCGGATATGGACCCAACCAAACGAGAGGAAATGGTAGCCTTCCGTCAACAGGTCAAATCCGAGTATGAACATTCATACCGAAATTTCTTTGATGAGGAAGGGCTTGCATACTCGCTCAAATCCATTTCCGATACTCACCGAGTAGCTCTACCTCAGAAAGGTTGAAGGCCATATGTGGAAAACGATAGTACGCAGAATTATCATAATGATCCCTCAGATCTTTTTACTAAGTCTTTTGGTCTTTCTGATGGCCAAAGCCATGCCGGGCGATGCACTAACGGGATTGCTTGATCCAAGCGTTGATCCCAAAGCATTGGAAGCGCAGCGAGAGAGACTAGGATTGAATAATCCCTGGTACGTGCAATATTGGGACTGGATCAAAAACGCCATCCAAGGTGATTTTGGGCAATCCTTCCGTTTCAAAATGCCGGTTACCGACTTGATCGGTCAGCGTGTAGCAAATACATTCTGGCTCGCACTGGCGACACTTGTACTGACTTACCTGATCGCTATTCCACTGGGTATCATCAGTGGTCGTTACAACGATACCTGGTCTGATCGGTTGATCACGGGATACACTTACCTGGGGTTTGCCGCACCATTGTTCATCTTCGCACTGGTGATGGTATGGATCTTCGGATTCCACTTCGGCTGGTTCCCGACAGGAGGTAGCGTTGCGCCGGGTCTTACACCAGGCACATTCAGCTACGTAATGAGTAAGTTCTATCATCTATTATTGCCGGCATTATCCATGGCACTAATTACAACGGTATCTACGGTTCAATATTTACGTAGTGAAATCATTGATATCAAGCATAAGGAATTCGTTATTACTGCCAGAGCCAAAGGCGCCTCGGAATCCCGGATCTACAACAGGCATATCTTGAGGAACTCACTATTACCTATCGCCGCGTTCTTCGGATATGAGATTACAGGGCTTATCGGAGGTACGGTATTTATTGAAAGTATATTCAGTTATCCAGGTATGGGGCAGTTGTTCCTGAGTTCCATCTCATTGCGTGACTTCAGCGTTGTGACTGCACTCGTATTGTTGTATGGCGTAGCTTCCATTCTCGGGGCATTGCTGTCTGACATAATTCTAGGAATTGTAGATCCACGTATACGGATCAAGTAAGAACTTGAAGATTTCGGGGTGAAAACAAGATGAGCAAGGCCAACGAGGTAGTTGTAACTTCACAAAAGGTTGATAAAAGCCCCTCCAGCTTGAGTATTTTATGGAGGGAGCTTGTCAGAGATAAGGTGGCACTAATCTCGCTCATTTTCTTGGGCTTGGTCATGTTGCTGGTATATGGCACGTCTCTCATTCTGAATCAGGATGATATCGTACGCGTGGATCTGTTTGCCTTATATGAACCACCATCCGCGAAATATTGGTTAGGAACGGATTATGGAGGTCGTGATGTATTTGGCCAGCTGGTCATCGGTACACGTAACTCCCTGACCATTGGAATTATCGTAACGTTAATGACTGGCTTCATAGGTATCTTAATTGGCCTTTTATCCGGTTATTTCGGTGGAATGATAGACAACCTGTTTATGCGTGTTGTTGATTTCTTCATGATCCTTCCGATGTTGATGATTGTTATCGCGTTTGTTACGGCAGTACCGAAATACAATATCATCTCGTTCTCTCTAATCATGACGGCATTTCTCTGGATGGGTATCGCCAGATTGATTCGCTCCAAAGCATTACAGGAACGGGAACTGGATTATGTAAAAGCTTCAAAAACATTGGGCTCTTCTCATCTGAAGATTATGCTCTCACAAGTTCTTCCGAATCTGAGCTCCATTATTATTGTAACGATGACATTGAATCTCGCTGCCAACATTGGCCTCGAATCCGGGCTGTCTTTCCTAGGGTTTGGTTTTCCCGAAAGTACGCCTAGTCTTGGAACACTCGTAAGTTATGCACGTAATCCGCAAACCCTGGAGTCCAGATGGTGGATATGGCTACCCGCATCGGTACTGATTCTGGTATTGATGTTGAGTATAAATAATGTCGGTCAAGCCCTAAAGCGTGCGACTGATGCAAGACAAAGAAGAGGTTAAAAAAAGGGAGGAAAGGTTCATGAAAAAGGGATTATTTTCACGGGGACTATTTTTCACGATGATGTTGGTCTTTGTATTGGTGCTCGCAGCGTGCTCTGAGAAAGAAGCAGCTACTCCAGCTCCAGCTTCCAACACAGAAGAGGGAAAAACGGAGGAAAAACCTGCTAATGAAGAGGGCGTTTACTCCATTGATGACTTCAACAATGTCAAAACGAATGAGGGTACTGCGATCGAGGGTGGATCGATTACATTCGGACTTGTATCGGATACTGCTTTTGAAGGTACACTGAACTACAACTTCTATTCCGGTAACCCGGATGTTCAGGTACTGCAATGGTTCGATGAGCCATTACTTACATGGGACAAAGACTATGTGTACACCAATGATGGTGCAGCAACATATGAGACATCTGAAGATGGCAAAACGTTCACACTGACCATTCGTGACAACGTAAACTGGCATGATGGCAAGCCGGTAACGGCTGAAGATCTGCAATTTGCTTATGAAGTTATTGGTAACAAAGCGTATGATGGTCCACGTTATGACTCCAACTTTACTAGCATAGTAGGTATGGAAGAATTCCATGCTGGAAAAGCAAAAACAATCTCTGGTATTAAAGTGCTGAGCGACAAACAAATCAGCATTACGTATAAAGAATCCACTCCGTCCCTGCTGACAGGTGGCGTATGGACGTATCCACTGGCTAAACATATCTTCGGCGATATGGATGTAGCAAAAATGTCTTCTTCCAAAGAAGTACGTGAAAAACCAATTGGTTTTGGTCCATTTAAAGTGGATGTCATCACTCCGGGTGAGTCTGTAACTTATGTTAAGAACGAAGACTACTGGCGTGGGGCTCCGAAACTGGACAAAGTGACTCTGAAAGTTATCAACCCGACAACGGTTGTTCAAGAACTGAAATCTGGCGGGGTAGACCTCGTGGATGCATTCCCGACAGATCAATACAAAGATAATGCTAACCTGTCCAACGTAGAATTCCTGGGCGCAATCGATCGTGCTTATACGTACATCGGTTTCAAACTGGGTACGTGGGATGAAGAGAACGGAAAAGTTGTAAGCAATGCCGAAGCAAAAATGGGCGACAAAAACTTGCGTAAAGCAATGTGGATGGCTGTAGATAACGATCAAGTAGGTAAACGTTTCTATAATGGCCTGCGTTGGAATGCAACAACCTTGATTCCACCATCTCACCCAGAATTCCATGATTCCAACAATCCGGGTGTAGCATATGATCCAGAAGCAGCGAAAGCATTGCTCGACGAAGCTGGTTACAAACTGGATGGTGAATTCCGTACGAATCCGGATGGAACACCACTCGAAATCAACTTTGTATCCATGACTGGTGGCGACACAGCTGAACCATTGGCTCGTTATTATGTTCAATCATGGGCAGCTATTGGTTTGAAAGTAAACCTGGAAATGGTTGAGTTCAACAGCTTCTATGACCGTGTAGGTAACACAGGTAAAGATGATCCGAAAATTGATGTGTATCAAGCAGCATGGGGCGTTGGTATTGACGTAGATCCATCTGGTCTGTATGGCCGCGATGCACTCTACAACTTCTCCAGATTCTCCAGCGAAGAGAATGACAAATTGCTGGCACAAGGTATCTCAGCTGAAGCATTTGATGTAGACAAGCGTAAAGAGATCTACAATCAATGGCAGCAATACATGGTAGATGAAGTTCCTGTATTCCCTACACTGTATCGTGCAGTTGTAGCGCCAGTTAACAAACGTGTAATGAACTATGCGATTGGTGATGGAACAGGCGTTTACCTGAGCGACCTGCAAGTTAATGCAGACAAAGCAGTTGTAGCTCAGTAAAACATTCTTAAATTAGCAGCTGTAAGGATTGGGGTCCTTTAAGAAGCCGGTTGCTAGATTATTAATGAAGAATTCTCCTGGGAAAATGAATAAAAAGTGTCTTTAAAAACATGGATTCTGTACACTCTGGCATGGGTGTATGGGGTTCATGTTATTTTTGTAACCAAAAAATAAAAAAAATTTAACTTTTTTTCAAAAAAGTGCAGACAAAATGCCTCTTTACTTCGTCTATATAGGTAAGAGGTGATCATCTTATGAAAAAATGGTGGAAACGGGCAGGTATGCTGCTAGCTCTCTTGCTTATTATATATTTGGGTGTGAAACCGGACATGCTGGTAGGCAAACCGGGAATTAAAGCTGAATCTGCGGTACTAATGGATATGAACTCTGAACAGATCTTAATGGATTTTAACGGCTCCGAAGAGATTGCTCCGGCAGGCGTCAGTAAGTTGATGACAGAACTGTTAGTAATGGAGGCCGTGATCAATGGTGATATAGGCTGGAATGATCTTGTTAATGTGAGTCTGTATGCCAGCTCCGTGGGGGGCAGTCAACTGACCCTGAAACAAGGAGAGCAATTCACCGTTCAGGAGTTGTTCGAGATCATAGCTGTCTATTCAGCCAATGATGCAGCGGTTGCTCTGGCTGAACATATCAGTGGTACAGAGCAGAAGTTTGTGCAACAGATGAATCAGAAAGCAACTCAGATTGGGCTGTCTGAGGATACACAATTCACGAATTCAACGGGCCTCAGTGAAAAGCTGCTTGGTCCTAACCGTCCGATGGATATACAAGGGCAGACCTTAATGACGGCTATAGATGCATGCAAGCTTGCGCGATATCTGCTGAATAACCATCCCGAGATTTTAAGAATCTCCAGTCAAATGCAAGTATCAATGCACCAAAAAGGGATGTACATGAGTAACACGAACTGGATGTTGTCCTCTATTGGTGGACCGTATGCTTATGATGGGAATGACGGATTAAAGACCGGGTATGATGAAGATTCCGGATATCATTTTGTGGGGACAGCTGAACGTGATGGGAAAAGACTGATATCAGTTGTATTTGGAACAGATACTCGTGAAGGGCGTTTTGTGGAGACTCGGAAGTTATTCAACTATGGGTTTTCGGGAAACCGAGTCAGACCAGATTATTGAAGCATTACGCAAGCGTTAGTACGTTAGATAAGATATGAGGGCTGCCGCAGGTTCGACTGAACATGTGGTAGCTCTATTGTATCGAATCAGACGTAATTTGATCCATATAACCATATTATTAAATTGACATATGGTTTTCTTTTGTTTTAAAATGACCAGTGAGTCATTATTATTCAACTCGGTTTAATATATATGTACCAAACCAACTGTACGATACTGAATTTACGATCTGATCGGGAGGTAACATGTGATGCAAAAACAAATGAAATGGCCGCTAATCCTGTTCGCCATAGGGGTATTTATGGCTGCGCTGGATAACGGGATCATCACCTCTTCACTGACCACCTTAAATGCATCATTTGGTGTGTCGCCAACATGGGGAGCATGGACGATTACGCTTTACACGCTTGGGCTTGCGGTGAGTGTACCTATTGCGGGCAAACTGTCGGACCGTTATGGTCGCAAGAAACTATTTTTGATTGAAGTGGCGTTGTTTGGGATCGGGTCCCTGCTTGTCGCGTTGAGCACATCGTTTACCTTTTTCCTGATTGCTCGTGTCATTCAAGCTTTGGGCGGTGGTGGGATTTTTATCATTGCCAGCTCATACGTATTAAGCAAGTTCCCGGCGGAGCGACAAGGTACAGCCTTGGGTCTGCTTGGAGGGATGAATGGTGTTGCCGCTATTTTGGGACCCAATGTCGGTGCTTTTATACTGGATCTGACCGGAAATTGGCATTGGTTATTCCTGATCAATGTGCCGATCGCCATTCTGTTGTTCATTGCAGGTATTCGATTAATCCATGAGGAGCAGGAACTTAATCGTGCAGCAGTGGACTGGAGCGGTATTGCTGTCCTAACGTTGGGTGTACTCAGTTTAATGTATAGCTTCAGCAATCTGGACGGTGTGAACATGCTTCAAAGCCTGGGATCACCGATGTTCTACGGTTTCTTCTTGGCAGGTGTAATCATTCTGGTGCTCTTTTACTTCATGGAAAAAAGGCTGGAAGGATCTGAACGTGAACCTGTTGTATCGACACAGCTTCTGGGCATTGCGTCCTTTCGCTGGACGCTGTTGATTGCCTTTTTCTCCGGAGCCATTCTGGCCTCGGTGATCTTTATTCCCGGATTTGTTGAGCAATATCTCGGCGTATCCAATACGGCTTCCGGGTACTGGTTTACTCCGCTTGCGCTGGCATCTGGCATCGGGGCAGGTGGAGGTGGATACCTCGTTGACCGCAAAGGGCCAATCTGGACGTTATCGGTTGCGGGGTTGCTATCTGCCATTGGATTCCTGCTGTTCCCGCTATGGGTGGAGCATATCTGGCAATTTGTCATCGCGAGTACACTCGTAGGTATCGGTTTCGGCATGATGCTTGGTGCGCCAGTTAACGTACTTGTCACGGAACAGGCGGGGGAGAACAACAAAGGCATCGCGGTAGCGACCAGTTCGTTATTCCGCCAGATGGCGATGGCTATTGCGCCTACGATTTTCGCTGGATTCCTGGCACGTTCTTTCATTAATCTGGGATCCAACATTCAGGCAGGATTCGCTGACAAAGGAATTCAGGTGCCGCCGGCGATGCTGGAGCAATATGCCTCAGGTGGAGCAGCAGGGAGTGATGTATCCAGTCTGACAGAGGGCCTGTCCCAGATTCCTGATGCAGGTATCCGTGATGTGTTGCTCCAGGCAGTGCATCAAACGACAGGGCAGGGTTATAATGGCCTTTTCTGGTCTGCGGTGGTATTCAGTGTGCTTACGCTGGTAGCTGCGCTTATAACGGGACGTCTGCGTCAAAAAGAGAAGAGCCAACATGTGGAAAGTGTATCCACAAACTGATTCGATAACGTTAGAAATGAAGAGAACAGTGCACCTTTTGTAGCTAAAAAGGAGTCGCTGTTCTTTTCAATTTAACCGGATTGTAACTTTTCTTGCTCCTGCAATGATTACAATAGAACGAGCGTAAGCGGTGTCTTGATTCAAGAGAGAGAAAACTTCAGAGAACACCGAGTCACAAGACATCTCAGACGTTTAATTGGTATTATATAAGTTGAACGAATCGTTACACTTCATCACTGCGAGTTCAGAATAACCTTCCGATCGCTGTTATCCCCAGATTTTTTTAAAATTACCTTATTCAAAAGGTAAAAATCCGTTGATAAAGGCGAGCGCTACGCTTCTTCAGGTTTTTTCTGACCTCTCCGTTATTAGTGTAAATATTAGATGAAACTTATATAGTAGGCAGTATCATTTCGATAGTGAAGAAGGAATCGATGGATGAAAAGCAGAACTAAAGATAAGAAGAAGAAAAGAAGAAAAGGCCTATATATAACGCTCGTTTCACTTGTTGTTTTGTTAATCGGAGGGTATTTGTTCCGTCAGCAGCTGGCTGTAGCGGCATTTGATCTGTTTCTCGCCGGTTCAGTAGAAGATCAGTTATCCCGCTCTTATGTACCGCAAGAAGGCAACAACACGCCTGATCCAACGGTATACCGTAAGGAACCATTCTCCGTGTTACTGCTCGGTTCGGATAAACGCGCCTATGAGAAAACGCGTGGACGTTCCGATACCGTCATCTATGCTGTAGTACGTCCGAAGGAATCCCGTGTGCTGTTGGTATCCATTCCACGTGATACGTATGTGCAGATTGTAGGACGGGATGCCAACAAGGACGGCGAAGATGATTATGATAAGCTGGCGCATGCCTATGCTTTTGGTGGGGAGAATATGTCCATCAATACGGTGGAGAAATTCCTTGATGCTGATGTGGGTTATTATGCAACAATCAACTTCGACGGAATCAAAAAAGTGGTTGATGCGCTTGGTGGTGTAAAACTGCCAATCGATGAGGACATTGTGAACAAGAATCCGGATCATGTGCAATTCACGATTGAAGGTGGTAAGCCGATCTATGACGGGCAGGAAGCGCTGTATTATGTAAGATACCGTGAGGATAGCGATTTTAATCGTACCAAGCGGCAGCAGATTTTCCTGAACGCGATGGCGAATGAGATGCTGAATTTGAATCAAATCGCCAAAATTCCGGAATTGATTCAGATCATGGGAGACAGCTTCCAGACGGATATGCGAGCTTCTTTCATTATTGATCTGGCTAAACAAGTGCTTACTCAGGAGAAACCACAGATTTCAAGCTTCACCATTCTGGGTGAGGGGATGAAAAAAGACGGTATCTATTATGGTCAGGCTGACGAGAAAGATGTCCAATATGCCAAAGAGCTGATTAACAACTGGATGGATCAATCTACCCCAGCCGGTGAAGTCATGATCCCTGACCGGCAAAAGATTGAATAACCAATTCCATACCAATGATGTGTTGTAGACCACAATCAGCAGTACGTTTATTCGCGGGCTGCTGTTTTTTTTCTTTGTATTGAGAACTATTATCCTTTTGGAACATCCTGCGTTCTGATCCGTATAATATAAGTTGAGCGAGATAAGTTGAACGAAGAAATTCACAAGGAGGATACACAAGGGTATGAACATCGCATTTTTTTTGCTACCCAAACAAGAGGTTACGTGCGTGACGTCGGATTCTACACTGCGGCAAACGTTGGAACGGATGGAATATCATCGTTTTACGGCGGTACCCATTTTGAATAAAGAGGGCAAATATATTGGTACGGTTACCGAAGGCGACTTACTGTGGTATATGAAGAATGCCGAGGGAAAGATTTCATTTGAAAACGCTTCAAAATTCTTGCTCAAGGATGTTCCCCTTCGCTTGGATATGAAACCTGTATCCATTAACGCCAACATGGAGGACCTGATTAATCTGGCTAAAGTTCAGAACTTTGTTCCTGTGGTCGATGATATGGATCGGTTCATTGGTATTGTCAGACGGAGTCAGATTATTGAGTACTGCGAGGGCATTGTAGCCAAAGAATCGATCAAGGCTAAGTAAGGCTGTTACGAATTTAAACATTATTGTGTCATGATGGATAATCACAGCCGTCCGGTATCATGTTAAACTTAAGAAGTCCTGAATCAGGGCCGCATTCGAAGTTTTTTACAAATATATAGGTCGATAGGATGTACGGAGGACTCCGCATAAGTACCTGACATCAGTTTCGGAGAACTTCTCCGTTTTTTGGGGTAATTTTGCGGGCCCTCTTTTTATGCTATAATCGAGAATAAAGCTTTTTCGGGGGAGAGTGACTTTCGCCAATATGCCTAAAGAACTGGATGTAGCCAAACGCGCTAAAGTGATTGAATGGCTGAAAACCGAAGTGCTTGATCAGGTATCCCGATTATTCAAGGCGTTATGGGAAGGCAGTACAACTCGAATCGGGGACAGTCTTGCCAGTTTGATTATGAGTAGTTACATATTGGGCCGCAGGCTCGGTATTCCTTTCAAGGATCTGGATGCACTGCTAGTTGAGAAGTTGAAAAAGCATAAACAGGAAGGTCACCAGCTTGAAGACTGGTACCAGGATATTTCCGCGCTAGAAGATCATATGCGTAAGAGGTGAATTTGTTGAAATTTAGCTTTAAATCAGCTGTTTGGAGCGCAGTTTATCTGCTCTTGCTACTTTCGCTGTTAACTCCTTTATCGGTACTTGCCATATTTTTTATGATGATTCCGGGAGTTATTTTGTATGCTTCATTATCTTTAAAATCATTTATATGGCATCTCGTGCCCGTAGCCGTTATATTGGTCGTATTCCACCCCATCTACCTGTTACTATTGCTCATCTTTACCCTGCCTGCGATCGTTATGGGGCACGCGTATAAAACACGTAAATCAGCCCTGTTCGCCCTGATGGCGGGAAGTGGCATGATGTTGGCAGAATACTTGTTGTTGCTCTTGGTCGGCAGTGTCATTTTCCAATTCGACCTGTCCAGTTATATTGAAGATGTGGTCAAATTGACCATTGAACCGCTAACCAATACATCGAATCAGATGATCAACGGTTTTGCATGGACACCTGAGATGACCGAGGATGTTGCCAAACAAACACAGCTTATGATTCCGTTTGCTCTCGTTGTCACATCGATGGTAATGGCCTTTATTACACACGCCATAGCTCGTCCAATTCTTAACGTGATGGGTGTGGTGGTATCGAAGCTTCCACCAGCGAGAGAATGGCGTATGCCGCGTGCATTGATCTGGTATTATTTCCTTGCTCTCTTGATCGAAGTGATCTCCAGACAAAGTGATGGAACATACTGGACCATGATTGCCATGAATCTGTCCCCGTTAATTAATCTGGGCTTCATGATTCAAGCGATCGGTTTCTTCTTCTTTCTCTCACATACAAAGAAATGGAATCCGGTTATACCATATTTCCTGGCGGCTGCGGTTTTCTTCATTGGTCCGCTTCGGATTATCGGAATTATCGATCTGGCGTTCCCGCTTCGTGAGGCAATATCGAAATCAAAACGATAGGGTGATGAGTCATGCCTAAATTTCTGAAGAAACGCTGGCACGGCTACTATACCGTATGGGCGTTCATACTGCTGCTGTTGCTCGTTATGTTCGTTACCATTTATAACTGGACGCTTGGTTTGATTAGTCTGATACTGGCTTCGGCGCTGGGAATCGTCATGATTAAGGCGGAGCTCGCGTTCCGCCGTGAGCTTAACGACTACATTAATGGCCTATCTATTCGGATCAAACGGATGGAGGGGGAAGCGGTCAGCATGCTTCCATTCGGAATTGTGCTGTACAGCGAAGATCGTACGGTAGAGTGGCATAACCGCTTTGTCGCGGAGATGTTCCAGGAGAAGACAATGGTGGGTAATCCGCTACTTAATATGTTTCCCAAACTTCCTCAGCCTAAAGAGAAGAAGGATGGGACGAAGGAACATTCATCCAAGGAGTTGCATGACGAATTCCAGTTGGATGATCGGCATTATGGAGTTATTCATAACCCGCAGGAGCGGTATGTATATGTATACGAGATTACGGAGCTAGCCATTCTTCGTGATAAATATGAAAATGAACGCCTTGCATTGGGAATTCTCGTTCTGGATAATCTGGACGAGGCTGCCCAAGGCATGGACGATCAACAGCGTACAGCGCTGATTGCCCGAGTGACCAGCGAAATTACGTCATGGGCCAAGCGGTACGAAGTGTACCTGCGCCGTCTGTCTTCTGATCGTTATCTGTTGATGCTGAATCATAAGTCTTTGCAGGAACTGGAGCAGAGCCGATTTGTCATTTTGGATGAAGTTCGGGAGATGACTGCTGACCTCAAAGTGCCAATGACACTCAGTGTTGGACTGGCGTTTGGATCGGATAGCATCAGCGAGATGGGAGAACTGGCACAGTCCAGTCTGGACATGGCACTTGGACGTGGTGGTGATCAGGCTGCCGTGAAGTCCGGACAACGCCTGTCTTTCTATGGCGGTAAGTCTAACGCAGTGGAGAAACGGACACGGGTAAGAGCCCGCGTTATTGCACACGCGTTGCGTGATCTCATGCAGGAGAGCGATCGGGTGCTCATCATGGGGCACAAAATTCCGGATATGGACGCGATCGGCGCATCCATCGGAGTGTGGAAAGCGGCCAGTCTGTACAATGTGGAAGCCCGAATTGTTCTGGATGGAATTAATCCATCGATTGAACGCATGATGGAGCAAGTGAACAAGGACGAGAAGTTGTCCAAAGCATTTGTATCACCGGAACAGGCAACCCAGATGATGACCGAGCACACGTTGCTGGTGGTAGTGGATACCCATAAGGCCTCCATGACCATGGAGCCAAAACTGGTACAGTCTGCTACCCGTGTCGTCGTTGTGGATCACCATCGCCGGGGCGAAGAGTTCATCAATGACGCAGTGTTGATCTATCTGGAACCTTATGCGTCCTCTGCTGCCGAATTGGTAACCGAACTCTTGCAATACATTCATGATAAGGTACAATTCACTCCGCTAGAAGCTACGGCTCTACTTGCCGGGATTACGGTGGATACGAAGCATTTTGCACTGCACACGGGGTCCAGAACGTTCGAAGCGGCAGGTTTCTTGCGCCGTAGCGGTGCGGACACCATTATGATCCAGCGGTTGATGAAAGAGGATCTGTCAGAATATATTGCTAAGGCAGAAATCATAAAGCATGCTAAAATGGTATATGGAAACATTGCGCTGGCGGTCACAGACCCTGGCAGCAAGATTTCACAGATGATGATCGCCCAGGTGGCGGATACATTACTGAACATGACTGACGTGGTCGCTTCATTTGTGATTAGTGAGCGTCCGGATGGACTGATTGGCATCAGCGCGAGATCGCTGGGGCGCATGAATGTCCAAGTTGTCATGGAACGACTGGGCGGTGGCGGACATTTGACGAATGCTGCCGTGCAGCTTGAAGGAACGCTTGGAGAGGCAGAAAAACGGCTGACGAACGTACTGGCTGAAATCGAAAAGGAAGAGGGGCTGTTCGAATGAAAGTCATTTTTATAAAAGATATGAAGGGTCAAGGCAAGAAAGGGCAAGTGAAAGAAGTATCTGAGGGTTACGCACAGAACTTCCTATTGCCACGGGGAATCGCACGTCTGGCAACAGACGGCAACATGAAGACACTGGACAACCAGAAGGCGGCTGAAGAAAGACTCAAACAGGAAGAGAAAGCGGAAGCGGAAGCACTTGCGAAAAAGCTGGAAGCAGAAGTGACTGAACTGAAAGCCAAGTCCGGCGAAGGTGGTCGTCTGTTTGGCGCCATTACGAGCAAACAGATCGCAGAAGCTTTGTCTAAAAAGGGTCTGAAAGTAGACAAACGCAAAATTGAGCTGGACGAGCCTATTCGTACACTCGGCGTAACACAAGTAACTGTCAAGGTTCACCCTGAAGTGAAGGCAACCTTGAAGGTACAGGTAACGGAAGAGTAAGATGGGCGGAGAAATGTTATTCGACCGGATTCCCCCGCAGAACCTGGAAGCCGAACAGGCCGTGCTGGGTGCAATCCTGTTGCAGGGCGAGGCCCTGATTACAGCGATGGAACGGGTGCAAACCGAGGATTTCTATGATAAACCCCATCAATTAATCTTTGAAGCGATGATCCAGCTTGGTGAGGGAAATCAACCGATTGACCTTGTTACACTGACTTCGCTTCTGAAGGATAAAGGTGAGTTGGAGGACATCGGGGGCGTTAGTTATCTGGCTAAGCTAGCCCATGGTGTACCTACAGCCGCGAACGTAGACTATTACGCTCAGATTATCGAAGAGAAATCGATGCTGCGTCGCCTGATTCGTACGGCAACACAGATCGTGAGCGAAGGATATACAGGCGGAGAAGATGTTGCAGCGATGCTCGGAGAAGCTGAACGTCGCATTCTGGAGATCTCCAACCGTCGCTCCAGTAGTGGTTTTATAGCCATACAGGACGTACTGATGGAAGTATTCGATCGTGTGGAAACACTTCATCAGAATAAGGGTACAACAACAGGTATTCCGTCCGGGTTTATCGATCTGGACAAGATGACTGCCGGATTCCAGCGCAGTGACTTGATCATTGTAGCGGCCCGTCCTTCCGTAGGTAAGACGGCCTTCGCCCTGAATATCGCTCAGAACGTAGCCATTCGGGCCCAGGAGACGGTAGCCATCTTCAGTCTGGAGATGTCAGCTGCCCAACTGGTGCAACGTATGATCTGTGCGGAAGCCAACCTGGATGCCAGCGTAATGCGTATGGGTGACTTCAAGGGTGATGAAGACTGGCAGAAGCTGACGATGGGTATTGCAGCTTTGTCAGAAGCCAACATCTTCATAGATGATACACCAGGGATTACCGTAGCGGATATTCGTGCCAAATGCCGTCGCCTGAAGAAAGAGAAGGGCCTCGGCATGATCCTGATTGACTATCTTCAACTGATTAGTGGTCGTGGTAAAGCAGGGGAGAACCGTCAACAAGAGGTATCCGAGATTTCACGTACACTGAAACAGATTGGCCGGGAACTGGAAGTTCCGGTTATTGCCTTGTCCCAGCTGAGCCGGGGTGTAGAGCAACGTCAGGACAAACGTCCGATGATGAGTGACTTGCGGGAATCGGGTTCGATCGAGCAAGATGCCGACATCGTAGCGTTCCTGTACCGGGATGACTACTATAACCAGGAGACCGAGAAGAAAAATATTATCGAGATCATTATCGCTAAACAGCGTAACGGTCCGGTAGGTACGGTTGAACTGGTCTTCCTGAAAAACTTTAATAAATTCGTCAATTACGAGAGGGCGCACAATGACGCCTTCGCGATGTAACGGGCAGGTGCTGACGACTTCGATCAAGAAGCGAGAATCGTCTGTCCCAAAGATCAACCATTAGAGCAACTGAACGCAAACATGTGTTATAAATACCAGATATAGATTCACATTGAAATGGGTATCCTTGAACCGGTGATAGCAGTCAAGCAAGCTTGGACTGAAGTCTCCGGTTTTTTGTGTTGAAATAATGGGTAAATCCCGAACATTACGGTTGTACTATATCTAATTGTTCGCCATTTGATTTGACTTTGAAAAAGGGTACTGGTACACTAATACTGCTGCGTTAAAGCAGCGCAAACCTTCCCTTGAATGTAACGGAAGGACATTTTTACTGTCCGTTAGCACGCTTCTCAGTCGGTTTATTGCGTAACATGCCTGCCGGGATAGAGGACGGACAGACCAATACAAAGGTGCGCAAGGCACCCACGGAGGAATGTTAACTATGTCAACGGTAGTTGTAGTGGGAACGCAATGGGGAGACGAAGGAAAAGGTAAAATCACGGATTATCTGGCGGAGAGCGCTGATGTGGTGGCTCGTTATCAAGGTGGTAACAATGCGGGTCATACAATTCTGATTGATAACAAAAAATATAAACTGACGATGATTCCATCAGGGATTTTTTACACGGATAAAGCGTGTGTTATTGGTAACGGAATGGTTATCAACCCGAAGGCACTCATCGAAGAAATTAACTATATTCATGACAATGATTTTACAACGAAGAACCTGTCCATCAGTGAGCGCGCACATATCATCCTGCCATATCACATGGTATTGGATGCACTCGAAGAAGAGAGCAAAGGCCCGAACAAAATCGGTACGACTGGCAAAGGAATTGGCCCATGTTACATGGACAAATCAGCTCGTATTGGTATTCGGATGGTTGACCTGCTGGATGCTGAAGATTTCGAACTGAAACTGCGTCATCTGGTCAAAGAAAAAAACCGCGTCATCGAGCAAGTCTACGGCGGCCAGCCTGTTGATGTGGAAGAGATTCTGCAAGATTACCTCGGATATGCTGAAATTCTGCGTCCTTACGTACGTGATACATCGGTTGTTCTGAACGAATATATTGATGAGGACAAAAAAGTATTGTTTGAAGGTGCACAAGGCGTTATGTTGGACCTTGATCAAGGAACTTATCCATTTGTTACATCATCCAATCCGTCCGCAGGTGGCGTATGTATCGGTTCTGGCGTAGGCCCGGCTCGTATTCAACAAGTCATTGGGGTAGCGAAAGCTTACACAACCCGTGTAGGAGATGGCCCATTCCCTACGGAATTGCATGATGCAATCGGTGACCAAATCCGTGAGACTGGACATGAGTACGGTACGGTAACTGGACGTCCACGTCGTGTAGGTTGGTTCGATAGTGTTGTTGTTCGCCACGCGCGTCGTGTCAGTGGAATTACAGGTCTGTCCCTGAACTCTCTGGACGTAATGACAGGTCTGGAAACCGTAAAAATCTGCACAGGATACAAATTCCGCGGCGAGGTCATCACACACTATCCGGCAAGCCTCAAAATGCTGGCAGAATGTGAAGCAGTATACGAAGAGATGCCAGGTTGGAGCGAAGATATCACTGGAGCGAAGAAACTTGAAGACCTGCCAGTGAACACACAGAATTATGTAAAACGTGTTTCCGAACTGACAGGCATTCCAATTGCCATCTTCTCCGTTGGTCGTAACCGTGAGCAAACAAATCAAGTTCTTCCAATCTACGAGTAATCGAAGAAATAGAGAGATTGTTTCTTGAATTATAAAATAGAATCCTCTGCTGACTTAGGCATGTTAAGCCTTCAGTTGTTGCTTTTATAGCGATGACTGGAGGTTTTTTGTATGTTTATCGGATATAATCCCGAGATTTCCGTCAATACTGGTTAACAGTAGAGTCACAGACCCCGACATGCGCATGTTAGACGGGTGGGATAATCGGAGGGAGAGAACGGAATGAAGTTGCTTGTGTGGTTTGTCAAAATCGTGCTAACCGTGTTGCTGGTCAGTTCACTGACACTGCTCACGACCGGATTAATTGTACAGTCATATGCGAAGTCGCTACTCGCGAGTTTCAATATTCAGTGGGAAGGTCAACCCATGGGGTTAACCGCCATGTTCCAAGGTGCTTTGGGCGGTAAAACCAGCGAGGGGAATAAATCGGGAAATGGGAAGACAGATCAGCCGACAGGAGCGGACGAAGAGAAGGTTCCGGAAGATGCTGTTTCAGTTATGGGGAATGGAACGGAGAGCGGTCAATCTGGCGTAGATGCAGGCAACAATGCGTCCCAAGGAAGTGGCTCAGGCGAGGGCACAGGGGAAGGTTCAGGTACAGATACGACCGTAGGATCAAACTCAGGCACAAGTGCAGGTAATGGGACGGATACCGGCACGGGTAATGACTCAGGAACAGATCAGGGTAGTGGTTCAGCTTCAGGCAATGGAACCGGAGCAGCCAGCGGCGGTGCTTCTTCAGGCAATGATGCTATTGTCGTATCACCGGATGACATTACAGGAGCGAAGGACAAGCTACCAGCAGAGGAGAAAGAAAAAATCTTCAGCCTGCTCATGAATAAGCTTCCACAGAAGGAAATGCAACAGATCTCAGGTGCCATGGAAGGTGGCCTAACGGAACAGGAATTACGTGAGATTGAACAGGTGATCTCGAAGTACCTGACCAGTGAAGAGTACGACAACCTGATGGAAGTACTGCAAACAGAATAGGATGATAGGCAGGCAGGGAAGACAGGTGTGCTCATAGACGTATCGCCTGATTCATAATGTAATGGACTTGTCGAGGATGATTGAATATAATTTATTTATATAAATTCTGGAAATGCCTGTAGGAGGGTACAGTGTATGAAATATAAAGGTAAAGAACACGACATATAAAAACGTTCAGGCAACATTGCAGAAATCTCCAGTCCAATTCGTGGACCTCCGTTCATAGGTGCTTTCAAGAGAACCGATGGACTTGTGTTTACGAATACACTAATTGGAGGTTGTATTGACCATGAACTTATATCATTCTAATTCAGAACCATCAGTAAAAGAGTTTGCCGAGGCGGCGAAAGAGCGATACGAGCAAGGGCTGCAAGAGGCGGACCAGCCGTTTAGTGGCTGGGATTTTAGCTATGTAACAGGGAGTGGGAGACTCCAGAGCGGAATATTGCCTTGGTCATATGGAACGATGGCGCGCCGATTATTGAATCAAACAGAACGAATGCTCGACATGGGGACTGGTGGAGGAGAGATGCTGTCCAGACTCCGTCCCCTTCCTCCATACAGATGTGCGACCGAGGGCTATCTCCCCAATATACCTATTGCAGAGGAACGTTTACAGCCGCTCGGTGTGAAGGTGCTTCCAGTGACTGATGATTCGCAACTTCCTTTCACAGATGGGGAATTCGATCTGATTCTTAATCGGCATGAGTCGTATGATGAGCGGGAAGTTAGGCGGATTCTATCGGTAGGGGGAATGTTTCTAACTCAACAGGTAGGTTGGTCAGATTGCAGGGAGATCAATGATCGGCTCGGCATTCCTATGCCAGCGGATTACGCTGGATGGGAACTGGATCGTGCTGTTCTTCAGCTGGAACAGTCTGGATTCCGTATTCTGGAGCAACGGGAAGCAACCCCTGCACAACGTTTCTATGATATAGGCGCACTGGTATATTATCTAAAGACTATCCCGTGGCAAGTACCTGATTTCAAAGTGGAACAGTTCCGTCAGCCGTTAATGGATATTCATATGGAGATGGAGCACAATGGATTCTGGGAAGTACAGCAAAAGCGATTTGTAATTCTTGCAGTCAAAGAATAGAGACATAAAAGTTAATTTCTATTGTGGCATGAGATGAAATCCAGTTTAAGATAAACCACAAACAGGTTGTTTACGTAATCCCTTATCAGAGTTGATCTGGTGAGGGATTTTATATGTATTTTTATGAAAAATAAAGCATATTTCACTGGGTCTTAGAACCTAGTCTTAATTTGCGAACAAAAGTACATAGTACAGCGGATGTTGAGGCATAATGGGTGATGGACCAGCCGTACTATCTTATGGATAATTCAGGGAAAGCAAGCGGGGCGTGGCTTTACGGTGTGACGTGTAGAGTTGAAATGAGTGTAAAACCTGTGTTAAAGTATACGGGTGTGATAAAAGGTTAAAATTTTGACACTTTTACGAGCGCAGCTAAAGTCCTGATTTTGCGGACACCCAATACAAGTATCAACGAGCATGGGACAGACACGATGGGTGATGTCTTGACAGAAATGCGAACTGAGAAGTGCTGAAAAGGAGAGAATCATGAAAGGTTTCAGAGGCATACGCCAACCGGGCAAAGACCGGGTACACGAACAATCCGGGGAACACCGGACGGCCGAAGACAAAAACAACATGAGCATGTCCACCTTCAGTGTGAATAAGAAGCGCGTTCTGGCCTCGCGCAAATGGATCATTACAGCAGCATGTGGTGTATTCATCGCAGCATCGCTCGGGTTCGCAGGCAAACAATATGTTACTGCAAACACCGTACCGTACTATAAAGTAATGGTTAAAGGTAGCGAGATTGGTACCATTGCAGATGAGGCACAATTACAACAACTATTTACAGACAAAACTGAGGAATATCAACATAAATATCCGGATGCAGAGATGGTGCTGAACACGGATGGCATCACAACCGAAACGGTAAGAGCGTACAAACCTGAAGTGAACAGTGACGAGACGCTGGACAAACTGGGTGACATGCTGACAGCCTACGCCAAAGGTGTGGAGCTCAAGGTAGACGGTGAAGTCATTGGTATCGTGAAGGATCAGGCAACAGCTGATGCAATCCTGGAACAAGTGCAGAGCAAATACATATCGGCATCGGCTGTGCGAAGTTCGCTTAAGACGAAGTCGGTATCGGCTAACTCCTCGAAGAAAGAGGAGGGACCTATCACAACCCTGAAGTCGGTAGGCATCAAGGAAGATGTAGCGACAGATGTGGTGAAGGCTGATCCAAACAAAATATGGGATGTGTCCGAGGCGGTTAAAGCTTTAACCGTTGGTAAAGACGCGCCTGTAACTTATGTGGTTCGTGAAGGAGATACAATCTCTTCGATCGCTGCCAAGTATGAAATTACACAAAGCGAGATTCGTAAGCATAATCCGGGCATCAAGGAAACGTCGCTTCAAATCGGAGACGAACTGACCTTGACCGTTCCGAAACCGGCGGTAACCGTTAAATTGGTTGAGCAGGTTGTTGAACAAATTGAGATCAAACCGCAAGTGGAAGTGCGCAAAAGTGATGAGTTGAAAGCAGGTACAACAAAAGTCGTGCGCCCAGGACAAAGCGGCTTGAAAAGCATGCAGTATCGTATAACCAAAGAAAATGGTGAAGTGGTTCAGGAAGAGTGGCTTGGTCAGGAAGTGATTAAAGCAGCTGTAACTGAAGTAGTCCTTAGCGGAACAAAAGTTGTTGGTGAGGGCACAGGTGAATTTGCTTGGCCGGTATCAAATGCAACGATGAGTAGCAGCTTTGGACAACGTTGGGGTCGCCAGCACAAAGGTGTCGATCTGGTAGGTAACCGCGATGTGAAAGCGTCTGATGAGGGTGTAATTACGTTTGCAGGACAGAAAAGCGGCTATGGTAATGTCATCATTATTAACCACCGTAACGGATACGAAACACTGTATGGACATTTGAACAGCATTGGCGTTAAGGTTGGACAAGTGGTTGAAAAAGGCGAGAGTATCGGCGTTATGGGCAACACGGGTCGTTCGACTGGAACACATCTGCATTTTGAGATTATTAAGAATGGAACGGTAGAAAATCCGTTAACGTATCTGAACTAATATAGAGCTTAAGTAGAGCAAGGTTTGGTCATAGCCCCGTCAAGTAGACAATAAAAAAAGAGAAACTCCATTAAGCGGCGACTTTTTCCCGGAATTCAATTGGGGAGAGGTCGCCGAGTTTGTTTTGGAAACGGTCCTTGTTGTAAAACAACATATACTCTGTAATTTGG
>NZ_JBFTKC010000027.1:0-60237 GCF_056395745.1 Paenibacillus sp. 10L310 | reverse complement strand
TCTTTTGGAAGGTCGTGGGAGAACTGTTTTTGTTACGAGGTCCTAGCCCCTAAAACCGCCACGTTCTCCCGGCTTCCCCCATCGTAAAACGACCACAAAAAAAGGCCAACCAGTAATTACTGGCTAACCTGATAATACGAAAACCGCCTTTACGAATCTAGGGGTCGAAACCCCTGTAAAATTCGGTAAGGACGGCTGCTTATGGTGCCAAAATACGAGCTTTAATTCGGTTGAAGACGGAATTTATTTTATTCAGATCCACCGTTCAGATAGTTGAAGAAAGGCTGGTCCACCCAGAAGTCATACGTCGTAATGTCCGCATCAGGTGCCAGTTTCAGGAAACCTTCCCGAATGGATTTGGCATTTTCTTTCAGAGAGAAGGACTGAGCATAGTAATTGCCAAGCGCGATCTTATTATTGGAAATGACAGGGTAGTTCGCCAATGCGGTTGGCGAATAATACAGCGGTTGCCACCAGGAGCTGAGAATCAGTGGAGATGTACTGTCACTATTCTTTTTGGCATATTTCAGCACAATGTCGTTGAAGCGAACTTTGTCTGCCACATTGTTGAACTCGAACTGAATATCATATTCCTTCGCAGAAGCAATATAGTTACCGTTCTCGATCTGTGTCACTTTATAGTCTGGCGTTTCCTTCGGCTCGCCCCATTCCTTCAAATAAATGAAGGCAGATGTCTTCGGCTGGAATTGCACATCAGCATCAATACCTTCGCTACGCAGCAAACCAACCAACTGTACAGCATGTTGAATATTATCGTGGCCGTAGGTAAGTGTCAGTTCATCGATAAAGTTGGAATCAAAGCGGCTATCCTTTAGATTGTAACCTGTTACGAGATCATCTCGCAGCGCCTGATCCACAATCTTTCTCAGCTCAGGTGATTCGATCAGATCCGCTGTGCGATATGCAGCATACAATTTGGAATAGATGTCCGCATCGCCGGAACGCCCAATCTCATGTTTGTATTTCCCTTGACTGACCAATACGCGTCCAAGCAAAGTATCAGCGAAATCTTTACTTGCTACGCCACCCTTAATGAGAGCGGGGTATAGGCTTTCAGGAATCAGGCCTGTATCGATCGCAGCAGCCAGCTCCTGTGCGGCTTGTCCCTGAACACGGTTTGGTTTAATGCCAACTTTGGCAAGTGCTTTGGCCGTTTTCTCTGTGGGATATGTATAAGCGAGTTCCTTGAATCCGGCTGCTTTCACCGCGATGAAGACGGCGGCATAAGTGCTCAGTTGATCCTTGGCACGTACTTCTGTACCCGTAAGAACCCCATTATTGTATAAGGATACGGCAGCAGTATATGAAGAATCACCAGAAGACAGATCGGTAAAGACAGGAGCGTTAGCTTCACTGTCACTTGCTTGAGTTGCTTCCGTGATGGCTGCAATGGCTTGAATGAAATCACCTTTGGTAATCTGTTGCGGCAATAGAATGTTGTATTTCGCTTGCAAGAATTGAGCAAAATCCGCTGCGCTTTCCGTGTAAGCAACTGGAGCCTGAGCTACAGGTCCTTTGACACTTTGTGAGGTGGAGGGTTTAGCCGGAGTTGTAGATGCTGCAGAAGCGGAAGAGGGCAAGCTAAGGCTGCCGAGTGTTACCGGAGCGGCGAGTAGGGCCGCCAACGTGATCTGGGTGATTTTTTTCAAATGAATAGCCTCCTTAGAATGGGTTGGAAAATAATCAGCTTTGGGTCATAATTCTGACAATTCCTATAAGAATAGAATAATTGGATTGACTTTAGCACGGAGACGCGCTGGATGTCAACGAAAAAAAGCTTGATACAGAACGGTTTCCAAAGCTTGGTAGAAAGCGAATTGTCAATTATATTCTATTTGAGTGTATACGCTCAAAGATTTATTGACAAGGATCGACAGTATCCGCTAGGATAAGAAAAAAGAATGTTGAAAAGGGGTATTTTCAAAATGAAAAGAGGTTTATCGTTCGTCTTATCGATCATCATGTTGGCTATTTTGTTGGCAGCTTGTGGGAATTCGGCTTCCAAAGACGAACAATCCGCCCAAGGCAGTGATTCGGAGAAATCTCTTCGGATGGCCCTCGTACTTCCCGAAAAAATAGGGGTTAACCCTTTCTTTGTACAGATGGATGAAGGTTTCAAAAAAGCAGGCGAAGAATTCAAAGTAGATACCAAGACGATTGAATCGACAGACCCGGCAGCATTTGAACAAAATCTGCGTGCTGCGGTTGCCGAGAATTATGATCTGATTATTACAGCAACTTTCCAGGCAGAAGATGCATTGAAGAAAGTTGCAGCAGAGAATCCGGACAAGTCCTTTGCGATTGTAGATACAACCGTTGATCTTCCTAACGTTCGTAGCGTTGGTTTCCGTGAATATGAAGGGGCGTACCTGCTCGGTGCAGCTGCTGGATTGTCCACCAAAACAGACAAAGTCGGCATGATCGCAGCAATGGATGTACCATTGATCAAGAAATATACGGAAGGTTTCAAAGCTGGATTGGAATCCGTGAATCCGGGTGCAGAATTCCTCGTGAACTATGTAGGTGGATTTAATGACCCGGCCAAAGCAAAAGAATTGGCGCTGGTACAATTCGGCAAAGGCGCTGACTTCATCGCTGGCGCATCCGCTGTAGGGGATCTCGGCGTGTTCGAAGCAGCCAAAGAAAAAGGCTTCTACACTTCCGGTCAGGATACGGACCGTACTGTTGAAGACCCGGAACATATCGTATTGTCTCAATTGAAGTCAACCGATACGGTTGCTTATGAGACTGTGAAAGATTTTGTAGAAGGCAACTTCAAAGCAGGCGCAGTTAACTACGGTTTGAAAGAAGACGGTGTAGGCCTGACGTACGTTACACGTGACAGCGAATCTCCATTGAATGCTTTTGTCGGACAAGAAGTGATCGACAAGGTTAAAGCAATCAAGGATGATATCGTATCCGGCAAAATCGTAGTCAAAGATCCATTGCAACAATAGTTTTGAATGTTCTTTTCAATGAATGAGTGATGGAAATGATCAGCCGGCTGCCCGATCAGGCAGCCGGTTTTGCTGCTATTAAATGACCGAGACCGAGAGGAGCGAACGCAAGATATGCTGTTGGAGATGGAGCAGATTACGAAGAAATACGGCAGCTTCACCGCTAATCGTGACATCCGTTTTAATTTGCGTGAGGGAGAGATTCATGCCCTTGTAGGTGAGAACGGGGCCGGTAAAACAACCTTGATGCGTATGCTGTATGGTATGGAACAGCCCACGTCAGGCACAATCAAAGTCCGTGGACGTGAGGTGAGCTTTGCCACGCCGTCCCAGGCGATGGCAAGTGGCATCGGTATGGTGCATCAGCATTTCATGCTGTTCCCTTCCTTTACGGTGGCGGAGAACATCGTGATTGGACGCGAACCGGCTAAGGCAGGCGCATTTGACCGCAAAAAAGCAGCGGCTCAGGTGAACGAGCTTGGCAGACAATATGGCATGCCGGTTGACCCGTGGAAAAAAGTGTCCGAGTGCCCGCTTGGCATGCAGCAGCGTGTTGAAATTCTCAAGGTGCTGCATCAGGGCGCAGACATCATTATATTGGACGAACCTTCGGCGGTACTGACACCGCTTGAAGTGAAGGAACTGCTGGCGAACATGAAATCGCTCGCCAAGCTGGGCAAAACCTTTGTACTAATCACGCACAAGCTGCAAGAAGTCATGGATGTAGCCGACCGAATCACGGTGCTTCGGGATGGTCAGGTGACAGGTACGTTGGAAGCCAAGGATACACATGTGGAGGAGTTATCCCGTCTGATGGTTGGTCGTGAACTTGTGCGTATGGACAAGCAACCATCGGTACCAGCGGAAGCGGTGCTTCAGGTGGAAGGGGTTAATCTGTCCGGAGCGAAGGATCGTTCGGCGCTCAAGGACATCCATATGGAAGTTCGTAAAGGTGAGGTCGTTGGCATAGCAGGCATCTCAGGTAACGGCCAGTCGGAACTGATTCAGGTCATTGCTGGACTGCGTAAGGCGGATAGTGGTCGCGTTGTACTCTCCGGGCAGGATACAACCAACTGGCCTGTACGGCGCATAAGGGAGCATGGACTTGCTCATATCCCGGAAGATCGTTATATGTGGGGAGCGGCCAAGGATGCGAGTGTTCGCGAGAACGGGCTGATGGGACACCATCATCGCTTGCAGTCACGCGGTATTATCAAAGCCAAAGCAGCAAGAACAATGGTAGAGAGTTGGATCCAACAGTTCAGCATCAAGACGGGTTCTGCGGAAACCAAGGCACAGTTTCTGTCCGGAGGAAACTTGCAGAAGTTGATTGCTGCCCGTGAATTTGCACAGGATACACCGTTTCTGATTGCAGCCGAACCAACACGTGGTGTGGATATCGGAGCGATGGAGACGATACATGCCGAATTGTTGCGTAAACGCAGTGAGGGCGCGGGTATTCTGCTCATTTCATCCGAGTTGTCGGAGATTTTGCAATTATCTGATCGGATTATTGTCATGTATGAAGGCGAAATTGCCGGAGAACTGAGAGCAGAAGAAGCGACTGAGGAACAGATCAGTTTGTTAATGGCAGGAGGGAAAGAGCGGATATGAATCGGGTAAAAGAAACACTTCGCGGACTCGTACAGCCGCTGCTTGCCGTATTCATCGGTCTGATTGCAGGGGCTGTGGCGATTCTGATCGTTGGCGGTAATGTGGTGGATACGTATGCGGAGATGTGGAAAGGGGCCTTCGGTAACTTCTACTTCTTCACCAATACGTTGGCTCGTTCCACACCAATCATCTTGGCGGGACTTGGCGTAGCATTGGCATTCCGTGCCGGATTCTTCAATATGGGAGCCGAAGGCCAGATGATTCTTGGCGGGCTTAGTGCCGCGCTCACGGCGCTCTATCTGCCAGGACCAGGCTGGTTTGTGTGTATTGCTGCGATTGTGGCAGGTATTATTGCCGGGGGAATCTGGTCCCTGTTTGCAGGCTGGCTGGATGCACGCTTCGGGATGAACTTGTTGATCACAACCTTACTACTTAACTATATTGCCATTTATTTCGGGGGCTACATGGTCTCCTATCCATTTAAGGACCGCACAGGATCTGCAGCAATGGCTCAGACACCCATGATTGACCAGAGTATCTGGTTGCCGAAGTTGTTCCAGGGCATGGGGCTGCATGCAGGCTTCATTATTGCCATTGTAGCGGCCATTCTGATCTACTGGTTCACACATAAAACGGTGACCGGTTACGAGATCCGCATGCTCGGAAGCAACCCGTCCTTTGCAACCTACGGTGGTGTTCGCCGCATTCGCATGATGATGCTGTCCATGGTCATCAGTGGTGGACTTGCTGGACTCGCGGGTGCGGGGGAAGTGCTCGGTACACAGTACCGTTTCCTTGATGGCTCATTGTCATCGGCAAGTTACGCATGGAGCGGCATTATGGCCACGTTGCTTGCCCGCTCGCATCCACTCGGTACAGCTGTAGCAGCTATTTTGCTGGCTGCGCTACAGACGGGTGCCATGGGGATGGAACGGAACACGGATGTACCGCTGGAAGTTGGCAGTGTCATCCAAGCTGTATTGACGTTATTTGTATCAGCTCAGATCGGTTATTCATTCCTGAAGCGGAGAAAGGAGAAAAAGTCCAATGCAACAACTGTTTGATGCAGCCATGTTTGGCTCAACCTTGCGGATTATGACTCCAATCCTGCTTGCAGCGCTCGGTGGGGCTTTATGTTCTCGTGTCGGTCTGTTTAACGTGGGTCTCGAAGGACTGGTGTTGATCGGTGCGTTCTCCGCTATTGTCGGTAATTATCTGTTTGGCAATGTGCTGCTGGCGGTACTCTTTTCCATTATAATTGTGATGTTATTCTCGGCGCTCTTTGCCTTTATAAGCATTAATCTGAAAGCCAACGCCATCGTGGTCGGGATCTCGCTTAACTTCCTGGCTGCGGGGGTGACGACCTTTGCATTGCGTGCGATTTTTGATGTAAAAGGTGCATACTACGACAAAGACATGGTGGGACTTCCCAAGTGGGATATTCCGCTGATTAAGGACATTCCGTGGGTCGGCGATGTAATATCGGGACATAGTCCGCTGGTTTACCTCGGTATTGTGCTCGTGATTGCACTACAATTTTATCTGTTCAAAAGTGTATCCGGCTTCCGCCTGCGCTCCGTCGGTGAGAACCCGATTGCAGCACAGAGCATCGGGATCAAGGTACGTGGCATCCAGTATGGTGCCGTTCTGATGTGCGGTGTGTTGTGCGCTCTGGCTGGAGCACAGTTGTCGCTCGGTCAGGTGACGATGTTTACCGAAGGCATGACTGCTGGTCGTGGTTTTATAGCGCTGGTGGCAACAATGTTAGGACAAGCGAATCCGCTTGGCGTGATGGGCTCCAGTGTACTGTTTGGTTTCATGGAAGCATTGAGTATTCGTCTGCAAGGATTCTCCCTGCCAACGCATTTCACGTTGATGCTGCCGTATATTGTGACGCTGGTCGCGATGTTCTTTTTCAAAGACCGTACCTATGCACAGGATGCACTGAAAGCGGGCGGAAGCTCGCGTTAATTCTGAATGTCTATGTTAGAGACAGTAAAAGAAGGAGGAATTCCACTTGCATAACAAGGCTGAACGTTTGAAAAAAAGTAAAACCCCGGCACCCAAAACAGGTAACGATCACGGAGATCGGCTGCCGCCAGGACAGATGCTGACGGAGAAATTCCCGATTCTGCATGAAGGGGAAGTGCCGGAATATGACCTGTCCACCTGGGACCTGAAGGTATTCGGCGAAGTGGAAGAGGAAAAGGTGTTCTCCCTGGCTGAGTTGCAGGCGATGCCACAGGTGAACACGGTGAGTGATATTCACTGTGTTACCCGTTGGTCGAAATTCGATACGCCCTGGGAAGGTATACGCTTCTCCGATTTTGTGAAACTTCTGGGGGTTAAGCCAGAGGCAAAATACGTCATGATCCATGCAGATCATGATTATGAAACAAATGTACCGCTCGAAGAATTGATGCATGATGATGTATTGCTTGCATTCAAATATAACGGTCAGCCACTTACTCCCAAGCATGGTTTTCCACTGCGTATGGTTGTGCCACAACTTTACTTCTGGAAGAGTGCCAAGTGGATACGTGGTCTGGAGTTTATGACAGAAGACCGTAACGGATTCTGGGAAGTGAATGGTTTCCACCATTTTGCCGATCCGTTCAAGGAACAACGCTTCTCGGGTGAAGATCTGCCGATTCCGGAAGACGAGTGGACGAAGAAGGAGTTTGATTGATATGTTGATGCCTATTTTGCAGATTCATTCGGAAGACATGCCGGCATATGCCATCGTCTGTGGTGATCCGGCACGTGCGGAGAAGATTTCCCGTAAACTGGAGCAGGCGAGAGAACTGGCGTTCAGTCGGGAGTATCGTACATTTGTTGGATTGTATGAAGGGGTACAGATCGCTGTGGTCAGTCATGGTGTAGGTTCGCCTGGAGCAGCTGTGTGTTTCGAGGAACTGATTCGGGCGGGTGTAACAACTCTGATTCGTGTAGGTACAGCGGGATCGTATACAGCGGATTATCCGGCAGGCAGTGTGCTTGTGAGTACAGCCGCTGTTCGTACGGACGGGTTGACTCGCCAACTGGTGCCGGATGGTTTTCCAGCGGTAGCGGACATTGGGGTGACACAAGCGTTGATCGAGGCTGCTCGTGGGCAAGAAAGCACGGATGCTGCAACCTTTGCAGGCAAAGTGGGCGTTGGTATTACCGTAACACTGGATGCGTTCTTTGCAGGCGTGGAAGAGATCCCACATCGCAAATACAAGCAGGCTGGAGCACTTGCAGCCGAGATGGAAATTGCTGCGCTCTACATCGTCAGCACCTTGCGTGGCGCTCGCGCCGGAGCCATTGTCGCGATCGATGGATTCGCGGACAGTGATCTGGCAGCCGAGTATGATCCGCATACGGATGCAGTTGGACAAGCGGTGGAGCGCGAGATTAATGCAGCGCTACGCGCACTAGCCGCGCTTGCTCGCCAAGATCAGGTATAGGTTGGTTAAGGCAAGTATGCATTTTTGCTCATTGTTACAAGCAAAACAGTAGATGATGTCCATTTGAGGTGGACAATATAAAAAGGGCGTCCCGTAAGGTCATGAATATGACCCAAGGGGCGTCCTTTCCTTTTTAAGAGGGGGATGCAGGTACAGTAGCGAATTGTATTTGCATGGCATGTCATTAAATTAGGAGAGTGATTAAATATGGGCTGGAGTGAATTACGTGAAATTCCTAATGAATACAGCGATGAGGTACAGCGGATTGATGAGCAACTTTTGAAACTGGTTGCAGCCAGAAAGGACATAACCGGAGCAGTCCAATACCAACCCCCTCAAAATACCATCGATGAATGGGTGAGCTTACTGGATATGAAGGAGGAAGATATCCGATATGTTCTCCGTAGCGTGCAACCGATGCCGCAAAGACACTACTTTCCAAGTGAACCTCTTCAATTGACGAGTGTGGTGCCGATTATGAAGAAAATGATCAAAGATTCGTGTGAGTATATGATCACGCATTCGATGCAATATGAAGGCGAAAGCCTCGTTTATGTGGAGATTCAATATAAGGGGAATGAAGCTGAGCGTATACAAATGGTTCCACATTTGGCTCTGGAAATATTCAGCGAACAGAGACATATCACCATGAGACATGGCAGTCGTGGAGGAGGTGGGGAGACGCAAATTAGTTTCCGAGTGGTTCCTGCCCTTCCTTCTTCTCTGGAAAACGTTCGATTCTCCTTGATTCCCTCAATACCAGAGATGGAATACAATGTAGAGGAAATCATTTTGGATAAACAGGTTGATTTCGATTAACGAAAGGGTTTAGAGATGGATTTAGCTTAACTTGGGGACGGCCTGATCCTCGAAGAGAATGATAATGCAGAAAGTGGGCACGTTATATAAAGGAACATCAACATGAATACGAAAAAAGGGAGGACTCTATGATGACACAGAACAATCAACCTCAAGACGAGGCGGAAATTCGCAACAAGTTGGATGAAGACGGGGATTCCTTGATGGAGAAAAAGAAGATTTTGAGCGGAGTAGACATTGAGCCGCAGGCGGACGAATGGGCAGCGAAGCCATCACCTGTTGCTTTTAATGAAGGAAATGCTTCTTCGAAAAAATAAACAACATGAGAATCATATGGGCTTGATGGAATGAAGATAAATTTAGCGAAGCAGGTACCCTTATGGTATCTGCTTTTTGGTTGTATAATAATGTAAAATTCAGTAGATGAAAGAGTGATGAGGATGAGTACGGGTAAGATTAAGATCAGAAAGGCAGAAATGAGGGACTACTCTGGCGTGTCATTGTTGATGGATGAACTACACCGGATGCATGTCGAGGGGCGGCCCGATCTATACAGAGCGTTAGAGACCAGAATGGAGGAAAAGGAGTTCACCGAACTCCTGGAAACGGACAAGCGTTACCTATATGTTGCCGAGTCTTCCGAAACGGGCTTGATTCTGGGTTACGGGAGCGCGCAGTTAAGTGTAATTCAGGATAACCCATTGATGGTGGATCGCAAGATGTTGTACATCCATGAACTTGTAGTGGATACAAAGTATCGTGGCCAAGGAACAGGCAAACAGTTACTACAAGCATTCATCGAGTTAGGGAGAGAACTTCAGGCAGACAGCGTGGAATTATCAGTGTCAACGTTTAACTCTGGGGCACAGGCTTTCTATGAACAGATGGGTCTTGTTGTCCGTAGCAGCAGGATGGAGTATACCTTGTAAGATGCATCGCCCTATTTAATTAGGAAGGATTCATCCATTTTTAATAAAATATCAGAATACTCTTGAATACCCCCGTGGGGTATGTTACTCTTAGAAAAGAACGAAAGAAAAGGGGTGTTCAGATGGAACATCAGAGCCATCCCGAGGAACCTTTGCAATCCTCCAAGTCAGATTCAACGGAAGCTTTGGCTACAGTTCAAGAAGCGGTGTCCTGTCATACTGAGGGCAGTGATGGGAAGCATGTGCGCAAGAGTCACCATTCACAGGAGATGAAGAGTAACCTGGTTTCTCGTTTGAACCGTGTGGAAGGTCAGATTCGCGGGATCAAGGGATTGATCGAGAAGGATACGTACTGTGATGATGTGCTGACGCAGATTGCGGCGGCTCAGTCTGCTCTTAATTCAGTAGGCAAACTTTTACTTGAAGGCCATATGAAGAGCTGTATCGTTGAGCGTATTCAGGCTGGTGAACATGAGGTTGTGGATGAACTGCTGGTTACGATGCGGAAGTTAATGAAGTAAGCTGAATCAATTCACATATTTAATTTTATCATTTTAATATACCCCAAGGAGGAATTTACAATGTCTAATGTTACGTTGAACGTTACGGGAATGTCTTGCAATCACTGTGTGAAGTCGGTTGAAGAAGCTGTGAAGAATACCGGTGCGAGTGGTAAGGTTGATCTGGCATCGGGAACAGTAGCGGTGGAATATGATGAGCAGACGGTGAACGTGGATCAGATCAAAGCTGCCATTGAAGATCAGGGATACGATGTAGTCTAACGGGATCACAGGCTTAAACCGAACATGCTCATGGGCGAAAAAGAGGTCAGAGTACCTTTTCCCAAGAGTCAGGTTTAAGCCTAATTTTCTGTCTGATATATACCCATTGGGGGTATGTTAATGCAAAATACAATAAATTGAATCGACATGAAAGGAGCTGACATGATGGATAACTCAACGAATAAACCAATGGATAGATCGTCCGAACCCACACCAATGCCACCTATGGCAGACGCACCAGGACTAAAGACAACACTGCACATCACGGGGATGACCTGTGCTGCATGTTCGACGCGAGTGGAGAAGGGATTGTCCCGCATGGAAGGGGTGCAGCAGGCCAATGTGAATCTGGCCATCGAACAGGCAACCGTATCTTATGATCCGAAGACAACCAACGTGAATGCGTTGCGAGATAAGGTGGAAGCATTGGGCTACGGTACGGTGTCAGAATCGGTTGATCTGAACATCACAGGTATGACGTGTGCTGCCTGTTCTGCGCGGATTGAAAAAGGTCTTTCCCGACTACCGGGGGTATCTCAGGCGAATGTGAATCTGGCGCTGGAAACAGGGCATATCGAATATGCCGCTGGCGCATTGAAACCTTCGGATATTACCGCCAAAATCAAGCAGATGGGATACGGTGCTGAACTGCAATTGACACAAGAAGAGACCACATCGGTTCGTGAACGTGAGCTGCAACGCAAAAAGTGGAAATGGATGATATCTGCGTTGTTATCGATTCCTTTGCTGTGGGCAATGGTCGGGCATTTCTCGTTCACATCCGGAATCTATGTCCCTGAACTATTCATGAACCCTTGGTTCCAGCTACTGCTGGCAACGCCGGTACAGTTCGTGATTGGATGGCAATTCTATGTGGGGGCGTACAAAGCCTTACGTAACCGCAGTGCCAATATGGACGTTCTCGTCGCATTGGGTACCAGTGCAGCGTTTTTCTACAGTCTCTATCTGACGTTATCCAGTGGGTACTTACCTTCTACAACCATGGATCATGGGGCAATGGGAACGAGCACAGCCGCCGCCATGCCTTCGGTAGAACTCTATTATGAGACAAGTGCAATTCTGATTACGTTAATTTTGCTTGGAAAATGGTTCGAAGCTGTGGCGAAAGGTCGCTCTTCACAGGCGATTAAAAGCCTGATTGAACTGGCTCCACGTGAAGCCCATGTCATCCGGGATGGACAGGAAGTGATGGTTCCTGCCGCATATGTCGCGGTGGGTGACTTGGTTCTGGTGAAGCCGGGTGATAGCATCCCGGTGGATGGTATCGTTGAAGAAGGGCAATCCTCAGTAGATGAATCCATGCTTAGTGGAGAGAGCCTTCCCGTGGATAAAAAGCCAGGAGATCCCGTTACAGGTGCTACGCTGAACAAAAACGGGGTATTACGACTGCGTGCGACCCGAGTGGGATCGGATACGGCTTTGTCCCAGATTATTAAAGTAGTCGAGCAAGCTCAGGGCTCCAAAGCACCGATCCAGCGGATCGCAGATGTCATTTCAGGCATTTTTGTTCCGATTGTTGTCGGCATAGCTGCGCTGACATTCCTGATCTGGTATCTGTTTGCAAGTCCGGGTGACTTCGCCGGTTCCCTTGAAAAAGCGATTGCCGTGCTCGTCATTGCTTGTCCATGTGCACTAGGGCTGGCAACGCCGACTTCTGTCATGGCTGGATCAGGACGTGCGGCTGAATATGGCATTCTGTTCAAGGGCGGCGAACATCTGGAGTCGGCACAACAGATTCAGACCGTGGTGCTCGACAAAACAGGTACAGTAACCCAAGGTAAACCGGTCCTTACCGATGTTGTCACGGCTCCGAATTGGACGGAATCTGATCTGCTTGAGCGAGTGGGAGCGGCCGAACAGAGTTCCGAGCATCCGCTGGCAGAGGCGATTGTTGCAGGTATTCGTGCCAAGGGTCTGGAGCTAACCCCAACAGAGAAGTTCGAGAACATACCGGGATACGGCGTGCGAGCTTCAGCAAAAGGGCAAGAAATTCTGGTCGGCACGCGGCGTTTGCTTGCAGATGCACAGGTGAATGTCTCTGAAGAAACCGTTCAGCAGATGAACCGTCTGGAGGAACAAGGGCGTACAGCGATGCTAGTAGCGGTGGATGGTCAGTGGGCAGGGATCGTAGCTGTGGCTGACACCATCAAGGATACTTCCCGTGAAGCCATTGGTCGTCTTCAGGCGATGGGGATCGATGTCATCATGATTACGGGAGACAATGAGCGAACAGCTCGCGCTGTAGCTGAACAGGCAGGGATCGGTAAAGTACTGGCTGAGGTTCTGCCGGAGGGTAAAGCTGCGGAAGTGAAGAAACTTCAGGAGAGTGGCCTGAAAGTCGCGATGGTAGGTGACGGCATTAATGATGCTCCGGCACTCGCTACAGCGGATATTGGGATGGCGATCGGAACAGGAACGGATGTAGCGATGGAAGCGGCGGATATTACGTTGATGCGTGGTGATCTGAACAGTATTGCAGATGCCATTGAGATGAGCCGGCGCACGATGGGGAACATCAAACAAAACTTGTTCTGGGCACTCGGATACAACGTGATTGGTATTCCCATTGCGGCAGTTGGCTTCTTGGCTCCATGGCTGGCAGGGGCGGCAATGGCGTTCAGCTCCGTGTCGGTTGTCCTGAATTCCCTACGTCTGCAACGCATGAAGCTGAAGAGAAATGACTGACCGACCTTTGTTTGGAGATATAATCAACGCGTCATTGTCAATGAAGTGAGGATGAATAAATACGCGGTTCGCTGCGGCGGACCGTGTTTTTTGTTGAGAAAAATACAGTTGAGTCGCTAGAAAGTAAGCCTGAATCGTTGGTATTAGATGTTCTTTTCTACGGAGAAAGGAAAGCATAATGCACTTTTGTGAAAATGGATCAATTGTATTCATGAATAAAGCTTACGTTTTCTGAATTTTTCAAAAAATGAGTTGACAATATGGACATATTCACATAAAATTTAAACGATCGTTTGATTCAAACAACTGTTTAAATCAAATTAGAACTATTTGAGTAATGGAGGACACCTTTTATGTTACAGGCTTTACGTACATTGTTAAAAAAACCGCCAGTGATTGTAGGGATCGTAACAGCACTTATGTTCCAAGTGATCTTTAGCGTGATCTGGATGACCGCATATTCTGGAGTAAATGACCGTGCGAAAGAATTGACGGTTGCGATTGTGAACGAGGACGGAGAAATGTCCAAAGGAATCGCGGATTCGCTCGCAGGAACACTGCCTTTCCATACCGTATCCAATCTAAGTGCGGCTGAAGCTTTGGATCAGCTGAATCATCACCAAGTACACATGGTGCTGGATATCCCGGCTGGGTTTAACGAATTGCTTCAGACGGCTGGCTCAACCGCCGAGATTAAATACACCATTAATGAAGCGAACCCGGTTACGATCAAAAGCATGATGCAAGGTGTATCACAAAGTGTGACAAACACGATTAACAAACAAGCTACAGCACAAGGGGTACAGACGGTATTGACCGCTTCAGGTGCACCTGCCGATCAGGCTGCTGAAGCCGCTACAAACCTGACTACCCGAGTGGAGGGAACGACAACGTCCATCAACCCGGTTAACGGGATGAATAATCAGATGGTGCCAATGATGATGGTACTGGCTTCCTATGTAGGTGCCATGATCATGGGGATGAATCTCCAGACAGCCATGGGTATGCTGTCATCCACTTATTCCCGATTGACTTTGTTTGGCGCGAGAGTAGTCATTAATGTGGGTTCCGCATTGGTTGTTTCCTTGCTGGGATCATCACTGATCGTGGCACTGGGAGGACAGATTGCACAAGGATTCGTTGCATTCTGGTTGTTCCAGGCGCTCTTCCTGTGCACGTTCATGTTCTTCTCCCAGTTCTTCCTGATCTGCTTCGGACCAGCGGGAAGTCTGTTCAACATCATCTCACTGTCCTTGCAACTGGTATCCTCCGGTGCTATGGTACCGCGTGAATTGCTGAACAGCTTCTATAGCGGCATTGGGCAGTACCTGCCTGCAACATACGCCGTTCAGGGTATTCTGAGCGTGCAGTTGGGAGGCCCAGGAGTTCAGTCTGCTGCGGGCTCTATCGTGATTGTACTGTTGGTTGCCGTTGCGTTGTCACTGGTCGTGACGTTGTTGAAAAAACAACGCATGCCAGCTATGGCTCCAAGCCCTGCTCAAGCAAACAACTAATACAGCAGATGTATACCATTGCATCATAGGATAGGACAAGCACCCCGATGATTTTCATCGGGGTGCTTGGTGTAATATAATAGACAGATGATTCGCTGGCTACAGTCCTTGAGCTGGAGCGAATGAGATGAACGGACAAGAGGGAGCGGGACGGAATGACTGAACCGGAGTTGGATATCAAAACGAGGATATTGCTTGCAGCCAAGAAGCTTTTTGCACAGCAGGGGTATGACGGGACGAGTGTTCGTCAAATATGTGATGAGGCAGGTGCCAATGTGTCGCTGGTGTCTTATCATTTTGGGGGCAAAGAAAAGGTGTTCGAAGCATTATTTGAGCATTTCTTCCCTGGGCATATGATGAACGCGCTGGCTGAAGAGTCCATGTCCTCGCCTGTGGAAGGTATCCGACGAATTATTGGTGAAGTTGTGAAGTTCACGATGACGGATCGGGAGATGAGCGATATTGTGCAGCTTGAAATTACACTGCGTACACATCGTACAGCAACCGTATTTCGTTTTCTAGACCCTGTATGGACCCGAGTGAGGGACCTGTTGCAAGAAGGAAAAGACCAGGGATTGTTCCAGGTCGAGTCCGTATCTTATGCGATGCTTCAGGTTATGGGTGTGGCTTTGGCGCACAAACGGGCCAAGAATTCACGATTTGGCTTTGATTATCAGGATATGAATACAGACGAGCTTGCTGAGCAGACAATTGAGTTCGTACTACGAGGATTGGGAGTGAACAGCCATGAATGAAACCATTGAGTTGATGATGAAACACCGCTCTGTACGCAAATACAAGCCAGACCCGGTAAGTGATGAGCAGCTTGCAGCTATCGTAGCGGCTGGGCAGATGGCTTCCTCTTCAAGTAGTGTGCAAGCATATACCGTAATTGCTGTGACTGACTTAGAGCAAAAAGCCAAGCTGGCTGAATTGGCAGGTAACCAGGCCTATGTCAATGAATGTCCGGTATTTCTTGTATGGTGTGCTGATCTGTATCGGCTGAGTGATGCTGCGAATCGTCATCTTCCTGAGAAGGAATCGTATGCCGATTCAACCGAGAATTTCATGGTAGCCACGATTGATGCTGCACTTGCTTCCCAGAACGCCGCTCTTGCAGCGGAGTCACTAGGGTTCGGAATCGTATATATTGGCGGGCTTCGTACCCGGATTGAGGAAGTTGCTGAGCTGTTGGAATTGCCGGAAGGGGTATATCCGGTGTATGGCATGTGTATTGGTGTTGCAGATCAGGAAACGGGAATTCGCCCGCGTCTGCCACTTAATGCAGTTCTGCATCGTAATCGTTATAATGCCGAGCAGAGCATCAAAGGTGTTGAGCAGTATGATGAGACAACGACGGCGTACATGAAAGAACGGACTAATGGTGAAAGAACGACTCCATGGTCCGAACTGATGGCGAAGCGCCTGACTGAGCCGACACGGTTGCAAGTGAGACCGTTCCTGGAAGGCAAAGGATTCTTGAAGCGTTAAGTTGAACTGAAGGTAGTTACACTTGCCACTCCGATGACAGAACAACCTTCCGATCGCTGTTATCCCCAGATTTTTTGATCCAATTTTTGTGAAGGTGAAAATCTAGTGATAGCGTATGCTTCCGAAGTAGCTTTCTTTCAGAAAGCTTTTAGGCGACCGCTCTGCTTCCTCAGGTTATTTCTGTCCTCTACGTTCCTGTGTAAAAATTTAGTTCAACTGATATATAATAGTAGACTAGAAGTCAGTCGGGGCGAAGCCGACTGGCTTCTTTGTGCTGTGCTGGCAGGACAAGCGAGTGTACTTGCTGTTACCTGATTGTACTCAAGTTAAGCCATAGAAACGCTTTGTGTTCTGATAAAAGAGCCGGGCGGCCCGCTCGGTTCCCATGCCAGTGATTTCACTCCATGCCTGGATGACCTGTCTGGTCATGGCCGGGTGTGTCATTCGTCCCTGAAATGGTCCTTCGAAGGGCCAAGGTCCGTCGGTCTCGGCCATCACTTGTTCTGATGGATATTGCCGGGCGAGTTCACGAATCTCTTCTTCATACCGAATATCCGGCGTGAAGGAAATGAAATAACCGTTGTCCGCCATGCGCCTTACGGTTTGGCGAGAACCTTTGAACCAGTGAAAATGAGCACGTCGGAACTGATATTGCTCCAGCAAATCACAGACGATATCCGCATCATCGTATACCGCATGAAGGACAAGTGGTTTGTTATACTTTTTGGCAAGTTGGATGAAACGTTCAAGCAGTTCAATGTACCCGCTCTGATCGAAGCGTTGCCCTGCCTGCTCCGCTTCCTGACGATTGTAATAGGGAAGGCCAACTTCTCCTATGGCTGTGGCTTGTCCCATATGCTTCTCGATCCATTGGAAGAAGAGGTCCATTTCTGCAATGGACGGCAGTTCCTGTTCCGGATGGAAACCGAAGGCCGGATAGATGTTACGTGGATGTTGTTTTGCAAGCTCCAGATTGGTCTTGGCAGAAGCGAGATTCATGGACACGGCAATGACTGCTTCGACCTGCTGAGACGGAAACGATAGCAGCATCTCGCGTTGTTCGTCAGGGGTATACTGATCGAAGTGAATATGAGCATCAATTAATGGTGCAAAAGCTTGAGAATGCACGAGGGAATTCCTCCTTGTGTTCAGTTATATTCTAACTATGTTACGCAGAATTTCTTATGGCGGATCACCCATTAAAGGAAATAAATAACTTAAAAACCCGCACTATCAAGATAGGCGGGCTTTCTGCTGTTCTTCTCGCATCCACTGTGCAATCTGCCGTTTACGCTCCAGGAAAGCGGATTCCTCCGTAATTTCTTCTCGTCTTGGGCGATCAAAAGGAACATGTACCTCGTGCAACACCGTTGCAGGTCGGTTGGATAATACATAGACCCGATCTGCAAGTAGCAATGCTTCTTCGATATTGTGGGTGATGAACAGCACCGAGCGGCGGTTCTGTTCCCAGATATCGAGCAGCCAGCGTTGCATGTCGCTACGTGTCAGTGCATCCAGTGCGCTGAAAGGTTCGTCCAGCAGCATGAGTTCCTGCGGACTGAGCAGGGCACGCAGAAATGCAGCACGCTGCTGCATTCCGCCCGACAGCATATGAGGATAGGCCTGCTCGAACCCGGCAAGACCCACGCTGCTTAACCACTTTCGAGCCTCTGCAAGTGCTTCGGCCCGAGGTGGAGCACTTGAAGCTACTTCACCAGCAAGCAGTACATTATCTTCAATGGTACGCCACGGGAAAAGGGCGGGCTGTTGCGGCATATAACTAATCTTGCCACGCTGTCCCGTTACATTCTGACCGTTCATAAGTACTTGGCCTTCCTGTGGCTTAAGCAGACCGCCGATGATATGGAACAGAGTGCTTTTGCCACAGCCAGAAGGTCCAACGATAGCAACAAACTCGCCTTGCTCCACAGTCAGGGACAGGCCGTTCAGAACCGGTAGCTTGTTGCGCCGTTCACGGAATGATGCATGAACATTAACAACGTCCAGTGCAGGTGGAACCGGAGCAGGAGTCGTGTTGGCAGGTCGATCAGGCGTAGCCGAGTTAAACTTTTCACCGTGCGTTGGCTCCATTACACTTGCTCCTCGTCCAGGCTGGACTTGTTCATCCTGTTGCCGATTCATATGGTCATCACTTCCTAATATACAGATTACTTCTTTACTACCGCTTTTGTGGCCGCCAGCGCACGAGCAACTTCTCCAGCAGGGCAATGAACAGGAAGAGCAGCAAGCTGAGCGCGACAATAATCATGATCGCCACGAATAGGCGGTCCGTACGATAAGCCGACTTTTGCAGCATCATATAATAACCAATACCCTTGTCTGCACCAATCCATTCGGCGATGATGGCGCCCATCACGCTATAGGTAGCGGCGATTTTGACACCGGAGAACACGGATGGCAGCGCATGGGGGAGCTCCAGCTTCCAGAAGATCTGATGACGTTTCGCACCAGCCATGCGCATATAGTTCATCATCGCCGCGTCAGTACGGGTCAAGCCATCCATGGCCGCCACTGCAACGGGGAAGAAGCAGACCAGAATGATCGTAATCAGCTTGGGCAGTAGCCCGAATCCGAACCAGATTAACAGGAGCGGCGCGAGCGCGATGGTCGGAATATTTTGACTAAGAATAAGTAAAGGATACAGGGCTGACTTGAGAAAAGGGACTAAATGTAGCACCATCGCAATCAGTAATCCAACCGCTGTTCCAGCGGCGAATCCAATCAGCGTTAACTGAATGGTTGCGGAAGCGTGCATGCCAAGCCGTTCGGCCTGGGTTGCCGCTTCGCGGGCGATGTCGGACGGTGCAGGCAGCATCCATTTCTCAATATGGAAGAGGGAGACGGCTCCCTGCCATATCGCTATAAAGAGAATAACCGCCACAATGGGCGGCCATACACTTTTGAAATAGGCAGGCATTAGCGATACTTCTCCGTCAGGGTATCCATGCTGAAGCCAGTAGGGCTATGGGCGATTTTGATCTGGGAGATGATGCTTGGGCTGCCAGCCTCCACAAGTACCTCGTGCATTTTACGTACAACTTCCAGCAGTTCCTCCAGTTCACCTTCCATCGTTGTGTCGAGCGCATTCACCTGATACTTCAAGCCAGATTGCTGAATAACTTCAATGGCTCGATCAACGTAAGGATAAGAGTTCTCGCCATTTGGCGTTTTCGGGATAACCTGAATACTAAGTAGTGTGCTTGCCATGAGAGATCACGGCTCCTTTCGTGATATATAAAATGAACTAATGACTGTTACACTTGCCACTTCGATGACAGAATAACCTTCCAATCGCTGTTATCCCCAGATTTTTTTGATTCCCTTTCTCTAAAGGGAAAATCCGGTGATAAAGGCGACCGCTTCGCTTTTTCACGTTATTTCTGTCCTCTCCGTCCTCGTGTAAAATTTAAGTTCGTTTTATATGAGAAATTTTATTGGGGTAAGAACTCGTTCGTATATGCCTTGCTCACATCGATCTGTTCATCCAGCAGTTTTTTGCTAAACATCCAGTCGGTGTAGTTCTGCCACACTTCCTGCTTTTGCTCACCCCAGCGTGGGGCGTCATCTGTGTACTTTGGACTAAGCCATTTCTGGCTTGCCAGTACCAAGTCTTTATCCAGATCCGGTACGGCCTTGATCAGAATGTTGGCTGCGTCTTCGGGATGATCAATTGCGTATTGATATCCTTCTGAAGTGGCTTTCAGGAATGCTTTCACCAACTCAGGGTCGTTTTGGATCGTCTGCTCGTTTGTTACTAGTACAGGCGTGTAGTAATCCAATGCATCTGAATAATCCTTCACATATAACATGTCGATCGGTTCCCCGCGCAGTTCGGCTTCAATACCCGTCCAAGCGTAGAAAATCCATGCAAAATCAATGTCTCGTTTCACTGCGGTGAAAAAGTCGGCGTCACCCATGTTAATGTTTTTCACTTTGGATACATCGGCTCCGTCGCCTTCCATAATGGATTGCATCACGGCTTCTTCGACTGGGGAACCCCAACCGCCATAGGTTTTACCTTCAAAATCTTTCGGTGACTTGATATTCCGATCCGCCGGAGCAGCGAAACCAGATGTATTATGCTGAATAACTGCTGCGATGGAGACCAATGGAACACCCTGTGTGCGGGCTTGAGTTACACTCTCCTGATAACTTACGCCAAAAGGCACTTCATTGGAGGCAACCATTGTATCTGCGCCACCGGCACCTGGTTGTACAATCTCCACGTTCAAGCCTTCGGCTTTATAAAAACCTTGATCTACAGCTGCATACAGGCCTGTATGATTCGTATTTGGTGTCCAGTCGAGCACCACTTTAATATCTTTCAGGGCGGCAGTGTCACCTTCGTTGCTGCTTTCCGTATTTGTGTTGCCGTTCTGCCCAGCTGGGGCAGCTTCTTTGCCACCACATGCGGCTACAGTCACCATAAGCACGCACAAGAGCAACAATCCCATCGTTTTACGCCATTTCATCTGTGGTCTCTCCTTCGGTATGTCCGGCCGATTGGCACGGGGTACTCCTTGGCTTCATATCCAATCATCTTGCATAAATCGACAGATTTATACCAGTTGAGATCCGGATGACGTTATTTTTGAACAAGTAAAACGTCCATCGATGTCATTCAAGGAAGCCAGACTGCGCTTAGCGGCAGTTTTTCTTGCAATATCAGGAAGGTGATGCTTCCAAACTTATACTTTCTGATAGTAACAAAAAAAGCGCCCCGTATTCCGGGACGCGTGCAGGCGTTAGAGAGGTGGCGTTCAGCCATAGGGCTGTGCCATTTCGATATACTCCGATTCCTACGCTGGCATGATCCAGATCAGGTCTAAGGGTTAGTATCTTGGTGGGATACACTCTCAGCCGGCCAATTCCGACTCCCCTGGGAAACTATGAAGTTACGGGCATTACTAGGTGTAATTATAGGCCAGCGGGTGGAACGTGTCCAGTCATGAACTGGATAGGGACACGTATAAGTTATCAAACAGGCCGTTATACATATGTATAACAGCCTGTTTGGATGTGTTATTTTCAATAATTATCGTGGGGAATCATATAAGGCAATCTGACTGAGTGCAAAAGCATCGGATTTTGGGTCATAACCTACCTGTTTCTGAGTGTTTTCCAGATTTAATCGTTTAAACCGATTATTCGAGATCCCATGCAGTATGGTGAAGGGTTCCAGATCGGTAGTTGTAATTGCTTTGAACATCAAATCACACAAGTCAGCCGGACTAATATACGCGCTCATATCCCTTGCCTCCAGCACGGGTCCGTCCGGTTGAAAATCATCATATGCACCTATACGTATTGCTACACTTTGTAAACCTTCGGTATACGCAAAATAGGAAGCGAGCGATTCTCCAAAACATTTGCTAACCCCGTACAAATTCCGTGGACGTGTTGGCATGTCCGGATAGACTTGAGCATCAATGGGATACCCCTCAATCGTCTGTGCACTGCTTGCAAGAATGACTCTTCGTACACCTTGGTCTTTAGCTGCACGGAATACATTAAATGTACCTTTGATATTGATGTCCAACAACGATTCATAAAATCCGGCATTCGGGGAAGGATCTCCAGCCAGATGTACAACCACATCCATGCCTTCGCAAGCACGCTGACAGGCTTCGGGGTCTGTCACATCCAGTGTCATGATCTCATGGCTGGTCCCTTGATACGTATGCAGTCTGTCGATATTTAAATCCGTTAGTCGCAGGCGAAATGCTTCTGCAAGTGTTGGGACAAGTCACGTCCAATTTTTCCGGCTGCGCCAGTAATTAAAATGTTCATGAAATCAGCTCCAATTCTTAGCGCTGGAAGAACTCAATCCATTCCTTTTCAGGTCCATAGATGAAGAAATAGCGGTAACCGTTAGGCAGTGTGATAATCTCTCCGTCGATAAATTCGGCTTCGGTGGATTGAATGCGTTTGTACTCAGAATCAAGATCATCCACGTGGATCGCAAAATGGTGCACCGTACCTTCAGAAGGTAGCTTGTCGCTGTATCCTTGAATTAACTCAATCTCAGTCTCATTACTTCCATTGAAGCCAAGGAAGGCAAGCTGAATGACGCCGTTGGTATGGGTCACCCGGTCTTTCAATTCAAGACCAACGATCTCCGTGTAGAAACGCAGCGTGGTCTCCAGATCACGAACGGCAATGCCGACGTGGTCAATGCGCTTTTGAAAACTCACAATCAAAAACCTCCTTATGTAGTGAATGTTTCTACCATTTTAAGGGATATCATAGAGCTGTACTACATGGTTGTCAAATCCAATTTTAAAATGGAAAAATCATAATTGTTCACAAAATGTTCACTTATGTGAAGGGTTTCCTCATCTCTATAATTACGAAGGTAAACAGAGAGGATGAGAGAATTGCCAACCAGCAAGAAGGAACAAATTATTTTCGGATTAATGATGTGTATAGGAATGGTCTTGGTCATGATGTTCTTCAATCTATGGCACAGTGGGTTACTCGGCAAGATGTCCCCGCTTGAAATACTGCTTCAATTCATATTATGTTTTGTCATCGCGTTTCTGGTGGAGTCTTTCATTGTTGGCCCTGTGGCGAGAAAGATTGCATTCTCTTTGCCCTTTGACAAGTCCTACAAGATTCTGGGTGTGCTCGTCATGTCATTTTTCATGGTGATTGGCATGGTTCTGATCATGTCCATGTATGGAATGATCTCGGCATATCTCGCTGATCAATTAAGTGGGTCATCCGTACTCCGTACGTATCTCCATACCATTGCTCGTAACTTCAGCCTTGCGCTTCCATATCAGTTGATCGTTCTGGGACCACTCGTCCGATATGTATTCGGTAAGTTCATCAAGGATAACGGGCCCGTAATGCCTGTCGTTAATAAAAGTGTGTGATTTGGTTGACCATAAGTATTTCCTGGGCAATCTTGTGCAAATGAATAGATATTATTCTCACCTTTAATGAAAGGTGATGAGAGAGGCAAAACAGCGCTAACGAATCGAGGACACCTTATTAGGCAAGTTCCTAAGGGAATGAAAACCTAACGAATCTCAGCGGTGTTATTATGCAAAAAAACCTCCAACGAGACATTTAATTGAAGCTAATTATCTATAATAACGTCTCTAGGATTCGTTAGATTTCAAACATGCGGAAATGGAGGGGGATAGCGTGTGCTAGGTTCGTTAGAACAGAGTAACGCTACAAAAAAATGTCCACCGTCAGGTCATGGCGGTGGACATTTCAATTTCTTTAATAGGTATTTCTAATCCTCAGGACTGGATCAACACAGAACTGTTAAGTCGCAGAATTGGCTATATGTTTGTTCTGCCATTGAAACGTGATTACGCTAATGACAAGCAGGCCAACTGCAAAGATCGCAAGCATCCATGCAGACTGATTAACCGCCAGATGATCAAGACTCCATCCCGTAGTCAAAGGCAGAATGGCACCGCCAACCCCACCTGAGGCAATCAAAATGCTAGGTGTGGATTCTTCTGTTCCGGGCAACAGTTTACTGGCGAAGACAAGGGCAATGGAGAATATCCCTGACATCGCAAGTCCAAGCAGTAAGATGATGAGAAATGCAGACCAGATTTGGTTTGTAAATGGAAATATCATTAACAAGAGAACAGATGCAAGACAACTGTACAGGACATATACGCGGTATTGGAATTTCTCTGCGATATAACCGGCGAAGAGCCGTCCCACGGACATGGCAATCCAGAAACAGGTGACACTAAGGGCTGCTCCGGCTTCCTTCATGTTCATTTTCTCAATCAGGATCGCCGGCATGAAGTTCGCAAGACTCATCTCTGTGCCAACATAGAGGAAGAAGAACAGGACGAATAATACCAGAAGAGTCCTGTTACGGCCACGATAGGTTGGACTGGATGTACTTGCAGATGCGGGATGCATCTCACCCGATGTCCCAGCAGAGTGCGTATTTACGGAAGCATGATTCGAACTCTGTCGCTCCAGAAACTTATCGAGTTCACCGAATGATCCTTTCGCCCAGAAAACAAAGGTCAGCGCTGCGCAGATCGCAACAACGAGAAAGGAGAGACGCCAGTATCCGGCAGCAATCAGACCGCTGGCAATGAGCGGCATGACCATCGCCCCAATCCCGAATAACACTTCCAGTCGACTCATAGCAACGGCTGTATTGTCTTTGATTGCAGCGATGATAATGGTGCCAATAACAGCTTCAACCATTCCGAATCCAAAGCCGGCAGCGGGTGCAATGACGAACATCCAGCCCCATGGTGGCAGCAGCATGTAGGATAATTCTGCAATACAGAGCAACGCTGTGGCGATTAACAGGCCTCCCCGTTTACCAAAGCGTCTGTTCAGCCATGGAGATAACAATACACCACCCAGGAATCCGGCAAATTGGGCAAAGATCAGCGTTCCGCCTTGGCTATAATCTTTGCCGTAATGTTCAAGTGCAACCGGTAGAATGGAACCGAGCACAACGTGGGCAAGTCCAATCAGGAAATAGGACAGACATCCGATCCAAAGTAATTTTTTCATAAAGAACCCCTTCTACTTATATACATAAATTGAGGATCACAATAAAGCGCAATCTTGAAGACAAAGTCTATCATAACAGGACATGTTACGTTGTGCCATGAATTCCTGATCGATACAGAAGGTTGCAATCTGGTCCGGCGTTCGTATATACTGAGACCAACAATTACAGATCGGACCATGCCGTTGAAGAGCATCCAACTCGGAGGCGTTTTCGCCAGGGGAGCGATATTTCCCCAAGTTAACCGGAACCGCCCGTTATCGCGGACCAAGAGGCTGGAAGCAGGATATCCTGATTCAGCAAGTTGGGTGGCACCGCGAGCAGAGCGCTCCTCGTCCCAAGGGATGAGGGCGCTCTTTGTATTTTTACAGCCAAAGGAGACGGTGACCATGTTAGAAATGAAGTGGATTCGTGCACATGCAGAAGAGGTTCAGGCCGCAGCAGACGGGAAAAAAATCAAGATCAACATTCGCACATTGTTAGAGCGGGATGAGGAACGCAGGACACTTTTGCAGGAATCGGAAGAAGGTCGCAGGTTGCGCAATACGTTATCTGCTGATATTGGCAGACTCATGCAAGCCGGGAATCGGGAACAGGCCGAGGGTTTGCGGGCTCAGGTGAAACAGATCAATGAACAGTTGGATCAGGTGGAAGCGAGGCTCGCCCCTGTGCAGGAGGAAGTAACCAAGCTGCAATGGCTGGTACCCAATATCGTATCCCCGGATACCCCCAATGGCTCGTCGGACGCAGACAATGTAGAGCTGCGACGTGTGGGAGAGGTGCCAACGTTCGAGTATTACACCAAAGATCACGTGGAACTTGGGGAGTTGCATGATCTCATCGATATTCCCCGTGGAGTTAAGATTGGCGGTACGCGAAGCTATGTATTAAAAGGCGCTGGCCTGTTATTACATCGAGCAGTACAGCAACTTGCGCTTGATTTGCTTCTGAAGCACGGCTTCACACCGATGGAGGTTCCGCTGATGGTCAGGGAGGATGCGCTGGTGAACACCGGATTCTTCCCAACCGGTCGAGATCAGGTCTATGAACTCGAAGGGGAGAACAAGTGGCTGGTGGGAACTTCTGAAGTGCCGCTGGTCTCGTATTATGCGGATGAGATTGTTGATGTTCAAGAGCCTGTGAAGCTGGCCGCAGTATCGACGTGTTTCCGCAGTGAAGTTGGCTCCGGCGGACGGGATGTACGCGGATTATACCGTGTGCACCAATTTGCCAAAGTTGAGCAGGTCATTCTCTGTGCTCCTGATGCGGAAGAATCGGAGCGCATGTTGCAAGAGATTACAGGACACGCCGAAGAATTGCTGCAATTACTGGAACTGCCGTATCGTGTTGTCGCTGTATGTACCGGGGATATGTCGCAGAAAACGTACAAACAGTATGACATCGAGACCTGGATGCCAAGCCGCGGTGCATATGGAGAAACGCATTCGTCGTCGAATCTGCATGATTTTCAGGCTCGCCGATCAAATATTCGTTGCCTCGATGCCGAAGGCAAGTTGGCGTATTGTCACACCTTGAATAATACGGCGGTGGCATCGCCGCGTATCCTGATTCCTTTGCTTGAGAATCATCAGCAGGAGGATGGAAGCATTCACATTCCGGCAGCCCTGCGGCCCTATATGGGCGGGGCCGAGAGCTTGATTTTGCCAGAGCAGGATGAAGTGAAGTAGAGAGGTTAGGTAACGCTTTAGTAATTCAAAAAGGGGATGTTCCACACGTCATGTTGCATGTGACGATGGACATCCCCTTTTAAACGGTAACACTATTTAACGAACCGATCTCCTAATATTTTGTGCTGAATTTAACTGATCTGGTAAGTGCTTGAACCTAAGATATAGCTTACTTCTTTGATTAAAATTTCTTCGTTTATGTAAGTAAATAAAGTTATTTCTTAAATGTTAACGCAGCTTCCATTCACGCTCGTTAATGATTTCAATTTGTCCAGATTCAAGGGCTTTTTTGAAACGATTGCGGGCTGTTTTCATCAATAGAACCATTTCGTCTTCAGGACGAATCTTGGTGGATGTCGAAGTGACGATAGCTTTCATACGTTTACGGTTATTTTTAGGTGAAACCATATCAAGCAAATTCTTTTCGATCATACATATCCCACCTCATTTTTAAGGTTTATTAAAACAGTATTACGCGACCTTCCCATATTATACAATGAAAATCATGAATTGTTCCAAGACGCTCACTCACGTTATTCAACTTTATGCAATTCGTATCCGATATAATATAATAGAAGTAAAATATTGGATTATGGGAGATGGATATTGAAATGAATAGAATCAAACTGGCGCTTCGAGGCACACTTGCTCTAATGATTGCATTGACCGTACTGGTCCCTTCGTTGGCCTTGGCGGCTACTGGTGACGTGACATCGATTGAAATAACCAATAGCAGCCCGCAGAAAATGAGTGTCTCCGAAACAGCTGCGCTTCAGGTGATGGCAACGGTAGAAGGTTTTGATAACAAGCAGGATGTTACCCAAGGCGTGACTTGGTCCACCAGTAATGCAGCGGTTGCGACGATGGTGAAAGGCAAAGTCAAGGCTGTGGCCGCGGGCGAAGCAACGATTTTTGCAGAAGTAGACGGGGCTAAAGCCCAGTTGGTTGTCCAAGTGCAGGAGAAGATCAAAAGCATCAAAGCTTCACCGAAATCCTACAGTTTTGTTAAAGGCAGTGAAAGCACCCTTCCGAAAGTAAGCATTACCCGTGCGAATGGTAAGGAAGAGGATGTGACGTCTGAGATTGTGTGGTCCGTATCCACTTCTTCGGCTGTGCTGGAAAACGGTAAAATCAAAGGCGTTACACCTGGCAGAGTATTGCTGCAAGGCAAATATGGAACAACGATCGTGAAAGTCCCCGTTGCTGTGACGGATGAGATTACCAAAGTTGAAGTCACTCCTGCCACAATGCAGCTGAACATCAAGAAGTCCAAGGCGTTGAAGGTCATCGGGACCTACGCAAATGGCAAAACGATCAACCTTTCGAAACAGATCGTATGGACCTCTTCCAACACAAATGTAGCTATCGTGAAAAATGGAGCCGTTAAGACACTGACCGAGGGACAAGCCACCTTGACAGGAACTTATCAAAATCAGACAATAAAGGCAGAGGTTACCGTTGTACCTTTGCTCAAAAAGCTCATTACAGGCCAGAAAAAACTGGTTTTGTCTCCACAGGGAAGTACAACGTTGAGTGTGATGGCCCAGTATGATACGGGTAAAACCACTGTTGTGACGAACAGCGCGGTATGGAGTAGCACAAAGCCGGGCGTAGCGACAGTAACAAATGGCAAGATCGTGGCTGTAAGCAAAGGGAAAACGTCCATCACGGCCAAATGGGGCAATAAAAAAGTGACGATCCCTGTTACGGTAAAATAAATCTTCATATAATAAAGCATCTTGCATGATCCAAAAATTAGTTTCAGTACATGACATCGTTAAAATCATCAATATCATCAAGGTAACAGACAACCAAGGGGCGTAGACATACGCTCCTTTTTTGGATATATAGAAATATGTATCTGAAATGCCTTCTGCTTCAACAACTATATAAGGGGATTGGATGGGATGAATATGAAAGCTTCGATTATAAGCTCAGACTCTAACTCTAGTGATCTGGCTTACCTGAAATATCTTTTTCTATCCCTAAGTTCCATACTTACATTTCAACGGAGTGCTACGATTAAGCGCATGAAGCAACGCACCTATGAAAAATACAGAGAAGGTTACCATTTAAAATGTCATGGTGAAGAGGAGATACCTGAATGAAAGATCCAATGCAACCGGAAAATTGGCCTGCCTGGGCGACAGAGTCGGTAGAGATTGCTCCGGCCAATCCCAATTGGGATGCGCAGGCTCAGGATGAAATCCGGCAACTCAAACGTCTTCTAGAGCAGTTTAATATTCATCAATTCGAACATATCGGAAGCACGTCCATTCCAGGGTTACCCGCCAAGTCCATTATTGATCTGATGGCAGAGGTACAGTCATGGGATGACATGGATCTGATTGCGGATCAGCTGAATCCGTTGGGCTGGAACTACGTTCCGCCTGAACTGGATGGACGGGAGTACAGACGATTCTGGGTCAGGGTTAAGGATGGCAAGAGAGCTGTACACCTGCATCTGATGCGCCCGGGAGAAGAACGCTGGGATCGTCAAATTCGGTTTCGGGATGTGCTGAGAAAACGCCCAGATCTGGTGGAAGCTTACGCCGTCCTGAAGACAAAGCTTGCTGATGAGAACAAGGAAGATAGGGAATCGTATACCGCTGCCAAAACGCAATTTATTTTACAAGTGCTTGATGAAGGCGTGTGATTGATTGAAAAGCGTACTTATCAGAGACAGGCTGATCTATTTCTTAGCAGTCATGATGACCATGGCGGCAGGACTCGTATCCAGACACTTTGGTGAACGATTGCCGGGTTGGGTGCATGAACATTTCGGGGATGCATGTTGGGCGGGCATGATTTATTTCGGAGTACGCATGGTGTGGCCTCATCGCAGCTTGGTATGGGCGATGTGTTTGAGCTGTGTATTCAGCTGGATGATTGAGTTCTCGCAGTTGATTCAGACGCCTTGGCTGATTGAGATACGTTCTACCGTATTAGGTGCTCTTATTTTGGGACATGGTTTTCTGGTGATCGATCTGATTCGATATACGGTCGGTATTCTGTGCATGGTTATGATAGATCGTTATTTCCTGAGAAATAAGATGGCTGGATCATGAACTCAAGTGAATCATGGAGGTGTGCTGCATGAATGTAGAAAAACTTTTTGCCGAATTGCCCGAATTCGAAACACAGCGGTTAAAACTGAGGCGGCTTACGATGGATGATCTTGATGAATATTATGCGTTTGCCTCTGATCCGCGAGTGAGTCAGCAAAGCTTGTGGAACTACCATGAGACGGTGGAGGATTCAATTCAATATATTCAGCGGGTACTGGATAATTATGAACGGAAAACGGTACATATCTGGGCTTTTATTTTGAAGGAAACAGGGACCTTGATTGGGAGAGGTGGCATTTTTCATCTCAACGAACCCATGCAGAGTGCTGAACTAGGGTACGCGATAGCCAGCAGTCAATGGGGTAAGGGGCTCGCAGCAGAAGCGATGCAACCCATCGTGGATTATTGCTTTCGGGAACTGGACTGCAATCGGTTGGAGGGGAAATGTAATGCAGGCAACATAGGCTCTGCACGCGTAATGGAGAAGCTGGGTATGTCGTACGAAGGTTTGCTACGCAAACAGTTGAAGATCAAAGGTGTATTTACGGATCAAAAATTGTACTCCCGTATCCGGGATGATCTATAATACTTCCAATGACTCATAGGGTACATCGCAGAAATTGAAGGAGGCAGAACCATGATCTATAGTATTATTTCCCGTTCGTTGTGGGAGCAAGTGTCAAAGGGGACTGAGTATGCACCAGATAGCCTGGAGACAGACGGATTCATTCATTGTTCCACTAAGGAACAAATTCCATGGGTAGCCGGGCAATATTATGCAGGCCGCACGGATCTATTATTACTTAGTATTGATGAGAAGGCGTTAGAGCCAGAACTGGTGTATGAGGATCTCTACGAATTAAATGAACTATATCCACATATCTATGGAGAGCTCAATCTGGATGCGGTTCGCAAAGTCATTCCATTTGAACCGAATGCAGACGGTACGTTTTCATTTCCTGAATAAATAACATGTGACGCTTCTGTTTGAACATGATCTGGGGACAACATACTTTTCCGAAGGGTGGTTAACGGATGGATATGAATCAGGTTTTTTTGGAGACAGCGGAGAAGCAATTCTTGTATTACAAGCAGCTCGGGGAAAAAGCCATGGCACAACTGGATTCCGAGCAATTGTTTCAATCCTGGAATGAAGACGCGAACAGCATTGCGGTTATCGTAAAACATCTATGGGGCAATATGCTGTCCCGTTGGACGGATGTACTGACAACAGATGGTGAGAAACCGTGGCGTGAACGGGACGCCGAGTTCGTGAATGATATTGCTTCCAGGGAAGAGTTGCTTGCTAAATGGGAGGAAGGCTGGACATGCCTACTCGAAGCTATTCGTTCGTTTACCCCGGAACAATTGTCTCACATCATATACATTCGCAATGAAGGACACACCGTCATGGAGGCTATTATTCGGCAATTGGCGCATTATCCGTATCATGTCGGGCAGATTGTATTTGCCGCGAAAATGCTCAAAGAAACAGCTTGGGACAGTCTCTCTATTCCGAGAAACGGGTCTTCTCAATATAATGGAGGCAAATTTGCCAAGCCGAAGGCACGCAAACATTTTACAGAAGATGAACTTCATATAGAAAAAGGTGAGGAACAACAATGACTCAAATTGCATTGATTCGCCATGGAAGCACAGCGTGGAATAAGGAAAAACGTTCGCAGGGACAGACGGATAATCCACTGGATCAGGAAGGCAGGGAACAGGCAGTTTTACTTGCCGCGAGACTGGCCGAGGAATCCTGGGATGCCATCTATTCAAGTGACTTGGAGCGTGCAAGTGAGACAGCTCGCATCATTGGTGATCGCTTGGGCATTCAGGAGATTCATCTGGACCCTAGACTTCGCGAGATGGGCGGAGGACAGGTCGAAGGAACGACGGAAGAGGAACGGTTAGCCAAGTGGGGAGCGGACTGGAGTACTCTGGATCTGGGACGTGAGCTTGTAGATGCAGGGACTGTTCGAGGTAGTGCGGTGCTTGAAGATATTGTACGGCAGCACCCCGATGGAAGAGTGATTGTTGTCAGTCATGGGGCCGTCCTGCGGAATACACTGCGAGGACTGGTGCCTGAACTGGATATCAGCGTGAAGCTGTCCAACACATCCATTACCCGGATCGCCAAGAATGAGAATACGTGGCAATGTGAACTGTACAATTGCAGCGTGCATTTGGATTCGCCCGGGGAGTCTTAATGGATGGATGCCCTGACGTTAAAACAAAAATTACAGCATATTCAGTCGTCTAATCATTCCATTGATCACGAGGAACAGCCTTACGAATTGGCACTGCATATGATGAAGCATATTGGTAGTACTGATCCTGTCCTGCGGGATGAATTGATCTATGTTACGTTTGCAACATGGATTGGACAGGGTGTATTTTCGGAAGATCATCTAAGGCATATGTTGCAGTTGGCGCTGGACGATCAGCACTTGTTCTATGGGATCGGAGAGCAGGGAACGGATAGTGTGTTTACGCGGACGTTCTCCGTATTGTTACTGCCTCCCATTCTGAATGTGGATCGTCAGCAACCCTTCTTGAACAAAGAGGATATCGCAGGGATTCATCATCGGTTGACTACATATCTGGAGCTTGAAAAAGATGTTCGCGGCTACGCCGATAACAAGGGCTGGGCACATGCCCCCGCACATGCGGCGGATGCGGTTGAAGACTTGGCACAATCACCATATCTGGAGCGAACGGATCTGCTGGAACTTCTGCATGCACTCGCTGTAAAAATAACGGAATCAAGTGTGGTTTACATCCATGATGAAGATCAGCGAATAGCGCATGCTGTGATTACCATTCTGCGTCGCAATCTGTTGGAGCCAAAGGATATTACGACGTGGATCGATTCCCTTCATCAAGGAGACCAGGCGGTGAACAGATCACTTCTGGAAACCAGTCATAGGAACCTGAATGTGCGTCTGTTTTTGCAGACACTGTATCTTGCGATACGTACAGAAGAAGATGAGCCGTTTCCGGCAGTTTGTTCACTGGTATTGCAGGCATTGGAGAGAGATAAATAACGATACGCTAAACGTTTGGAAAAAGGGGAGATGGCGCATGACCAAACAGCCGTATTCATGGACGGAAGAGATCTTATCTCCGCTGGGTGAGACAGCGGTTATCATCCAGTGTGGAGATCAATTGTCTGACCCTGTGCAGCGCAGAGTGATGTCTGTATGTGCTTTGCTGGAAAAAAGCACTCTGCCGGCCATGATCGAATGGGTGCCTTCATATACGTCCGTTACAGTATTTTATGATCCGTTCATCTCCTCTTACCCTCAGTTAAGCAAGATTCTGCTTCAGCAGTTGAATCAAATGAAGGAATCCGTACAATACAAACCCAGAACGGTCACGATTCCCGTATGTTATGGTGGCGAGTGGGGCCCTGATCTGGACTATGTTGCCAGTGAACATGGACTGACCCCAGAAGACGTTATTGCGATTCATACATCCGGGGATTATCTCGTACATATGATTGGGTTTGCACCGGGTTTTCCGTATCTCGGCGGTTTGTCTGAACAGATTGCTACGCCCAGACGGGCAACGCCAAGGCTTCGGGTTGAGGCGGGCACAGTAGGTATCGGTGGCAAACAGACAGGAATCTATCCAGTGGATACACCCGGGGGATGGCAATGTATTGGACAAACGCCACTCCGGTTGTTTCGGCCGGAAGAGAACATACCGAGTTTGCTGGTAGCAGGTGATCGGGTTCGATTCAAACAGATTACGATGCAGGACTATCTGGCGTTGAAGCGGAAGGAGGGCGAACGATGAGTATTGAAGTGATTCGCCCTGGTCTGTTATCTACCGTTCAGGATGAAGGCAGAACCGGTTATCGCCGGTATGGTATTCATCCTGGCGGGGTCATGGACACCTTTGCAGCCAGAGCAGCCAATATGCTTGTGGGCAACTCCCGACATGCGGCAGTACTGGAGATGACGATGACGGGGCCAGAGCTTCGATTTCAGGAGAGCCAGCTAGTCTCATTATGTGGAGCCGATCTGACGGCAACGGTGGATCATCTGTCTGTACCTTTGTGGCGTCCTGTGTTGGTGCGGGCAGGAAGTGTACTGAAGTTTGGCCCATGTCGTCATGGCTTGCGTGGTTATCTGGCGATTGCGGGTGGAATAGCTGTGCCTGAAGTGATGGGCAGTCGAAGTACAGACCTCAAGACAGATCTTGGCGGTATGGATGGGCGAGCCTTGCGCGTGGGGGATCTGTTATCCAATGGTGAACTTTCTGTCGAAGCGCAAGGTTGGATGCAACGTATGGAGCAGCAGGTAAAGGAGAGTGAGCGGGACCACCGAATATTGGCGCCTGCGTGGCTTTTATCTGAACGTGAAAGACCTGACTATTATGGGCAACCTGTTATTCGTGTGATGGAGAGCAAGGATAGTTTTCTGTTCAGCGAAGAGAGTCTTGCACAATTCTATGCCGAAAAATACGTGATCTCTCCACAATCCGATCGGATGGGCTATCGCTTGCAAGGCTCCATAATGGAGCTGGATCAGCCCCTGGATCGGCTGTCTGAAGCCGTTACCTATGGCACGGTGCAGGTGCCACCGGATGGTCAGCCCATCATCTTGATGGCGGACCATCAGACGATTGGAGGTTATCCTGTCATTGCACAGGTAGCTCGGGTGGATATGCCAATCCTGGCTCAGACTAAGCCAGGAACCCAAATTTCTTTTAAAAAGATTACGCATGATCAAGCCGGACAGTTGTATATGGAACAGGAAATCAATATGCAACTCATAGATAAGCTGATACGCAGAAGAATGGCAGGAATGGGGGGCGCTTAATGAATACCTCGAAAACCTTGGATATCAATTGTGATCTGGGCGAAAGTTATGGTATATATCGCACGCTATCGGACGAGGCCATTCTACCCTTGATTACATCAGCCAATATTGCCTGCGGGTTTCATGCAGGAGACCCGGCTACAATGCGGCTGACGGTAGAGAGGGCATTGGAGCATCAGGTGGCAATTGGAGCCCACCCCGGGTTGCCGGATTTGCAAGGGTTTGGCAGAAGACGTATGGACATTACGCCACGGGAAGCATATGACATGGTGGTGTATCAGATTGGTGCGCTGGATGCCTTTGTCCGGGCAAGCGGAGGGCGAATGCATCACGTAAAACCACATGGTGCCTTATACAATATGGCCGCAGAAGATGCGAAGCTTGCTGAAGCCATCACCGAGGCGATCTATCAAGTACAGCCTGAACTGTATCTGTATGGTCTGGCGGGCAGTGAGCTGATTCATGCCGCGGATCGCATCAGTCTGCGTAGTGTGAGCGAAGTGTTTGCGGATCGAACCTATGGGACGGACGGAAAGTTAACTCCTCGCAGCCAAGCTGGAGCCCTCATTGAAGAATCGGGACAAGCGATTGCTCAAGTGCTTCGGATGGTGAAAGACGAAGTCGTTGTATCCACGGATGGTACGTTGGTTCCCATTAAGGCAGAGACGGTCTGTATCCATGGTGACGGAGCATATGCTCTCGCATTTGCTCAAGAGATTCGTCGTGTGTTGGAATCGGAAGGCATTAAGTTATCCGCGCATACCACGGGATGATATTAATGTTCAGCAGAACAATAGTAGTATCAGGTTGTTCGGATTGAATTTTGAAATTTTGGAATGACAAGGAGTGAATGAACAGAATGAAACCCATACGCAACTCGGCAAAGGCTGTCATTGTGCAGGATGGACGATTGCTGGTCATCCGGCTGGAAGACCAATATGGTACCGCTTATGTGTTCCCAGGTGGAGGACAGGAGAAAGGTGAAGAACTCAAGGATGCGGTCGCACGCGAATGTCTGGAGGAGATTGGTCAGGCCGTGAACGTGGGAGAGCTGTTACATATCCGGGAGTATATCGGTAAAAATCATGAATTCGCCGAGTGGGATGCAGATATCCATCAGGTTGAATTTTATTTTGCGTGCAGCCTGATCGATCCGGAGGCAACCGTTTTTGAAGGCTCCAATCCAGATGACCACCAAGTCGCCGTGGAATGGATTGCACTTGAAGAGCTGTCCAACATTCGTTTATATCCAAAAACAATTGGCGAATTGCTTCTTAAATCAGGCTCTTCTTCAATCTATCTTGGAGATCTGAATTAAATCAGCCAAGAAGCAATATCGTGCTAACCCCTTTATGTAAACAATTTTATAAAGAACTTTTCCAATTTTGTCACGTTAACGTATCGGTTCATGGATTCACCATAGGTGAGGTGGGTACACTATAAGTACAGGCTTATTACACCTAACGTAAGTTGACTGTACTTATACACAGCAACGGAGCGGATAAAACCTAAAGAAACGAAACCTGCAAAGTTAAGTACAGGTTTCTGTTTGAACTTTAGCTTACCCACTCCTCAAATTGGAAGAACAGTAGACGTAGTGGAGGGGACGGAATCGATTCTGAGGAAGCAAAGCGTTCGCCTTTATCACCGGATCTTCCCTTTGAGAAAAGGGAATCAAAAAAATCCGGGGATAACAGCGATCCAAAGAACGATCCGTACCCGCAACGGCCGCCTACAAGAGTTCTTCCAACATCCCCTCAAACCGAAAGGAGCACTTCCCATGAACCAGACTGAATTGGAACAAAACATTGTAAAAGCATTGGAAAACAACCCTTTTTGCAGCTTCTCCACTGTGGAGAATGGTAAACCGAAATCCCGCTATATGGCGCTTTTCAACGATGGACTGAACATTCATCTGGCAACGAACCGCCGTACACACAAAGTAGAGGAACTGGAGAATAATCCGAATGTTAGCCTGCTACTAGGTTATGAGGCTGGTGGTTCCAAGGAAGTAGTTGAGATTGAAGGAACCTGTGAAGTGACGAAGAACGAAGGCTTGCGTGAGCAAGTGTGGAACGACGAACTGAAGGCGTGGTTCGATGGACCTAATGATCCTAACTATGTCATTCTGGACATTACCCCGACTCGTATTGAATACACGGGGAAAGATCATGAACATCATGTGTGGGAACAATAATCCGAATATGAACATAACCTCTGCAAAGTAGCGTCCTTATGCGAAAATACGCGCAGAGTTTAATCCAACCGTGAAAGCCATTAAGGTTTCACGGTTTTTGGTATGGATGAATAACTCTGAATTGGATATACATGTAAGACACATGTAATATACGTATTTTAAAGATAATAAGCACTAAATACCTACTAAAATGTTGAAAAAATTGTCGAAATCACGCATGATAATGTAAACTTACCTAGGTATGTGCGGGTAATGTAAAAAATAATGCTTTTCAATGACTGAACATTGCGTTATGATTTGGAATGTAAACGACAAGCACAGACATAAATAGATGTTCATGTGAGATAAACTTACCTGAAATTCCGATGCATGTCATCAGAGCGTCAGTACGCACAACCCATGAAATCTATCTTTTTTCTGCGCTCTTCGTTTGCCCATTAATGCATGATTCAATGTACATAACCGGGAGGGGTTATTTTGAAAATGAGAAAAAAAGTATTATCAAGCCTGACTGCCGCTTTGGTTGCATTAAACGTGCTTGCGGTATTTCCGGTACCTGTGTCGGCTGCGGATGCTGCCAAAGTTAAACTGCGGATCATGGAGACCACAGACATTCATACCAATCTGGTTAACTATGATTATTATTCCGACAAAGAGACAGACCAATATGGACTCGCTAAAACAGCAACACTGATTAAGAAAGCCCGTGACGAAGCGAAGAACAGCCTGCTGTTTGATAACGGGGATTTAATTCAGGGGAATCCGCTGGGAGACTACACTGCCAAAATTGATCCACTGAAAAAGGGTGAGACTCACCCTGTATATAAAGCGATGAATCTGCTCGATTATGATGCAGGTAACATCGGTAACCATGAGTTCAACTATGGTCTGGACTTCCTGGACATGACGCTGGAGGGAGCGAACTTCCCTTACATTAATGCCAATGTTTATGTAGACGATGGTGATGATGATGAGACAAATGACAAGAACTATTTCACACCGTATGAGATTTTGGATAAAAAAGTAACGGATGAGACTGGCAAAGAACATACGATCAAAGTAGGTGTGATCGGATTTGTACCGCCACAAATCATGCAATGGGACAGCGCTAATCTTGAAGGTAAGGTCATCGCCAAAGACATTATTGCTACTGCAAAAAAATTCATTCCTGAAATGAAAGCCAAAGGTGCCGACATTATTGTAGCTATTCCTCACTCCGGATTTGAGGAAATTCCTCAAACGGATCTGATGGAGAACTCCGTTCTGTATCTGAGCCAAGTTGAAGGCATTAATGCTATTCTGTTTGGACATGCCCACAAAGTGTTCCCAAGTGCTGATTTTTCCGGCAAAAAAGGGGTAGACCTGGAGAAGGGCACCATTAACGGCGTTCCTGCTGTAGAGCCAGGATTCTGGGGGGATCACCTGGGGATTATTGATCTGGATCTAGAACAAGTGGATGGCAAATGGAAAGTGGTCGATTCCAAAACGGAAGCACGCCCAATCTATGACACAGCCAACAAAAAACCACTGGTAGAGGCTGATCAGGACATCATTGATGCGGTTCATGAAGAGCATGAAGGTACATTGGAGTATGTTCGTGGTCCGGTGGGCGAAACGACTGCACCCATCAACAGCTTCTTCGCTCTGGTTCAGGATGATCCATCCATTCAGATCGTAACGAATGCACAGAAATGGTATGTCGAAAAACATATTCAAGGTACGGAATATGAGAAAATCCCTGTATTGTCCGCAGGTGCACCGTTCAAAGCCGGTGGACGTTCAGGCGCTTCGTATTACACGAATATTCCTAAAGGCACCATTGCCATCAAAAACGTTGCTGACCTGTACGTGTATCCAAATACGGTACATGCTGTAATGGTTAACGGCGCAGAACTGAAAGAATGGCTGGAATGGTCTGCAGGCCAGTTCAACCAGATCGACCCGGCTAAAGGTGGACAACAACAACTGATCAACAATGACTTCCCAACGTACAACTTCGATGTTATCGATGGTGTAACGTATCAGATTGATGTGACACAACCAGCCAAGTATGACGGCAAAGCAACCGTTGTAAATGCATCGGCAAGCCGGATCAAGGATCTGAGTTTTAACGGTAAACCGATTGACCCAGCGCAAAAATTCATCGTAGCGACGAATAACTACCGTGCTTCTTCGTCCAAGCTGGCTAACCCGGACGGTAAACGTATCGTTCTGGCTGCACCGGATGAGAACCGTCAAGTGATCATCGACTACATCCGTGAGAATAAAACGATTAATCCGGCAGCGGACGGCAACTGGTCCCTGGCACCAATTAAGCCATCTGCTGGGTTAACCGCAGCAGCGCTGAACGATCTTGAAGTTGTGTTTGCTTCTTCCCCGGATGCAAAAGATCTGGTTGAAGCAAACCCGGCGATGTCTTTCATTGGTACAAATGATGATGGTTTTGCTGAATACGGCATGAAATTGACTGGAGAAGCAACAACAACTCCGAAACCAGGTACGGAGCCTGCTCCTACGCCTACAAAGCCAACTAAACCTACGGAGCCGACTACTCCAACCAAACCAACGACCAAGCCACAGCCTGAGAAACCAGCGGGCGGCAAAGTGGTATATGTGGTGAAAAAAGGCGATAACTTGTACCGCATAGGTTTGAAATATGGTGTAGACTGGCGCAAGCTTGCGACAGCTAACCAAATCTCAAATGTGCATAACCTGAAAGTTGGACAGAAAATCGTGATTCCCGCTTCTTAAAGTTTAATAAGTTGAGGGAGACCGACAGTCATCAGACTGTCGGTCTTTTTTTCTGCAAATTTGAATATATTTGTTCCAAGAACCGTCATACAGGAAGTCATCAAAACAGTAGAGATTAATTTTAAGACCCATGATATAATATTTACAAACTTTGGGTATATACAAGTGAACATTAATGGACATGGAATCTAAATTGGCAAGGGGGGTCCTACATGAATTGCAGTGGCTGCAGTCCAATCTATCCTATAGAGGGCCAAGGTACCTTGTACTTGCGTCCCATTTCCCCCGCTTTGCTGGAAGCGCTACAAACGCCGGGAAGACTTATCGAGACGTCGGATGACATGATGTGGATGGATTTTTCGAATCTTGAGACGGTTCAGAATTTAATAAAAGAGATCGGCGAAATTGATCCGACATTACGTGATTCCCTAACCGTTCAGATTATGCCTATTTACGAACAGGTTAATGAAGAAAGCTGGATTAGTCTAACCATGCAGGAGTCCCGTTTCAAACATGCGGAGCTTGTTTCCATTATTCTGGAGCATCAATTCAGCAGTCATATGCAACCCATCGTTGATGCATCGGAGCAGATTATCGGATATGAGTTTTTGCTTCGTCCTGCTGAGAATGGAAAATCCTTCAGTTCCTATGAATTATTTGAAGTTGCGCGTGAGACCGGACTACATTCTTTTCTGGATCGATTGGCACGTATTACTGCTATTGAGACCAGTGCTCTTTTTCTGCCGCATGGTGTCAAACGCTTCGTAAATTTCCTGCCTTCCTCCATATACAATCCCGAATATTGTCTGACACATACGTTTGAAGCGATTGAACGCCTTTCGCTGGACCCTAAAGATTTTGTGTTTGAAGTCGTGGAAACAGAGCAGATTCAGCATATGCCCATCTTGCAGCAAATATTTGAGGTATATCGTTCCCGTGGAATGTCGGTTGCACTGGATGATGTGGGTGCCGGATATTCGACAATAGAGTTGATGAATCGGTTAGAACCGGATTTTGTCAAAATAGATCGAAGTCTTATTGACCGTTGTGATCAGGATTCGACCAAACAAGAGAAAATTCTTCATATTGTTGAGATGTCGAGTCGATTTGGAGGGCAAGTCCTTGCCGAGGGGATCGAACGGATGGAAGAGTTTGAATTCTGTCGTTCCATAGGTATTGAGCTTGCACAGGGCTACTATTTTGGTAAACCCTCGGCGCAACCCCCAGGCGGTCCTTACTCTAATACTTCATCTAATTCATGGAATAATTAGTAACCTGTACCTTGTACAAGTCGCTTCTGATCAGAGGTGGCTTGTTTGGCGTGCCTGCACATTTTTCTCTCAAATAAATACCCTCATTTAGCCGATATATAAGATAAGCCTTTAGATTGATCCATACATACAAAGAAAGAGGGCATTTTTACATTTTGAGGGGGAGAAAGACATGAGTGAAACTCAGGATAATAAACCAATGAAAGCAGCGAAACCTGCCAAACCAAAACATAGTCAAAATAAAAAGAAGAAAAAGAAAGGTTTTGTCTGGAATATAAGGAACAAACTATTGGTCTCCTTCCTGGCCGTTCTACTCCTGCCAAGCTTGGCAGTCGGCTTAATCACACTAACGATGGCTGAAGATGGCGTACAAGGACAATTAGTGGATAGTGCCATGCAAAGTGTGAGCACTGCCAATACCATTGTAGAAAGCCAAGTGAATTACAAGATTCATGACATTAACTATTTCGCGGATGCTCTTGATCCGAGCCTGATCAAAGGGGAGAACGATAGTCCCGAGCTTCAGTTGAAACTGGAGCAATATCTGGGCTTGCATCCCGATGCCATGAATATTTTTGTAGGAACAACAGACGGAGTCATGGTTCGAGGTAAACCAACAGCGAGCAGCACACGGGGAGATGCTTTTGACCCTAGGGAGCGGGAGTGGTACAAACTAGCGATGGAAAAGCCAGGTACAGCTGTTGTATCAGCTGTATCTGTTAATACCGATGGTGTTGCAGTTGTGTTTATCTCCAAAACATTAAAGGATCAATCCGGTGTCATCGGTTTATCTCTGGACCTGACAGACCTGCAAGAGCAGACATCCATTAAGGTGGGCAAAGAAGGCTACGTCATTATTATGGATGCAAACAAAAACTATGTCGTATCCCCTGTAGCAGATGCAGGTACGCCGGAAACGAGTGGCTTGCTGGATGAGATGTATGAAGGTCCAGAAGGTCAATTCGATTACGTGTTCAACGATCAGCCGAAGATGATGATTTTTTCAACAAATGAAGCAACAGGCTGGAAAATTGCAGGCACGATGCTCAAGAGTGAAGTAACTAATGCAAGTAAGGATATTCGCATGGCCACATTTATTGTTATTCTGGCGGCTACGTTCCTTACACTCCTCTTTATTATATGGTTTACACGCTCCATGCTGCGTCCAATTAAACGACTGCAGGAATCTGCCAGAGCCGTGAGTAAAGGTGACTTGACCGTGAAAATGGAAACAGGGCGTAAAGATGAAGTCGGAGAACTAGCGAAGTATTTTGAACGTATGGTCGATAACCTGCGGATGATGATTCTGGGCGTACAGGAAACGACAGAGCAGGTATCTGCTTCTTCTCAAGAATTGTCTGCCAGTGCAGAACAAACTACCAAAGCGATTGAACATTCAACACTGGCCATTCAGGAACTGGCTGAAGGTGCAGAGCAGCAGGTAAACAGCGTGAAAGACGGATCGGGACAGATGAGCCGAATGGCAGAAGATGTTCGAATGATGTCGGAGCGTGTGCAGTCGATTACGGCGAATATGCGGCATACGTCCGGAGCGGCTTCATCTGGGAATGAGGCAGCAGGACAGGCTGTGGAGCAGATGAACAGTATCCAGGAAACGGTGGAGCAGCTGGGGACGGTGGTTCAATCTCTGAATGCCCGTTCCGTTGAGATTGGTAGCATGGTTGATGTCATTGCATCCATCTCCAAACAAACAAACTTGCTCGCATTAAATGCTTCTATTGAAGCGGCAAGAGCGGGGGATGCGGGTCGTGGGTTTGCAGTTGTAGCCGGTGAGGTACGCAAACTGGCAGAAGAATCCGGAAGTTCGGCAGCGCAGATCGGTGAGGTGGTTCATAATATCCGTCAGGACATGGATGCCGCTCTAATCGCTATGAATGCGGCTCAGACCCGGGTAGGAGAAGGAATTCAGGCCGTGAATACGTCAGGACAATCCTTTGCTCAGATTCGGGAGGCGGTGGAAGATGCTGTTCATACATTGGATGACTTGTCCGCAACAACGAAGCAACTGGAGAGCGGTGCATCGCACGTTGCCAAGGCGATGAGTGATATTTCGAATGTGACCCAGGAATCGGCTGCGAATACAGAATCCGTGTCGGCATCTTCGCAAGAACAACTGGCATCGGTAGAAGAGATTGCATCATCCTCGGCACACCTGAATAGCATGGCGGAACAATTACAAGGATTGCTTGGCATGTTCAAGATGGTGGAGGATACACCGAAGGATAAGGGTAAAGAATAAATTCTAAAATTAGGAACACCATAACTTACCACACATTTTATATTAAAAGAAAATAAAGATAGACAATATTCCTGTTGCCCTGTATAAATATATCGTCTGGTCATTCCGCGCATAGAGCGGTGTAATCTTACAGTATAAGATTGAATTAACGAAATAATATATTGATACAGGGTACAGCAGGAGGCTCTATGGTATACGTAGCAATACTGATTTTTGTAGTAACGATCACCTTGGTGATCTGGCAACCTCGTGGATTGGGTATCGGTTGGACTGCCTCTGGTGGGGCATTGCTTGCTCTGCTGTGTGGAGTTGTCAGCTTAAACGATGCCTCGGATGTAGCATCCATTGTATGGAATGCAACGCTGGCCTTTGTCGGCATTATTATGATTTCTCTCATTCTCGACGAGACGGGTTTCTTCGAATGGGCTGCCCTTCATATGGCTAGGCTGGCTGGAGGAGACGGTCGCAGACTGTTCTTCTACTCCATTCTTCTGGGAGCCGCGGTGTCTGCCTTGTTCGCGAATGACGGTGCCGCGCTCATTCTGACGCCAATTGTGCTGGCAATGGTGCGTGCATTGAAGTTTGATGAGCGCATGGTGTTGGCTTTTGTGATGGCGAGTGGGTTTATTGCCGATACCACGTCGTTACCGCTGGTCGTCAGCAATCTGGTTAACATTGTTTCGGCCGATTTCTTTGGCATTACATTTGTGGAGTATGCGGTACGCATGGTTGTGCCCAATCTGTTCTCAATCGTAGCGAGTACGGGGATGTTGTTTTTGTTTTATCGCAAAAGCATACCCCTTCGCTACGACATCTCCGCGGCACGTGACCCGAAGGAAGCGATACGTGATCCACGGATGTTCCGAATCGCCTGGTTCATGCTTGGGCTGTTATTGGTTGCCTATGCATCCAGTGAGTTTCTGCCGATTCCCGTGTCGGTTATCGTTGGCTCTGTTGCGTTGCTGTTCGCTTTGTTGGCACGCAAGAGCGAGGCTGTTGATCTGAAACGGGTAATCAAGGAAGCGCCATGGTCGATTGTGGTGTTCTCGGTGGGCATGTATATCGTCGTATATGGACTGCGTAATGCAGGGTTAACGGATCATCTGAGCCGCTGGCTAGATGCCATAGCAGAGCATGGTCTGCTGGCTGCTTCGCTCGGGATGGGCATTATCGCTGCTGTATTATCATCGGTGATGAACAATCTGCCGACCGTGTTGATTAACCTGCTAGCCATCCAGGGCGCACATACTGAAGGTATCATTCAAGAAGCATTGATCTATGCCAATGTCATTGGTTCCGACCTGGGTCCCAAAATGACCCCAATTGGATCACTTGCCACATTGCTGTGGCTGCACGTGTTGTCACGCAAGGGTGTAAAGATTACATGGGGTTATTATTTCAAAGCAGGTATCGTCCTCACGATCCCAACATTGTTGATCACGTTGGCCGGATTGGCGTTGTGGCTCTGGATTTTAGGTTAGTGCAATCGTATTTTACATTTTCAACTAGCACAGACCGTTAAGTGTCTGGAGTAGGTAGTGTTGTACGGATCGCGCTTATTGTTATGGATGTAGTGGTACTATACAAAAAAACCAACCTTTTTAGAAGGTTGGTTTTTTTGTGTTCTGTTTTCCTTCCCAAACGATTCTTAAATAGAATACTAACTTAGAATTTAAAAAAAGTGGGTATCATAAACGAATACACGATCACTTCCTAACTATTAGGAAAGAGTATAGGCTTGGTGGATATAAAGCGCTTGCATTAGTATGTGTGTAAGGAGGAAAGCCAAATGAGAAAACGTTACATTAAGCTATTAGAGCATTTAAAACAATCTGAGCATGATTTTGTGAGTGGAAGCGAATTAGCTAATCTATTTAATGTAACGACTAGAACGATTCGCAATGACATCAAAGAAATAAATGAAAATTATTTAGATAAAGCAATGGTTATTGGCAATACTCGCAAAGGATACAAATTAGTCGGGGATTTATCCAGCCTGTATAAAAATGAAGATGATGACGAAGAAAGAGCATTTCATATTATCAAAGCACTGTTATCGCAGACTGATTTTATTACGTACGAGGATCTGGCTAGAACGCTTTATTTTTCGACTCAAACGATCCGTAAAGACGTGCAAAAATTAGTGCAAACGATTCAAGCAGAAAAGCAGAACATCGAAATTGAAGCGATTATCTTCCAAGGTATCCGGCTTAAAGGAAGCGAAGTTGAGAAACGGATTTTACTCAAAAAACTAGTCACTACCGATTGTCTCAAACACATGCCGATAGACGAAGCACTGCAATACTATTTTGGCGATTGGTTCAACGAATCTTCTATTCATTTTATCTACGCTTGTATTGAAGAAGAGGTTGCCAAGTATAATTTATTGCTAAGTTTTCAAGAATTATTCTCGATCTGTGTGAATGTTTTGATCAGTCTTAAACGAGTAAGTCTTACACAAAAAATAACTGAACAGGATATGAGGTTGGATCATACAAGCTTTGAAGAATTAAAAATAGCCCAATCTATTCTGATCCGTCTGGCTCAAGAAATGGATATCCCTTTTGATGAATATGAGTATCAGTATTTAGGTTACCTGCTGATCGCATTGCAGATCTTACCTAAAAAAAATGAAGAAATCGGGCATGAACACGTGAATGAAATGGAACAAAAAATCAAATCAGTGATCCAAAAAGTTGGAGAGCAATATGGATTCATCAGCTACAAAAACCAAGAGTTACTTGATCGATTATTAGCTCATATTACCAAATCATTATATCCATTAAAGTATTATTTCCCTGTCGAAAATCCTTTTATTGCTCAAATAAAATCAGAATATACCAATGCTTATAATGTCGCAGTTGTGTTGGCAAAAGAATTGCAATTTTGCTTAAATATCAAAATACCCGAAAATGAAATCGGTTACTTGACGTTACACATTATGGGCATTATTGAGAACTCTCAAGATAACAGAAAACGGATTGCAATTATTTATGGCAAAAATCTATTAGTCGGCAAGCTATTGGAGCGTAAGATTAATCTCTATTTTCCGAATATTAGAATCGATAGTCTATTAGCTAATCATGAAATACATCTTCTTCCCGAAGGAATTGAAACGATTATCACAACGAGCGAGATTGCCGAACAACAGCAGTTAAATGTACAAAATATCATTCTGGTAAGTGAAATGATTACAAGTGATGATATGAAGAATATTTCGATTCAGTTAAATCGTGGACTACTCAAATATTATTTATCACCAGATGATGTTTTTTTCCTAAATGAAGACAATCCAATTGATTTGTTAAAAAAACTTACAGAACTAGGCGATATTCAGCATTTATATACCAGTATTGTGGAAAGAGAAAAAATGTCGAGTACCAATATTGGGAATTTGGTCGCGATGCCCCATCCATTTGATTGTGGAGATAACAAAAAACTACGTGTACTGGTAGCGATTAATAAGCAGAAAATGCTATGGGGTGATCAGATGGCGCAGATCATTTTTCTGTTTATTCCGCCGAAAAATCAGAAGGTGAATAACACCAAATTTTTCGAAGAAATTTACGATGTGTTTAAACAGACCAATATGACAGAAAAACTACTCCATATCACCAATTACGATGAATTTTTGGAAGTCTGGTCTTCCAAATAAATCTAGGAGGAATTCAAATGTTAATTAATATGAAAGATTTACTTAAAGTAGCGTATGAAAATAAATTTGCAGTCGGATCATTTAATGTAGCCAATAGCGAGTTCGTCAAAGTGGTCATTACAGCCGCAGAGGAGCAGAATTCGCCTGCAATTATGCAGATTCACCCTAATGAAATTGATCTAGTCACTGATGGGTTTATAGCCTATGTGCGAGAAGCGGCATCCAAGTCCAAAGTACCGTTTGTTATTCATCTGGATCATGGAGCGACGATCAAAGATATTACGCGTTCGATTCGCAATGGGTATACATCAGTCATGATGGATGCATCTCATTTACCTTTTGAGGAGAATATTGCGGCAACCAAGGAAGCGGTTGAACTGGCTCATCTGGTCGATGTATCTGTAGAAGGTGAACTAGGTACGATTGGGAGTAATGAAGGCAGCTCGGAAGGTGGGGCTGACGAGATTTTGTATACGAATCCAGAAGAAGCGGCGATTTTTGTAGAACAAACAGGTATCGATACACTTGCTGTCGCTGTAGGTACTTCACATGGTATTTATCCTCAATCCAAAGATCATTCGATCAAAATCGATCGTTTGAAACAAATTCATGAAAAAGTAAAAATTCCGTTAGTGCTGCATGGTGGATCAGATAATCCTGATGAAGAGATTAGAGAAGCAGTAAAGCATGGGATAGCGAAGATCAATTTATCAACCGATATGAAGCGAGCATTCTACAACCAATTAAGAGCGACACTCGATGCGAATCCGAAAGCATATGAACCGGATCAACTGATGCCTGAGGCGACCAAAGCGGCAACAGAACTGGTGAAGAAAAAAATGGATCTGTTCGGTTCTACAGGTAAAGCATCCCTTTATAAACTGGGAGAAATTTAAGAGGAGAGATCCATCATGAAGATTTCTAATGTCTTAAAACCAGAAAATATCATATTAGATGTCACCGCTACGACCAAAGCCGAATTAATAGATGAATTGTCGCAAAAGTTAAACGATAACGGCTATTTAAGCGATATTGAGCAATTTAAAAAAGATATCTGGGCACGTGAAGAACAGGTTCCTACAGAAGTGGGATTCGGAATAGCCATTCCACATGCCAAGTCTACTGGAGTACAGTCCCCTGCCATTATTATGGGCAGATCATTAAGCGGTATTGAATATAGTACCGAATCATGTAATTTATTTTTTATGATTGCAGTCGATCAAAGCTCTTCATCAGAGCATTTGCAAACATTATCCAAAATTTCGACCTTTTTGATGGATGAACTATTTAGAGCTAAACTTATCCTTGCTCGAGATCAAGAAGAGATTGTCCGTTTATTTGAACAGGCAGAAGAGCAGGATGCGCAGGCACTTCAACGTCCTAAAAAGTATGCTGGCAAAAAAGTGGTTGGAGTTACAGGCTGTCCTACAGGAATTGCCCATACGTTTATGGCCGCGGAAGCATTGAAAAATGCGGCCAAGGAACTCGGTGTACACATTAAAGTGCAAACCAATGGATCAACAGGTGTTGGAAATCAATTGACTCCTGAAGATATTGCTGAAGCTGATGGTATTATTGTGGCGGCAGATGTCAAAGTCGATATGGATGTTTTTGGCGATCGTCCAGTGATCAAAACCTCTGTCAAAAATGGAGTCCATCATGCACAAGAGTTAATTGAAGATGCGATTGCTGGAAAAGGTGTCGTTTTGAATCAAGGCAACAGTAATCTTAAAGATGCAAAAGAAAAAACACGTTTAAAGCAGCCTAAAATATACAGCCATATTATGAATGGTGTATCCTTTATGATTCCTTTTGTAGTGGCAGGCGGTATATTGATTGCGCTTTCGTTTATGTTTGGTATTCATGCGGCTGACCCAAATAGCCCGGACTATAATGCTTTCGCCGCTTTTTTAAGTACAGCAGGGGGTAGTGCTGCTTTTGCATTGATGGTTCCTGTATTAGCAGGGTATATTGCATATAGTATTGCTGACCGTCCAGGATTGGCACCTGGTATGATTGGTGGGATGCTGGCAACTATTGGAGGTTCCGGCTTTTTGGGAGGTATGCTGGCTGGATTTATCGCCGGTTATACGATCATAGCTCTGAAAAAATTAGTCAAAGGCATTCCTGACTCACTGCAAAGCCTGTCACCTGTGCTGATCTTGCCATTAGTAGGTTCATTTATAACCGCCTTGATTATGTATTTTGTCATCAACAGTCCGATGGCTTGGATCAATGAGTCGTTACAAGGTTGGCTAAATGGTTTAACAGGTTCTAATGCTATTTTATTAGGAGCACTTCTGGCAGGAATGATGGCATCTGATATGGGAGGGCCGATTAACAAAACAGCATCTGCATTTGGACTGGCGATGTTCGCCAATCAAATCTTTGAACCTTCTGCTGCTCTGATGGTTGGAGGTATGGTTCCGCCACTGGGTATTGCATTAGCTACAACATTATTTAAGAATAAATTTTCAATCGAAGAACGTAATGCAGGTAAAGCCGCTTATATTATGGGTGCATCGTTTATTACAGAAGCCGCGATTCCTTTTGCTGCAAATGATCCCTTGAGAGTAATTCCATCCAATATTGTAGGTGCAGCGATTGGTGGAGGAATGAGCATGGCTCTAGGTATTTCGTTACAAGCTCCTCACGGTGGAATCTTTGTTATTCCCATTGCGGCAAGTAATCCATTATTGTATATTGTCTGTATTTTAGTTGGTTCCATCATTACAGCTTGTATGATTGGATTGTTAAAGAAACCTGTATATCTACCAAAAAGTAATTCAAGCGACCCGTCAGATAAAAAAGCCTTAACAACTATGAAATCTGCATAAATTCTCTAACCACCTGGTGCCATGCACTGGCTATGAGGCAGTTGATTGTTCTATATAACGGATTAATTCAAATTCAATATCTACATTAAGTATTTACACAAGGTCAGCCTTTATAGGGCTGGCCTTTTTGCCTACTTCCCAGGCAGGAGATTGAAATGCCTGAGATCCAACGAGCGCTGACACAGCGAAGGGAACGGAACGATTGTGGAAAAGCGAAGCGTTCGCCTTTATCCCCGGATGTATTCCATAGAAAAAGTAAATCATATAAATCCGGGGATAACAGCGATTGAAACAACGTCCGTTCCCGAAGCGGCCACTTCAGCGCAACTTGTCTCAGATGATTTTCAATATACAGCCGATATTTTTAACATTGCGTTTACAAAACACTGATTTTAAGATGACATACCGAAACTACAATGAGTAAAGAGTTGATGGTGAACAAACAAATTCACAAAACGCCATCACTACATTGGGGGAGGAAAACAAAACATGTTTAAAAAGTTGCCGTTTATTTTGATGACCTTAACGTTCGTACTGGTACTCGCAGCATGCGGATCGAAAAATGACGCTGGTACAGAGGGTGCCGCAAGCAATGGATCAGGAGAAGCTGCTACTGAGCTTAGCGGTAACATTCTGGCAGTCGGATCGACAGCATTGCTACCTCTGGTAGAACAAGCTGGACAGAAATTTATGGCAGTTGATGAATATAAGAACGTAACGGTTCAAGTTCAAGGTGGCGGTAGTGGTACTGGTTTGACACAAGTATCTGACGGACAAGCTACAATCGGTAACTCTGATGTATTTGCAGAAGAGAAACTGGAGGACGAAGCCAAAGTAAAAGAACTGGTTGACCATCAAGTAGCAGTAGTAGCTATGGCGCCAGTTAGCAACAAAGATGCAGGTGTAGAAGATTTGACGAAGCAACAACTGGTCGACATCTTCTCCGGTAAAGTAACAAACTGGAAAGACGTTGGCGGCGCGGATAAAGCAATCGTTATTGTAAACCGTCCGAGCAGTTCCGGTACTCGTGCAACTTTTGAGAAGTATGCATTGGGTGCAAAAATGGGTGATATCCAAGGTTCGATTCAAGAAGATTCTTCTGGTAACGTAAAAAAATTGGTATCTGAAACGCCAGGTGCTATTGGTTACCTCGCCTTGTCTTACTTGGATGACAGCTTGCAAGTGTTGAAATACGAAGGTGTAGAAGCAACAGTTGAGAACGTAGAAGCAGGAACTTATCCAGTGTGGGCTTACGAGCACATGTACACGAAAGGTAAGCCAGATGCAGCAACACAAGCATTCCTGGACTACATCTTGAGTGACGAAATTCAACAAAACGACGTGACAGAACTGGGATACATTCCAATGTCAGGTATGAAAGTAAAACGCGATGCAGCAGGTAATGTGGTTGAGTAATCTTTGAACTTGCGCATACAGCGAAAGAGGCGGACTTAGGTCCCGCCTCTTTACGCGGTTTGCTCTAAAATAATCCCATATTTTGCATTAATTCTACTATAGAAGGATGGTTGTTATGGAACAGACCGAAGGGGGAACGGTAATGAATAACAAGTTGAAACCGCGCCGGCCCTTAAAAGAGAAACATTATTGGGAAGAGTGGACGGGACGGATCTATACGTCGATTTGTGTCGTTTTCCTGATCGTTGTCATGTTTTCCATTGTTTATTTTGTAGCGTCTAAGGGGCTATCCACATTTTTCCAAAATGGAATAAGCATCAGCGAATTCCTTGGTGGAAAAACGTGGAATCCGACCGGAGAACCTGCGTTCTACGGGGCATTACCGTTCATCACAGGTTCTTTCATTACAACCTTGCTTGCAGCATTGATCGCAAGTCCGCTTGGCCTGTGTGCAGCGCTCTTCATGACAGAGATTGTTCCGGGTAAAGGCAAAAAGATCTTGCAGCCTGCGATTGAACTCTTGTCCGGAATTCCATCCGTTGTATACGGATTTATCGGTCTGAGCGTCATCGTACCTTTGTTGCGCAGTATCTTTGGTGGAACAGGCGTCGGGATTGCAGCCGGATGTCTTGTTCTCGCGGTAATGATTCTTCCTACGGTGACAAGTATTATGGCAGATGCATTGTCCGCGTTGCCAAAAGGATTGCGTGAATCCTCCTATGCACTGGGTGCCACTCGCTGGCAAACCATCTACCGTGTCATTATTCCAACAACTTTGCCAGCTTTGTTGACAGGTGTCGTTTTGGGTATGGCCCGTGCCTTTGGTGAGGCTCTTGCTGTACAGATGGTTATCGGTAATGCACCGCATGTTCCAACATCCTTGCTCGAATCAGCTTCAACATTAACAAGTGTAATTACACTCAGCATGGGTAACACCACGATGGGTTCTGTTCATAACAATGCACTGTGGAGTATGGCGCTTGTCCTGTTGGTGATGACATTTGTCTTCGTCATTCTGGTTCGCCTGCTTGAAAGGAGAAACCGGGTATGAAAATGAAGGCAAAGACGGTAGATAAAATTGCAACATCCGTTATCGTTGTACTAGCCCTGTTCATTGTTATTCTATTGCTCGGTCTGCTTGGCTTCATCATGTATAGAGGCATTGGACATATTAGCTGGAACTTCCTTACAAGTGCACCACAGTTGCTTAAGGGTGGCGGCGGGATTGGTCCACAGCTCTTCAACTCCGTATTCTTGCTTGTTCTGACCCTGCTTGTTACCATTCCACTCGGATGGGGCGGCGGGATTTACATGGCGGAATACGCCAAACCAGGCAAGATTACCAGCTTCATTCGTCTGGTCGTTGAAGTATTGTCATCATTCCCATCCATCGTTATCGGTTTGTTTGGTCTCTTGCTGCTAGTAAATCAATTTGGTCTTGGTTTCTCCCTGATCTCGGGTGCCTTGGCTCTGGCGATCTTTAACTTGCCACTGATGGTGCGGACTACGGAGCAGGCCTTCCGTGCCGTTCCGAAGGAACAGAAAGAAGCAGGTCTGGCGCTTGGACTGTCCAAGTGGAAGATTATCACTTCGATTCTACTACCTGTGGCATTGCCGAGTTTGATTACGGGTACGATCCTGGCATCGGGCCGGATCTTCGGTGAAGCAGCAGCGCTGATGTTCACCGCAGGTATGAGCAGTCCACCATTGGACTTTACAGATTGGAATCCGACGAGTCCAAGATCACCGCTTAATCCTTTCCGTCCGGCAGAGACACTTGCTGTCCATATCTGGAAAGTGAATAGTGAAGGTATTGGGCCAGATTCCAAAGAAGTGGCAGCAGGGGCATCCGCCGTGCTTGTCATTCTCGTGCTGGCGTTCAATCTAAGTGCACGCTGGATCGGTCGGGTTGTATTCCGCCGCATGACAGCTTCGAAATAAGGAGGAACCAACATGGCCATACCTTTTGGTACGGAACAGTTAAGCATATATTATGGACATTTCCAGGCGGTCAAGCAGATTAGCCTGACGTTTCCTGAAGCAAGCGTAACGGCTCTTATTGGACCGTCTGGTTGCGGTAAATCCACGTTCCTCCGGTCGCTGAACCGAATGAACGACGAGATTGCCGGTTCCCGTACAGAGGGACATATCTGGATGGACGGTAACGACCTGAATGAGCCTGGAACCGATGTAATCAAGCTTCGCCAGAAGATTGGCATGGTGTGGCAGAAGCCAAATCCTTTTCATAAGTCCATCTACAACAATATCGCGTTTGGCCCCCGCTACCGCGGTACGAAGAGTAAGAAGGCACTGGATGAAATTGTGGAAAAAAGCTTGCGCCGTGCTGCGCTCTGGGACGAAGTAAAAGACAGACTGCATGAGTCAGCTCTGTCTCTCTCTGGGGGACAACAGCAGCGCCTGTGTATCGCTCGCGCTTTGTCTGTTGAACCACAGATTCTGCTGCTCGATGAGCCGGCATCTGCACTTGACCCGGTATCTACGGGTAAAGTTGAAGAGTTGATTACCGAGCTCAAGAAGGAGCTACGGATTGTTATTGTTACCCATAACATGCAGCAGGCGGCACGAATCTCGGATTACACAGCTTATTTCTATCTGGGAAGCATGATTGAGCACGGGGATACAGAGCATATTTTCACGAACCCGGACAATCGTCTGACGCAAGAATACATTATGGGTCGTTTTGGTTAATTGGATCATGGAGTGTAACATAGAGCAATAGACAGAGAGATAGAGAAATAATAGAGACAAAAGAAAGCACAGTGCCTGGACGGTTGTTCGGGGGTTGTGCTTTTTTAATTTATAATTTTAGTGGGATTTTCTGTATGCGGGATAAACATTATGCTACGATATTTAGTGTGAAGAGAACGTTTACATGACTTCGAAGGAGATGTTGATAATCACTACGGATCAGATGTCTTACGACCATATGGAAGCTCAGATTATACAGAACTACACTATTGAGAAACCTGTCGTTTCATATATTCGTCATAATGAGAATCTGACATATCATGTCGTTGATGAAGCAAGCGGGCAGAAGTATCTGCTACGGATACACCAAGCCGCATATGCAAGTATGACAGGCATTCAGCATACGCTTTCTGCGCTGGAGGCAGAGATGAATCTGCTTCATGAGTTAAATGCAACGACAGCATTGCGCGTGCAACATCCGGTACGCAATGCATCGGGTGAATGGGTCACGCTATGGACAAGTGAGGCAGGGAAAGAGATTTGTTGTACGGTACTGGAGTGGATTGAGGGAAGGGACATCCAGCAGGGAGAACGCCTGACAACAGAGCAGATCTATGATCTTGGGGCACAACTGCAGATGCTTCATCAATATGGGCGTGAGCAGAATCAGACAGATCGAACAAAGGTGCGTCCGGCATATGGCAATAGCCATGAGAACTTGGTCATGCTCGGGCAGCTAGAAGAAGGCGTCCGACTGGGGATTTTTACAACGGAAGACTTCGATCTGCTTCGTGAGACGTTTGAGAACATTAATAAGCAGTTAGAAACATACCCGCAGCACGCAGGGACATGGGGGATCATTCATGGGGATATTACTCGCAACAATCTGCTGATAACGGAGCAGGGGATTTCCATGATTGATTTTTGTCTACACGGTTATGGTTATTATCTTTTTGATGCCGGAGGGGCAGCACTTATGTTCAATCGGGAGGAACGTGACATATTTTTATCCGGTTATACCCAACAGATCGCACCACTGACGGATCGTGATATCCGGTTAATGGAAGGGTTTATGTTGATCTTTACACTGGGTTATTATGCCTTTCAGATGGCGAATGAGTCGAGGCACGAATGGATGAAAGATCGCATGCCGAAGCTATGCAGCAAGTATTGTAGACCCTATGTACAGAACGAGAGCATCTTCTATGAGTTATGAGGTGTTTCCTTTTCTAGGAGCTATAACTTAGGATTAAGATTGTGAATATTACCTGGGCGTCCTGAACAATCGGGGTGCTCTTTTTGCATGCATTAGATAACGATCTTAATGGACATTTATGAAGAAAGTATAAACTCTGAGGAGAGTCAACTTTTCTTAGCTACAATATAGTCATGGGAGGATGAAGCAGCGATGAGAGACAGCGAGAATATATTGCTGGTGGAGGATGATCCGGAGATTGCCCGTATTTTGAGAGACCATCTACGTCATGAGGGTTATGGTGTAACTTGGGCATCAAGCGGTTTGGAGAGCTGGGAAGACTTTAGGGAGGGAACCTATCAATTAGTCTTGTTGGATCTGATGCTGCCGGAAATGGATGGGTTCACGGTATGCAAAAACATTAGACTGATCAGCGATGTTCCGCTGCTCATGATGAGTGCTCGAATCGAGGAAGAGAGCAAAGTCAGGGGGCTTGGGCTGGGAGCTGACGATTATATTACGAAGCCCTTCAGTCTAACGGAACTCACAGCTCGCATTAAATCTCATCTGAATAGGTACCGCAGATATCAGGGCGTAGAGCCGGATTCGACAGATAGACAGTATAACGATGGGTTATCGATTGATTATTTGAATCAGCGCGCACAGGTTCATGGAGAACATGTGGTACTAACCAACAAGGAATGGGCTTTGCTCATACTGCTTGCTTCTCATCCGGGCCGGGTGTTTACCAAGGCGGAACTGTATGAACATGTCTGGAGTCAGCCAGAGGCGGGGAACTCGAGTACAGTCACAGTTCATGTGAAGAGCCTTCGGGCCAAGCTTGGTGACGAGCCCCATCATCCACGCTGGATTCAGACGGTGTGGGGCAGTGGCTACCGGTTCATGGGGGAGCCTGAGGAATGAAGTTGAAGTACTGGTTAATGCTTGCCTTCCTCATTGTAATGCTGCTGCCTGTCGCTGCTGGGTGGGCGCTGTACTCCCTGTATAACTATTACAATGATCAGCGTGCCGTAACGGAATATGTAGAGTTGTCCGGACAATTGGCTCCTATTGAACTGGCTTTATCTGACCCGGGACTGTACCAGCTGCAATCGCCTGATGCTTTCGCTGCACTCTCTGAATTGGAGAATGGTCGGGTGAACTTTGCTCTGTATTTACCAACAGGGATTCGGGTGTACACATCAGAGGGGAGTACATGGTCTGCTGGAGCTTACACCGTTGGGGGGGCGGAGCTGTATCGTAATTTGTACAACTTACAGATTCGTCATCGTACATTCTCGTTGAAGAAACCCGTATGGGAAAAAGGTGAGTTGGTAGGCATTTACGAAATCGTCATGCTGCGTGGAGATTGGCTGGAAGGCATATCCTTGCGGACTACCTGGGTCATGGGTCTCGCTGCTACTTTCTTTATCCTGTTATACGGAACAGTGCTGTGGTTGCTATCCCGAAAGCTCTTTCGGCCGATGAAATATCTCATAGAACGAATGGATGCTTTTGCACGGGGAGAGGCTGCTACGGATGTGGTACCTGTTCGTCATGATGAAATGGGCATCTTGCTCCAACAGTTTGATGCAATGCAAGACAAGATCAGACATACTCAGGCCGATGTGGAGAGGGAGCAAAAAGAAAAAGAGCTCATGATCGCCTCGTTATCCCATGATCTGAAAACACCGTTGATGTCCATTAGTGCCTATACGGAAGGACTTAACGGTGATCGTCAACTGAACCGCCTTGAAAGGCAGGAATATCAGGATGTGCTGCTCGGAAATGTGGAGCGGATGAAACAGATGATTAGTGAACTTGAGATGTATACGGCGCTGGGTTCCAATGAATCGGAGATGGCCATGGTTAAGGTGGAAGGTGGAGAGTTTTTTGATATGCTGCTTGGGAGCTATGAGGGACTTGCCGAGCGTGGCCAGATTGACGTGAAGATGGATGTCCGCACAGATCAACTGTACCGAGTTCATCCGGAACAACTGATGCGCCTGACAGATAATCTGATAAATAATGCACTACGCCACACAAGGACGAACGGTGTAATAGGACTAGGGGTTATTGCTTCAGATTGGGAGCTTCCTGAATGGATTATTCCTTCGCTTAGAGCTGAATTGGATAACTACAGGGCGGGAGCAACATTGATCATAGTACAAAACGAAGGTCCTGCTATTCCTGAAGAACAGCTCATTCGTATCTTCGAACCCTATGTTCAACACCAGAATCAGGAGGAGAAGACATATGCAGGTGGTTCGGGATTGGGATTGAGTATAGCCAAACGGGTTGCAATAAAGCACGGAGGGGATATGCGCATGTGGTCATACGAAGGATATGGAACGCTGGCAGTATGCCGATTGCCTGAACATGGAGAATGTAAACGCAGAGAGGGTGGATAAGATGATGAAAAAAGGATGGATGATGCTGGGTACTGCTGTGTTGGCAGGCGCCCTGCTTGGAGGTTGCGCGGAGAAGGATATGCTGTCTATGTCAGGAGATGAGATGATTGAGAAGGTTGTCTCAGCAGAAACAGAACCCGCCTCGTATTATGCGGAAGGTGTGATGAAGATATGGGCGGATGACAAGCTGACTAACACGATGCAAATTAAGGAATGGGTAGATGGTGAAACCGGACGAAAGCGCACGGAAACATCAGAGAATGGCAATGTCAGTTACGCAGTTAATGATGGAAAGAAGATCATCATATATGAAAAAGAAACAGGGGCAGCATATTCCATGGATGCATCATCCGTGTCACAACAACCTAATCAAACCCAGAAGCAAATATTGCTCGATCAACTAGAGCGGTTACGTACTACGCATGATGTGAATATGATGGGACAGGAGAAACTTTATGGACAGGACGTCATTCATATTGAATTGACACCAAAAGAAGAAGGCGCATTCTCCATATCTTCAGAGTATTGGGTAGATCCCAAAACGTGGATGATTGTCAAAGTAAACAGCGCGTATGGGGATGGAAAATCAGAAATGGTCTATGATCCGATTCAGTATGAACCTGAATTCACAAAGGATACTTTCGTAATTGACATCCCTAAGGAGGTCGATGTGAAGGACTTGAACGATATGATGCAGAATTCCGAAGTGACCCTAGATGAAGCGGAAAAAGCGTTGGAACAGCCGTTCCTACAGGACATGAGTGGAGAATTCGAACTATCACGGATCGAAATGTCTACATCGCGCGGTGAGCTGAGCAGAGATGAAGTAACCTTGTATTATGTAAGTAACGACAAGGTAGAAGTCAGCCTGACGGTATTCAAGATGCCGGAAGAAAATGTGGACGATACACTAATACCGGATGAAGCCGAGATTAAGGTTCGTAACACCGAGGGTTCATATATGAAGAGCATTCGGAACATATCATGGAGTGAGAATGGCTTGCGGTACTCCATCATGGGTGAAAACGAAGGATGGACAAAGGCAAAGCTGCAAGCTTGGGCGGAAGAACTGACCCTTCCCAATCCGTCTAGATGAGCTAAAGAATAATAATAAGGTTGCCGCAGAAACGAAGCGGCAGCTTTTTTTGTATATTCTCCTTTTGGTGTGGTGGATATCTATTCGATCTCCTTTCAGTCCATTCCAAAAAGGCAAGAGGGCAACTTCACGTTTACAGTTCAATATGCATATTTATAGAAGACAATCTTGATTTGGTGATGGAGGCAGGAGAAGGGGGCATCGCAGGATGGCTGTTTTATCAACAGGGCCAATAGAAAATAATATAGTGGTGGGAAGCGGCGAGCGTCCTACACAGAGAATTACAGTGAAATTAGACAATTGGAGTCTCACTAGTTTCTCTACCGTTCTGGTTCAAGGCTATTATTTGAATGGTGTTCGCACACTATACGTTCAGGAATTGTTTAATGTTTTGCCTAACCAGGTTATAACAAAAGACTATTATGCAGATTTGGATGCATTTGAGTTTATATTTATCACAGGTGATGATACGGAGGATGAAGTTCAGATTTCCGTATGGGGGAAAAACCAGAACGGTCAACTGGTAACGGCACATCGTTTGGTGTCTGAGGAATTGTTAGGAGCGAACCCCGGTCTAGTCGGGGTAACGGGTGCGACTGGAGCTACAGGGACAGCAGGGGTTGCGGGAACAACTGGTCCTACAGGGGCTACAGGTGTTACAGGACTGACAGGAGTTACTGGTCCTCCTGGAGGAACTACGGGATCGACGGGAGAGACAGGATCTACCGGAGTGACAGGAGTCACGGGCGCTACTGGAAGTACGGGGACCACAGGAGAGACAGGGCTTACGGGAGTGACGGGTATTACTGGGAGTACAGGAATAACAGGAACGACTGGAGTCACCGGGAGCACAGGGGAGACAGGGTCTACTGGAGCCACAGGTGTCACCGGTAGTACGGGAATAACAGGAACGACTGGGGTCACTGGGGCTACAGGTGCGACAGGCGTAACGGGGGCGACCGGAGTTACTGGAGATACGGGAGCGACAGGACTGACGGGGACGACCGGAGTCACTGGTGTTACAGGCGCAACAGGCGTAACGGGTGCGACCGGAGTTACTGGAGATACGGGAGTGACAGGCGTAACGGGGACGACCGGAGTTACTGGAGATACGGGAGCGACAGGACTGACGGGGACGACCGGAGTTACTGGAGATACGGGAGCGACAGGACTGACGGGGACGACCGGAGTCACTGGTGTTACAGGCGCAACAGGCGTGACGGGAGCGACCGGAGTCACTGGAGATGCAGGTGCGACAGGATTGACGGGGGCGACCGGAGCTACTGGTGCAACGGGAGTTACGGGAACGACCGGAGTTACTGGAGCTACGGGAGTGACAGGCGTAACGGGGACGACCGGAGATACTGGTGTTACAGGTGCGACAGGCGTAACGGGGACGACCGGAGTTACTGGAGATACGGGCGCGACAGGACTTACAGGAACGACCGGAGTTACTGGGGCTACAGGTGCAATAGGCGTAACAGGGGCGACTGGAGATACTGGTGTTACAGGTGCAACCGGATTGACGGGAGCAACAGGAGTCACTGGAGATACAGGCGCAACGGGAGTAACAGGGACGACCGGAGTCACTGGTATTACAGGTGCGACAGGCGTAACGGGAACGACCGGAGCCACAGGGGTTACAGGTGCAACAGGCGTAACCGGAACAACCGGGACGTCCGGAGTAACGGGAGCAACGGGAGCGACCGGAGTCACAGGGGTTACAGGTGCAACAGGCGTAACCGGAACAACCGGGACGTCCGGAGTAACGGGAGCAACGGGAGCGACCGGAGTCACAGGGGTTACAGGTGCAACAGGCGTAACCGGAACAACCGGGACGGCTGGTGTAACGGGAGCAACGGGAGCGACCGGAGTCACTGGGGCTACAGGTGCGACAGGYGYGACGGGAACAACCGGGACGGCTGGTGTAACGGGAGCAACGGGAGCGACCGGAGTCACTGGGGCTACAGGTGCGACAGGCGTGACGGGAACAACCGGGACGGCTGGTGTAACGGGAGCAACGGGAGCGACCGGAG
>NZ_JBFTKC010000026.1:0-63849 GCF_056395745.1 Paenibacillus sp. 10L310 | reverse complement strand
ACTTGCATGTATTAGGCATGCCGCCAGCGTTCGTCCTGAGCCAGGATCAAACTCTCCAATAAAGTATTGAAAAGAGCGATAAGCTCATTTTGAATCTGACGAGATTAAAAATCTCATTTGTGCTCCAGTCGATTCAAGCCAAGGCTTGTTTCAAACTTTCGCATTCATTCTGCAAGCAGAATGTTTACTCACTCGTTGTTCAGTTTTCAAAGATCAAACATTCAATTTATTGCTGTTTTTCATGTTGTCGTCGTTTCAGCGGCGACTTTTATAATATATCATGTTGAAGTTCTCTTTGCAAGCATTATTTTTTCGATTATTTTCAATCGCTTTATTTTCATGCTTGTTTCCGTGAACCGCTCCTAAAAAAGGAACGAAAATTAATTTACCATATGAAATTAGAAAGGTCAACCCTTTTTCGACAAAAAGTATGAACCCCTCAGCAATTTCACATTCTCATAGTTCAGAGGTACAGCACCCGCTATGAAGAGCCGCACCTCCCTTCCACTACTGTAAATCGAATATATGACCAGCTTCAGCATTATGGCTTCGACTTTTTCAGCTTCCCACCTCTGGCGTACTTGGACAACTCTTTTGGCGGGGCAAAGCGTGCATACATGCGGAACACAGTCTTATATCGGCTCGCGATAGCATATTTGATCTCTTGGTCAAGACGATTATCACTTAGATCGAAAAGCATCTCATCTAATTCTTTACGCAGCACATAGTCTAGTTCCTTGCATTCCTTCTCGTTAAACAACATACCCAGCATTAGAGTTCTCCTTTTTGTGCATAGCCTCTTTATCACACTTACACAAGTTTCATGCAACACCCCGTGCATTCTCGCTTTTGTGGGTGCTGCTGAAACCCGTTTTATTGTTATGGTCAACTTTCTGAAAATTTATGAATGCCAACCATCACAAAATTTTATCCTCTCACCAGAGTATACGTAAGTGTGCTTTCGATGATTGCTGCAACAAGAAGCAAGATGACAACCCAAAAGGATGCCGTTAGCGTCCTATTCATGAATGCTCTCCACCGGGTACCCATCGTATTTCGCTTGTCACTTCCAAGTTGTGCAAGGCTTTTGATAACCAGACCACCAAACTTCAGTCCGAAGGCGCAAGCAATGATAATGACCGGAATCTCAATAATGCCATGCGGAAGTAAACCTTTAACCACAATGTCATAGAAGCTTGCTCCATAATTCATCGTGGTGTGCACCACAAATCCAAGGACCATCCCATTGATCAGCAGGAAGATGACAGGCAGAATTCCGAAGAATATACCGGCATAGATGACAAGTACACTTTTGATGGCATTATTGAAAAAGATAAACAGAAAGAAGTTCCATTGCACATTGCCCCCCTGCTCCAGCCGTTCACTGACTTCACGTAATCCTCCGATTTGGTTCAACAACAGTTCTTCCAGTGGCCCTGTACTCACCCATCCTGCCCCTATACCAACAGCAAACAAAACTACGGACCAGATTAATGCACTACGGATGGAACCAAGATCTTTAAGAAATGTACTGAATTTTAACATAATAACCTCCTGTAGAATCTAAAATGATGGACAAACAAGGATCAGTGACGAATAACTGGGCAGTACGAGCATACATTGGAGAGTAAACAAGCATTTCTTATGGGAGAGGGGCGCTTATTGAAATGAACTCGTTCTATGTATTTAGCGGCAAAAAGATTAAACGGTACCTGATTGTCCTCGTTGCTGCCATCTTTGCGATCGGTATTATCTATCTGGAGAGAGGCAATGTCTCCGTATTCTCGGAGGAAGCACCATCAGCCGTCTACAGCGTTCCAACCGAGAAGAAGGTAATCGCACTCACCTTTGACATTAGCTGGGGGGATAAACGGACGGAGCCAATTCTGAAAGTTCTTCAGGAGAATAAAGTGCAGAAGGCAACCTTTTTCCTTTCCTCCCCCTGGAGCAAGACACACCCCGAAATTGTTACTGCCATCAAAGAGGCAGGATATGAAATTGGCAGCCATGGTCACAGACATGAGAACTACAGCAGCCTGACTGAAGAAGAAATTCGCAAAGAAATTTCGACAGCTCATAGCATTTTAACCGATTTAACGGGAAAAGAACCGAAATTACTACGTCTGCCCAACGGGGACTTTGACAAGCGAGTGCTTCAGGTAGCCAATAGTCTGAATTATCAGGTTGTGCAGTGGGATACCGACTCCTTGGATTGGAAAAACCCTGGTGTACAGACCATTGTTGATCGCGTAGTAAGCAAGGCACATCCAGGGGACATCGTACTGCTGCATGCAAGCGATTCCTCCAAACAAACGCATGAAGCACTCCCTGTAATTATCGACAAGTTGAAAAATCAGGGCTATGAATTTGTTACCGTGTCTGAGTTGCTCAACCATTCCAGTGTGGAAGGTAAGGAAGTTCGTGACCAAGCCAGCGGTCAATGATTACTCAATTATGAGCTATAGCTCAAATAGGTGCTTAAAAGTTGAAAAGAGCTAACCAGGTTAGCTCTTTTTGGTATGTTTTTTGTGCAAAATGAATTCTATGCTCGGCTTTCTTTCAACTGTTCTGCCTTTCCACTTACACTCCGGTTCGTCGATACATCCACCAGCCTGTGCAATATCAGCATTTGGTATGCATTACATAGGAGCAAGGGAACCACAATAAATATGGTTGCAGCATTCACATCAATACGTAATACGCCGATCGTCTCCACTATGGTGACGGCAATCATGAAAAAGAGTGTAGGTACAAGCGCGGAGATATGAGTCAGCTTTACTTTAACGTAAGCGGTAACAATTGCAGCTGCCAAAATAATGATACCTAACACAATATCCGATATGCGTTCCCGGTCTCCCCCAACAAACAGGCGTAAAAACATCACGTCAAGCAGGGCTAACACCGTTAGTACAATCTGCACGATCTGCCAACCGCGCTTTGGAAATACACCTTTACCCATATAATTCAATATCAGATATGCAAAGAAACCCATTTGTGAATACACGCTGATCATAACCCCTGATCCAAATAAGATCAAAAGATACAGAAGAAAATCATTCAATCCATTTGTTTTCTCCCCGTTCACCAGCATCATAATCAATCCTGTACCCAATGCTCCCGCTGCCCCAATAAGCAAGGCTGTCCAAAACAGGAAAAACCATCTACGTAAATTCAAAAGTTTTCCACCCCCGAGTGTTTATTTTACCAACCTTCTCAGCAAAAAACCATCATTGCTCAACATATTTCCCCCTTTCCCATCACATACTACATCCAGTATCTAATCAAGGAGGGATTGTACACATGAAACGGCCTTTGTGGCAGCTATGCTGTGTCGTACTGGGGCTATCCGTCATGCTTGCCGGCTGCGGTTCAGATCAGAGTTCTTCGCCTCCTCAGGGCAGTTATAAAGAGATGAAAACAATGGTTGTAGATATTTTGAAAAGTGATGAAGGCAAGAAAGCGGTGGAGGAAGCTCTTACAGGTCAAAGCTCATCCAGCGGAAGCAGCGGTTCTGAAGAAGGCGGCGGTTCGGGTGGTGCTTCAGGATCCATTGGTATGAAAATGTTAATGCCTGTGCAATCTTCGGAACAAATACGTATTGCAGTAAAAGATACCATCACAGCTCCCGAATATAAGAAGGAATTCGAAAAGATCATGACCGATCCGCAGTTTGCGGGTGAATTTGCCAAAGTGATCAACGCACAAAGTAAACAACTTCATATGCAATTGATTAAAGATCCCACATATCAAAAGTCTGTTGAAGACATCATGAAGTCACCTGAGGTATCCAAGATGTTCATGGATATGACGAAGACTCCCGATTATCGTAAACAGACGATGACTGTCATGCAGGAAGTGATGCAAAACCCGTTGTTCCGCATGGAAGTACTCACTTTGCTCAAGAAGGTAGTACAGGATGAATTGCAACCCAAAGTGGAAAGTGGCGGAAAACAGGGGGAAGAACAAGGCGGACAGCAAGAGGGTCAGGGCGAAGGTGGTGGTGATGGCGGAGATGGTGGAAGCAGTGGAGATTCGGGCGGCGGATCATAAACAGTAGGTGTTAATACGCACCACAGATACTGAAAAGCCTGCATCCAAATGGACGCAGGCTTTATTTGTATTTATAACACTCATACCATTAGAATTTGGATTCAATGGACCGGGCAACTTCATCGTAGATAGCCCCTATACGGGAATCTGCTTTGTAAACCGAAGGTGAGAAATCAGGCTCGGAAGGATGATTATCCGGCGTGCCTAATGGAATCTGGGCAAGCAGGCTTGTATGCAGACTTTCCGCAAGTCTTCCCCCGCCTCCACGACCAAAGACATAATCCTTCTCTCCGCAACTGCCACACTCATAATACGCCATATTCTCAACCACACCAAGTAACTCATGATCGGTCTGAATGGCCATCGCACCCGCACGTGCTGCGACAAAAGCTGCCGTTGCATGCGGCGTGGTAACGATGATTTCCTTACTCTGTGGCAACATCTGATGCACATCCAAAGCAACATCTCCCGTACCTGGTGGCAAATCCAGTAATACATAATCCAATTTGCCCCACTGGACATCCGTAAAGAATTGACGCAGCATCCGACCTAGCATGGGTCCACGCCAGATTACCGGGTTGTTCTCCCGAATAAAGAAGCCCATCGACATGACTTTGACGCCAAAACGTTCAACCGGTTGAATAACGCCATCTTCAACGACCGGATATTCTTCAATCCCCATCATGTCGGGTACACTGAAGCCATAGATATCCGCATCAATTAAGCCCACTTTCTTACCTTGACGTGCCAAGGCTGCAGCCAGATTAACGGTTACCGTTGATTTACCAACGCCACCTTTACCACTGGCCACAGCAATAAAACGAACACCTGATTCAGGACTTAACAGCTCATGTCCATCTAGACCCGCTGCGTGACCTTTTACGAGCACTTCGTCCCGATCTGGCTCATTATCGGGTTGTCCCATATTCAGGCTCTCACGATCATGCTCAGAAGCTGCACGCACACGAATATGGGCATCCTTCATTCCGTGCTGGGACAACAGATTACGCGTTGCATCAGTCAAGGCTGTTGTATCCTCAGGTCGATTTTCCAGTGTCACTATGGTCAGAGCCACATGATTTTCTTTCACCATAATATCTCGAACCCATTCCAGTTCGGTCAGACTTACTCCCAATTGTGGTTCTTGTAATGGCTGTAATAGTTCAAGTATCTGTTCTTTTGATAACATCAGACAGCACCTCAGCTTTATCTATTGGCATGTAATTAGGTATGCTGATCCAATTATATCATTACCTTTCTTGTTCTGACTAACTTTTAGGCCGTTCTCCTGAGGAATATCTGAGAATTCCATTATAGATCGATGCAGCTACCTTGCGTTGATAAGCTTCGTCAGCAAGCATACGTGCCTCTTCCGGATGAGAAAGGAAACCCACTTCTACCAGCGCTGAAGGGATCTTCAGAGCCTGTAACAGATAAACCGTATTCACCGTTTTAGCGATTCGATCTGTATTCTCCAGATTACGAACCATCTCTTGTTGAAGCAGATTAGCCAAACCTTCGTTATCCGGATGGTTAGTTGTATAGAAAACCTGCGCTCCACTCCATCGGTTGGATGGGACACTGTTCATGTGAATGCTGATAAAGAGATCTGCTTGCTTATCCTCTATCCGTCGTACTCTTTGTTTCAGATCTTCCGTCTTGCGTTTGGAGTACCCCTTGGTGTCTGATTCCGCCAAATCAGTGTCTATTTCTCGTGTCATAACCACTAAGGCCCCTGCCTGTTGCAAATAATCTCTCACATACAGGGCGATAGACAGGTTGATATCTTTTTCAATAACCCCCTGTTTACTTACCGCTCCTCCATCTGGACCTCCGTGTCCTGCATCAATTGCAATGACTTTACCCGCCATCGGCAAACTCCAATAACCTGACGTCTTAGCGGAAGGCAGTTCATAGGACATTACCGCCACTAACATGGCCAGTAGACAGAGACTCAGCATGACCCTTTTGATTGTTTTTAGCCTAATCCAGACTACAAAGTGTTTCCCCATATTTTTACGCATAAAAAAAAACCACCTCGTCCCTATAAATGACTCTAATCATCTATATGGGACAAGATGGACAATTATACCGCTAGGAGCGGACTTGCTCCGCCATTCCTTCAATCAGCACCTCAGCTACCTCAGGACGTGTAAATTCAGGTGGAGGGCACTGGCCGTCACGGAGCAACCCGCGTACTTTGGTGCCGGAAAGCGCCATATGATGTTCTTTATCATGTGGGCAAGTTTTGCTGGATGCCATGTTTCCACATTTGGTACAGAAGAAACTATGTTCGAAGAACAACGGAGTAATCCCCAGTTCCTCTGCTGTAAAGTTAGTAAAGATCTCCTGTGCTTCATATGTTCCATAATAATCACCAACACCCGCATGGTCACGACCAACAATAAAGTGGGTACACCCGTAATTTTTGCGAACCATCGCATGGAAAATAGCTTCACGTGGACCGGCATACCGCATGGCTGCGGGGAACACACCAAGAAACGCACGATCAGCCGGGTAATAGTTCTCCAGTAATACCAGATAACTCTTCATCCGAACATCTGCAGGTACATCGTCCGACTTCGTCTCTCCAACAAGCGGATTCAGGAAGAGTGCATCTACAATCTCCATAGCGCTCTTCTGAATGTATTCATGAGCCCGATGGACCGGATTACGTGTCTGAAAACCAACTACGGTCTTCCAACCCTTCTCCTGAAAAATCTTCCGGGTATCTGCAGGATCATAATAGAATTCCTCAAATTTCGAAGGTTTTGGACGGTTCAACACTAGGATTGGACCTCCTACGTATGTTGCAGGACGCTCCAACAGTTTTTTAACGCCCGGGTGCTCGGGATCATCTGTTTTGAATACACGCCGGGCTTCTTCACCCTGATCCACCTGGTATATACTTTGGACTTCGAGCAATCCATAAGTGACTCCATCTTGGTCACCAACAAGTTTCACACGTTCACCAATCTGGAGGGATGCGGCTTGTTTATCGTCAACAGCAAGTGTAATCGGTATACTCCAGACTGTTCCATCGGCGAGACGCATGCGAGACACCACCGAAAGGTAATCTTCCTCATTCAAGAAACCATGAAGTGGTGAGAACGCACCTACACCAATTAGATCCAAATCTGATATCGTCCAAGTATTAATACGCAAAGAAGATAAGTTTTTACTGTCTTGTAACAATTGCTCCCGTTCTTCTCCTTGTACGATACGTTCAACCAACGTACCTCCATGAGGCAGAATCGATGTCATCTTGTCAGCTCCTTGTATATCTATTATTTATGAAGGCCACATTCCGTTTTATCATTACCAGACCAGCGTCCGGCACGTGGGTCCTCTCCAGGCATAACTTGACGTGTGCAATGCTCACAACCAATACTTGGGTAGTTCTGATCATGAAGAGGGTTATATACAACGTTATTGTCACGAATATATTGCCATACATCCTCAGTCGTCCAGTGAGCAATCGGATTAAACTTCATCAGGCCAAATTTGGAATCATACTCAACCTTCTTTGAGTTTGCACGAGTTGGTGCTTGATCTCTGCGGATACCTGTAATCCATGCATCATACTGAGAAAGAATACGTGTTAACGGTTCGACTTTGCGAATGTTACAGCACCCATTGGGATCAGACTTCCACAACTCTTCACCGTGCTCAGCCGCCTGCTCTTCGGGAGTAATCTTAGGTGACACACGTACAAATTCAAGGTTGTAGTTCTCCTGCATCTTATCACGTGTTTCGTATGTTTCTTTAAAGTGAAAATCTGTATCCAAATAAAAAATATCTGTGGATGGGCTGATTTTCTGCACCATATCTACAAGTACAACATCTTCTGCACCAAAACTACATGCAAAAGTGATATTTGGGAATGTTTCAATAGCATACCGAATAATATCCTCTGGACTGGCATGTTCCAGTTCCTCTGCCTTCGTCCGTGCCAAATCTTCTTTCTCCAACAAGTTCATCTGTGAATTTCCCCCATTCTGCAATTCAATACACCTAAAGCCGACTAATCTAATATGAATTATGTTTAGTATAAATCTTTCATTGGGGATGTCAATGCCTACCATATGGTAAAATAAATCAGTTTTTGACCCTTTTTGATTGCCGCTCTCACACAATATTTTGGTTCAATTTATCCATTTCTCTGTTAATGAGAAAAAAACAATGATGTTGGCCCAAGTCATTAGGCAGGTAAAAATACATCTCTTAGTCTGGGAAACCTTTGCTGTTACAGGGTTTGGACAGTTCTTGTCGTCAAGAACAGCATCAAAAAATCACTGGGCGATTGAAGTTGAAGGAAGAAAAGCTAAAGTTTTAAGGGGAGCAGCTTTGCGGATTTTAGCTGTTGATATGTAAGGGACTTTTATCGTTTCCATAAGAAATACTGATAAGGTTTGCAATAAAGAATTAAGTACAAAAACATTAAGCCTAGTGCATTCAAAAAATCCGGCGTGAGTTCTAATCGATGATTTTATAGGAGCTGTTATAAAATGTGTGGTGAGCGATGGGTATGAGAGTATTCAATGATCTAAACGATTAGAGAGGTTCAGTAATATGTAGATGTATCAACGTACATATTATAGGACTGTATTGAGGGACATTAAGAGCACAATGAAAAGGCAATGAAGGAAAAATGCACAAGCACGGGGAGAGACATCAGAGATATGAGAGCTATCGCACAAACTAATATAATATATGGCGTAATATTCATGAATATATAAAAAAGCCTTTGACCGAGGCCAAAGGCTTTTAATATTAACGTTTGGAGAACTGAGGTGCGCGACGAGCCGCTTTAAGACCGTATTTTTTACGCTCTTTCATACGTGGGTCACGAGTCAGGAATCCTGCTTTTTTCAGGGATGCACGGTATTCCGGATCTGCTTTGAGCAGAGCGCGGGAGATACCATGACGGATTGCGCCGGCTTGACCGGAGATTCCGCCACCATGAGCAATAACAAGAACGTCATAGTTGTTGAGCGTTTCTGTCAAGTTCAGTGGTTGTTTTACGATCAGTTTGAGTGTTTCCAAACCGAAGTATTCATTAATATCACGTTTATTGATGACAATGCGTCCTTCACCCGGTACAAGGCGAACACGTGCTACCGAATGTTTACGACGACCTGTCCCATAGTATTGTACTTGTGCCATGAAACTGTCCTCCTTTTAATTAACCGCGAAGTTCGTAAACTTCTGGTTTTTGTGCTGCATGTGGATGCTCAGTGCCTCTGTACGCTTTAAGTCTCAACTTCATTTTCTCGCCCATGCGAGTTTTAGGAAGCATACCGCGAACAGCCAATTCCAACATACGCTCAGGTTTGTTTTTAACCATCTCTTCAGCTGTAGTTACTTTCAAACCACCTGGGTGCATTGAGTGACGGTAGTATTTTTTACCTTGCATTTTCTTACCAGTCAATACGATTTTCTCAGCATTGATGATAACAACGAAATCGCCAGTGTCCACATGTGGAGTGAATTGTGGCTTGTGTTTGCCGCGAATCAAAGCTGCTGCTTCGCTCGCCAAACGTCCGAGGGTTTTGCCTTCAGCATCAATGATGTGCCATTGGCGCTCAACTTCGTTAGGCTTCGCCATGTACGTAGTACGCATGAAAAGTTCCTCCTTAAAATGTTCAAAATCATCATTTTCATTTATCTTCGTTCGTTAAGTTATAACTTTAGGTGTTGATGGATTGTAAATTTGATGTGAAACTCTTAATTGGGGCTGTGGGAAAGCCATTAAGAAAACACAACTTTTATATTACATGATAGGCGATTAAATCGCAAGTGTTAATTAAGCTTTTCACTCACCAAATTCAATCTTTTTTGTATTCAAGATCCCAGAGCATTAAACCGCAGCTAACTGCAGTAGGTCCTGCAGCAGATCGATTACATGCAGCAATCATATTTGGTACATCAGAGGCTTTCCGTTTGCCCTCTCCGATCTCCAGCAGTGTCCCTACAATGATACGAACCATATGCTGCAAAAAGCCGTTACCACTCACATAAATGTGAATGACACCCTGATCGCGCGGATGGTCTCTGCACATTGATCGGTCCACTTCCATCCATGCTTCGTACACCGAACGGACATGATTCTCTTTCTGAGACTTGCGTGAAGCAAAAGAGGTAAAATCATACGTCCCTATGAAATGTCGTAAGCCCTCCTGCATTGCCATAATATCAAGCTTCGCATGATGATGATATTGCAGTCTTCTGTTGAATACATCCGGAAATTGATTCGCATTGACTGTATAACGATACGTTTTCTTTTTCGCTGCATAGCGAGAATGAAAATCAGCCGAAACTTCAATCGCATCAATAACGACAATATCGGAGGGTAATCTGGAGTTGAGTGCAATACACCAACGTTCAATCGGGATCTGGGACTCCGTAGGAAAATTGAAGATTTGTCTGCGGGCGTGAACACCTGCATCTGTTCGGCCTGAACCTGTAATTTTAACCTTCTCACCGGTTAAAGCACGAATCGCATCTTCAAGATGATCCTGAATGGTATTCCCACCCGGCTGTACTTGGAAGCCGTAATAGGCAGTGCCATCATAAGTTAACGTCATACATAAGTTTCGCATTAATACCACACCTTTGTTCCATACTATACATATCCCTATCCCGAACAGCAAAAGAAGCCCCTTACGGAGCTTCTATTACAGCACGAATTCCGAAATGAAGAGAAAAAAAGGGTTAATCCAGAATCGTTGATTCTGTCCCCTTTCCTCATCTCATCTGTTTTACGCGCGGTCTACCAGTTCCAAGTAAACCATTGGCGCTGCGTCACCACGACGAGGTCCCAGTTTCAAGATACGAGTGTATCCACCTGGACGCTCAGCGTAACGACCGGACAATTCGCTAAACAGTTTTTGGATTGCATCTTGCTCACCATCGATAGTTTCGCGGCGAACATAAGCTGCCACTTGGCGACGGGCATGAAGATCTCCCTTTTTCGCTTTAGTGATCAGTTTTTCAGCAATAGAGCGAACCTCTTTTGCTTTCGCTTCAGTTGTCTGAATGCGTTCGTATAAGAACAGGTCGGTTACCAGGTCACGGAACAAAGCTTTACGTGCGCTGGAATTACGGCCCAACTTTTGGTATGCCATTGTTTTCCCTCCTTCACTTCAAGCACTCGGCTGTCTATTCTTCTGTACGGAGTCCCAAACCAAGTTCCTCAAGCTTCTCTTGAACTTCTTCCAAAGACTTGCGTCCGAGGTTACGGACTTTCATCATGTCTTCTTCCGTTTTCGTAGTCAGCTCTTGCACGGTATTAATACCGGCACGTTTGAGGCAGTTGTAGGAACGAACAGAGAGATCCAGCTCTTCGATCGTCATTTCGAGTACTTTTTCTTTTTTGTCTTCTTCTTTTTCGACCATGATTTCTGCATCTTTCGCTTCGTCTGTAAGACCCACGAAGAGCATCAAATGCTCAGTCAAAATTTTAGCGCCGAGGCTTACAGCCTCTTCAGGACGAATACTTCCATCAGTCCAAACTTCCAACGTGAGTTTGTCATAGTTGGTCACTTGACCGACACGCGTATTTTCCACAGCGTAGTTAACGCGACTGATCGGGGTGAAGATGGAATCGACTGGGATGACGCCGATCGGCTGGTCATCGCGTTTATTCCGATCTGCCTGGACGTAGCCGCGACCGCGATTGGCAAAAATACGCATGTGAAGTCTCGAACCTGGTCCGAGCGTAGCAATGTGCAAATCCGGATTAAGGATTTCCACATCGGAGTCAGCACGGATATCTCCAGCCGTAATTGCTCCTTCGCCTTCAGCATCAATCTCGAGCACTTTCTCCTCGTCTGAATGAATCTTAAGCGACAAAGCTTTCAGGTTAAGAATAACCTCCGTTACATCTTCCATTACGCCAGGAACTGTAGCAAATTCATGCAGAACGCCATCGATTTGAACCGAAGACACTGCCGCACCCGGCAGTGACGAGAGCAAGATTCGGCGAAGCGAGTTTCCAAGCGTCGTACCGTATCCGCGCTCAAGCGGTTCTACTACGAATTTCCCATAGGTGCCATCATCGTTGACGTCTACCGTCTCAATTTTCGGCTTTTCGATTTCAATCACTGCAATACCCCTCCTTCAAAACGTCGGTCCTCTATGAAACATTTACCTTCTCTTGCGAAAACATGTAGTAGTATGCCTAAACAACCATTATTAGCAGATTGTGCCGGAAATATACCACACGCAGGGGCAAATCTCATTAGACACGACGACGTTTTGGAGGACGGCATCCGTTATGCGGGACTGGAGTTACGTCTTTGATCAGGTTAACTTCAAGACCAGCAGCTTGCAAAGAGCGGATCGCTGCTTCACGGCCTGCGCCTGGTCCTTTAACCATAACCTCAACGGCTTTCATCCCATGTTCCATTGCAGCTTTGGCAGCAGTCTCAGCAGCCATTTGTGCAGCAAACGGAGTCGATTTACGGGAACCTCTGAATCCGAGGCCGCCGGAGCTTGCCCACGAAATTGCGTTTCCGTGAGGATCCGTAATAGTAACGATAGTGTTATTGAAAGTGGAACGGATATGCGCCACGCCAGATTCAATATTCTTACGGTCACGACGTTTAGTACGTACGACTTTTTTCGGTTTAGCCATTTTCTCTTATCCCCCCTTATTATTTCTTCTTGTTCGCTACTGTACGACGAGGACCTTTACGAGTACGAGCATTCGTTTTCGTACGTTGTCCACGAACAGGCAGACCACGACGATGACGAACTCCACGGTAACAACCGATCTCCGTCAAACGTTTAATATTCAAAGAGATTTCTCGACGCAGGTCACCTTCTACTTTGACCTCTTTATCGATACTTTCACGCAATTTGCTGACTTCATCTTCCGTCAAATCACGAACACGAGTGTCCGGATTGATGCCTGTTGTGCTCAGAATTTTCTGGGAAGTCGTTTTACCGATTCCGAAAATATAAGTCAAGGCGATCTCAACGCGCTTATCACGTGGCAAATCCACACCAGATATACGTGCCATTTTACGCTACACCCCCTTCTTTAACCTTGTTTTTGTTTGTGTTTCGGATTTTCACAGATAACCATAACATTCCCTTTGCGGCGAATGACTTTGCACTTTTCGCAAATCGGCTTGACCGAAGGTCTTACCTTCATGTGAATTACCTCCTCAAAGTTTTGCTAAGCAAAACCCTCTTCGTAAGCATTGACCTTGTTCTACTATTGTAAAACCGGCTTCGAAGCTTTCGCAAGTTTTGCCGGGCAAAACCCGCTACATAAGCTTCACAGTTCATTGCAACTGTCTACTACTATTTACGGTAAGTTATGCGACCTTTTGTTAAATCATAAGGCGACAACTGAACAACTACTTTGTCTCCAGTCAGGATACGGATAAAGTGCATCCGCAGTTTTCCGGAAACGTGAGCGAGAATTTGATGACCGTTCTCAAGCTCAACCTTGAATGTTGCATTCGGTAGCGGTTCGAGAACCGTACCTTCCACTTCAATGACATCTTCCTTAGCCATTAGTCAGTCTCCTTTCTCTTCAGCTTGAATGTTGGTGGATTCCAGAAATGAATGAACCGCGTAACGGAGCTTTCCATTTGTCACCCGACCACTCTCGTTTAAACTGTTCACAACCTCGCTGCTAATCATGGGCTGGAGCTCAAGATGAAGAAGATTCTTCTTCTTTGGTTGATCAAACTTACGTTTGTCTCCATCCGCAATATATACGAACTTACCGTCCGCTATAGCAACAATTACTGCGGCTTGGTCCGCATTGCGGCCTTTACGGATCTTCACAAGTTGACCGAGCTGCGGATTAGACTGACTGTTCATGCCTCATCACCTACGCATTCAGTTTCGTGAAAATTTCCATACCATCTGGTGTAACTGCTACGGTGTGTTCAAAGTGTGCACATAACTTACCATCAACCGTGACGACAGTCCAGTTATCTTCCAACGTTTTCACATACCGTCTACCTACGTTAACCATCGGCTCTATGGCCAGCACCATGCCCGCTTTAAGCCGTGGTCCCCGATCGGGAAGACCATAGTTCGGAATCTGTGGTTCTTCGTGCAGATCTGCGCCTATGCCGTGACCGACATATTCACGAACTACGGAGAACCCTTCATCTTCAATATATTTCTGAATCGCATGAGATATTGTAAACAAGCGAGCGTCCGGTTTTACCAGCGCCAGACCTGCGTATAACGAAGCCTCGGTAACGTCCAGAAGACGACGGGCTTCTTCGGAAATACGGCCGACCGGATAAGTCCAGGCGGAATCTCCATGATACCCCTGGTACTGCGCGCCAATGTCAAACGTAACGATATCGCCCTCGTTCAACTTGCGTTTGCCGGGAAATCCATGTACCAACTCTTCATTGACTGAAGCGCACACACTGGCAGGGAAACCGTTATAACCTTTGAAAGACGGCACAGCTCCTTGACTGCGGATATATTGATCAGCCATATGGTCAAGTTCTCCAGTCGTAATACCGGGAGCGATATGCTCTGCCAAGAGACGATGCGTTTCCGCAACAATTCTCCCTGCTTCCCTCATCAAGCCCAGTTCCGTTTCGGACTTACCAATGATCATCAATTAACCTCTCAGTAAGGACACGATTTCTTGAGAAACTTGATCGATATCCTGTTCTCCGTTCATTTGACGAAGAAGACCTTTAGTCTCATAGAACGTGAGGAGTGGTGCTGTTTTGTTGATATACTCGTCCAGTCGTGTACCTACACTCTCTTCATTATCATCAGAGCGTTGATACAACTCACCAGCGCATTTATCACAAATACCTTCCTGCTTAGGCGGATTGAATACCACATGATAAGTGGAACCACAGTTTTTACAAATTCGACGACCCGTCAAACGAGCGAGCAATTTGTTGCGATCCACTTTCAGGTTGATTACATGATCGAGACCTGAGTTCAATCGATCCAGAATGCCATCGAGCGCTTCTGCTTGCGAAAGGGTTCTTGGAAATCCGTCCAAGAGGAAACCTTCTCTGCAGTCAGGCTGCTGCAAACGTTCTTCAACGATGCCAATGGTTACATCATCTGGTACAAGCAATCCTTGATCCATATATTCCTTGGCTTTCATGCCAATGGGAGTTCCCTGTTTGATCGCGAGACGAAATGCATCGCCTGTTGAAATATGGGGAATACCGAACTCTTTCACGATGACGTCTGCTTGCGTTCCTTTTCCTGCCCCCGGAGGGCCCATGAATAGGATGTTCACGTTATGTCACTCCCTCCAAGACTACCCTACATCAACAAACAGCACAATAGGTGCCGGCAAGTAAATCTTCACTCGACCGGTACCTATTGCCTATTTATTGATAAAACCTTTGTAGTGGCGTTTGATCAATTGGCTTTCGATTTGCTTCATCGTATCCAGCGCAACACCGATAACGATCAGGAGGGATGTTCCTCCAATTTGCGCAGATTGAGGCAAACCAGACAGTGCCCCCAAGATTACAGGCAGAACGGAAATGACTGCCAAGAACATGGCACCGGCCATTGTCAAACGAGTCATGACACGGGTCAGATATTTCTCGGTTGCTTTACCCGGGCGAATGCCTGGGATGTAACCGCCGTTCTTTTTCATATTATCAGCCATCTGCTGTGGATTCATCTGTACGAAAGTATAGAAGAATGTGAAACCGAAGATCATCACGACATACAACAACATACCCAGAGGTTTGTGTGTAGTCAGGTTCTGTCCGATCCACTGTGCCCAAAGGCGATCTGCCCAGAAGTTGGCGATGATCGTCGGGAACATCAACAACGATGATGCGAAGATGACAGGGATAACACCTGCTGCATTAATTTTCAGCGGGATATGTGTATTCTGTCCACCGTACATTTTGTTACCTACGACACGTTTAGCGTACTGTACCGGAATTTTCCGAATCGCCTGCTGAATGTAAATGACCCCTATGATGATCAACACAATAACAATTGCGATGATAACACCTTTAAGAATATTCATAAACAGTTGGTCAGGTTGAATGAAGTCGGATTCGATCGTTTGTTTGATAATGTTAGGCACCGTAGATAGGATACCCGCAAAGATCAAGATCGAAATCCCGTTTCCTATGCCCTTCTCGGTGATCTGCTCACCAAGCCACATCAGGAATGAAGTACCGGCCGTAAGTACAATCGCGATCAAGATATAATCTGCAAATGTAGCGTTAGGAATCATGTCTGTATTGTACAAGCGGTTGAATCCGATCGACGTACCAAACGCTTGAATCAATGCCAGGCCAATCGTTAAATAACGGGTCAATTGTGCAGATTTCTTCTTACCTTGTTCACCTTGCTTTGCCCACTCCGCTAATTTAGGAATAACGTCCATGGAAAGCAACTGTACTATGATAGACGCAGTGATGTAAGGCACGATCCCGAGCGCAAATATCGAGAACTGGAAGAGCGCTCCACCCGAGAACGTATTGAGAAGTCCAAAAACTTCTTTACCCGCAGAATTTGTCGCTTCGAACACGTCTTTGTTAACTCCCGGTACGGGAACAAAGGAGCCGATGCGGTAAATGATCAGTACAAAAAGGGTAAATAATACCCTTTTGCGCAGATCTTCAACCCGCCAGATATTCTTTAGGGTCTTGAACATTAAATCACCTCGGTTGTACCGCCGGCAGCTTCAATTTTCTCAATAGCAGATTGAGAAAACTTGTTAGCTTTAACAGTCAGCTTCACAGTGACATCACCGTTACCCAGGATTTTGATTCCGGATTTAGCGTTTTTAACTACGCCGTTCGTCATCAAGAATTCTGGAGTTACTTCAGTACCCGCAGCAAAACTGTTCAGGTCTTCAGTATTCACAACTGCATATTCTTTGCGAGTTGGGTTTACAAAACCACGTTTTGGCAAGCGACGATACAATGGATTTTGTCCACCTTCGAAGCCTGGACGTACTCCACCGCCAGAACGAGAATTTTGTCCTTTGTGACCGCGACCTGATGTTTTACCTGTACCACTACTTGGACCGCGACCAACACGTTTACGTTCTTTGCGGGATCCAGGAGATGGTGAAAGCTCATGTAACTTCATCGTTCGTTGCACCTCCTTAAAGATTTGTGGGATTAACCCGATATTAAGCTTCTACTTCTTTAACAGCAACCAAGTGGCTTACTTTGTTAATCATACCACGGATGGCAGGATTATCGTTTTGTACCACTTTGCTATTGATTTTGCGCAAACCCAATGTTTTCACAGTTGTTCTTTGCGTCTCCGGACGTCCGATCAAACTGCGGACGAGGGTAATTTCTAATTTAGCCATGAGAATTCCCTCCTTAACCCAGAAGCTCTTCGACGGATTTTCCGCGCAGTTTAGCCACGTCTTCAGCACGCTTCAAACGGGACAAACCTTCCAAAGTCGCATTGACCATGTTCATGGAATTCGAAGAACCCAGAGATTTTGTCAAAATGTCACCTACACCAGCAAGTTCGAGAACCGCACGTACAGGACCACCAGCGATAACACCAGTACCTTCAGATGCTGGTTTCAACAGCACGCGTCCTGCGCCGAACTTACCTGTTACCAAGTGAGGAATCGATGTTCCTACGAGTGGAACGTGTACAAGGTTTTTCTTAGCGTCTTCAATACCTTTGCGAATTGCATCAGGTACTTCGCCCGCTTTACCGATACCAGCTCCAACCCAGCCGTTGCCGTCGCCGACTACAACCAGTGCGCTAAAGCTGAAACGGCGTCCGCCTTTTACTACTTTAGCTACGCGATTAATATTTACAACTCTTTCAGTCAGTTCCAAAGTATTCGGATCTACACGCAAGTCGTTAACCTCCTTTTGAAAAATATCTTAAAACTCAAGTCCTGCTTCACGAGCCGCTTCAGCCAATGCTGCGATACGACCATGGTACAGATAACCGCTACGGTCAAATACGATGTTGGAAACACCTTTGTCTTTCGCACGTTTAGCAACGAGTTCGCCAACTTTACGAGCTGATTCAACAGATGCACCATTTTTGATGTCAGTGCTCAATTCTTTGTCTACGGTAGACGCGGAAGCGATTGTTACACCAGCAACATCATCGATGATTTGAGCATACATATGTTTACCAGAACGGAATACGTTCAAACGAGGACGTGCTGCCGTTCCTTGGATTTTCTTACGAACACGAAGGTGTCTTTTCAGACGAGCCTTATTTTTATCTGGTTTCGTAATCATCTCAAAGATTCACTCCTTTCAGGTTACCTCGCTGGCTTCAAAGCAGAAGCCACGGGGTATATTAGAAACACACGAAGCAAGCAAGCCGAAAGCCGCGCAAAGGCGGTAAGAGAAATCTTATTTCTTCTTACCGGCTTTACCTTCCTTACGGATGATACGCTCGCCTTCATATTTAATACCTTTACCTTTGTACGGCTCAGGTTCACGTACGGAACGGATTTTAGCAGCGTAAGCACCTACACGCTCTTTGTCAATTCCGCGAACGATGATTTTTGTATTCGAAGGTACTTCGAATTCGATTCCCGCTTCCGGTGTAATTTCAACCGGGTGAGAGTAACCAACGTTCAGAACGATTTTATCTCCGGATTTGCTTGCACGATATCCGACCCCAACCAATTCCAGAGATTTCGCGAATCCTTCAGTAACGCCGCTCACCATATTGTTTACAACGCTACGCGTTGTGCCGTGCAAAGAACGGTGAGTTTTGTTATCGGAAGGACGCACAACTGTGATTTCGTTATTTTCAACTGTAACCTTCATGTCTTTATGAAGCTCACGAGTCAAAGTTCCTTTAGGTCCTTTTACCGTAATAACGGTGTTGTCCAGGGTGATGTCTACACCACTTGGTACTGTGATTGGTTTGCGACCAATACGAGACATATGTTGCACCTCCTATCTTGTGACGTTATATTACCAAACGTAGCAAACGACTTCTCCGCCGGATTTCGATTGACGAGCTTCTTTGTCCGTCATGATACCTTTAGATGTCGAGATGATCGCGATTCCCAGGCCACCAAGTACACGAGGTACTTCGTTGCTTTTCGTGTAAACACGAAGACCAGGTTTACTGATTCTTTTCAGACCAGTGATAACGCGCTCGTTATTTTGACCGTATTTCAGGAAAACACGGATAATCCCTTGTTTGTTATCATCGATAACTTCAGCGTCACGGATGAAACCTTCACGCTTCAGGATATCGGCGATTTGTTTTTTCATTGTTGAAGCAGGCATTTCTACCGTTTCGTGACGAACAGTGTTCGCGTTACGAATACGAGTAAGCATATCTGCAATTGGATCAGACATAGTCATTGTGAGTTAACCTCCTTCCCGTTCAGGACTTTTTACCAGCTTGCTTTTTTCACGCCAGGGATCTGGCCTTTATAAGCTAATTCACGGAAACAAATTCTGCAAATTTTGAACTTTTGCAGGACCGAATGTGGACGTCCGCAACGCTCACAGCGTGTATATGCACGTACTTTAAACTTAGGTGTACGTTGTTGTTTAACTTTCATCGAAGTTTTTGCCACTTAGCCTGACACCTCCTAAATAATTTCGGAGAAAAGGGAGTCTTTCCAGACACCCGGAAACGTTATGCCAACATTACTTAACGAAAGGCATTCCCATTTGCGTAAGCAATTCACGGGACTCTTCGTCTGTTTTCGCCGTTGTTACAATGACAATATCCATACCGCGGACTTTATCAACTTTATCGTATTCGATCTCCGGGAAGATCAATTGCTCTTTCAGACCCAGTGTATAGTTACCACGTCCATCGAAAGCATTACTCGATACACCGCGGAAGTCGCGGACACGAGGAAGCGTTACGTTGAGCAGCTTATCTAGGAAGAAGTACATACGCTCACCGCGTAATGTAACTTTCGCACCGATAGGCATATTCTCACGCAGTTTGAAACCTGCGATAGATTTTTTAGCACGAGTGATTACAGGTTTTTGACCCGCGATCAGTTGCAAATCGTTTACTGCAGAATCCAACACTTTAGAGTTTTGGACAGCGTCGCCCACACCCATGTTGATAACGATTTTCTCGATTTTCGGCACTTGCATTACCGTTGTATAGTTAAACTTCTGCATCAAAGCAGGAGCGATTTCTTGCAGGTAACGTTCTTTCATTCTTGATGCCATGAATCATAGCCCTCCTTTCTCATTCGGTTCAATTAGTCGATAATTTCTCCGGAACGTTTAGCAACGCGCACTTTCTTACCGTTATCCAAAACTTTGTAACCTACACGGGTTACTTTTCCGCTCTTCGGATCGATGTGCATTACGTTGGAAACGTGAATCGGAGCTTCCTTCTCGATAATGCCGCCTTGCGGATTTTGCTGGTTAGGCTTCTGGTGTTTTTTCACCATGTTAACACCTTCCACAAGGACGCGGTTCTCACGAGGATAAGCAGCGATGACACGGCCTTTTTTACCTTTGTCTTTACCGCTGATCACCATAACCGTATCTTCCTTTTTAACGTGAAGTTTGTTGTTATGGGATTCCAGAACTTTTTTCACTCTTGGCATTTCGTACACCTCCTGTTTCTAACATCACGAGATTAAGCTTTAGATAACTTCTGGAGCCAAGGAAACGATTTTCATGAAGTCTTTATCGCGAAGTTCGCGAGCAACTGGTCCGAAAATACGTGTTCCACGTGGGCTTCTGTCGTCTTTTACAACAACCGCTGCATTTTCATCAAAACCGATGTAGGAACCGTCTTTACGACGTACAGAACGTTTCGTACGAACGACAACCGCTCTAACTACATCACCTTTTTTGACAACGCCGCCTGGTGTTGCTTGTTTAACAGAACAAACGATCAGATCACCGATTTGAGCTGTACGACGTCCCGTACCGCCGAGTACGCGGATACACATCAGTTCCTTCGCACCGGAGTTGTCGGCCACAGTCAAACGTGTAAATGGTTGAATCATTTAGTATTCCTCCTTTCAGCAATGCTGCTGATGCATTAGATGATAACCGCTTTTTCTACGATTTCAGTAAGTCTCCAGCGTTTATCTTTCGAAAGCGGACGAGTCTCCATGATTTTCACCGTGTCACCGATTTTCGCAGTGTTTTCTTCGTCATGCGCTTTGAATTTTTTAGTAACCTTAATGCGTTTATGGTACAAGTTGTGTTTTTTGTAAGTTTCTACAGCAACAACAATCGTTTTGTCCATTTTATCGCTGACCACTTTACCAGTTTGCACTTTACGTGCGTTACGTTCTTCGCTCATTGTTGGCCTCCTTCCTGATTACGGACGGATTGTCCATCCTATCCCTAATTAACCGATTCCCAATTCTCTCTCACGGATAATGGTTTTAGCACGAGCTATTTCTTTCCGCACATCACGGATGCGAGTCGGGTTATCCAGCTGACCGGTAGCTAATTGAAAGCGGAGGTTAAAGAGTTCTTCTTTAAATCCGGCAATCTTTTGCTCGATTTCAGCAGAGGTTAGGTTGCGAAATTCACTAGCTTTCATTTGCTTCACCACCCAATTCTTCACGTTTCACGAACTTCGTTTTGATTGGCAGTTTGTGAGCGGCAAGACGCATTGCTTCGCGTGCAATTTCCTCCGGTACACCAGCAAGTTCAAACATGATCTTACCTGGTTTCACTACTGCAACCCATTTTTCTACGTTACCTTTACCGCTACCCATCCGAACCTCGAGAGGCTTTTGAGTGATTGGTTTGTCTGGGAAAATTTTGATCCAAACTTTACCACCACGTTTGATGTAACGAGTCATCGCAATACGAGCCGCTTCGATTTGACGGTTCGTAATCCAAGCCGGTTCCGTAGCTTGCAGACCGTATTCGCCAAAGTTCAGAGTCGTTCCGCCTTTAGCTTGGCCTTTCATATGTCCACGTTGTTGCTTACGGTGTTTTACGCGTTTTGGTACCAACATGATTAGTTGCCTCCTTCCTTAGCAGCTTGTTTCTTAGCCGTAGGAAGAACCTCTCCACGATAGATCCATACTTTTACGCCGATAAGTCCGTAAGTAGTATGAGCCTCTGCTGTACCGTAGTCAATGTCAGCACGCAGTGTGTGCAGTGGAACAGTTCCTTCGCTGTAGCCTTCAGAACGTGCGATCTCAGCACCGCCAAGACGTCCGCCTACTTGAGTTTTGATACCTTTAGCACCGGAGCGCATAGTTCTTTGAATTGCTTGTTTCAGAGCACGACGGAAAGAAACACGACGTTCCAATTGTTGTGCAATGCTTTCAGCTACAAGAACAGCGTCCAAGTCTTGGTTCTTAATTTCAGAAATGTTGATGTGTACTTTTTTACCGCCAGCAATTTTCGTAATTTGGTTACGAAGATTTTCAACTTCCGAACCACCCTTACCAATAACCATACCTGGTTTAGCAGTGTGAATCGTTACGTTTACGCGGTTAGCCGCTCTCTCAATTTCTACACGAGATAAAGCGGAGTCTTTCAATTTATTTTTCAGGAATTCACGAATTCTCACGTCTTCCATCAAAAGATCACCGAAGTCTTTGCCTGCATACCACTTAGATTCCCAGTCACGGATAATTCCGACACGGAGTCCGACTGGATTTACCTTTTGGCCCACACATTTCCCCTCCTTCTACTTCTCAGATACCACCAAAGTAATGTGGCTAGTACGTTTGTTAATACGACTTGCACGTCCCATTGCACGAGGGCGGAAACGCTTCATTGTCGGTCCTTGGTTCACGTAAGCTTGCGAGATAACCAATTTGTTAACATCCAAAGAATAGTTATGTTCCGCATTCGCAATAGCGGAGTTAAGCAACTTCTCAACGATTGGAGAAGCAGATTTCGGAGTGTGACGGAGAATGGCAACCGCCTCACCTACTTGCTTGCCACGAATCAAGTCAACAACGAGTTGAGCTTTACGAGGAGCAATCCGGATAAACTTAGCATGTGCTTTTGCTTCCATTGTGTAACCTCCTTTCAAACATTAAAGATATTCATTTATCTTCTTGTTTTCTTATCATCAGCAGTATGGCCTTTGTACGTACGGGTTGGAGCGAACTCACCCAGTTTGTGTCCGACCATGTCCTCAGTTACATACACTGGCACGTGTTTACGACCATCGTAAACGCCAAATGTGTGTCCGATGAATTGCGGGAAAATTGTAGAACGACGGGACCAGGTTTTGATCACATTCTTCTTACCTGAAGCTTCCATCTCTTCTACCTTTTTAAGCATGTAGCCATCAATGAATGGCCCTTTTTTCAAACTGCGACCCATGTGGAGATCCTCCCTTCAAACATAGCTATTATGCATCCGCAGATGCCTCACGAAGTTATGCACAGTGTGTATTACTTCGTGCGGCGGCGAATGATGTATTTATCAGAAGCTTTATTTTTCTTACGCGTTTTGTAACCAAGTGTAGGTTTACCCCATGGTGACATTGGCGATTTACGTCCGATTGGAGCACGACCTTCACCACCACCGTGTGGGTGATCGTTAGGGTTCATTACTACACCACGAACCTCAGGACGTTTACCCAACCAACGGCTACGACCGGCTTTACCGATTTTGATGAGCTCGTGGTCTTGGTTACCTACAGATCCGATTGTCGCGCGGCAAACTTTCAAAATACGACGAACTTCTCCGGAAGAGAGACGAACGGAAACGTATTTTTCTTCTTTACCAAGCAATTGAGCTTCTGTACCAGCAGCACGAACCAATTGTCCGCCTTTACCTGGTTTCAACTCGATGTTGTGGATAACGGTACCTACTGGAATGTTTTCGAGTGGCAGTGCGTTACCGATTTTGATGTCTGATTCAGGTCCGGAGAACACTTGATCTCCAACTTTCAAACCTTTAGGAGCGATGATATAACGCTTTTCACCATCAGCATAGTGAATCAGAGCGATGTTGGATGTACGGTTCGGGTCATACTCAATCGTAGCAACGCGGCCCGGTATTCCATCTTTAGTACGTTTGAAGTCAATGATACGGTATTTACGTTTGTGTCCACCACCATGGTGACGAACTGTAATTTTACCTTGGTTGTTGCGGCCTGCTTGTTTGCTCAACGGGGCCAACAACGATTTCTCCGGCTGATTTGTGGTGATTTCCTCAAATGTAGAAACGGACATGTTCCGTCTTGCCGGGGATGTTGGTTTATACTTTTTGATTGGCACTGGGTTTCCCTCCTTACTTCAAAAATTCAATTATACAGTTTCAAAGAACTCAAGCGTTTTGCTGTCTTTTGTCAACGTTACAAACGCTTTTTTCCATTCGCTAGTATATCCGGAATAACGTCCGTACCGTTTCGGCTTAGCTGGAACACGAAGCGTGTTCACGTTTTTCACTTTTACATTGAAAATAGCTTCTACTGCCTTTTTGATCTCGGTTTTGTTTGCACGGATATCGACTTCAAATACATATTTCAAGTCGTTCATCATGTCAGCAGTACGTTCCGTAATAATCGGACGTTTTACAATATCACGAGGATCCTTCATTACGCGAGCACCTCCTCTACCTTCTGAACTGCTTCTTTCGTAATGATCAATTTGTCGTGCGAGAGCACGTCAAGAACATTAATACCGTCAGCAGCTACGAATTTCACGCCTGGAATATTCCGTGCGGAAAGAGCTACATTATCATCATAGCTAGGAGCTACAATCAAAGCTTTACGTCCCACTTTGAGGTTACTCAAGATGGCTGCAAATTCTTTAGTTTTAGGCGTGCTCAACGTGAGAGCGTCCAAAACGATAATGTCATTGTCAAGCACTTTGGATGAAAGGGCTGATTTGATCGCCAAGCGGCGAACTTTCTTAGGCAGTTTATACGCATAGCTCCGTGGTGTTGGACCAAATACGATACCGCCGCCTTTCCATTGTGGTGAACGAATTGAACCTTGACGAGCGCGACCTGTACCTTTTTGTTTCCAAGGCTTACGTCCACCGCCACGAACTTCAGAACGTCCTTTTACTTTGTGGGTACCTTGACGAAGGGAAGCGCGTTGCATAAGAACTGCATCGTACAGAACGTGTTGGTTCGGCTCAATTCCGAAAACCGCATCGTTCAATTCAACTTCGCCTACTTGGCTACCATCTACATTGTAAACTGATACTTTTGGCATTTTGTGTTCCTCCTTTCTTCAGTGGTTATTTTTTCACCGTTTCTTTAACTCTAATGAGACTGTTTTTCGGTCCAGGAATGGAACCTTTCACGAGCAACACGTTACGCTCAGCGTCTACTTTAACTACTTCAAGACGTTGGATTGTAATAGTATCATGTCCCATGTGTCCTGGCAGGCGTTTGCCTTTAGGAACGCGGTTAGCTTGGATCGAACCCATTGAACCAGGGCCACGGTGGTAACGCGAACCGTGTGACATAGGTCCAGTGCTTTGTCCCCAACGTTTGATAACGCCGGCAAAACCTTTACCTTTAGAAATACCCGTTACGTCAACGAATTCGCCTTCAGCGAAAATGTCAGCTTTCAGTTCTTGGCCAACTTCATATTCTGCGATGTTGATACCGCGAACTTCACGAACGTAGCGCTTAGGGGCAGTGTTCGCTTTTTTAGCGTGACCTGCTTCTGGCTTGTTAGCATTTTTCTCTTTCTTATCGGAGTAACCGATTTGAATTGCTTCGTAGCCATCGTTCTCAATGTCTTTCTTTTGCAAAACAACACAAGGGCCTGCTTCGATAACCGTTACTGGAACGACGTTACCTTCAGGAGTAAATACTTGAGTCATTCCGAGTTTTTTTCCTAAGATTGCTTTCATGTTGACACCTCTTTTCCTTTATACATGGTCTTTGTTGTAGCTTATATTACAATTTAATTTCGATATCTACACCGGACGGCAGATCCAAGCGCATCAAGGCATCCACAGTTTGTGGAGTCGGGTTAACGATGTCGATCAAACGTTTATGTGTACGTTGTTCGAATTGTTCCCGAGAATCCTTGTACTTGTGCACCGCACGAAGAATAGTAATGATTTGTTTTTCAGTAGGAAGCGGAATCGGACCGGATACACCAGCACCCGAACGTTTTGCTGTTTCAACAATTTTCTCCGCGGATTGATCAAGAATTCTGTGGTCGTAAGCTTTCAAACGAATACGAATTTTTTGCTTTGCCATTTTAGTCCCTCCTTCTATCGCCCAATTTTTTATCGGACATACTCCGTGAAAATTTTCTAGCCACTCTCCCATGGCAAAGGGGCCGGGTGTGCCAGTAACCTCTCACATCATCGCAACGTCACAGAACAACATTCATTATTATATAGAAAAGATAGGCGTATTGCAAGCATATTTAAGAAAAACATTTAAACTTATCTTTTCTGATGAAATGACTTCGTTTATTGCAGTGTTAATCTTCAATATCCAGGCTGCCTTGCCAATCCTTCTAAACACGTAAATGATGTTCATTTCGTATGACGCAGGTTCCGAACTTTAAACATAATAAAAGAGTTCTCTATCCGATGTCGGATAAAGAACTCTTCCGAAGCTTCGTTACAATACAATGTTACTCGTTCCAGTACACTGTTACATATGCTTTATTCAGCGTTAAGCCGAATTATTTTTGGATAGATGCTACGGAACCGGCACCTACTGTACGTCCGCCTTCACGAATGGAGAATTTAGTTCCTTCTTCAATCGCGATTGGGGAGATCAGGGAAACAGTAACAGTGATGTTATCACCAGGCATTACCATTTCAGTACCTTCAGGCAAGTTGATGATGCCTGTTACGTCAGTTGTACGGAAGTAGAACTGTGGACGGTAACCAGTGAAGAATGGTTTGTGACGTCCGCCCTCTTCTTTAGTCAGAACGTAGATTTGAGCTGTGAATTCTGTGTGTGGCTTAACAGAACCTGGTTTTGCAAGTACTTGACCACGCTCGATTTGAGTACGGTCAACACCACGCAACAATGCACCGATGTTGTCACCCGCTTGAGCGGAATCCAACAATTTACGGAACATCTCAACGCCTGTTACAACGGATTTTTTAGTTTCTTCAGTGATACCAACGATTTCGATCTCTTCGCCGACTTTAACAGTACCACGCTCTACACGGCCAGTAGCAACAGTACCACGACCAGTGATGGAGAATACGTCCTCGACAGGCATCAAGAAAGGCTTGTCAGTTTGACGCTCAGGCAGTGGGATGTAAGTGTCGATCTCTTTGAACATCTCAACGATTTTTTGAGCCCATTCGCCATCTGGGTTTGCCAGAGCTTCACGAGCGGATCCACGAGTGATTGGAGTATCGTCACCTGGGAACTCATATTCGTTAAGAAGGTCGCGAACTTCCATCTCAACCAATTCCAACAACTCTTCGTCTTCAACCATGTCACATTTGTTCAAGAATACAACAATGTAAGGTACGCCTACTTGACGGGAGAGCAAGATGTGCTCACGAGTTTGTGGCATTGGGCCGTCTGCTGCGGATACTACCAAGATAGCTCCATCCATTTGAGCCGCACCAGTGATCATGTTTTTAACATAGTCGGCGTGACCTGGGCAGTCAACGTGAGCGTAGTGACGAGTGTCAGTTTCGTACTCAACGTGTGATGTGGAGATTGTGATACCGCGTTCGCGCTCTTCTGGAGCTTTGTCGATTTGGTCGAATGCAATTGCAGCACCACCGTAAGTTTTGGACAATACAGTTGTGATTGCAGCAGTCAGAGTTGTTTTACCGTGATCGACGTGACCAATAGTACCGATGTTAACGTGGGGTTTATTACGTTCGTATTTAGCCTTTGCCATTTGAACGTGGCCTCCTTAAAATTATAATTTTATGTTTTCACTGAATGAAGTGCTCCGAATTAAATTCTTATGCACTTGCATCCAGTGTGAGAAAACTACTCGGTGCCTTTTGTTTTGGCAACGATTTCTTCAGCGATGCTCTTAGGAACTTCTTCATAGTGAGAGAGTTCCATGGAGAATACGCCGCGTCCTTGAGTACCGGAACGAAGAGTTGTAGAGTAACCAAACATTTCAGACAGAGGTACCTTAGCACGGATGATTTGAGCTCCACTACGGGAATCCATACCTTCGATGCGGCCACGACGGGAGTTCAACATACCCATTACGTCACCCATGTACTCTTCTGGAACAGTTACTTCTACTTTCATGATAGGCTCAAGCAGAACTGGTTTACACTTGTCTTTAGCCGCTTTAAGCGCCATAGATCCGGCAATTTTAAATGCCATCTCATTGGAATCGACATCATGGTAAGATCCGTCTACGATTGTAGCCTTAACATCAACAAGCGGGAAGCCTGCAATAACGCCGTTTTTCATTTGCTCTTCAATCCCTGACAGTGCAGGTTGAATGTATTCTCTTGGTACGGAACCACCGACAACCTTACTTTCGAACTGGCTGCCTGTACCCGGCTCGAGAGGTTCGAATTCAACCCATACGTGACCGTATTGACCACGACCACCGGATTGACGTACGAATTTACCTTCAACGCGCGCTGGAGCACGGAATGTTTCACGGTAAGCTACTTGTGGTTTACCCACAGTAGTTTCAACCTTGAACTCACGACGCATACGGTCGATGATGATATCAAGGTGAAGCTCACCCATACCTGCCAAGATCGTTTGGCCTGTTTCTTCGTCAGTATGAGCACGAAGAGTTGGATCCTCTTCAGTCAACTTACCGAGAGCAACACCCAGTTTATCCTGGTCAGCTTTGGTTTTAGGTTCAACAGCGATTTCGATAACCGGATCAGGGAAGTTCATTGACTCCAGGATAACCGGATTTTTCTCATCACATAGTGTATCACCTGTACCTGTATCTTTCAAACCTACGGCAGCTGCAATATCACCGGAGTAAACTACAGTGATTTCTTGACGGCTGTTCGCATGCATTTGAAGGATACGACCGATACGCTCACGTTTGTTTTTAGTGGCATTCAATACATATGATCCGGATTGAAGAACACCAGAGTATACGCGGAAGAATGTCAATTTACCAACGTAAGGGTCAGTCATAATTTTGAATGCCAATGCGGAGAATGGCTCTTCATCGGATGACTTACGAATTGCTTCAGTTCCATCTTCAAGATGTCCCGTGATCGATGCAACATCTGTTGGAGCTGGCAAGTAGTCGATAACAGCATCCAACATCAGTTGAACACCTTTGTTACGATATGAGGATCCACAGATAACTGGGAAGATCTTAACATCTACAACACCTTTACGGAGTACGGTTTTGATCTCATCAATTGTGATCTCTTCGCCTTCCAGGTATTTCATTGTCAAATCTTCATCCAGTTCAGCAACGCGCTCAATCAACTCGTTGCGAAGTTCTTCAACTTGATCTGCAAACTCTGCAGGAATGTCGGTTTCTTCGATATCTTGACCAAGGTCATCTTTGTACATATGAGCTCTTTGTGCAACGATATCGATGATACCTTTGAAATCATTTTCAGCGCCGATTGGAAGTTGAATCGCAACAGCGTTCGCTTGAAGGCGATCACGCATGTCAGATACAACGTTCAGGAAGTCAGCACCGATGATATCCATTTTGTTTACATATGCGATACGAGGTACGCCGTACTTGTCAGCCTGTCTCCATACGGTTTCGGACTGAGGCTCAACGCCTTCTTTCGCACTGAATACACCAACTGCTCCGTCCAATACACGAAGGGAACGTTCAACTTCAACAGTGAAGTCAACGTGTCCCGGGGTATCAATAATATTAACGCGGTGGCCTTTCCAAGCAGCGGTAGTTGCAGCGGAAGTAATCGTAATTCCGCGCTCCTGTTCCTGTTCCATCCAGTCCATTGTCGCAGCGCCTTCGTGTACTTCACCGATTTTGTGCGTACGTCCTGTGTAAAACAGGATCCGCTCAGTTGTCGTGGTTTTACCCGCATCAATATGAGCCATGATCCCGATATTACGTGTATTTTTTAAGGAGAACTCTCTAGCCATGAAATGGGTCTCCCTTCAAAATTGAAGTTTTTTTATTGTGAACTGAATCCTACCAACGGTAGTGAGCAAACGCTTTGTTCGCTTCAGCCATTTTGTGCGTATCTTCACGTTTTTTAACGGAAGCGCCTGTGTTGTTGGAAGCGTCGATGATCTCAGCCGCCAAACGCTCTTCCATTGTTTTCTCACCGCGGTTGCGGGAGTAGTTCACGAGCCAACGTAATCCCAGAGCAGTACGTCTCTCTGGTTTCACCTCGATTGGTACTTGGTAGTTGGCACCGCCGACACGGCGAGCTTTAACTTCCAGGACTGGCATGATGTTCTTGATTGCTGCTTCAAATACTTCCATAGGGTCATTACCCGTACGTTCTTGAATCAACTTGAACGCATTATACAGAATGCTTTGAGCAACACCGCGTTTTCCGCCGATCATGATGCGGTTGATTAAACGAGTAACCAACTTGCTGTTATATAACGGATCAGGCAGAACGTCTCTTTTCGTAACTGGACCTTTGCGTGGCATGGATATCCCCCTTTCTTTCTTGTTCAGCAGATCCTGTACCTTCCAGACTTAGACCAGAAGGCTTTCAGGCTATCTGCCTATAATAGTTTAGGCTTTTTTAGCTTTTGGACGTTTAGCGCCGTATTTCGAACGAGCTTGCATACGGTTGTTTACACCAGCAGTATCGAGAGCTCCACGAACGATGTGATAACGAACTCCTGCAAGGTCTTTAACTTTACCTCCGCGGATCAATACCACACTGTGCTCTTGAAGGTTATGTCCGATTCCCGGGATATAAGCAGTAACCTCGAGACGGTTCGTCAAACGAACACGGGCATACTTACGAAGTGCAGAGTTTGGTTTACGTGGAGTCATTGTACCTACACGAGTGCAGACACCACGTTTTTGTGGGGCACTGATGTTAGTAGATTCACGTTTCAAAGCGTTGAATCCTTTTTGCAAAGCTGGAGATTTTGACTTCTCAACTTTTGCTTGACGTCCTTTACGAACCAGTTGGTTAATAGTTGGCATGTGATTGCCACCCCCTTCCTCAAATATTCATGTTTCTTTATAAACCTCTTTGCACTAAGTCCACAGACCCAGGCGGTTCATAAAAAGACAAATGAAAAGTTTTTGCCTTGGAGAATCCTTAAAAGTTCTCGGACAAAAACGTTCCTTACCCTATGATTTTACGACAGCAGCCATAGCTGCTCCTACTCCAATCCCGCAAGCCTTGCCGAGATTTTTCATTGTATCCACTCTCGTGCATTTCACATTGTGTTGTTCACACAAAGCAATGATTTTGGAAGTAAGCTGCGGATCACTATCTTCTGCGACATAGACTTCAGAAGCCATACCTGTCTGCACCATCCGCATGGTCTGTTTGGTACCTATTTTGACATGAGCATCTTGCAAGGCTTTTTCATTAGACATTGTGTATTCCTCCGAATAGAACCATGTACAATCAGCTGCCCACGCACCTTTGATATATTAGCATCTAGCGCAAGCATTGTCAATGCTAATCCTAAAACATTTTTTAAAAGTTTACGTACATCAGGATTCGTCCGCCTGTATCATACAAACGTCCGTCTCCTGACGCACAAAACTTTCACTCTCCTCTAATGAGGAGAAATATATTTAATCAACCGAAACTGGCTCAAGTTCTTCTACTGAAGATTGGCCATCTTCTGGCTCAGCAAATTTGATGCTGCGGTAACGGTGCATACCTGTACCGGCAGGAATCAATTTACCGATGATTACATTTTCCTTCAGACCGAGCAACTGATCGACTTTACCTTTGATCGCTGCATCTGTCAATACACGTGTAGTTTCTTGGAACGAAGCCGCCGAGAGGAAGGAGTCTGTTTCCAGGGATGCTTTCGTAATACCGAGCAGGATTGGTTTAGCAACCGCCGGCTCTTTATCACTAAGAATCGCAATTTTGTTAGCTCTTTCGTACTCATGCATATCCACGAACGATCCTGGCAACAGCGTTGTATCTCCTGCATCTACGATACGGATTTTACGCAGCATTTGACGGATCATAACTTCAACGTGCTTATCGTTAATTTCTACGCCTTGGTTACGATATACGCGTTGTACTTCCTGCAGAATGTAGTTTTGTACACCACGTATGCCTTTAATCCGTAACATCTCTTTTGGATCAATGGAACCGTCTGTCAACTCGTCACCCGCTTCAACTTCCGCGCCTTCGCTTACGCGCACACGGGAACCGTAGGTAACGGCGTATACTTTGGATTCCGCTTCACCTTGAATTTCGATTTCACGACGATCTTTCGCTTCGCGAATCTCTTTAACCACACCATCGATTTCACTGATCGTTGCTTGACCCTTAGGATTACGAGCTTCGAACAACTCCTGGATACGTGGCAAACCTTGCGTAATATCGTCTCCGGCTACACCACCAGTATGGAACGTACGCATTGTAAGCTGTGTTCCTGGCTCACCAATGGACTGTGCTGCGATAATACCAACTGCTTCACCAATCTCCACGTGTTTACCAGTCGCGAGGTTGCGACCATAACACTTCTTGCAGACACCATGACTTGCACGGCAGCTGAGGACGGAGCGGATTTGCAATTTAGTAATACCTGCTTTGATAATCGCTTCTGCTTTATCGGAGTCAATCAATTCATTGCGACCTACAATGATTTCTTTCGTTTCCGGATGACGAAGAGTCTCGAAGCAGTATCTGCCTTCAATACGGTCGTAGAGGTCTTCGATAACCTCTTTACCATCCTGGATACGACTTACCGTAAAGCCTTTATCTGTACCACAATCATCATCACGCACGATTACGTCTTGGGCTACGTCTACGAGACGACGAGTCAGGTAACCTGAATCGGCTGTACGCAGGGCTGTATCCGCCAAACCTTTACGCGCTCCGTGAGTGGAGATAAAGTACTCGAGTACCGTCAGACCTTCACGGAAGTTCGATTTGATTGGGAGTTCGATAATTCGACCGGATGGGTTGGCCATCAGACCACGCATACCGCCCAATTGGGTGATTTGCGATTTGTTACCCCGTGCTTTGGAGTCTACCATCATCATGATCGAGTTGTAACGATCCATGGACTTCATCAGAATCTCAGTGATGTCATCTTTGGATTTTGACCAAATATCAATGATACGGTCATAGCGCTCTTCATTCGTAATCAGACCACGACGGTACTGATTCGTAACGATTTGTGCTTTTTCCTCAGATTGTCTAAGAATTTCAAACTTCTCAGGCGGAACGATAACATCAGATACCGCAACCGTAATACCGGCACGTGTAGAGTATGTGAAACCAAGTTGTTTAATTTTATCCAAAATAACGGCTGTTTCCGTTGTGTGATAAATTTCAAAACAACGTGCAATGATGGAGCCGAGGTATTCTTTACCGACACCGCCAGCCAGAGGGGCATTCATAATAGCTTCTCTGAGATCAGCACCTTTTTCATATACAAATGAGTGATCTGCAGTACCTTGGTACAGGTTAGCACGAGTCGCATCATTGATATACGGGAAGCTTGCCGGGAAAATTTCATTGAAGATAATTTTACCGACAGTTGTCAGCAACATTCCTTCTTGTTGTTCTTCCGTGAAGCTTGTTTTACCAAGCGCCTTAACCGGAATAGCTACACGCGCATGCAGACCAGCAGTACCACGTTGGTATGCCGATACAGCTTCGTTAACTGTACGCAAGATCATACCTGTGCCCTTTTCTTCCTTGTTATCCATAGTGAGGTAGTAAGAACCAAGCACCATATCCTGGGAAGGAGTAACAACCGGTTTACCGTCTTTCGGGTTCAAAATGTTACCCGATGCAAGCATCAGGATACGTGCTTCCGCTTGAGCTTCAGCGGACAAGGGAACGTGCACGGCCATTTGGTCACCGTCAAAGTCGGCATTGTATGCCGTACATACGAGCGGGTGAAGACGAATTGCTTTACCTTCAACGAGAATCGGTTCAAATGCTTGAATACCGAGTCTGTGAAGCGTAGGGGCACGGTTCAACAGAACCGGATGCTCCTTGATTACTTCTTCAAGAACATCCCATACTTCAGGACTTACACGCTCAACTTTACGTTTTGCGCTCTTGATGTTGTGGGCAAGCCCTTTATTTACAAGCTCTTTCATAACAAAAGGCTTGAACAATTCAAGTGCCATATCTTTTGGCAGACCACACTGATACATTTTCAGGTAAGGTCCAACCACGATAACGGAACGACCAGAATAGTCAACCCGTTTACCGAGCAAGTTTTGACGGAAACGTCCTTGTTTACCTTTCAGCATGTGGCTGAGAGATTTCAATGGACGGTTACCAGGACCCGTTACCGGGCGTCCACGACGACCATTATCGATCAATGCGTCAACAGCTTCCTGCAACATCCGTTTTTCATTTTGCACGATAATATCTGGCGCGCCCAGATCAAGCAGACGTTTCAGACGGTTATTCCGGTTGATTACACGACGGTACAAGTCATTCAGGTCAGACGTTGCAAAACGTCCACCATCCAACTGTACCATTGGACGAAGTTCCGGCGGGATAACAGGAAGTACATCCATGATCATCCACTCTGGCTTGTTGCCGGAGTTGCGGAATGCTTCGATAACTTCCAGACGTTTGATTGCACGATTACGACGTTGTCCTTGCGCAGTCCGGAGCTCTTCTTTCAGGAACTCAAGCTCTTTGTCTATGTCAAGGTCTTGAAGCAATTTTTTAACCGCTTCTGCGCCCATGCCAGCATGGAAACCATAACCGTATTTTTCACGGTAGCTGCGGTATTCTTTCTCGGACAACAGCTGTTTTTTCTCCAGTGGAGTTTCTCCTGGATCAGTTACAACATATGATGCAAAATAAATAATCTCTTCAAGAGATCTTGGAGACATATCCAGAGCAAGACCCATACGGCTCGGAATACCTTTGAAGTACCAGATATGCGATACCGGAGCAGCGAGCTCAATGTGGCCCATCCGTTCGCGGCGTACTTTCGCACGTGTTACTTCAACGCCACAACGATCACAGACAACGCCTTTATAACGGACGCGTTTGTATTTACCGCAATGACATTCCCAGTCTTTTGTAGGGCCAAAAATCTTTTCGCAGAACAGCCCTTCTTTTTCCGGTTTCAACGTACGATAGTTGATCGTTTCCGGTTTTTTCACTTCTCCGCGGGACCAAGAACGAATTTTCTCTGGGGAAGCAAGCCCGATCTTCATGTATTCGAAATTGTTGACGTCCAACAAGGAGCAACCCTCCTTAACCAATTCCTGTAATCTAGGTTACGCCCACTCCGGCCGAAGCCGGAGCAAGACGTGAGCCTGATGAAAAACGCCGGTCATCATGCGCTCGAAGCGGTTTATTCCGCTCCGACCTCTGTACCCTCAAGGTTGAGGCTGAGCTTATCGCTCGCAGCGTCATCTTCATCGTCCATTTCTCTCATTTCAATCTCTTGCTCATCTTCACTCAAAATCTTAACGTCCATACCCAAGCTTTGCAGCTCTTTGATCAATACTTTGAATGATTCAGGAACACCTGGTTCCGGAACATTCTCACCTTTGACAATGGATTCATACGTTTTAACCCGACCAACAACGTCATCGGATTTAACAGTCAAGATTTCTTGCAGTGTATAAGCAGCACCGTATGCCTCAAGCGCCCATACTTCCATCTCCCCGAAACGCTGTCCACCAAATTGAGCTTTACCACCCAATGGCTGTTGCGTAACAAGTGAGTAAGGACCCGTGGAACGGGCATGGATTTTATCATCAACCATGTGTGCCAGTTTGATCATGTGCATGACACCTACGGTAACTTCACGTTCAAACTCTTCACCTGTACGACCATCATACAGGATAGTTTTACCATTACGTTGCATACCTGCTTCTTCCATCGTATCGAAGACGTCATACTCCTTCGCTCCGTCGAATACAGGAGTTGCTACGTGAATACCCAGTTGCATCGCCGCCATACCCAAGTGAACCTCGAGTACTTGACCGATATTCATCCGGGAAGGTACGCCCAGTGGGTTAAGAACGATCTGAACCGGTGTACCGTCTGGCAGGAAAGGCATATCTTCTTCCGGCAAGATGCGGGCCACGACCCCTTTGTTACCGTGACGTCCAGCCATTTTATCACCCTCGGAAATTTTCCGTTTTTGAGCGATATATACACGAACGAGTTGGTTAACACCTGGAGGCAACTCATCACCGTTTTCGCGGGTAAATACTTTCACGTCTACTACGATACCGTCAGTACCATGTGGTACACGCAAGGAAGTATCACGTACTTCACGTGCTTTCTCACCAAAGATCGCATGCAAGAGACGTTCTTCTGCTGTCAGCTCTGTTACACCCTTAGGTGTTACTTTACCAACCAGAATGTCACCAGCACTGATCTCAGCACCGATGCGGATAATACCGCGCTCATCCAAGTTACGCAACGCTTCTTCCCCAACGTTAGGGATGTCACGTGTGATCTCTTCAGGTCCAAGCTTGGTATCACGTGCTTCTGACTCATACTCCTCGATATGGATGGATGTGTATACATCTTCCTTAACGAGTTTTTCACTGAGCAAGATCGCATCCTCGTAGTTGTAACCTTCCCAAGTCATGAAGGCAACAACAACGTTACGTCCCAGAGCCAATTCACCCATTTCCGTTGAAGGACCATCAGCGAGGATATCGCCAGCTTTGACAGCGGCACCTCTTTTAACAATCGGACGCTGGTTAATGCATGTTCCTTGGTTCGAACGCATAAATTTGTGTAATTTATATTTAACGATATCGCCTTTAACTTCCTGACCGTCCACTTCTTCAACACGACGGACCCAAATCTCGTTCGCAGTAGATCGTTCAATAATTCCGTCATAATCGGAGACAATACATACACCGGAATCTTTCGCGGCTTTGTGTTCCATACCTGTTCCCACAAGTGGTGCTTTAGGAATCAAAAGTGGAACGGCCTGCCGCTGCATGTTTGATCCCATGAGCGCACGGTTGGAGTCATCGTTCTCAAGGAACGGAATCAGCGCTGTAGCGACGGATACAACTTGCTTAGGAGATACGTCCATGTAGTCAACGCGCTCACTCGGCATCGTAAGGATGTTATCCGACTGTTTGTTATAACGTACAATGATCGCTTCTTCTTCAAATGTACTATCTTCATTCAGTTTCGCATTCGCTTGCGCGATAACATAGTTGTCCTCTTCGTCCGCTGTCAGGTAATCAATTTGCTCGGTTACAATACCTGTCTTCGGATCAACCCAACGATATGGAGCTTCAATGAAGCCATATTCATTCACACGGGCGAACGTAGACAAGGAGTTGATCAAACCGATGTTTGGTCCCTCTGGCGTCTCGATTGGACACATACGGCCATAGTGGGATGGATGGACGTCACGCACTTCCATACCTGCGCGCTCACGTGTCAAACCACCGGGTCCGAGTGCGGACAAACGACGTTTATGTGTCAACTCACCCAGCGGGTTCGTTTGATCCATAAATTGTGACAACTGAGAGCTACCAAAGAACTCTTTAATAGATGCAATAACAGGACGTATGTTGATCAATGCCTGTGGTGTAATTACGTTAGCATCCTGAATGGACATTCTCTCACGAACCACACGCTCCATACGGGACAAACCGATACGGAACTGATTCTGCAGGAGTTCACCCACCGAACGCAAACGACGGTTACCCAGATGGTCAATATCATCCGTGCTACCAATTCCCTGCAGAAGGTTAAGGAAATAACTGATGGACGAAATGATATCCGCCGGTGTCACGTTTTTAACGGACTTGTCAATGATTCCATTGGCAATCAGTTTGACTACTTTACCATCTTCTGTTGGTGAAAATACATCGATCGTTTGCATAGGAACATCATTAGCATCCAGAACACCGTTACCCACGTGATACGTGCGGAAACCAACGCTCTTCTCCAGATACGGCATGATTTCATCCAACAAGCGACGATCCACCATTTGACCTGCTTCAGCAATAATCTCGCCTGTTTCAGCGTCAACAAGTGATTCAGCCAAACGCTGGTTAAACAAACGGTTTTTGATGTGAAGCTTTTTGTTCATTTTGTAACGACCTACATTAGCCAGGTCATAACGTTTTGGATCAAAGAAACGTGCTACGAGCAAGCTTTTCGCATTATCCAGCGTTGGCGGCTCGCCCGGACGAAGACGCTCATAGATCTCAATGAGTGCTTTCTCCGTGGAATCCGTGTTGTCTTTGTCCAGTGTGTTGCGGATATATTCGTCATTACCGAGCAGATCCAGAATCTCAGCATCTGTGCCAAAACCAAGTGAACGCAGGAGAACCGTAACCGGTATTTTACGTGTACGGTCGATCCGGACATAAACAACATCCTTCGCGTCCATCTCCAGTTCCAACCAAGCGCCGCGGTTAGGAATAACTGTAGCGGTATACGTTTTTTTGGCGTTTTTATCTACTTTGGTACTGAAGTAAACGCTAGGAGAGCGAACCAACTGGCTGACAATAACCCGTTCCGCACCATTAATAATAAATGTGCCAGTGTTGGTCATCAGCGGGAAATCTCCCATGAATACTTCCTGCTCTTTGACTTCGCCGGTTTCCTTATTAATGAGCCGGACTTTGACCCGAAGCGGTGCTGCATACGTAACGTCACGCTCTTTTGCGTCGTCTACTGTATACTTCGGTTCACCGAGACTGTAATCGATAAATTCCAAAATCAAGTTACCTGTAAAATCCTGGATCGGCGAGATATCCTGGAACATTTCGCGCAACCCTTCCTCCAAAAACCAATCATAGGATTTTTGTTGGATTTCAATCAGGTTCGGAACTTCGAGTATCTCGTTAATTCGTGCATAACTGCGCCGAGTGCGTCGACCATATTGAACAAGATGTCCTGCCAACTTAAACTCACCCCTCAATGTCTACTCACTTTAAAAATTTCGTTGCGAACCTCTGTTTGTAACCTTATAATGGTACACATACAGAGCAAAGCAATGCATCCACAAATAAAGAAAAGCCCTTACTCGAAATGTCGTTCGAAAAAAGAGCAACTTTGATCGGCGGATGTCTTTCCAAATCATTCTTATCCCCAGTTTGCCCAAAATGTACATATTATACGCCAAACGTAGGCATAATAAGCCCGTTCGGCGTAAAAAAAGGTTGACATTTTTAGTTAGCTAAAGCCAAGTAGGGCATCTTAATACTGACATTTTACAACTATACCACGACCTGAATTTCAAGTCAATAGTCCTATTGCAAAAAAAATGATCCCCTGCTTACTTTACAAACTCGGATTCAGCTTTTAGTAGATACCTATTCCGATTTCACCGCTTTGAAAATCCGATAGCCTTTATCCTTCGTCACTTCTTCCACTCTTCCAAACAAAGATTCCAATTTCGCTTTCGCTGACGGTGCTCCTTGTTTCTTCTGAATGACAATCCACAACGAACCGCCTACCTTCAGATGGCGATGTGCCTGTTCGAAAATAGTATGAACCGTCTCTTTCCCAGCCCGTATAGGCGGGTTGGTTAGGATAACGTCAAAATCTTGCTTTTTTACTTCAGACAGTAGATTACTTTGCAATACCGTAACATTGTTAATTCCGTTCGCTTTTGCATTTTCCCTGGAAAGTTCAACGGCTCTCTCGTTGATATCGATCATGGTGACATGCCCATCCGGTACAAGTTTGGCTGCTGTAAGACCCATTGGCCCGTATCCACAGCCCACATCGAGAACATGAGCCCCTGATGGCAACTCTATCGCATCAATCAATACTCTGCTGCCATAATCGATTCCGTTTTTGGAAAACACACCGGCATCCGTCACGAATCGCAGACTGAATCCGCGAAGAACCGCTTCAGTTGCTCTGCGATCATGCGCCACTTGCGGTTTGTCCGAATAATAATGATTGGACATGCCCTCACTCACTTTCCATTTACAATTACAGCAACAAACCCCTTGATATAAGTCAAGGGGTTTGTTGTTTTGTTCATTTAGCTTGTAATAGCTAAATTATTTAACTTCAACTGAAGCGCCTGCTTCTTCAAGCTTAGCTTTAACCGCTTCTGCTTCTTCTTTAGCAACTTTTTCTTTCAATGCTTTTGGAGCGTTGTCAACCAATTCTTTTGCTTCTTTCAGGCCAAGACCTGTGATTTCGCGAACCGCTTTGATAACGTTGATTTTGGAAGCACCAGCGCTAGTCAAGATTACGTCGAACTCGGATTGCTCAGCTTCAGCAGAAGCTGCTGCACCTGCAGCAGCTACTGGAGCTGCAGCAGTTACGCCGAATTCTTCTTCGATTGCTTTAACAAGATCGTTCAATTCCAGTACAGTCATGCCTTTGATTGCTTCCAAGATTTGCTCTTTACTCATGAGTGAACCTCCATATATAATATTATTTTTTTTAATTCATTTGCCGCCTAAGCAGCATTCAGATCAAGTTGCTTACGCGCCTTGTTCTTCTTTTTCTGCAACTGCTTTAACCGCAAGCGCGAAGTTGCGCACTGGCGCTTGAAGCACGCTGAGGAGCATCGAGAGGAGTCCATCGCGGGATGGCAGTTCTGCCAATGCCTTAACTTCTTCTACTCCGATTACGCGACCTTCTACGACTGCACCTTTCAATTCCAGCGCATCGTTCTTTTTCGCGAAGTCGTTCAGAATTTTAGCTGGAGCCACAACGTCATCTACGCTGAATGCAATTGCAGTAGGACCTGTAAGAACATTTTCAAGTTCTGTCAGTTCTGCTGCTGCAGCTGCACGGCGAAGCAACGAGTTTTTCAGCACTTGGAATTCGATCCCTGCTTCACGAAGTTGCTTACGCAACTCAGTTACTTGGGCAACGTTCAATCCACGATAGTCAACAACAACAGTTGTAACGCTCTCGCGCAATTTTGCTGTTACTGCATCAACGGATTCTTGTTTTGCTTGAATCACTTTTGCGTTTGCCAATCTGTACACCTCCTGATCAAATTTATCCCATTAAGAAAAGCCTCCGTAGAATCACGAAGGCTTGATATATACTCATCATCGATTTGCATCGTTCTAAGTTCTATAATCACACCTCGGCAGGAAATTAAGCCAAATGGCACCTACTGTCTACGGCAAGCATATTCAAATGTCAACGGTCAGTCACTCGGACTCACAACTTTTATATCTTATCAAAAACAGGACAAGCCTGTCAAGAGATATTATCTAAAAGCTGCTGCGTTCACGCGTGCGCCAGGGCCCATCGTGGAAGAAAGACTAACATTCTTCAGATAAACACCTTTTGCTGCCGCTGGTTTAGCACGATTCAGAGCTTCCATGAGAGCTTTGAAGTTCTCATTAAGTTGCTCAGAAGAGAAAGAAGCTTTACCAATCGGTGCATGAATTTGACCTGCACGATCCAGACGATATTCGATTTTACCGGCTTTAATTTCTTGAACAGCCTTAGTTACATCGAAAGTTACCGTTCCGGCTTTAGGGTTAGGCATCAGACCTTTACCGCCGAGCAGTCGGCCCAATTTACCTACTTCACTCATCATATCTGGTGTCGCTACGCAGACGTCGAATTCGAACCAGCCTTGTTGGATTTTGTTGATCATGTCTGCATCACCAACATAGTCCGCGCCAGCCGCTTCCGCTTCTTTCGCTTTGTCACCTTTTGCAAATACCAATACGCGTTGTGTTTTACCTGTACCGTGTGGCAAGACAACAACACCACGTACAGCCTGGTCTTGCTTACGAGGGTCTACACCCAAACGAACTGCTGCTTCGATTGTTTCATCGAATTTTGCAGTAGCTGCCTTTTTCACAAGCTCTACAGCTTCTGAAGGCTCGTAAGTTGCTTCGCTGTCAATCAGCTTAGCAGCTTCCAGGTATTTTTTACCGTGTTTAGCCATGTTTTATTCCTCCTTTGTGGTGTTAGCGGATATACCTCCCACATCAACCGGTCGCGAATCGACCGGTTTTACGAAGCCATGTTTCTTATGAAAATTAGTCTTCGATGGTGATACCCATGCTGCGGGCAGTACCTTCGACCATACGCATAGCGGACTCAACGTCTGCTGCATTCAGGTCAGGCATTTTTGTTTCTGCGATTTGACGTACCGCATCACGTTTAACAGTAGCAACTTTTTTCTTGTTCGGTTCGCCTGATCCTTTTTCAACTTTAGCTGCCACTTTCAACAGAACTGCTGCTGGTGGAGTTTTAGTGATGAAAGTAAAGGAACGGTCCTCGAATACAGAAATTTCAACTGGAATAATCAATCCCGCTTGATCAGCTGTACGAGCGTTGAATTCTTTACAGAATGCCATGATGTTGACACCTGCTTGACCCAAAGCTGGACCTACTGGTGGTGCTGGGTTTGCTTTACCTGCTGGAATCTGCAGTTTTACCATTTTAATAACTTTTTTCGCCATGATTGACACCTCCTTGCAAAATAGTGGTTAACGGGTTTTTCAACCCTCCCACAAGAAACTTGAAGAAACTATATCTTCTCCACTTGCGTGTATTCCAACTCAAGCGGTGTTTCCCGTCCAAACATGTTCACGTGCACTTTCAACTTGCTTTTCTCTACCAAAATTTCTTCCACGGAGCCTACGAAATTCGCAAAAGGACCGACTTTAATACGCACGGATTCCTTAATATCGAACTCAATTTTCGGCTTAGGTTCAACCATTCCCATGTGCTTCAGAATTTGTTCCACTTCTTCAGGCAACAATGCAGTTGGTTTGGACCCAGAACCTGTCGAACCGACAAATCCTGTAACCCCTGGTGTGTTGCGAACAACATACCAAGAATCATCCGTCTGTACCATTTCCACCAAGACATAACCGGGGTAAACTTTACGCATAACGGTTTTTTTCTTACCGTCCTTGTTTACCACTTCTTCTTCCATAGGAACAAGAACGCGGAATATCTTGTCTTCCATGCCCATAGACTCTACGCGTTTTTCCAAATTGGCTTTGACCTTGTTCTCATACCCTGAATAGGTATGAACGACGTACCATCTTTTTTCCATATCAAGCCACCGGAACCCTTCTTAAATAATCGCTTCGATCACAAAGGAGATGCCAATGTCAATGACCCAAAAAAACAGCGTCATAACCACAACAGTACCAAGTACGATCAATGTGTAGTTGGTCAGCTCTTTACGATTAGGCCAGCGAACTTTTTTAAGTTCAGCCCAGCTTTCTGAGAAAAAGGAAATCAGAGATTTGAAACTTCGTTTCACGCCGACACCTCCAAAAACTATCTGGTTTCGCGATGAGAAGTCTGCTCGTTACAAAACTTGCAAAATTTCTTCATCTCCATGCGGTCGGGGTGATTACGCTTGTTTTTTGTCGTAGTGTAATTTCTTTGTTTGCAGTTAGTACAAGCCAAAGTAATAATTACCCGCATGATGTACACCTCCCGAAGACTTCCACATTCAAGCAGAGTCTCTAAATTGATCCTGAAAAAAAGCCATAAATTTAGGCCTACCTAAAACACTTTATCACAAGGGTATAACCATGTCAATGAAAGAATAGTCTTTCATTCATTGGGTATTACTTCCGTACAACGTACATTCGTTTCTCATCTCTGTTTTTCTCTTCTCCTGCTTGGACCGAGCGATTACTAGTATAAACATTCTTAGATTTTATAAACTTGAGACACTAAAAAAAGACTCAAACACCGAGCCTTTTCCGTCAACGACAACATGTGTTTAATTATCTCGAACTTCCAGGTACTTTTCAAGTTTGCGCTTGACGCGCTGAAGTGCATTATCAATGGACTTCACATGTCTGTCCAAATCTACTGCAATCTCTTGATAAGATCTCCCGTCCAGATACAACATCAATACTTTACGTTCCAGATCACTCAGAATCTCGGACATTTTATCTTCCAGGCCCACAAACTCTTCCTGATTGATGATAAGCTCTTCCGGATCACTGACCTGGGTTCCACAAATCACATCGAGTAACGTACGATCAGACTCTTCGTCATAAATAGGCTTGTCCAGAGATACATAAGAATTAAGCGGAATATGCTTCTGACGTGTTGCTGTCTTAATCGCCGTGATGATCTGTCTTGTAATACACAGTTCGGCAAAAGCCTTGAACGAAGCCAGTTTGTCCCCTTTGAAATCTCGAATGGATTTGTAGAGGCCAATCATTCCTTCTTGAATAATATCTTCCCGGTCTGCCCCAATCAGAAAATAAGATCTTGCCTTGGCGCGTACAAAGTTACGATATTTGTTAATTAGAAACTCTAACGCTTCGCTTTCGCCTTCACGGAAAGCTTCGACAATGTCTTCGTCACTTTGGTAATCATACTTAGATAACATGATATCTTTGAGGTCGACACTCACAGACAATCCCTCCGGCTGCAACGCAAGGTACCCCGTTACTCTACTCTATGAAATATAGGATCAGTATATATGATGGTACCTCACACCGTCAACCACGCTCTGCCTAAAAAAGAACATCAATAACATAAATGTCAAGAGTTTCAATATTCTAAATTTTGTAAAAACGTGCTGTTATTCCCGGCGCCATCGCTCAAACTCTTTCAATACATCGGGACTTAACTTACCCCCGAGTGTGTTACGCCTGGTCTTCGCCTGATCTTCTTCCAGTCGTTTTTTTAATTCTTTTTCGTTCTGCTCAACTTCAATTAGCAACTCCCTTGCAGATACACGTAGCGCTCCCTGTCCAAAAATGACATGTTGCTCTACCATATCGCTCGTAGCCACATAGATTTGGCGTCTTCGCATGCTTAGTTCCCGAACGAGTCTCTCAATGCATTCGTCTGCCGTCTCTTTTTCCTTTGTAAAATAGATCTGCACTTTGCTCTGAGTAAAGGATTTACCGAGTCCAGGCACGAGGTAGGCGTCAAACACAACAATGACTCGACGGCCGGAGAAAGCCTGGTAGTCTGCAAGACGAAAGAGAAGCCTGTTACGTGCCTCTTCGAGCCCACTTTCCGCCAGTTTGGTTAATTCCGGCCAGTCGCCAATCATGTTGTACCCGTCTACAAGAAGCACATCACGGGAATCAGCCATACCTTCTATTCCTGCGCTTGACGCGAGCGGAGCACTTCGTACATGACAACCCCCGCTGCCACGGAAGCATTCAGGGAATTAATCTGACCTTGCATTGGTAGTTTGATCAGCACATCGCATTTCTCACGAATAAGTCGTCCCATTCCCTTGTTCTCATTTCCGATTACCAATGCCACAGGGCCAGTAAAGACTCCATTACCAAAGACACCTTCGTGAGCGGTGACATCTGTCCCTACAACCCATACACCTTCCTCTTTGAGGCGATCGATGGTCTGACCAAGATTACTTACACGAGCCACTGGCACGTACTCCACAGCACCTGCTGATGTTTTGGATACTGTCACGGTTACCGCTGCCGAGCGACGTTTCGGTACAATGACGCCATGCGCACCCGTGCAATCTGCTGTCCGCAAAATAGACCCCAGGTTATGAGGATCTTCAATCTCATCCAGCAGAATCAGGAAAGGATGCTCATTCTTCGCTTTTGCTGCGGCAAGAATGTCTTCTACCTCCACATAAGCGTAAGGTGCTGCTTGAGCAACTACCCCCTGATGCTGAATGCCTGGTACCGTTTGATCCAGCTTACGCTTGTCCACGTGTTGAATGACAATACCTAGTTTTTTAGCTTCCGAGATAATAGGTTGAGTCAGATGTTTCTGTGCTGTATCGGCAATCCATATTTTATTAATGGTCCGGCCTGAACGCAGCGCCTCCGTCACGGAGTGTTTACCGGCGATCCATTCTTCTTCCATCGTTGTTCGATCCTCTCTGTAATGCATTGTTTTGTTGAAATTTCTATTTTTTTGTCGGCGATGGCGATTGTTGTTCCGCGTGCTCAATGCCAAGCCCGATCAGTTCAATCATGCGATCATGATGACCACTGCTATAGAGGTAACCAATGAGACATTCAAAAGCCGTAGCATGTCTGTACTCCAATACATCTGCATTTTTGGGTACACTACCCGACTTGGCATTCCGCCCTTGCCGGACGATATCCCGTTCTTCCTCTGTCAGTTCATCCTCAATCGTTGTAAGTATGCGGCTCTGTGCCTTCGCTGATACCAACCCGGTTGCACTACGGTGCAAATGATTGGGACGCATGTTGGCCTTCGACAACAGATATTGACGAACAGCTACCTCATATACCGCATCACCAATATAGGCCAGTGCAATAGGTGGAATCAACCTCGCAGGTCTGGAAGGAGGATAAGGGAACCACCCTCCCTCTGTGACCTGCTCCTGTTGTTTTGGTGTATTTGGATGTCCTTCGCTCATTTGCGCCGCCATCTCATGCCCTGCGCCGTATCTTCAAGCAGAATGCCACGTGCAGACAATTCATCGCGAATTTCATCCGCTCTTGCCCAGTTTTTGGACTTGCGCGCTTCTACACGCTCTTCAATCAGACGTTCTACTTCCTCATCCAGAAGTTCTGGCTCTGCGTCAGTATAAATGCGCAGTACAGCATTCAATTCACTGAACAACTCGAGGAGTGCGCGAATGTCTGCCGCATTAACCACTTCTTGTTGCAACAGTTGGTTGGCTTCCCCTGCCCACTCAAACATCGCAGTAATTGCATCAGGAGTATTGAAATCATCCTGCATCTTCTCGTGATACTGCTGACGAATTTGGTCGAGTCTTGCCGCAAACTCTGCTGTGATGTCCTGATCAACAGTTACTGCATTCAGACGATGGTTCAGGTTACCTACCGCATTTGCAATCCGGTCCACACTGTTCTGTGCCTGCTCCATCGTATCATCCGTGAAGTTCAATGGATTGCGATAGTGGGTAGACAACATGAAATAACGAATCGCTTCGCGTTTATATTGATTCCGCAAGTCTTTAACCAGAACACCATTACCGAGTGATTTCGACATCTTCTCGTTATCAATCCGGATGAATCCATTATGCATCCAGTAGTTCGCAAGTGGTTTACCTGTTAATACCTCGGATTGGGCGCATTCGCACTCATGGTGCGGGAACTGCAAATCCTGTCCACCCCCGTGAATGTCCAGTGTATCCCCAAGGTACTCCCTAGCCATGGCGGAGCACTCAATATGCCAGCCTGGTCGACCATCGCCCCAAGGACTGGACCAATAGATCTCACCTGGTTTGGCAGCCTTCCAGAGCACAAAATCTTCGGGATGCTCTTTGCGCTCGTCCACACCCACACGGATTCCAAATTGCAGCTCCTGCAGGTTTTGTTTCGAAAGTTTGCCATATTCGCTGAATTTGCCTGTGCGATAATAGACGTCACCGCCATTTTCATACGCAAATCCTTTTTCAACTAGCTCACGGATAAAATCAATGATCAGCGGCATGTTTTCCGTTACTCTCGGATTGCTGCTTGCCTTGGGAATACCCAATCCCTCAATGTCTTCATAATAGGCAGCTATAAATTTCTCAGCCACGTGAGGAACGTCTGTTCCAAGTTGTTCTGCTTTGCGAATCAACTTATCGTCCACATCCGTGAAGTTCACCACATAGTTCACATCATGTCCTGTCTGTTCCAGGTATCCACGAACCGTGTCGAAAAAGATAACCGGGCGTGCATTCCCGATATGAATGTAGTCATATACCGTTGGTCCGCAGACATACATTTTCACTTTCCCTGGCTCTTGGGGAACAAATTTCTCTTTGGTACGACTCATCGTATTATAAATCTGAAGCGTCATGGTCACTTATCCTTTCATCCTATACTGCCTTTATTTATTGTATCACGTATCACGCACAGTCTCATTTTCACGGGCATTTTGCAGTGTACGTACTTCTTCCTGCAATCGTTCGAGTTCTTTTTGCATACCGCGCAAGGAGTCAACTACCGGATCGGGCAATTGCTGACTGAGGCGATCTACCCGTCGGCCATCCTGTTTAACAATTCTACCCGGTATACCTACCACGGTACTATTGGAAGGGACCTCCTTAAGCACAACGGAGTTCGCACCAATGTTACACTGATCCCCCACGCTAAATGAACCCAGCACCTTGGCTCCGGATGAGATAACCACATTATTACCAATGGTCGGATGTCTCTTTCCTTTTTCTTTCCCTGTTCCGCCCAGGGTAACCCCCTGATAGATAACGACATCATCGCCAATCTCACATGTTTCTCCAATAACGACGCCCATTCCATGGTCAATAAACAACCGATTTCCGATCGTAGCTCCAGGATGTATCTCGATTCCTGTCATAAAACGGCTAACCTGCGAAATGAACCGGGCAACCGAGAACCATCTTCGCTTGTATAAAAAATGAGCGATCCGGTGTGCCCATATCGCATGCAGCCCTGAGTAGGTGAATACCACCTCAAACCAACCTCGGGCCGCCGGATCGTTTTCAAACACCGCCTGGATATCTGATCTGATCTTCTTGAACATGCTCGTTCCCCTCTTGTTCAGGTTCCCGTCCTCCGGCTTACCGGACGGCGCGTTCCTTGGTAGTGTACTGCACACTCGCCTAAACAAAAAAACGCCCCTGCAGCATTTAGCTGCAGAGGCGTTTATCGCGGTCCCACTCTGCTCGGTCCATTCTTAAATAGAATGAGCCCTCAAGCGGTTTGGTAACGGAAACCAATCGTCACAACCTATCCTAACGTTTTCCCATGTCATGATCGACAAAGGCGGGGCCGGATTCGGCTGTGCAGCTCACGGGCGCATTTCGACTGATGGACAGTGGATGGTTCACAGCCACCGCATCCAAAGAAATCTCTCTTTGCTACGGGACCATCCTCTCTGAATCTGTCCGGGTCAGTCTACTCCTCCCGATCTTTGCTGTTCTATTAGATACATCATATCAATTATTCGTTGTGTTGTTATTATAGCGAAAAGGCCTCAGACTGACAACAGCCTCCTACGTAATCTATCCATCGTAGGACTGTGTTCAGATTCCAAATAAACGGAATGTCTTCGACTAAGATTATTTTACTTGTGCAAGCAAACGTTCGATCACCGTATCACGACCCAGAAGCACGATCGTTTGGTTCAGATCCCGTCCATGCGTCTGTCCAGTCAAGGCTACACGAATTGGCATAAAGAGCTGTTTGCCCTTAAAGCCGGTTTCTTTCTGTACTTCCTTGATCAATGCAGCCATTTTGCTTGGAGTAAACTCTTCGCTCGCCTGTACTTTATCCGCAAATGCCTTCAGTACAGTTGGCACCTGCTCCTCCGCAAGCACTGCTTCTCCTTCACTTTCAAGCTCCAGATTGGAACGGAAGAATACTTCTGACAATTCGACAATATCGGAGGCAGAATTCATCTGCTCCTGGTACAGGTGTACCAGCGTATAAGCCCATTCTTTTTGTTCAGCAGACAGCTCGGAAGAAATACGTCCAGCCTTTTGCAGATGCGGAATGGCCATTTCGGCAATACGTTCCGGGTCAGCATGTTTGATATAGTGGTTGTTCAAGTGCGCCAGCTTGTGGGTATCAAATACCGCAGGGCTCTTGGACAGACGTTTCGTATCAAAAATGGAGATCAGTTGCTCTTGCGAGAAGATCTCTTCTTCCCCTTCTGGCGACCAGCCGAGTAAGGAAATAAAGTTAAACATCGCTTCAGGCAAATAGCCGAGCTGATCATACTGCTCAATAAACTGGATAACGGACTCATCCCGTTTACTCAGCTTCTTGTGATTTTCATTCACGATCAACGTCATATGACCGAATTGCGGTGGCTCCCAGCCAAGCGCTTCATAGATCATCAGTTGACGCGGCGTGTTCGAGATGTGATCTTCCCCACGCAGGACGTGGGAGATCTTCATCAAGTGATCATCCACAGCAACGGCATAGTTGTATGTGGGAATGCCGTCTTTTTTCACAATGACGAAGTCACCGGATTCCTTGCTGTTGAACGAGATTGTGCCTTTAACCATATCATCAAACGTATATGTGCGCTCTTCCGGCACACGGAAACGAATACTCGCTACGCGGCCTTCCGTTTCAAACGCACTAATTTGCTCTGGAGTCAGGTCACGGTGTTTGCCAGAATAACGCGGTGTTTCTCCACGTGCTGACTGTTCCTCGCGCTCTTGCTCCAATTCTTCTTCCGTGCAGAAGCAACGGTAAGCCAGACCTTTATCCAGCAATTCCTGCGTATATTTACGATAGAGGTCCAGACGTTCCGTTTGACGGTATGGTCCGTATTCTCCGCCCACGTCAATACTTTCGTCCCACTCAATTCCGAGCCATTTCAGGTATTTCAGTTGGCTTTCTTCACCACCGGCAATATTCCGTTTCACGTCCGTATCTTCAATACGAATAATGAATTTACCGTTATTATGTTTGGCATATAAATAGTTAAACAACGCCGTACGGGCATTCCCGATATGCAGGTGTCCCGTTGGGCTCGGCGCGTAACGCACACGAATATCCGTGCTCATATGATCCCCTCCGTCACTAATTGATTGATGATATCACACACGTACAAGGCAAACAACGGATTGAGCGGCAATGCCCTCTCCCCGTCCCGGGAATCCCAGTTGCTCTGTCGTTGTTGCTTTCACGTTCACCTGTGTTACATCCGCTTCCAGTGCCTTGGCAATAACCTCAGCCATCTGTGGGATATAAGGAGCCATCTTTGGCTTCTGGGCAATAATCGTTGAATCGATATTCCCTAGCTTATACCCGTGATCCTTCACAAGCTGCCATACATGCTCCAGCAACTTCAGACTGTCGGCATCTTTGAATTCCGGATCGGTATCCGGGAAGTGCTTGCCAATATCCCCAAGTGCCAGCGCACCCAAAATGGCATCACTAATCGCGTGCAACAGCACGTCTGCGTCCGAGTGACCCAGCAGTCCTTTTTCATAAGGAATCGTTACTCCGCCAATAATACACGGGCGTCCCTCTACCAGCTGATGTACATCAAATCCCTGTCCTACACGTATCATCGCTTCTTCTCTCCCCCCAGCAAAAACGCAGCATATTTCAAATCTTCCGGCGTTGTTAATTTGATATTGGTATAATTGCCTTCCACAACCTTGACCGACATTCCCTGACGTTCAGCCAGCATGGCATCATCTGTTCCCAGAAATCCGTCCTGCTCAGCTGATTCGTAGGCGGAGAGCAGGGAAGAAAGACGAAAAGCCTGCGGGGTTTGAATGCTCCACAGACTGCTACGGTCTGGCGTCGCCGTAACGACTCCTTCCGCATTCACTTGTTTGATCGTATCCTTCACGGGAACCGCCAGTACAGCTGCTCCACCACCGGCTATGGCGGCCGCCATGCATCCCTTGATCTGCTCATGGTTCACAAAAGGACGTACCCCGTCGTGAACGAGAACCCAATCCGTCCCAAGTGCCTCAAGGCCTTTATGGACAGAATGTTGTCTCTCTTTCCCTCCGGGGATAACACGGACACGTGAATCCAGTTGGTATTCTTTTACCCAATCCTGGCAGCGTTCAACATCTGCGGTTCCTGTGACCAGCACCATCTCGCGGATCTCGTCCAGCACAGCAAATACCTCAAGCGTATGTATGAAAACGGGCTTGTCCTGCAGCAACAGAAACTGTTTGCTCTCGGTCGTCCCCATCCGGGTTCCGCGACCTGCTGCCACAATGACAACGCCCCACCCTTTATCCATGCCGCAATCCCTGCCTTGTCTGTCAGTTTATCGTCCAAAGATATACAATATCATTCAACGATACACTACCCATCATACCGCTTTATTGGGCTTTTTCCAACAGTTTCGGCTTGGCAAAAATCATTCGTCCCGCTGAAGTCTGCAACACACTGGTCACCAGCACTTCCATCATCATGCCGATATACTCGCGTCCGCCCTCCACAACGATCATTGTGCCATCATCCAGATAGGCTACACCTTGACCATGCTCCTTGCCATCCTTGATGATCTGCACCATGATCTCCTCACCTGGCAGAACAACCGGCTTAACCGCATTGGCGAGATCATTAATGTTCAACACAGATACACCTTGGAGTTCGCACACTTTGTTCAGGTTAAAGTCATTGGTGACCACTTTGCCCTGAAGCACTTTAGCCAGTTTAACCAGTTTGCTGTCCACCTCGGAGATTTCCTCGAAATCCCCCTCGTAGATCAGGACTTTTACATCAAGTTCCTTCTGGATTTTGTTCAAAATGTCCAGTCCACGCCGTCCTCTGTTTCGCTTGAGCAGATCCGATGAATCGGCAATATGCTGTAACTCCTCCAGAACAAATTCCGGAATTACGATCGTGCCTTCAATAAATCCGGTCTTGCATATATCAGCGATACGCCCATCGATAATAACACTGGTATCCAGAATTTTATGTTCTTCCATCCGTCTGTCCTCGTCCACCTCGGGATGACCCCATCGTCCAGACATCCAGAAGGCCCCCAGATCGTCTTTCTTCGCCATGGCAAGGGTATAACCGGAATAAGCACTAATCACCGTCAGCGCCACTTGCAGCACTTCTCCTGCCGTCCCCATCCATCCCACAACAGGGTAAAGTAACAAGGCCACGAGCAATCCTGCAACGGTACCTGCAGCACCTGCAGCCAATTCGTTCATAGGTACTTTTGCCAATGAATCAATTCCACTATGCAGCCTGTCTGCCATCAATGTTCCACCAATATTACATACAGCCATAAACATTACAGCTCCCAGCAGCGTCGATATACCAGCTCCCAGTAATCCTGCTGACTGAATCCACTCCGCCATCCATGGGACCGATTTTCCTGCCAGATGATATGCCGTGTAGCCGAACCATGCACCGCACAATCCTGTAAAAGTTAAAATGCCTTTTTTCCACATTAGTCCCTGCACCTCCTTCAATGTATCTTGATCTTTATATCCAGTATGATCCAATTCCTGAATTGCTAATCCCATCTGGAAGAACTTTTTGGAAATGTTGCAATCGTCAGTTGAAAGTAGGTAAATTATTGGCATATAATGAATTCAATTCATATCCCGAGGTGAGTGGCAAAATGAGTACGCTAAGTTTACAGGCTTTCCAGGATCAAGTTTCTGAACTGTTGTTGCGTCATCGCAGCCTGATTGATGTACTGTCCAAAACGGGACAAGCCGGAGCGTCTGTTAACCGTGCCGTGTCCAAAGCCATTACCGAATGCGGCTGCATCGAGCTGCACGCCACCAAGCAGAAATATGCCCCGGAGAGCGATATCGCTCAAACCAAGGGCCTGCTGGAAACGCATGTGGAAGGTGAGTTGTGTGAGAACTGCAGAGAGGTCATCAGCTCTGAGCTAGGGCGGAACCTGTTCTACATGTCGGCTCTCTGCAATCTGCTGGACATTAACATGGAAGAGGTCGTAAATCACGAATCACAGAAGTGTTCAACGTTAGGGATGTTTAATCTGTCGTAAGAAGATATGTATGTCGTCCGTAAGGGTTTCTTTTACCGTAAATAGATCTGAATAAACAAAAAGCACGCATTCTCCAGTTCAGGAGAGTACGTGCTTTCTTTGTATAGTGTTGTCCCCAAGGCGACTTAACGATCGGAAGGACGGGAAGATTTCTCATCCTTGCGCTTTTTCGCCCGACTACGTGAGGCCGCTGTTCGCACATTATGCTTCATTCCATACAGGGCGTATAACACCAACGGAATAAAGATCAACTTGGATAACTGCTCCGGGAAAATAACGGCTACGGCTATCGCAAATAACACAACCCATGGTGCAATCCAGATTGCCTTGCGTGGCAAACCGACCTTTTTGAAATTGGGATATTTAAGCGAACTCACCATCAGATACGATAACAGCAACGTAGCAATCATCATGCTAACCGGGCCAATATCCTTATTGAACAAGGACAGTGTGGCCAGTACCCCGCCGGCTGCCGGTATCGGCAGACCTGTGAAGTACCCGGGAATTCCCGGACGAACGTTAAACCGTGCAAGACGAATGGCTCCACAGATCGGAAAAGCCGCTGTTGCGATCCAGGCGAGGATCGGCATTGAATCTTGAAACGACACCATAAATATGATCAGGGCTGGTGCTGCACCAAAGGAAACCATGTCAGACAAGGAATCCAGTTCCTTGCCGAATTCACTTTGGGCATTGAGTGCACGTGCCACTCGGCCATCCAGACCATCCAGCAGCATCGCTACAATGACCATAATGGCAGCCAAACTGTAATTTCCATCAATCGCAAGCAAAATTGCCATCATTCCAAGAAACAGATTACCCAGGGTAAAGAGATTCGGAATGAATCTGGTTAGCATCGTTGTTTCACCTCATCCATTTCAAGCCTTTATATAGGCAAACCCTTACATCTGTCTGTCGATAAACATTTGCTCCTGCAAACGTTTGAGGCCTTCCTTAATGGTCCGGGCACGAACTTCACCAATACCGTCCACTTCGTCCAGTTCTTCAATTGTAGCCATAATAACATGAGGCAATTGTTCGAATTGATCCACCAGATTATGGATAATGACATTGGGCAGGCGGGGGATCTTATTTAATACCCGGAATCCACGAGGGGCAACCGAATCCTCAGAAGTAGCCGCTGATGATGGATAGCCGAGAAGACGGACAATATGATGTGCATCCAGCAACTCATCGTCCGACAATCTTTTCAGTCCCACGATAATTTCACGGATTTTGTCATCACTGTCGTCACGGGCATAGTCTTTATACAATAACCAGGCCTCTTCTTCCGTTGTACCCACAAGTTCTTCCATTTGCATGGAAATGAGTCGTCCCTCATTCCCGAGTTCATGAATGTACCGTTGGATTTCCGTTTTGATCCGCATCACCATTTCGGTACGCTGAATCACATTAACCACTTCAGGAATCGTTACTAATTCCTCAAATTCCGAAGCACTCAGATTCGTAAGGGACTGTGTTAATACCGCTTTGTATTTCTCCAGGGTTTGAATCGCTTGATTCGCTTTGGTCAGTATAACCCCGATTTCCTTGAGGGAATAACGAAGTGTTCCCTGATACAAGGTAATGATATTCCGGCGCTGCGATATGGATACGACCAATTTACCCGTTTGCTTTGCTACACGCTCTGCCGTCCGGTGACGAATCCCCGTCTCTGATGAAGAGATAGATGAATCCGGGATTAACTGGGTATTGGCGTAAAGAATACGCTTCAAATCCTCGCTAAGAATAATGGCTCCATCCATTTTGGCGAGTTCATACAGATAGTTCGGGGAGAAATCACAGTTAATCGAGAATCCCCCATCCACCACTTCCATTACTTCAGGGCTGTATCCTACAACAAGCAGTGCGCCCGTCTTGGCGCGCAGCACATTTTCCAGACCTTCGCGGAAAGGTGTACCTGGTGCGATCAGCCTTAACAACTCATTCATATTATCCAGTTGGCTCATATCTTTCATCTTGTTATGCCCCCTAATCTAAAGCAACCGCTAGTGCATCTGCCACGGTATTCACACCGATCAGTTGTATCCCGCGAGGATGTTTCCAGCCCTTTAAGCTTTTTTCTGGTAAAATGACTCGTTTGAAGCCCAGCTTTGCGGCTTCCTTCACTCGTTGTTCGGCCCGTGATACGGCTCGAACTTCACCTGTCAGACCGATCTCGCCAAAGATGACGTCGTCTGGCTTGGTCGGTACATCTCTCAAACTGGATGCAATGCTGACAGCAACCGCCAAGTCTACAGCGGGCTCATCCAACCGTACTCCACCAGCTACATTTAAGTATGCATCCTGGGTCTGTAAAAACATCCCCATCCGTTTCTCCAGCACTGCAATGATCAGATTTAATCGATGCAGATCTACCCCTGTTGCCATACGGCGGGGAGAAGGGAAATGGGTGGTTGAGATCAACGCCTGTAATTCCACGAGCAGAGGACGTGTCCCCTCCATACTGGCAACTACCGTTGAACCTGCTACACCCAGTGGACGTTCCGACAAAAAGAGTTCGGACGGATTGCCCACCTCACGAAGTCCATCCTCACCCATTTCAAAAATGCCAATCTCATTGGTGGAACCAAAACGGTTCTTCACCGCACGCAGCAGGCGATACGTATGATGCCGTTCTCCTTCAAAATAAAGCACGCAATCCACCATATGTTCTAACATACGTGGACCGGCAATAGCACCTTCTTTGGTAACATGCCCCACAAGAACCGTTGCAATGCCTCTGCCTTTGGCAATCCGCATGAACCTTGACGTACATTCCCTTACCTGTGCAACACTACCCGGCGCACTGGTAACTTCGGGAAGATATACCGTCTGAATGGAGTCGATGACCAGAAAATGCGGCTGGATCTGATCCACCGCTTCCTCTACACGTTCCATATTCGTTTCACACAGTACATACAACTCGGCAGAGAGTGCCCCGAGACGGTCTGCCCGCAATTTGGTTTGCTTGACTGATTCCTCACCGGAAACATATAACACACGCAAACCCGAATGCGTCAAAGCATGGGACGTCTGCAACATCAACGTTGATTTACCAATACCCGGATCTCCGCCCACGAGAACGAGTGAACCCGGAACGATTCCGCCACCCAATACCCGGTTCAACTCTCCGATTCCAGTCTGTACACGCGGTTCCTGACCGCTATCTATATCTATGATAGGAAGCGGTTTATCTTTACTGTCAAACAGAGGAGAATTTCTCCCTTGTGTTTTGACCACCGTCTCTGTTTCTTCCACCATTGAATTCCATGACTGACAACCCGGACACTTACCGTACCACTTGGGGGCTTCATAGCCGCATTCCGTACATTGAAACTTGGTTTTAACTTTGGCCACTTCAGCACTCCTATAATTTAATTTTATAACAGCATTTTGCATTATTCGACGAATTTCACCCAAACTCCCTGACGTGCAGGGTTACTAAAAGTTTACCATTGTTTGAGATTTTTCGTAAAGGATTATCGCAAACTTTACACATGTTCCTGACATAATCATGTCCGTCTTCTGTCCAAAGTGCAAAAAATCCTCCCCGGCCGAAGCCGGGAAGGATTTGATTAAGGATTATGGATCAATACAAGCTGAAGTTTAACTCCAAAGCTTGCTAAATATTATTTAGTTTCGATTTCCTCATTGGACGGAACGACCACGTCTTTTTTCGTAACAGACAGTGCACCGTTCTCTTCGTCGATGAGCAATGAATCCCCTTTGGTTACGTTACCTGTGAGCAACTCTTCGGACAATTTGTCCTCGATATGCTTCTGGATCGCCCGACGAAGCGGACGCGCACCGTAAGCTGGATCAAAGCCTGACTTCGCAAGGAAAGACTTGGCATTGTCAGTGAGTTCGAAATCGACCTCATGTTCAAGCAGTCGTTTACGAAGTTCTTCACTCATAAGCGTAACAATTTCAGCGATGTGTTTTTCTTCAAGTGAGTGGAACACGATAATTTCATCAATCCGGTTAAGGAACTCTGGACGGAAGCTTTTCTTCAGCTCATCCATCACTTTCCCCTTCATGTTGTCATAATCTGCTCCTGCATCTACAACTGCAGTGAAGCCCAGTGTAGAGTTACGTTTGATCGCTTCGGCACCCACGTTGGATGTTAGAATGATCAGCGTATTGCGGAAGTCAACGACGCGACCTTTGGAATCCGTCAGACGACCATCCTCAAGCACTTGTAACAAGATATTGAATACTTCTGGATGTGCTTTCTCGATTTCATCGAGCAGGACTACGGAATATGGTTTGCGACGAACTTTCTCTGTCAGCTGGCCACCTTCTTCGTACCCAACATATCCTGGAGGCGCTCCGACAAGTCGGGAAGTCGAGTGCTTCTCACCATACTCGGACATATCAATCCGGATTACTGCATTTTCATCGCCGAACATCGCTTCAGCCAGAGCACGAGCAAGTTCTGTTTTACCTACCCCTGTAGGGCCGAGGAAAATGAATGAACCCATCGGACGTTTTGGATCTTTAAGTCCCGCACGAGCACGACGAACCGCACGGCTGACAGACTTCACTGCCTCATCCTGACCGATGACACGTTCATGTAGAATAGACTCCAGATTCATCAGACGCTGTGTCTCTTCTTCTTTCAGTTGGTTCACAGGGATTCCTGTCCAGCTGGCTACCACTTGTGCGATATCCTCAGGAGTAACCTCGGAATCGGTGCGACCTTGTTTCTCTTTCCACTGGTTCTTCGTTACATCCAGCTCTTCACGAATTTTTTGTTCCGTATCACGCAGAGCTGCTGCTTTTTCGAACTCCTGACTTTGAACTGCAGCGTCTTTTTCCTTACGGATATCTTCCAGACGGCTTTCCAGTTGTTTCAGGTTTGGTGGGATCGTGTAAGAGTTCAATCTTACTTTGGAACCCGCTTCATCAATCAGGTCAATCGCTTTATCTGGCAGGAAACGGTCTGTAATGTAACGGTCAGACAGTTTAACCGCCTGCACAATTGCTTCGTCCGTAATTTTCACGCGGTGATGCGCCTCATAACGGTCACGCAAGCCGTGCAAGATTTGAATCGCTTCTTCCGGAGAAGGCTGATCTACAGTAATCGGTTGGAAACGACGCTCAAGCGCTGCATCCTTCTCGATGTATTTACGATACTCATCCAGTGTTGTCGCACCGATACATTGCAATTCTCCACGGGCCAGAGCCGGTTTCAAAATGTTAGAAGCATCGATGGCACCTTCAGCTCCGCCTGCGCCAATCAAGGTATGCAATTCGTCGATAAACAGGACAATGTTACCTGCTTGGCGAATCTCATCCATGATTTTTTTCAGACGATCTTCAAACTCACCACGATATTTGGTTCCAGCGACTACAGAACCCATATCCAGGGTCATTACCCGTTTGTCGCGCAATGTTTCCGGAATTTCATTTGCAATGATTTTTTGTGCAAGGCCTTCAGCAATCGCTGTTTTACCTACACCTGGCTCACCGATCAATACCGGGTTGTTCTTCGTACGACGGCTGAGCACCTGAATGACACGCTCAATTTCTTTGCTACGTCCAATGACTGGGTCCAGGTTGTTCTCTCTCGCATAAGCCGTGAGGTCACGTGCCAGACTGTCCAGCGTTGGTGTGCTTACATTGGCAGGTGTGCCATTATGGCTGGATACAGCTTCACTGCTGCCAAGCAATTGCAGCACTTGTTGACGTGCTTTGTTCAGGCTAATTCCTAGGTTATTGAGCACACGTGCTGCAACACCCTCGCCTTCACGAATCAATCCGAGCAGGATATGCTCTGTGCCTACATAAGTGTGGCCCAATTTACGAGCTTCATCCATAGACAGTTCAATTACTTTTTTCGCACGTGGCGTATATGCAATGTTGGTAGGTTGCTCTTGGCCACGGCCAATTAGCGTTTCTACTTCATCCTGAATTTTTTCCAATCCGAGTCCCAGGCCGATCAGTGCTTTGGCTGCGATGCCTTCGCCTTCACGAATGAGGCCGAGCAAAATATGCTCAGTACCGATGTTATTATGACCGAGACGGACAGCTTCTTCCTGCGCGAGTGCGAGCACCTTTTGGGCCCGTTCCGTAAATCTTCCAAACATCATATCTCCTGCACCTCCATGGTTTTGGATAAAACGAGGGTCATATAATGAAATAACCGTCGTATTCTTCATATCATTTTTGTTTGCAGCCATGCTGCGAATAAAGTCATTTGGCATTTGTACATGCCTTATTATATAAAAGCCGCAATGCGGCATGAAACCATAATTCAATACTATATCAGGCTGAACTAGGACTGCTTCGCTGCATTGATCGTATCACGAATCAACTGAGCACGGTATATGTCACGCTCATCTGTGCGCATATCTTCCCCGAATGTTTTCTGCAAAAATCCCGGCTGTGTCATCACATTCAATTCATTCATTACCGTGATGGACAGTCCATCCAACAATCCGAGATCCACGCCAAGGCGTACATCCGATAAGCGCTGTGCAGCTTCCTTGGAATCAACAATAGCTGCATGAGACAATATGCCATAAGAACGCATGACCCGATCCGTAATCCGAAGTCTGGAGTCGGTAATTAACCGTTCTCTCGCTGTACGTTCATGACCAATCATCTGTAACACAACACCATGCAGGTTCTCGATGACTTCCTGTTCGGTCTGTCCCAAAGTAATCTGGTTCGAGATCTGGAACAGGTTACCCATCGCCTCGCTACCTTCACCGTATATCCCTCTTACCGTCAATCCCACTTGGGAAACTGCGGTTAGAATACGGCCAATCTGTTGTGTCATCACCAGGGCAGGCAAGTGCATCATGACCGATGCTCTGACGCCTGTACCTACATTGGTAGGGCAGCTGGTTAAGTATCCTCTGCGATCATCAAAAGCATAATCCACGTGCGCTTCAAAAGCATCATCTATTGCGGAAGCTTTCTCCCAGGCTTCTTTCACCTGAAACCCCGGATAGAGGCACTGGATACGAAGATGATCCTCTTCATTAATCATAATACTGACAGACTCATCCTCACTGAGAATAACCGCACCATTCCTGGATTCATTCGCAAGACTTGGACTGATGAGATGTTTCTCCACCAGCACCCGTTTGTCGAGTTCGTCAATATCGATCAGATCCAACGTATGAAAATCCCCAAAGGCATGAACGTCATCGTATTGAAGTACTTCGCTCAGCTTATTCAGCACCTCTTCCGATTGCTCATTGGAAGCCAGCATCGGAAACGGAACATGCTGAAGGTTGCGTGCAATCCGGACACGGCTGCTAATGACAATTTCGGAATCAGCCGCATCACTGCGCATCCAGTCGCTGAGCGCCTTCTCTGTAAAGCGCAGATTAGGCATTACGCATCCCTCCTACTCATGACAAACTTTACTCCTGAGCTATTCCTTTTTCAAGTCCTCTGATCTGGTCACGGATCTGAGCCGCCTCTTCAAATTCCTCTTGTGCGATGCTCTCTTGTAGCTCACGCTTCAGATCAGCAATTTGCCGTTTCACCTTGATGCGACCACCAGCTCGTGCAGGCACTTTGCCTACATGGGACGTATTACCATGAACCCGCTTGAACAAAGGATCCAGACGACTGTCAAAATATTTATAACATGAACTGCAGCCGAACCGGCCTATCTTACTAAATTGTGCGTACGTCATACCACACTCTTCACATTGAAGAGCTTTTGCAGGTGGTGTTCCTGCCGATCCACTTTTGCCGGCTGGATCAAAATCAAGCAATCCGGACAACAAGTTGTGAATGGAAAACCCACCTGCTGTTCCAGGGATCATTTCCCCTTTTTCACGGGCACATGACTCACAAATATGGAATTCCGTCTTCTCTCCATTTACGATCTTCGTAAAATGAAGTGTCGCCGGACGTTTATTGCATTCTTGGCACAGCATATTGATGTACCTCCTTTGACCCCGATAGTTTTCATTTACCGAGCAAAGATATTAACATCGCCTTCAACATTCTGGCACGAATTTGATCCCGGTAAGGAAGTTTGACCAATATAACCTCTCTAGATACAGCAGCTCGCATCAACCCGGCTTCCCGCTTGTTCAAGAAGCGCGCTTCTTCCAATTGATAGATCAGACCTTCGGCAGCTGTCTGCCCGATCTCTTCACCAATACTATGGTGCAAATGATTATGCAGAGCTGATTGGGCCGGTAATTCAATGCGCTGTATGCGAACATAACCACCACCGCCGCGTTTACTCTCTACCAGGTATCCCTTCTCGAGTGTAAAACGTGTGCTGATGACATAATTGATCTGGGAAGGTACACATGAGAATTGATCTGCCAGATCATTACGCTGAATTTCAACCATTCCTTCGGGACTTTCATGCAAAATACTCTTCAGATATCGTTCGATAATATCAGAGATATTACGCATCCAATCATCCTCCACTGTCTGAAACGTTAAGTCAATAAGGACCCACACGCCCCCACAGAGTACACCTTCTCTACCCATTTAACCAATCAGGGAAACAGCGAATCTTGCTTCCAATGGTGTCAACAGGAGAGCGAAGGAAGCACGAAGGTCCTTTAATATTCCCTTGATCCTCCGATGAAATGAATCCCGTATATTGGCGATCATGCATCAGATTGTAGAAAGAAAGCTACTTAAGTATTAAACCTTTAGTTGACTTTGACTTTCTTTGACTTTATAACCATTATAGCATATTTTGTGGTTTTGCCAAGTGGGGTCACTATTCATTTTTTACGATTTTACACGAAATATTCCCCGGACACAAAAAAACCTCCCCAAAATTTCTGGAGAAGTCCATTTGTCTTTCAATCACGCCGTATTTCTATATAAGCTAATCAAGTTAAATGGAGCAGTGGGAATAGTCATCAGAAGAAATCGAGCAAATAGGTTTCCCGTTCAGGAATCGCTTGTTCCAAAGCCTTGATTGCTGTGTTCGGTCCGTGAATTCTTCCGATTCGTGCCATTTCCGTTGGTCTGCGATATCCCATCAGCACCGCGGTAAGGGATTGAATATCCACCTTAATGATCTGATCATCAGTAATTGGCTCCGTTGTTTTCCATATGGACGCTGTTCCGTTCATTGCCACGTTTAATTGCCATACCCCTTCATTCCATGGAGCGTGGGCATCTTCTACCTGAAGTACAATCTGAACCGGTGAGTCCTGGCTTGCAAATGGATACTGGGATATAAACTGCTCTACACTAACGATACGCGCCATAAAATAAGGTACAATCTCCTGCTGAATCCGTGGGTTATCCAATTGGAAGGCAAGCGTATCACTGGCAGGCGCCTGCAACGTAACTTCCTGGATCATGGAATCATGGTTAGCAATAAAGGTCCACAGCCCTTGCCTAGCCTCTTCATTCAGATAGATGATCTCTTTAATGGTAAATTTATTTTCCTTAACCTCATATAAAAGATAACCTTGTGCTGCATCAGCTTCATCGTAATATACAGCCTTCTGGCTGGCCCCATTAACAAGAACTGAATTCTCCCACCTTGCATCATCTCGAACCAGAGTTCCGTTATAACGCTCAGCATAAGCACTGTATACTTCCTTTAATATGCTGAGGCCCGGATCCCCACGCCGAATTGTTCCAGGTGTCGCTTTTTTCTGAGGCAAATGAGCTGTAGGTACTTTATAACGTTTAAATTCAACATACGTCTCCCATCCATACTTCCGATAGAAACCAAAAGAGAATGGATGCAAGAAAGATATACTCTGTTTGTTACGATTCATTTCTTCCAACGCATGCTTCAGCAGACCCGCTACCCAGCCTTTGCGTCTATACTCTGGCCAGGTGGCTACACCCGCAATACCGCCCATCTCGAACGATCTGCCATGAATATAGGTTTGAAAAGGAATGATGTGAAGTTTGGCTCCTAGCTGCCCGTCCTCATATACACCCCATATATCCTGTGACGAAAATTGACTCCGCCGTTTTTCTTTCTGTTCTTCACTCATTACTACTTGAAAAGCATATTCGGAGAGTGCCATCGCCGGTTCAAAATCATCTACCGTCAATTTCTGAATTTCCATGTTGTCCTACACCCCATTCGCTAGAGTTATATCAATCCAAATCATGGCCTGATATCTGATATATGTACCCCTTAGAGTGTGTCAGAGGATTCTTACAAAGTCAAATAAGAGATGCTTCCGCATCCCCTAAAATAAACAAATAAAAACCACCACCGAATAACATCGGCAGTGGTTCTTCGCTTGGCGGCGTCCTACTCTCCCAGGACCCTGCGGTCCAAGTACCATCGGCGCTAGAGGGCTTAACGGTCGTGTTCGGGATGGGTACGTGTGGAACCCCTCCGCCATCGCCACCAAACGCGATTTGTCGAAGCATAGCTTCTTAAAATCAGATATGGAACTGAAAATCATACACACGTTCTGTGATGTACCAATTTTCATTTCAGAGATCGTTCTCTGAAAACTAGATTCGAAACGAAACATGCGAATTATCACTTGCTATTGGATAAGCCCTCGACCGATTAGTACTGGTCAGCTCCATGCATTGCTGCACTTCCACCCCCAGCCTATCTACCTCGTCGTCTTCAAGGGGTCTTACAT
>NZ_JBFTKC010000025.1:0-66101 GCF_056395745.1 Paenibacillus sp. 10L310 | reverse complement strand
TCTTTTGGAAGGTCGTGGGAGAACTGTTTTTGTTACGAGGTCCTAGCCCCTAAAACCGCCACGTTCTCCCGGCTTCCCCCATCGTAAAACGACCACAAAAAAAGGCCAACCAGTAATTACTGGCTAACCTGATAATACGAAAACCGCCTGCAAGCAGACGGCCTCGTGTAATTCACTTAAACTTTCATTACCTTGCCGCGAATTTGCGACGAGCGTAACGGAATACAATGCCATGTTTCGGTGACAGCAACAGTGCGAGAACAAACAAAATTCCAGCAACAGCTACCATGCAGCCCGCAATGGAAGCATCCAGGGCATATGCCATGATATAACCTCCAACCGAGGATGCTGCTCCGATCAGGACGGCATACAGTATCATTTTGCCCAGACGATCTGTGAGCAGGTAAGCCGTCGCCGCAGGTACAATCAGCATGCCCACAACGAGAATCGAACCAACACTTTCAAATGAAGCTACGGACGTCATCGAAACGAGTCCCATGAGCAGATAGTGGAACAGCACTACTGGAATGCCGCAGGCCGCAGCCAGCGCCGGATCGAAGGCACATAGCTTGAACTGTTTGTAGAACAGCCCAATGACGACGAGGATGACTAGCAAAGTGATACCCAGCATCCAAACTGCCCTCGGACCGACATCCGTACCCCCAAGGGTTAGCGTATCCCACTGTACATAAGCGATCTCACCAAACAAGACACAATCCAGATCCAGATCAATATGCTGGGCGTTCAGACTAATCAGAATGACACCTACTGCGAAGAGTGCTGTAAACACAATTCCGATCGAGGCATCAGACGAGAGTCCACCCGCCTGCAAACTCTGTATGAAGAACACCGTCAGTAGTCCAAACACCGTTGCACCAAGTAGCATCCATAACGAATCTCTGGAACCACTCCACAGGAAAGCAATCGCAATACCAGGGAGGACCGCATGGCTGATCGCATCACCGACCAGAGCCATTCGCCGCAGAATCAGAAAACAACCGAGGATGGCGCAGGCGGAAGAAACCAATACGGCCGTTAAGATAATCCAAAACGTTGCCATTACATCTCCCCCCGTTCCTGCTGATTTCGTTGTGTGGCGAGAGTCTGGAGTGTAGCCCGCTCTTCACGCATATACGCCGATTTTGCCTGAATACTACGCAAACGTCGAGCTAATAATCCACGACGCGGAGCCAGTAAGGCTGACCCGGCAAACAACACCGTAGCCGCAAGAACGGTTACAGGTCCTGTCGGCAGATTAGGTACAAGCGTACTGAAGATAGTCCCTGTTGCACCACTCAATGCACCAAATATGCCAGCCAATACCACCATCAGTGCGAGTGAGTCGGTCCAGCAACGTGCCGCTGCTGCTGGGGTTACCAGCAAGGCTGCAACAAGCACCACACCAACGGCTTGAATCCCGGCCACCACTGCGATTACCGTCAAGAGCAGGATGAGCTGCTCCAACATCGCAACTGGCAGTCCCATACCACGTGCAAATCCCGGGTCAAAACTCACCAGTTTGAATTCCTTGAACCAGGCAAGACAGGCAATCAGTAATACGAGACATACGCCACCCATGACATACACATCCGTCATGACCATGGATGCCGCCTGCCCAAACAAATATTTATCGAGTCCACTTTGACTTCCGCTCGCCCCATGCTGGATGCGCGTCAGCATCACTACACCAACCCCGAAAAAGACGGTCAGCACAATTCCCATCGCCGCATCCTGCTTGATTCGGGAGTAGCGCGTAATCCACGAGATTCCGAAGGTAGCAACAATGCCAGCCACCAGAGCACCGAACAGGAATAATCCGACCGACTTCGTTTCCGTCAACATAAATGCAATACAGATCCCAGGCAGAGCAGCATGAGCAAGGGTATCCCCCATCAAGCTCTGTTTACGAAGAAAGGTGAAGGAGCCAATAATTCCGCTACTGAATCCTAACAACAGACAGCCAAGCAATATCCAACGTGTATTGGGGTCAGATAAGATGGCAACGATCCAGTTCCACATGCACTACACCTGGCCTTTCTCCGTCCGGCTTCCGATCATCGCAATCCGGCCTCCGTACGTCTCTTGCAGTGTATCCGGTACAAATACTTCACTTGTCGGTCCACCTGCCACCAGTCGTCCATTGAGTAGTAGCACATGGTCGAAGTATTCCTCGACTGTCGCTAGATCATGGTGAACGACCAGTACCGTCTTGCCTTGTTTCTTCAACTGTTCCAAAAGCGAAATGATCGCTTTCTCTGTGGTGGCATCCACACCTGCAAATGGCTCATCCATGAAATACAGATCTGCGTCTTGCACGAGTGCCCGCGCCAGAAAGACACGTTGCTGCTGTCCACCGGACAACTGACTGATCTGGCGGTACATGTAATCACCCATGCCGACTTGCTCCAGGCAGTGTGCCGCCAGGTCTCGCTCCTTTTTCCCCGGACGACGGAACCATCCTAGATGACCATACCGTCCCATCATCACCACATCGAGTGCATGCGTTGGAAAATCCCAGTCCACCGATTCCCGTTGGGGCACATAACCGATGCGGCGACGTTGTTCCCTGTACGATTGTCCGAAGATCCGTACCTCTCCATGCATCTTCGGTACAAGTCCCAGAACGGCTTTGATCAGGGTCGATTTCCCTGCACCATTCGGTCCGAGTATTCCGATGAGTTGTCCTTCAGGGATGTCGAAGGATACGCTGCTAAGCACCGGCTTTTTGTGATACGCAACAGCCAGATCCCTCACACTAAGAGGAGCCGATGTTGGCTGCGTTCCCTGCAAGTGACTATTGTTCAGTTTCGTAGGAGTTTGTTTCAATAAAGTTGTATCTTCCATAATCCTGTAACTCCTCTCTTCTTGTGATTCATTATTTCAGTGCTTCTACAATCGTCTCAACATTGTGGCGAATCATACCGATGTATGTGCCTTCTTCCGTCCCCTCAGCCCCCATGGCATCCGAGAACAGTTCTCCACCAATGTTGACCGTATGTCCTTTTTGAGCTGCTCCGGCAATGATGGCTTCCATCGCTTTTGCAGGCACACTCGATTCAACAAATACTGCTTTGATATGGTTATCTACGAGATAATCCCGCAGTTCGCTAACATCTTTTGCACCGTATTCGGCTGCTGTACTGATGCCCTGAAGCCCCATCACTTTCATGCCATAAGCCTGACCGAAATATCCAAATGCATCATGCGCCGTAACCAATACCCGGCTTGCTTCCGGAATCTCCAGAATCTTCTCACGCACCTCGGCATCCAGTACTTCGAGCTTCGCCAGATACGCCTCTGCCTGAGCCTTGTACTCTTCAGCATGGTCCGGGTCCGCCTCCACGAGCGTATCGCGTACGGCTTCTGCCGCATGCATCCAGTGGCTGACGTTAAACCAGACGTGTGGATCATATTCGGTGCCGCCTGTATCTTTGCCTGAGTGTAACTCCTCAACTGGAATAGTCTCTGTAACAGCAGTAACCAGCTTACTTGAGGACATTTTCTCCAAAATGTCTGTCATTTTGCCTTCAAGGTGCAGTCCATTATAGAAAATGACTTTTGCTTGTTCCAGCTTGCGAATATCACCTTGGGATGCCTTGTACAAGTGGGGATCAACTCCCGGGCCCATTAGCCCGGTAACATCAACATATGCCCCGCCTACCTCACGTGCTACGTCAGCGATCATTCCCGTTGTAGCGGTTACTTGAAGCTTGCCACCACTGCTCGTCTCTACATCACTGGAACATGCCGTAAGTACAATAACCAGAACCAGAGCCGCTAGCGTAATGAATCCCCTCTGAATACTCCTCATTTTCACCATTAACAATTCAATCGTCCCCTTTCCCTCTCCTAAAATACTTGTCTACATCTAATTTTGTTGTACAAGGTATTATTTTTTAATCAAGACTAATAATGTTTCCCTTGTGCAAATTTTATCCGAAGCCAAAAAAAAAGGCAAGGGATTATTTCCCCTGCCTGTCCAAATATATTTAATTCACTTCATTAACCTGTTAGATATGAGATTAAAAGAGCTAACTTCCGCGACGTTCTTTTACATTACTCGTTGTCTTTTCCTTCGTCTTTCTTACCTTTCGGCGTTCCATCCAGACCATACACTTCATCATATGCATCGAAGATTTTCCGTGCAATCGGTGAAGCACTGACTGACCCGAACCCACCTTCCGGTACAACAACAGCTACAGCAAGCTTCGGATTATCTCGTGGTGCAAAGGCAATAAATACACCATTCTCTTTTTTGTTCGGTCCGGTCCCCTGCTCTGATGTTCCTGTTTTCCGTGCATAATCGTATGGGAAACCGTCAAATGAACTTACTTTGGTAACCATACCTTTGTGCACTTCATTCCAGTGCGCCTCGGCAAAATCAACTTCATTAAGCACCTTAGGTTTGATCTCTTTCACCACATTGCCGTCCGCGTCACGGATTTCCTTCACCAGATGTGGTTCCATCCGTTTGCCCTTATTGGCAAGCATCGTCGTGTATTGTGCGAGTTGCATTGTAGTGTACTTGGCTTGCTGTCCAAAGGAGGCAAATGCCAAACGTGTTAGAGCTGATTCGTCATCATTATTATATTCTAGCCTACCCAAAAATTCATTAGGCAGATCTACACCAGTGGACACACCCAATCCGAATTCCTGCATGTGTTTGTGCCAGACATCGATGCCTTTCTCTGAGCCATAATTACGTAACAAACGTTTACCCACCATATCAATCATGAAGGCATTGGAGGATTTCTCAATCGCTCTTCTCGCCGTAATAGAACCATTATAAGCAGAATGCGAGTTCTTCACTTGTCGTCCGTCTTTCCCCAAAACCGCATATCCCTGATCATGATAGGTCTCTCCTGCTGTAAATAATCCCTCTTTTAATCCAATAAGCACACTTAGCGGCTTGATTACTGATCCAAGGAGTACAACGGATTCCGCCCGACTAGGCTTGGCATCATTCGGTGGGAACGACTCAGTGGTTCCGTTCCGGAATACATATTTGATTTTGTCATAATCCCAATCGTTCGGATCATAATCTGGCATACTTGCCATAGCTACCACATTCCCCGTATCCACTTCCATGGCTACTGCGTATCCGGTAATTGCCTTGGGAAGTCTGCGCAATTCGTCCGTTATCGCCTCTTGTGCAGCCATCTGAATTTCCTTGTTAATGGTGGAGACCAGACTGTAGCCTTTCTCCGGTGGTGTTTGTAACATCGTCCCATCTGGCAGATTACGTGCGTCAATATCAATGGACTGATATCCGCTTCGTCCACGGAGTTCTTCCTGGTATTGAAGCTCCAGCCCATCGAAGCCAACCTTCTCTTCTTCATGGTACACAAGACCAGGATCACGCTGGGTACTTGCCCCCTCGCGGATTGCCTTATATTTGGCAATGGAATCTGGTGCCCGTTTGAACTCTCTTGTGTAACCCACAACCTGAACCGCTACGCCATCCGGGTCATATTTTCTTATGTTTTCTTCCAGCACCATAACGCCTGGATATTCCGCTTTTTTCTCCATGAAAAAGGCAATTTCTTTGGTCGATAGATCCGACTTCACAAGCCTCGGCACATACCCAAACGTTTTCTGGTAATCCAGATCCAATCGTTTGATGATCTCTTCCCCGTCCGGCTGCTCTTTGTCCCCTGGATTAAACTGCTTAAACACAGCCGCCAGATCATGAGCCAGTTCCTCTGCTTCCTGTCTACGTTCATCATTCCGATAATCCTCATATAACAGCACATACAGGGACTGTACAGGTTCGGAATAAGCGAGCGCGACTTCCCCTGTCGCATCATAGATGGGACCACGAACAGGTGCGAGTGGAATGTCTTTGGTATTACGACTCGTTTCCATATACGTCAGTTCAGGACCCTCCACAAACTGCACAAAGGCTAATCTGAAAATAAGGATACTGAATATGACAAATGCCGCGAAAAAAAACAGATTCAGCCTTGCGGTGGAAGGCTTGTTGACGGGTGTATCTTCCTCAGTCATGGGTTTCTTCCTCAATCGGTTAAACATGTTTTAAGCCTCTCCCGTTCCTCTATAAAAATAAAATATTTAATCCGTCTTGTGAACGCGTTCAATCCGATATTTAATCCTTTCTCATACAAGTCTACCAAAGGTTAGCTGTCACGTCTTTCAATATTTGGTTACATTTTCGTAAACAGAACTTTTACACTACCCTATCTACCGATTTCAATGTAAACACTGACATATCAACGTTATCCCGTTCTCCAGATCGCGTTTACCCTTCCCTTATATAAACGTGGTACAGCTCATATGGTTACATATTAATGCAACGAATTAGTTCACTCTTACAATCCATTCTCCACGTAAAAACAAAAAAAAGGACCCACGAAGGGTCCCCTCTGTAACCAATGCCTCACATTACTGTGTGCCTGATTCCGAATCTGAATCTTTATTTTTGTCCTTTTTCGGTACACCGTCGAGACCGAACTCCTCGTCATAGGCATCGAAGATCGCACGTGCAACCGGAGCCGCACTACTGGAACCAAAGCCCCCTTCGGGGATAACCACAGCGACAGCAAGCTTTGGATTATTACGTGGTGCATAGGCAATGAACACCCCATTATCAACGGGTTTGCCACCTACTACCTGTGTCGATGTTCCTGTTTTTCTGGCAAAGTCATAAGGGAATCCGCTAAATGCCGAAACTTCGGTGGCCATGCCTCGTTGCACTTCATTCCAGTAGGCATCGTTAAACTCTACCGTGCTGAGTACCTTCGGTTTTACCTTCTCGACCACGTTGCCTTCAGAATCCCGGAACTCTCTAACCAGTTGTGGCTCCATCCGCTTTCCTTTGTTCGCCAGCATTGTCGTGTACTGAGCAAGCTGCATCGTTGTATATTTTCCTTGTTGACCAAAGGAGGCATACACCAGCTTGGTCAAAGAACTCTCGATGCTCTCCTTACCATATTCTTTGCGCCCAAGATATTCATTAGGCAGGTCAACACCTGTGGAGATACCTAACCCAAATTTCTCCATGTATTCGTCCCACACGTCGACACCCTTTGCACCATACTTGGAGTAAAGCTTTTTACCAATTTCGTCAATCATGAACACGTTCGAGGAATGACGAATCGCATCACGAGGATACATTGCACCATACACATGCCCTGATGAATTCTGCACTCTGCGATTGTCTCCACCAAAGGTCGTTGAACCTCTATCTGAATATACGGTATTTGTAGTGAAGAAACCTTCTTTCAAACCGATCAATACACTAAGCGGTTTAATTGTAGAACCAAGCAATACAACAGATTCCGCCCGTTTACCTGAATCGTCTGGCGGGAATCCACGAATGGTACCATTTTGATAAATATATTTTATGTTGTCGTAATCTTCAGAACTTATACCGCCAGTTCTCCATACGTTGGTATCATAATCCGGCATACTCGCAGCAGATACGATTTTCCCGGTATCCACTTCCATTGCAACTGCAAATCCGGTCTTTGCATTCGGATGCAATTTACCGGAAACCGGATTCCGATGAAGCCAACTCAACTGATCCAGAATGGCCTGTTCTGTTTTCACCTGAACATTCTTGTTAATGCTGGAAATCAGGTCGTACCCTTTCTGCGGCGGGGTAGAACCTGCTACACCTTCAGGCAAATTACGCAAATCAACATCAACGGATGTATATCCGCTTTTGCCGCGGAGAGCATCCTGATATTGCAGTTCCAGTCCATCAAAACCAACGAATTCGTTCTCTGTATACACCAGGCCCGGATCCGTTTGCGTTTTATTGGCCTCGTCCACCTCTTTGTATTTGTTCAAGGACTTCGAACTTCTGAACTTCTTCAGATAACCGATGGTCTGAACCGCTACCGTATCCGGGTCATAGAATCGCACACTCTCCTCAACGATCTGAATACCTTTGAACTCGTCCTTGTGCTGTAGGAAATAAGCAACTTCTTCCTCGGACAGATCACTCTTGATCAGACGTGGCATAAAACCGTTCGCTTTGCGGGAGTTCAAGTCCATCTCTTCAATAATTTTCTCCACCGTAAGTGACTCTGAATCCTTTAGCTTGTATTGTTCAAACACATCATGCAATCGGGTTGCAATATCCTGCACTTCCCCTATGTTAGGACTCGGTTTCCCATCAACATCCCCATAGTTTTTATAAAGGGTCAGGTAGAGAGACTGAATGGGCTTGGAGTAAGCCAACTTCACCTCACCTGTGGAATCATAGATCGTGCCTCTTACAGGAGGAAGTGGTACATCCTTGGTAATGTTACTTGCTTCTTCCTGACTAAGCTCAGGCCCTTCGACAAATTGTAAAAAGGCCAAGCGTACAATAATAACGCTAAAAATAACAAAGGAAGCGAAGAAAAATACGTTCATTCGGTAACTGAAGCGCCGTTTGTCTGTAAGTTCATCCTTCTCATTGGAATGTTTTTTCATCCATCCTACCTCTTTCATGACTTGATGCATACCGCTCAAACTGATTCTTAACGGCATGATAACCTGGCAACGTCGTCATATTCCGGACCCATGTCCGTTGTATTGCTAAGCTGATTGATCCTTTAGATGGGTGTCGGCAAAATTCGGAGGATTAAACCAGTCTCCACTGATCGCCCATGTCGGGTCAAGCGGAACCCAGCTCTCGGAACCACTCAAATACACCTCATTCCACGCATGCGGACCGTACCCTCCCTGGCCGTTATAACCAAGTCCTGTAACAACTTTGACTTCAAGTCCTTGTGAACGGGCCATCACGGCATAAAGACGGGCATAATCAATACATACGCCTTTGCGTGTATCAAATGTATTCTGTGGATTTTGTTCATGCCATATGCCCTTTTGCTCATAGTCATCCACTTTACCATAGTCATACTGAATACGTGAACCTACCCAGTCGTAAAGCGCTCTTGCTTTGGCTTCATCTGTCGATTGGCCTTTGACAATCTCACTCGCTGCTGATTCAATATCCGTCGGAATATTGTGGTCGATGACTTCATATTTGCGTTGCAGGATGCCGCCCAGTTCCTTCTGCACAGCCTGCGTAAATACGGGTAGCTTGTCCTTAATGAACGTGCCGGACAACGGTTCGATGACTGATTTGGCCCCTTGCATATAGATCGGGGATGCTTCCACATATCGGCTGAACATGCTTCCAGGGTAAAGACTGACAATCATGAACAAAACTGCGATGACAATCATTCCGCGGACGGAGCCTATGATCGTGCCAATGAATGCACCCGTCAAGCGACTAAACATACCTTTAGGCGCACTTTCCTCGGCTGACCTCTGCCTGCTACTAAAAATAAATGAAGAGAGAAACCCGAGAATCAGTCGGATGAGTCCATAGCTAAGTACAAATAATACAGCGAACCGCATCAGCGGAAAATCTGCAATCGCCGTAACCAACGTATAATACATCTGTTCCCACCGGTTCAACTCACGGTTAGGCATGGCTGAAGCATACTCAGACAGCCACTGCTGTACATATGGCGCAAGCCACAACGTTAAACCGATCGACAACAGAATACCAATGACCGCCATAATGCCATCCATCAGGAACCCAAAGAGTCTGCCTGCTGAACGCGAAGCCCCTCTGGACCAACCCTGCAATAATGAAGCAGCCACAATCAGCAACAGCATAATCGTGATGCCATTCAATTCCTTCAGGCTGTCCAGCCAATTCTGCAGCACGTACCGATTCCCCCTTTACTACGATGCTGGTGCTGTTTTGTTCTCCTGTGCCTGTTCGACAAACGTACGTATAGTTTCATTGTCGAGTTTCCATTCGCCAAGTGAAATTCCGCGGAAGGTCACATCAACTTTATCCGATTGAGTTCTGCCCTTAATCTCCACATTGGGACTTGTGATGGTGAACGCTCCATCCTGTCCTTTGACGTATTTCGCTTTGGAAGCCTCCTTAAGCATCATGCTGGTTGCTTCCTTCTTCAATGTGTCCATCGTGCTGGATTGTACGTCTGTCACTGTCTGTTTGATCTGATCAATGGAGATGCCGCTGTATATCAGTAGAGCCGCAATAATGATGATGGCAATCGCCCATTTCAATACGGTTTTGACCACATTTAGAACAAAGAACAATATGATCAATGCAACCACGATCACCAGCCAGTTCTGCATCACAAACTCTTTGATTACTTCTATGTTCATGACTACACCTTCCGTATTAGAATTCATTCGTAACACTCCCGAATATTATACATGATTTCCGAAGCTGCTGTCAGCTAAGCCCTCTCCCTTAAAAATAAACGGTCTAAGTTCGTCCCGCCGGGCGTACAAGTAGTACCATGAGGTTCTTGCCGGGAGAACGGGGAACACGTTCAAGACCTGTAGTTTGAACATGCATCGCTTAACAAGGAGGGGCTTATGTGAAAACGGCCATCTGGCTATACCTGTTTTTGTTCCTTGCCGTATTTGATTTGCACGCCCAGTATCCCATTTTGACCCCTTTTGCCATCTCGCTGGGAGCCGCCCCTACTTTCATTGGCTGGATGATGGGCATCTATTCCTTAACACATCTTCCTGGCAATCTGATTGCTGGAACACAAATCGATAAACATGGCAGTCGCCGCTACATTGTATTCAGTCTGCTCGGTGCAGGATTCATCCTGCTCCTGCAAGCCTATGTCCAAACACCATGGCAACTGCTGGCGCTGCGTTCCATCAGCGGTTTTGTACTGGCCTTCCTGTCTCCTGCATGTCTCGCCCTGCTTGCACAGTTATCCAGCGATCCGGTGAAACAGGGGAAGTATATGTCGGGTCACGGGGTAGTACATACCCTCGCTTCTGTTGTATCGCCAGCAGCCGGTGCGATCATTGTGGGTTCCATGGGATTCTCTGCTACATTCTCAGGTTTGGGCTATCTGCTTATTCTCACAGGTGTCATTGCTTTCATGACCATGCCCCGTGGTATCGTCAAACAGCATGAGAAAGTAACGGTACCTGCTAAACCTGACGCTTCACCAGCAGATGCCACAAGCGTATTCCTGCCGGTGTCCTGGCGATACTTCGCCTTGCCTCTGGTGATTGCCTGTGCCCAAGGGATTCTCTTCTTCGAATTACCCCTGCGGGGCGGAGGACAATCGTCCATCATGTCTACCGGACTGCTGTTCTCTATAATCAGTATTGGGGCACTCTTCACCCTCAGCATGTTATTTCTCAATCGGTATTCCCCCAAGCTGCGTCTGGTTGTGGGCGTACTGTTAATGTCCTTGTGTTTTTTTGTGATGGCAGCCATTCCGCAAGTTCCGTTGTCTACTGTATTATTTGTACTCGGGATGTCCAAAGGCATCATCTTTCCAGCTATGGCAACCCTATTTATCCGTCTGAGCGGAGGAAGCAAGTTGGGCCGCATTTTCTCGTTGCAATCCATTGCCACCTCCATCGGCTCTTTCATCGGCCCCATCACAGCCGGGCAACTTCGTGTCGGGTTATCACCCTATTTCATCGCGTTTCTTTTGTTAATGATTGGTATGTTGCTGCTTCCATACTATACATCCAGACGCGAAGCTTCCCTGTCCGATCCGAAAAGTATATTGAATTAGGCCTGTATCAAGCTTTTTCTTCCCTACCGTTATGACAGTAATTAGGTCTGTATTTTCATTAGCTTTGCATCATTCCCCCATTTACAGCTAAACTATATAAAATGGACTGACGTTTTACACACGAACGGAGCGGCCTAGGGATCATCAGCACCGTCTTTAAGATTTCATCTTTTTTTGAATACCATCATTGGGTATGTATGATCATTGGAAGTAGTGAAGGGTACGGAATCGATTTTGAAGAAGCGTTAGCGTTCGCCTTTGTCTCCATATTTCAACCTATAAAAAATAAAATCAATCAGAAATTTGGAGACAACAGCGATCGAAGGAACGATCCGTAACCGTAACGGTCACTACTGATCAGAATTAATTCCTAATGTATGTGAAAAAGAATTTAGAAATCAGAGGTGCTCCTGTCCGCGTGGTGAACAGTGTAAAGAAAGGAGTCCATTTTATATAATCAGTCGATTTTCGCTGCAACATTTCCCGGGGAATGTCGACATAAGCTCTCGAACAAGAGGTGAATATCATGCCTATTCATGTCATTGTGGAAGGTAAGAATGACCGAAGCAAACTGAAACGTCTGGTTGGACCCGAAATCAACATTCTATGTACGTTTGGAACACTTAATTCCCTCAAGCTGGAGACTCTGCGCAAGCAGGTCGGTTATGATGAAGTCTTTTTATTTATGGATAATGACAGTTCCGGCAAAAAAATTAGAGGTGTACTTCGGGATGCTTTCCCGGATGCAGTACAGATGTATACACGACGAGGATATGCGGGTGTGGAAGGAACACCTGATGAGTATATCATTGCCCAGCTGGAGAAGGCCGGGTTAGAGACATACATCCAATACCCTGAACATCCTTCCTATTAAAATGAAATACCAAAAGGCTGCCTTTGGATTGATATCCAACCAGAGGCAGCCTTTACAGTATGATGGTCAGATGATTATTCCTTAATCAGATTGCGAATATCCTCGGCAATGACAGCAGGCACAACGTCCTCTGTATTAAATGCATTATATACCTTGCGTAGCTGGTTGTTCTCATCCACCAGACCAATCATATTCATATGGGCAAAATCATCCTTACTCTCCCCATCGATCAGGATCTGGAATGATTCCCTGGCAAACTGTTTGGTTTTGTCCATATCCCCTCGCAAGAAGTACCATCCGGAATAATCCGCGTGGAAGCGGTCCGCAAACGTCTTAATCTTCTCTCTTGTATCGACTTTCGGGTCGAATGAAATAGATACAAATGAGACATCTTTACCAAAGGTATCGTCCTCTTTCAACAGATCCTGCACCTGGGATAACGTAAAGGTCGTAATAGGGCAGACATCCGGACAACTGGTGAAATAAAAGTAGAACAAGCGGACTTTCCCTTGAGTATCCTCCAGCGATACTGTACTGCCATCTACATTTTCCATAGAAAAGGATTGGATTTCACGAATCTCGGGTAATTTTTCCTTACTGGCAAATACGGTGCCCCACATCAGATACACAGCCATAATCAGTGCGAGCCCGAGCAGCATCCATGTCCATTTGTACTTTTTCAGCATCTTCCTCGTCCCTTCTGTATCTCCTCTTATGAATACGCATACATATGTGAATCCAAAATCACGTTTGTTTCGCTTTATCCATCTACTGTGACATATGTATTCAAAGAAACCTACTTTTTATGAGATTCTATATTATTGTAACGGTTTAAAGGAACAATGCCCATAAATTATTTTAGCATTGTATATCATTCGAATAGTATCGTACGTTCTCTGGCGATTTTCTCACTGTATCCGATATAAAGTTTATCATAGGAAATGCCAAAATAGTTTGACAAACTACGTACATTTATTGGGTATGGCACAGGAAATTGTCATAACTTTGAAATTAGGGATGTTTTGCATCCTGACAAACGGATATTATACACTATATATGGGTATCACCTAGATAGAGAAGTAATATGCCTTAGAACGATATACCACACAAAGGAGACGTTTATGGATACCTCTACACATTTTGTCATGGGGATTGGTCTAGCCGGTCTGGCTTATGTCGATCCTGTCGTCGCGGCGAGTCCCATGCTTGCAGCTGCGGTAATGGTTGGCACGATCGCCGGTTCCCAGGCCCCGGACATTGATACTGCGTTACGTCTCAAAAGCAACTCGCTTTACATTCGGAATCATCGGGGCTTGTCACACTCTCTGCCATTTCTCCTGTTATGGGTTTTGCTCATCACCGGCGTCATTGCACTGATATTCCCTGGTGTCCCTATTGGACACGTTGCCACCTGGACCGCTGTGGCCGTAGGCTTTCACGTATTCACCGATCTGTTCAACACCTATGGAACCCAAGCCGCCCGGCCTTTTACGGAACGCTGGATCGCCTGGAACATCATTCATATTTTTGATCCGTTTCTATTCACTACACATGTCATAGCTATCCTGTTATGGGCCTTTGATCTGATCGCCCCTGCACCACTCTTCGTTACGTTGTATAGTTTGACCGGTTTATATTATATATGGCGAACGATTGCTCGTGCACAAGCAGTCAGAAAAGTTAGACGTCTCGACAACAGCCCAGAGCAGGCAAGATACATCGTCATTCCAACGATATCCTGGAACCGCTGGCATGTGGTTAAACGAGTTGAGGACGGCAGTTATGTGATCGGTAAAATGGATGGTTCTAATCTGGTATGGAGTCTGCACGCCTCGTCTTCTACTCACGCGGCCGTTGCTGCTTCACGTAAATCGCCGGAAGTCAGTGCCTTCCTCTATTTCACCTCCTATGCGGTGGCAGAGGTTGAAGAACTGCCTGCTGGTTACAAGGTCCGCTGGGCAGATGTACGTTATCGACACCGGAAACAATATCCATTTGTCGCTGTGATTGTGATGGATCGGAATTTTGAGACGATTGATACGTATGTAGGCTGGTTAAGCGATGAGAAAATGGATAAAAAACTTTTATCTGCACGCCCTTGACGAAGTGAGCATGGCAAGGCACAATCAGACATAGGAACTGATACGCGAGAAAGCCCGGAGCGTTTCCGCTCCGGGCTTTCCGTTTATCCTGTTTTGTTGCTGTTGGTTAAAATAAATTATTTGCCAGACCCAGCCAGAGACTGCTCAGCGATTTGTACCAGACGTTTGGTGATATATCCACCCAAAGATCCTGTTTCACGGGAAGTGTAGTTACCATAGTAACCGTCTTGTGGGATAGTTACACCCAGTTCCTGTGCAGCCTCGATTTTCAATTGTTGCAGTGCTGAATTTGCCTGAGGTACCACCAAGTTGTTAGAACGAGATCCTTGAGCCATATTTATAATCTCCCTTCAATCTGTGTCTGTAATGTAATTGCAAGCTTGCAAGATTATTATGGCTCGTAGGCTACAGGTTATACGGAGTTTTACTAAATTTGTAGATGGAGGTTTTTCCCAATGAGTAAAGGCTTGTCTTTATGGTTCGCATTCTCTTCGATTATCTTGTTAACGGTTTCAGCAATTATGATCTCCTACTCCGGTTGGTTTGCTGCACTACTGTTTGTCCTGTCCATTGCCAACATTGGCTGGGGATTTGTGATTCGTGCCAAAAAAGAACGTCAGGAAGTTCGTTCGGCTGCTTCAGAGCCCACTTCTTGATTAGGTCATTTAATAGTTCAATAATGAACGCACAAATAAAGAGGAGTCCTTCAATAGGGCTCCTCTTTATTTATGTTAACTATTCATTGCATGAAATGAAGATCTTGTTCAGGGCTACTGTTTACGTCTCGGAACAAATCCCATACGTTCTTTCACTGCATCCAACGTTTGAGCAGCAACTTCTTCTGCACGACGGGCTGACGTATCCAGAACATCCGCCAATTCGCCAGACTCACGAATCTCATTATATCGTTGTTGCAGCGGTTCAATCACAGATACAACCACTTCAGCCAGTTCCTTTTTGAACGGACCATACATCTTGCCTTCATAACGCTCAGCTACTTCCTTAAGCGTCATACCTGCACATTCAGCATAAATACTCATCAGATTGCTGACTTCCGGTTTGTTTGCCGGATCATATACGACTTCACGTCCCGAATCTGTAGTGGCACGGCTGATTTTTTTGCGAATCACATCCGGCAGATCCAGCAGGGCAATATAGCTGCCAGCGTTAGGGTTACTTTTGCTCATTTTCGAAGAGGCATCATCAAGTGACATTACCCGTGCACCCACCTGCGGAATATACGGATCTGGAATGGTGAAGTACTCCCCATAACGGTGGTTAAAACGTCCTGCCAGATCACGTGTCAGTTCCAGATGCTGCTTCTGGTCCTCACCTACTGGTACAAGGTCAGCATTGTATAACAAAATATCAGCCGCCATTAATGATGGATACACAAACAGTCCGGCACCAACGGAATCTTTACCGGATGATTTATCCTTAAACTGAGTCATGCGTTCAAGCTCACCCATGGAGGTCAGCGTTGTCATCAACCAGCCCAATTCCGCGTGCTGCGGTACATGGGATTGCAGAAATACGTTAGATTTCGACGGATCAATACCTGCTGCAATAAACAGTGCGGCTACCGCTTCCGACTGTTCACGCAATGCTGCTGGCTCCTGAGCCACGGTGATGGCGTGAAGATCAACCACCATGAAATGACATTGATAGTCATGCTGGAGTTTTACAAAATTTTTGATTGCACCAATATAGTTGCCCAATGTGAGCTTACCGCTTGGCTGAATACCTGAAAGTACTGTTTTCATTACACATAACGCCTCCCTAATTGTATATAAAAAAAACTCTTGCCATTCTCTGCGAACGCAAAAAGGCCCCACATCCGCAAGGGACGTGAGACCGTGGTGCCACCCTTATTCGCTTTTCTTCGATTGCTCCTGACCCTGAAATCAAGTCAAGCTGAAGAAATGCCTTCATTGTTCCGTAACGTGGATTATACGGCAGACTCTAGTGGGGCAAGCCCATCTCTGGCTTAACCTGTTCAAACCTACACTCAAGGGTCCATTCGGTAAAGAGCTCACACCGGTTCACATCAACCACCGGCTTTCTGGAGAGGATTCTCTTGGCCTACTTATCCCTGTCATCGATTTCATGTCATTTAATTCTAATAAATGCTTTCAGAGTTCCATCTTAATGCGCACAGGCGTGAATGTCAAAATGAGTTGAACTTTTTTACCCGAGACATCAAAATCTGTTATGATGGAATTGCTTATCCTGTTGCCTACTTCACACAAAATAGCGCAGGAAATAGCTGGCATGTACACAACGACACGCCTGTAGCAGTAGCTTCATCACAACTGCTTGCAGACAGATTTCAAGTGGGAAAAGGAGCATCGATATGAAACAAGTGACCAAAGGCCAATGGAATGGTTACGACACGTATATCCTACATAGCCGTGAATTGGAAATCACCCTGCTGCCGCGTCTTGGAAATAATATTATTTCTATTCGCGATTTAGTGCAGGACAGAGATGTCGTCCGCCGTCCGGATGAAGACGATCTTGCCTTTTATCTGCAGAAGCCGTACCATTTTGGCGTTCCTCTCCTGATTCCACCAGGGCGCATTCATCGTGGACAATTCGAATATGAAGGCGTTCGTTACCAGTTCGATCAGAACACGGCGAATGACAACCATATTCACGGTCTCCACCGTACCCAATCCTGGTGTGTCAGTGACATTGAGGAAGATGAAGACGGCTGTGCAATTACGACTGAATTACTGACCAAAAATGAAGAGCATTGGATGGCCCAATTCCCGATTCCCCTAAAACTTGAGATGACGTTCAGTCTGCAAAACGCTGTATTTAGCCAGCGTCTGCGAGTCACCAATCTGAGCTCAACACCTGCTCCTTTTGGGATGGGATATCATACATGGTTTTTGTTAGACGGCAAACCTGCCGACTGGACACTGCAACTTCCTGTTTCCGGAATATACGGACAGAATGAAGAACAACTACCGACAGGTGAACTGGAATCCCTGGGTGAATGGTCTGCTCTGAACGAAGGCATCAATTTGCAGGGACGTAACTGGGATACCCTGTTGAAAGCTACCGAAGGTGAACCGGCTACGGCTTACTTACGCAGGCAAGATGGATATACATTGAAATATTCAGCAGATGAAGCATTTTTCAAACATTGGGTTCTCTTCACCAAAGGTGAATCCGATCAGTTCTTGTGCATTGAACCGTACACTTGGCTCCCGGATGCACCTAATTTGGCTTTATCGGATGAACAAACCGGGTTGATTCGCTTGGAACCGGAACAGCCTGTTGAGTTATTTACACGTATTGAGGTTATACCTCCTACAGACTAAGCGAGCTGATCATGCTCTACTTTGCTTTTACGCATATCACCCTATATTTTGATATCCAAATACAACTTGCCGACCCGCATTGGGTCGGCTTTTTTATGTGTCCTGTGCACTGATAGTTATCCATATTTTCCCTTACGCCATATCATGTATATTTCCGTATTCTCTAACCATACTAACATCACCAACCCATAAGGAGGTGACACATATGTACGGAAGTCAAAACCAAGGTAGCGGTAGCCGCTCCAACAACCTGGTCGTTCCCCAAGCAACAGCAGCATTGCAACAATTGAAAATTGAAGCTGCTCAAGAGCTGGGTGTAACTATTCCACAAGATGGTTACTACGGTAACTATACTTCCCGTGAGACAGGTTCTCTGGGTGGATACATCACTAAACGTCTGGTGCAAATCGCTGAGCAGCAATTATCGGGTCGTTCGTAAGCTCGTAATTATTGCTTGAGCCTAAGCAGAATCCAAAAGTAAAAGCGGCCTTCTTCGGAAGTGCCGCTTTCTCTTGTGCAACTAATTAGGAGGTCGACTCCATATCTGAATCCTTGTATGTATTGGTTCTAGGGTAACGAATCATCAGGCTGGCCATATTGTAATTAGACTCCATCGTTGCATCTACCAAAATCATACCTTGTCTTACTGTGAAGTCGTACGATATTTCGCCATGCGTCCAATTGCGTTTGAATTTCAACGTCTCCAGCGCCATCGCCCGGAAAGAAGTTCTCTGGGTTACGTTTAGCCCCCCTTCCTCCACATCCATCTGCCCATCTCGTCCAGCTATCGGATTATGTCGAATACCGAACTTCCCAATTACGTTGTTTCGTATTTGCACAAAAACTACCCCTGAATCTAACCCTGATAACTCATTATCAAGTTCTTTGAATACCAGATCCAACTGTCTCGCTAATGAAAGCTCATCAATTTTCATATTAACACTCTCCTTATATGCTTATAGTCCTATACAGCAAGGACTTACGACTCATTATATGACATCATATGTGCTCATTCAACAAAGAACGGCAAAGTTGGGTATTTCTAACTATGATTTGCACAATTAATTGCCATTCCGCTCCCTTAAACTGAGCTTTTTCAATTAATTACGACAAAATCTTCGAGAATCGAAAATGAGGATTTTGTACAAAAAAAAGGCTACAATCCTGTGTCTGTTAACACGGAATTGCAGCCTTTTCATATATATTCAACCTATTTTTCGGTTGCTGTCATCTGCAGAAACTGCTCAATATCGGCAATAACCAAGTCCGCAGCATTTTGCCAGAATTCCGGTTGTGTCAGGTCCGTACCCAAATGTTTCTGAGCAAGTTCTTCGACCGTCATACGCCCTGTATCCCGCAACAAATCATCGTATTTATCTCCAAATGCCGTTCCTTCTTGCTGTGCTCTCGCATAGATTCCCGCACTGAACATATAACCGAACGTGTATGGGAAATTATAGAATGGCACACCCGTCAGATAGAAATGCAGTTTGGATGCCCAGAAATGAGGATGATCTGATGCAAGTATACCGCAGAACGCTTCCTGCTGCGCCTCCACCATTAATTTGGATAATTCATCCGCGTTGACCAGACCTTTTTTGCGTTGTTCATAGAAACGATTCTCAAACAGGAACCGGGCATGGATGTTCATAAAGAAAGCCACACTTCGCTGTATCTTGTCTTCCAGCAAAGCCAGCTTCTCTTGCTCATCTGTTGCCGCCTGCACCAGGGCATCTGCTACAATCAGTTCAGCAAACGTGGACGCTGTCTCAGCCACATTCATCGCATAACGTTGATTCAATGCAGGCAACTCTTCCATAATGTGTTGATGATATCCATGCCCAAGTTCATGCGCAAGAGTCGACACATTAGATGGTGTCCCGGAGAAGGTCATGAAAATTCGGGTTGCTTTGCTAAGTGGCAAAGACGTACAGAATCCGCCTGGACGCTTGCCAGGACGGTCTTCTGCTTCGATCCAGCGTTTCTCAAAAGCCATCTCTGCAAACGAGGAAAGTTTAGGACTGAACTTGGCAAACTGTTCAACAATATTGATGGCTGCCTCATCGTAAGTGATTTTGCCACTCGATTTACCTACAGGTGCATCTACGTCGCTCCAGCTGAGCTTGTCTACCCCCAGCAGTTCTGCCTTGCGCTCCAGATATTGAACAAGCGCAGGTTTGGCACTGTTAATCACATCCCACATCGTATCCAGTGTCTGACGTGACATCCGGTTGATGGCCAGAGGTTCTTTGAGGATATCATCCCAGCCACGTTTCTCATATAACTTCAGACGGAATCCCGCGAGGTGATTCAGCGTGTCAGCGCAGAAATCTTCAACATCGGTCCAAGCCTGCTCCCAGTTTGCGAATACCGTCTCGCGTACATTCCGATCACTATCGCTCAGCTTGTTGGCAGCCTGTCCTGCGGAGAGCATCACCGTTTCCCCATCTTGCTCAAATGGAATGTTCACCTTGCTGACAATCGTGTTATAGAATTTGCCCCAACCATGGTAACCATCCACACCCAGATCCAGAGCAAGACCTTCCAGTTCAGGCGACAGCTTCTCACGAGCCAGCGTGCGACTCTCGTTCAGTACAAATGCCAGCGGCTGAATATTTTCCCGAGCAATCCAAGCGTCCCACACCGAATCCGATGTCTGACTGAGTGTATTATCAAACTTCGATTTGCTGCCGTTCAGCATCGCTGCAATAGAACTGATGGCGCCCTGAAGCTGCGTTGCCTTTTTGTCCTTCTGGTTTTGCGATGAGAGGCAGGATACAAACGCAGATCCTTCCGATATGCGGATATAACAGCTTTGCAGCAGTTCCAAAATCGGATCAAATGCAGCCGTCTCTTCTAATGAAGTCGGTGCAGCTGTTTCGTTCAGCAGATGTTGCAGTTTACGCACATCCTCTTCCAGTTCAATCAGATACGCAGCAAATGTCTCGGAGGAAGAACCTCCACTAAAAATGGACTCCAGGTCCCATACGGGGTGTAATGGCGTTTTCATTTAATAAGGCACCTCTCTCTATAAATTGGATGGTTAGGATTGAATTAAAAACTGGTTTTCTGTCAGCCATATCTCTATACTAGAGAAATACTTATAGCAACCTTCAGGAGGTAAACGTATGAAACCTTTACAAGTATCGGCTGATACAGCCGTCAAATTAGCAGAATCCCTGGGCGTACCTTTGGAGCACCTGATGCACATGCCCCAACATATCCTGATGCAGAAGATTGCGGAACTCGCCAAACAAGAAACCTCCAAACCTTCCGCACCAGAAGGCGAACAAGAATGATTCCGTTTGAGAACAGCTGGCCTTACGATATTGTGATGGGAGACATCTATGTACAGCAATGTCCCTACTGTCACGCAAGCAACGTGCTGCTCCCCCTCAAACCCAAAGAGCTTGTGCTCATTCGCGAAGGCAAAAAGAAATTACTGGTCTTTCCCTGCTGTAATACAAGCATGACCGTGATCGACAACGACAGTGACTATTTGTTATCCAGCCGTCCTGTCCGTAACTAATGTAAGATCAACCTAGAGGGGGCTGCGCTTTGCAGCCTCTTTGTCTGTTTCCAGCATCTCTTCAGGGAGTTCCAACTTACTTGAAATCATCTGCTCACGCAGCACGGCCCACTGTTCCCTTGAAGCACGAATCATGGCCGCATCTGTGATCCGCTTGTCATGAATGACCTTGCTGAACCATTGCACTGCTTCATTAAACCGGCCTACCCTGCGGTTCAATTCCCCGAGCAAATACAACAGTTTGGCTTCATTGCCACCCGTTCCTTCACGTTCGAACACCTTCACATAGGCTTCCAGGCTAAATTCAAGAAAACGATGTTCCTGTGCATGGTCCTCCATATAACGATACAACCAAGCTATATGATGCAACAGACCAGCGACGACACGATCTTTCTCCCGGATAACCTGTGCGCACAGCAAGGCAAGCTTGTACGTAGCCAGCGCCTGTTCCAGTGTTCGTGCTCCGCTATAATCACGTTTAACCCAGCGGTTACCGATCTGTTCCTTAAATGCCTTGCGCTGAGCATCATTTAAATGCTCCGTTGCGTTCTCCGTCGTGGCAAACCCGCACTGCGGACAGATGCGAACCACATAAAAATCTGGATTCTCCAGCTTGTAGTAAGCACAAAAATCCGAATCCGTCCGGTAGGGCCTTTTCAAACTCGGTCTTACCCGTGAGGTTTCATACTCGGTTTCGCAATAATGGCAGGTCACTTTCACCTTATACAGCGGCTCTAATTCCAATCTCTTCCATCCCTCTCCCGTACGCTTGTAATCATATTCGGATCTACGGTGTATTTACAAAATGATGTGCAGGCCCGGATAAACGCTGCAGGATAAACGCATGCAAGGGCTCCTCCACACCAATCTGTGTTAAGGCTTGATCCATACATGCCAGCCACGCCTCAGCCCGTTCAACCGTCACTTCAAAATGCATATGACGGGCACGCATCATTGGATGTCCAAACGCCTCGGAAAACAGCCCTGGTCCTCCAAAAAACTGAGACAAAAACATATACTGCTTGTCGATGACCGGCTGAATATCTTCCGGGAAAAGCGGAGCCAGCTGCTCATTCTGCTGAACGATCGGATAGAAAGCCTCGACCAGCGCGCGAACACCTTTCTCACCGCCAAGATTGTCATAAATACTCAAACTGGGATTCATTCGTCTGATTCCCCTTTCTGATGTCGAATTTTGCCATATATTACACGTTCCGTGAACATTGTGAAAACAGTAACAATATCCAGGCCACAAAAGCCTTTATCTCCATTCTATCAAAAAAAACCAAAAAGTCCTATATAACATGAAATCATCAGGACATGTAACCTGCCATCTGTGTATAGGACCTTATTCGAAACATAACACAAAAAAAGCGCCAACCGCTTGGGTTGGCGCACTAGATATTTCATTAATAACTCCGCCAGTCCTCTTCCTCAGAGCGTACCAGCGAGGCACGTATCACATATACAAAAGCACAGACCAGGATTCCGGTGACAAGACTCATGATCATCACTCCATCCGAATTGAATTCCACCTTGGAGACAATTAGGTGACGTTCAGGCGTTTTTCTCATTTTAGCACACATCACTCAAAAACACAGCCACTTTTGCAAGCGCTTTCTACGTATAATTTTGTACTGTTTGTCCACTTTTTTTCATATATTGATGGCAATAACATCACAGACTTCCGCACACCGACCATTCCAAATATAAAGGAGAAGAATTCATGGCTGCTTCACAACGACTCACCCATGTCCTGGTCACAATCGCTCTCCTGATCCTTTGTGTGTTAATGGTCTTGTATCCAGCGGAAACCTGGCATGCAGGTGTACGTGGACTGTCCATCTGGTGGGACGTATTGTTTCCCTCCCTTTTTCCTTTTTTGGTGCTGTCCGAGCTGTTGCTCGGCTTTGGCATTGTTCATTTTCTAGGTACCTTGCTGAATCCACTGATGCGTCCATTGTTTCGTGTTCCCGGAAGCGGTGGTTTTGTATTTGCCGTGAGCTGTGCATCCGGTTATCCTACAGGGGCGAAACTGACCGCTCAGTTATGGGAACAAAAGCTGGTTACCCGGGAAGAAGGAGAACGGCTCGTTGCCTTCACTACATCATCCGATCCGATCTTCATGATTGGAGCGGTATCGGTTGGATTCTTCCATAATGTCGCCATTGCTCCAGTATTGGTTGCGAGCCATTACGCTGCAGCTTTTCTGGTGGGTATGCTCATGCGTTTTCACGGGGGTACAGCAAAAGGCTCACACCCAGACAGTTCTTCTGGATCTCGATCGGAGGGGATACCTAGAAACAGACTGGTCCGGGCCATCTATGCGATGCATGAAGCAAGAAAAGCTGACGGACGGACATTCGGTGAACTGCTGCGCCAGGCAGTCTCCTCATCCCTTCGCCTTATTATTATCGTAGGAGGGCTGGTTGTATTCTTCTCGGTCATGATGGAGCTACTTGTCCAGACCGGTTGGCTTGGCGGATTATTCGGCATAACCGAGGAATTGTTACGACATAGCGGACTGCCTCCATCCTTATCTCCTAGCTTGGTCGGTGGGCTGTTTGAAGTAACGCTGGGGAACAAAGAGGCTGGGAGTGCCGGGGCATCCATCCCACTCGTCTATAAAGTGGCAGCAGCAGCCTTTGTTCTCTCCTGGGGCGGATTATCCGTCCATGCACAGATTATGAGTGTTCTTAGCAACACACCCATGAGATACGGTCCATTTCTATTTGCCAGAGCAATCCATGCGCTAATCGCACCTGTGCTGGTCCTGCTGTTATGGACACCCATGATGGGGCATTCCTCTTCACCCGTTCTCATGGAGCCCGGTTTCATCCCATCGTTATCAACGTATACACCGGACTGGGGACTGATTTTCTTATCCGGAATGATTGTTTTTGTAAGCCTCATCGTGTTGTTGTTATTCCTTGCAATATTAAGTTCCATTCTCAAGCCTAGACGACATGCCAAAAAATAAGTGGACGATTCATCTATATTTAACTGAATATGCGCCCAAACGTTGTGTTCTTCCGCGGAATTGATTATCATCGGTAGTATAATGACCACAAAGGAGCTTTCATCTTGAGATACTATGTTCAAGACCGCGGAGACCAGTTATCGATTGATCTCAGTCAGCAGTTTCATGCGCTGGCGAAGGAAGAAGGGTTCAAGCTGGATGCAGAATCGCCGGAGATTGTTATCTCCATCGGGGGCGATGGTACGATGCTACAGGCATTTCACAATTTCATCGACCGTATTCCGGATATTGCTTTTGTTGGGGTTCATACAGGCCATCTCGGCTTTTACGCCGATTGGAAGAAGGAAGAATTACGGGAGTTAGTCAGGCTGATGAGTGGCAAGGGAGATCCGGAGCGTCTCAAACCACGTATTGTACAATACCCACTCTTGGAGCTTGAGATTCGTAAAAAGTCGGGGAATTCCTCTTACATCGCCCTTAATGAATTTACGTTAAAAGGTGTAGACGGTACCGTCGTAGCCCAGGTCGATATTAACGATGTGACATTTGAGATGTTCCGTGGGGATGGCATCTGTGTATCCACGCCATCAGGCAGCACGGCATACAACAAGGCCCTTGGCGGTGCCATGGTTCATCCAACCATCGAGGCGATTCAGATTGCGGAGATTGCATCGATTAATAACCGGGTCTATCGTACACTTGGTTCACCGGTTATTTTGCCCAAGCATCATCATTGTGATATTTTCTCCCGCAAGGATCAGCGGTTATTGATGACGATTGATCATGTGAATGTGATGGTGGAGGATCTGATCTCCGTCCGTTGTCAGGTATCCAGTCACAAGGTCAGTTTCGCACGTTTCCGCCCTTATCCATTCTGGAACCGGGTTCGCACGGCATTTCTTGACTAAAATAAACACACCAAAAAAGCGGTCCTTCTCAGGAACCGCTTTTTGCTTTGGCTTGAGGTTGATCCTTGCTCTTCTGAAGCACAAAGTACGCACAGCCAAAGTTACAATATTCATTGATATAATCCACCATACTGGCAATCGTGGAATCCTTCGTTGCTTTTGGATGGTTATCACGGTAAAAACCTTTTAACCTCAACTGGCTATAACCCCAGTCTCCGATAATATAATCATAACGCTCCAGCACTTCACTGTAACGATCACGGAAAACCTCTGGATTCCAGCCCTCTTTGTGGTTCTGGACGATTTCATAATTTTTGCCGCCGATCTGTACAATGACCGGTTCTTTGGGCTTTTCCTCAACTGATTCAACAACTGATTCCTGAACCGGCTCCTGGATCTGCTCCTGAAGTTGGTCCTGAATCTGTTCTGTGATTTTTTCTTCTTCCAATCCGGTATCCTCCATCACGCGTGTGTTGCCGCCTGTTCAGCATGTTTGGTAGCCGATTTCACCTGTTCATGCGCATGGTAGGAGCTGCGTACCATCGGGCCGGATTCGACGTGGCTGAACCCACGTTTTAATCCTTCCTGTTTCAATGCAGCAAACTCCTCTGGCGGATAATACTTTTCAACATACAGATGTTTCTCCGATGGCTGCAAATATTGACCAATCGTCATAATATCACAGTTCACCGCACGAAGATCATCCATTGTTGATAAAATTTCATTATATTCCTCACCTACACCAAGCATAATGCTTGATTTCGTAGGGATGTTAGGTTGCATTTCTTTGGCACGAGCAAGCAATTCCAGTGAACGTTTATATTTCGCCTTGGCACGCACTTTGTCTGACAACCGCTCAACCGTCTCAATATTGTGATTCAGAATGTCAGGTTTGGCATCCATTACAATCTGCAAAGATTCCCGATCGCCCAGAAAGTCTGGAATGAGTACTTCAACGCTACACAATGGCAACCGTCGTCTTACGGCCTTCACGGTCTCTGCAAAAATCGTAGCTCCCCCATCCTTCAGGTCATCACGGGCTACGCTTGTAATTACGCAGTGTTGCAGATTCATCTGCTCTGCTGCTTCCGCCACACGTTCTGGTTCCTGCAAATCAAGCTCCGTTGGCAAGCCTGTATTCACCGCGCAAAAACGGCATGCCCTTGTGCAAATGTCGCCCAAAATCATAAAAGTGGCCGTTCGATTGGCCCAGCATTCATAAATATTTGGACACCGTGCTTCCTCACATACCGTATGCAGCGTTTTGGAACGCATCATCGTTTTCATTTCCTGATAGTTATCGCCGGTTGTCAATTTGATCCGAATCCAATCCGGCTTCGGTTCTTTAACACGTTTAGCCAATGCATAAACCTTCTTTCTACTGAAGTTAGGCTGTTGCTCGGAACATATTATACCATGAAAGCGCTGGAAAAACCCCCATTTGTCACATCTTGTGCATTCATGCCCGATATGGACAATTTGTATAATTGGATTCCCCCCAAGAGCTTACATGGATAAAATGAGAACTTTTGAAGAACGCTAACCTTTAGCTTGGTTCATCGGGTACCTTGTATCATTCTAATGGAAAGGGGTTGCTTCCCAGTGCAACAACGCTTGACCTTCAGGCACACGTGCCGCTTTTGGATCAAAACATTACTTGCAGGTACTCTGCTTCTCCCATTCTTGCCTGTTGAAGTTTACGGTGAACCCGCCCAGGCCGCTCCCAAACCACAGGTTGCCGAGTTAAAACCCGCAGAAATTTTCGCTGCACGTCGCCATTTATATGAAACCATCGGTCAGATGACCCAGATTCCTTGGTACAGGCTTGCTGCCATTGATCAGTATGAACGAACGATTACTCGTGCACATCCAAAGGATCGCAAGCATCCGGAGCGGCTTACGGGTATTTTTATGACCCCTCCGGCCTGGAGAGGATGGCTAAATCCCGATGAGACGGATCAACATCCGGAATCCATTCTTTTTTTCAAAGGATATGGACGTGATGGTTCAGGAGACGGTATAGCGGATGCCAACAATGATCAGGATGTGCTGTACAGCATGGCTTCTGTTATTCAAGGTTACGGAAACAAACAAGAGGACTTCAACATTGCCTTGTGGGAATATTATCACAACTCCCGTGCTGTGCAACGGATACAGCAATTCGCGAAGTTATATGAGCATTTTGACAATCTGGATCTATTCGGACATGCCTTTCCGGTCCCGCTCGGAACCAACTACTCCTATCGCAGTACCTGGGGGACAAAAAGAAGCTGGGGCGGTTATCGCATTCATGAGGGAACAGATATTTTCGCTCCACATGGCCTGCCTGTGCGCAGTACCTGTTACGGGGTCGTGGAAATCAAAGGCTGGAATCCGTTTGGTGGCTGGCGCATCGGAATCCGTGATTTGAACAATCATTATCACTATTACGCCCACCTTTCGGGTTTTGACAAAAGTGCACGCATCGGTGAAGTTGTGATCCCCGGTCAGGTCGTAGGTTGGGTTGGCAGTTCGGGTTACGGGAAACCTGGAACACAGGGCAAATTCCCTCCACATCTGCACTATGGGATCTATCGCGACAGCGGACTGCACGAATGGTCGTTTGATCCTTATCCACAGCTGAAACATTGGGAACAGGATGAACGCAAACAAAAGAGCAAGAAAAGCAAGTGAGACGAGGATATGCACGATCAGCAAAGCGAAAAAGGGACCTCTTTAATAGAGGCCCCTTTCTTTGCTTTGCAATTCAAATTTGTGTGTATCATGGGAGCGCGTCCTTATTGAGCTGCAATCCCCCATTCACATCAGGCAGATCATCCGGCTCAATTTCAAGTTCATTCCCTTGCAAATGGTCTGACGGCGTCTGTTGCTGATTCTGGCCAGGGGGATTCGTAGTTACTCCATTACCGCTTGATACACCCGTATGACCTGATGGCAGCGCAATAGCTGGGGCATTACTGCCGTTACTGCCCACTGGCTTGCCCTGATTATCGTAATAATACATTGGCACATCCCCGACAACCAAAAGGTAGGAAATCGGAATTTCCGTATCAACCGTTTCGGGTTCCATGTCGAAGGGCACCACGACCGCGACCTCAGCAATGATGTGAATGTACACTTCCACCAAAATCATGTTAATACCCGCATTCTGTTGACGGGTGTTCAGGTCCACTTTGACAGCGCCTTGGGGCTCAATACGAACCGGTATACTCGGGCCAAATGAAGCCAACACCGGACTGCCCAGCGCCTGCCCCAGCGGGATTTTTTCTTTTAACATGTGTACATTCTGCAGCGTGGATTGCACAATATTCATCGTACTTGCGGTGATTCGCATATGCTCGTTGTAGTTCAGCATGAAACCGGACACTTTCCCGGCGGTATCCGTCTTCCAGTCAATCAGTCCTTCGTTGGTTTTGCCATCGGCAACCTGTGCTGTAATCGCCTTGTTGATCGCTTCAGTCGCAATCTGTTTCACTCTGATCTTGGCCAAGTGCATGATGGGGGGCTTCATCTTTTTATCCACATAAGCAAAGCCCTGCATCAAACAAAACGCGGTGACCAATAAAATGATCAACCACATTTTGCGTTTGCCGCTTGGCGGCTTACGGCGTCTCCGGCTTCGCCATTTTCTTCTCATCATCGAAGTGTCCCTCCCCTACGGGATGAGCTATAGGCTATATGTTAACCTTATGCACCGTTGTCCCGAAAAAGAAGGACAGTACGTGGACACTGGATAAAAAGTAACAACAACATGAAAGGGACGAGTACTCCTCATTGGCTAAACTAACCCGGAAATCGGAAACACATAAACAGAGATAAAAAAACCTTTCACCCGCAGATTACTCTGCAAGGCAAAAGGCTTTATGTTCACACCACCCAAAGATTCAGGCCATGTCTATCTTTTTATTTCGGAACAGATTCCCAGTCTTTCAGGAAACGTTCAATTCCGCTGTCCGTCAGTGGGTGTTTCCAAAGTGTCGGCAGAAGCGAACCCGGAATGGTGGCAATATGCGCACCGGAAAGGGCTGCATCCTCTACATGTTTGATATTGCGAATGCTTGCTGCGATAATCTCGGAAGGCAGATCATACATGTCCAGAATAAGACGCAGATCACGAATCAATTTCATACCATCCACCGCAATATCATCCAAGCGACCAACGAATGGACTGATGTAGGTTGCACCAGCTTTCGCCGCCATCAGGCCCTGTGCTGCGGAGAAAATCAGCGTGACATTGGTTTTGATCCCTTTTTGCGTCAACTCATGACAAGCGTACAGCCCATCTTCGGTCATCGGCAATTTTATGACTACATTCGGTGCCCATTCTGCAATTTCATAAGCTTCCTTCAACATATCCTCGGCTTTGAGACCGATGACTTCAGCACTGACCGGGCCTTTAACAACGCCACAGATCTCCTGAATGACTTCTTTAAATACGCGACCTTCTTTGGCAATCAAAGACGGGTTAGTCGTGACTCCATCCACCAGACCCAGACGTTCGATCCGTTTGATTTCTTCCACATTCCCTGTATCCAAGAAAAATTTCATGATATGTTCCCTCCACTTGATGAATTCGTAAACACGATATAAGTCATTACCCGATGTTCATCATATGTTAACAGTTATATATAAATTAATTTTTCTCTACAGCGTGACCGCCAAATTCGTTACGCAATGCTGCTACCACTTTACCTGTAAATGTATCTGTTTCCAGGGAACGATAACGCATCAGCAAGGACAACGCAATAACCGGTGTAGCGGTTTGAAGGTCAAATGCCGTTTCAACCGTCCAGCGTCCTTCACCGGAAGAGTGCATAACACCTTTAATCTCATCGAGGTTTGCATCTTTGGAGAAGGCACGTTCTGTCAGTTCCATCAACCAAGAGCGGATAACGGAACCGTTGTTCCATACGCGTGCTACTTGTTCGAAGTCGAAATCAAATCCACTTTTCTCCAATACGTCAAAACCTTCACCGATGGATGCCATCATACCGTACTCGATACCATTGTGAACCATTTTGAGGAAGTGACCGCTGCCCGCTTTACCTGCATACAGGTAGCCGTTCTCTACGGAAGTATCTTTAAATGCCGGTTCAACGATTGCCCAAGCTTCCGGGTCTCCACCGATCATATAACATGCTCCATTACGTGCGCCTTCCATACCGCCAGATGTACCTGCATCCATGTAGTGAATGCCTTTAGGTTTCATCTCTTCGTAACGACGAATGGATTCTTTGTAGTGGGAGTTACCCGCTTCAATAATGATGTCACCTTTGGACAACAATGGGCTAACTTCAGCCAATACAGCGTCTACTACATTGTGGGGAACCATGATCCACAATACACGTGGGGATTCGAGTGAAGCCACCATCTCTGCGTAAGAAGATACGCCTTCAGCGCCATATTCTTTCATTTCATTTACTGCTTCAGCGTTCAGGTCAAAAGCAACCACTTCGTGTTTGTGATCAATCAGGTTTCTACCCAGGTTCAATCCCATTTTTCCTAATCCGACAAGTCCAAGTTTCATTTCAAAATCCTCCTGTTATGAACAATGTTTAATTTTTATTTGCGTTCAAAATTAAAAATAAGTGCTTAACGTTTGGCGAAGTAACCGTTCTGGTCACGAATCGTTCTTTTGATCGCTGTTATCCCCAGATTTTTTGAATCTCCTATATAGGAGAAAATCCGGGGATAAAGGCGAACGCTTTGCTTCTACAGAATTGATTTCGTCCCCTACACTACATTCTCAGCGTTCAAGCCAACCATTTTTAAAACTGAACAGCTAATCTATATTCAAAAATTTTCACGGCCTTCCGGCCACATAACCGGAAGGGCTTATGCAAAATTGGAACGGTATAATTCACAATAGATACTGTATATATCAGCATTTTGCACATTCGAGCCAACTTGCTCCTGAGTACAAGCTCTAGGGGAATAAAACATTTCGTTCTATATCCTGTTGACTTGAAAAGGTTTGTTTGGATTTGTGCAAATGATTATTTGTGAGCAGAACGGATTGTAAAGTTGTTTTTACTATTTGTGTTCTCTTATGCTCACTCTTTTGTTTGACTTACCACCAACGGTAACCGTCTGCTGCGGTCAGACGATTTGCTGACTCTGGTCCATGCGAACCTGCACTATACGTATCCAGTGGCACGTTGCCCGCTTCGAATGCTTCCTGAATCGGTTGCACCCATTGCCATGCCAGCTCCACTTCGTTCCAGTGTGCAAAGAAGGTGGAATCTCCACGCATCGCATCAAAGATCAGATTCTCGTAAGCTTCAGGGATGTTACGTTTACCCGAGTTGAAGGTCATATGCATTGGTTCCACTTCACCATGGTTCAATGGATTCTTCGCATTTAATTGAAGCGAGATGCTTTCTCCCGGACCAATTTCAATCGTCAGCAGGTTAGGTTCCGTTGTATTTTCGGATTCATGACCGGTCTTCAGTGGTGCCTTGAACTCAACAACGATTCGGGTGGATTTCTCAGCCAGGCGTTTACCTGTACGGATATAAAATGGAACCTCGCTCCAGAATGGATCATCGATCCAAAGTCTTGCGGCAACATAGGTCTCGTTCTGAGATCCGACTGGAATGCCAGGCTCGTCCAAATATCCAACAACCGAGGAACCTTGCAGCTCACCTGCTGCATATTGCGCACGAACAACTTCAGAAGCGATATTTTCTTTTGTCAACGGACGAAGTGCCTCAGCAATTTTTTGCTTTTTGAATTGAATTTCTTCCGGTGTGCAACGTTTTGGCAAATGCAAACCAATCATCATCAGCAACTGAAGCATATGGTTTTGGAACATGTCACGAAGGGCTCCACTTTGGTCGTAATACGCGGCACGTTCTTCAACACCCACCGTCTCACTTGCCGTAATCTGTACATTGGCAATATAACGGTTAGACCACAACGCCTGAATCACCGGATTTGCATAGGTGAGCGTCTCAATATTTTGAACCATCGGTTTACCGAGGAAATGGTCAATGCGATAGATTTCTTCTTCCGCAAAGGTATTGCTCAGTTTTTCGTTCAAATCACGAGCTGATTGCAGGTCGTGTCCGAATGGTTTTTCGATAATCAGTTTCTTCCAGCCTTTGGTGTTACCCAGGCCACTTTCTTGAATGTTCAATGCGATTGGCTCAAAGAATTCCGGTGCCACCGACATGTAGAACATGCGGTTTTCGGGAATGTTAAGCTCTTGTTCACGCTGTTGAACCAGTTCCAACAATTTGGTGTAATCTTCAAGCTTCGTATTATTTAAAGAACAATAACGGAAAGCTCCAATGAAATCACGAACCTGAGATGCTTCTTCCGGCGTCTGACGTGAGAATTCATGCAGTGACTTTTCAACATTCGCCTGGAAGTCCGTATCCGACAATTCACGCCGTCCCAATCCGATAACGGAGAAGGATTTCGGCATTTTCTGATCCATGTACAAGTTATATAATGCAGGGTAAATCTTGCGTTTGGCTAAATCGCCTGTTGCCCCGAACAGGACAAATGTCATTGCATCCATTGGAGTGCCTCCTGTGATCTGTGCAGTATAGTATATGATGTTGCAAAATGTTCAAATCCAAGCATGACAAAAGACGGAATAAGTGGGTGTGTTCCCCGCCTTGCCTCCGTTTATATAACGCGCCTGAATTCAACCATGGAACATTCCTTCTCTCCACAACCTGTGTTTAGGTTATAAATTGTAACCATTTGAATTAACGTTACCCATATTACACCTGTCGTCACAATTCGTCAATAATCGTGTCGAACCTGTGAACTCCAGTGTTTATAGGGTTTTTATTTGATGATAACGCTTTATGTGGTAACATTAAGAACAATTGGTATGTGACATTTTACACATATGGCCTGTGGACAAGTAGGTTACAATAAGTATACTAATGATATTACAAGCAATACTAAACCAAAGGAGTACAATCATGAGCGATGATGAGAATGCCAAGCAAATATGTACAAAAGTGGAACAATCTTATCAGATCATTGGCCGAAAATGGGTAGCCCTCATTATCCATGCGTTGATGGAGGAACCCAAACGCTTCAGTGAGATTCACGCTTATATCCCTGACTTGAGCAAACGTGTGTTAAATGAGCGAATGAAGGAATTGGAGGAAGAAGGACTTGTGGTTCGCCATGTGGTCACGGAACGTCCAGTTCGGACTGAATATATGTTGTCACGAAAAGGAACGGAACTGGGGAGAGCGCTAAGCGCCGTGGAACGTTGGGCTGATAAGTGGTTGTAACAGCTTGAGGAATCCTTAATGTTTATTTAGCTTGAAGGTTACCGATGTGCAATCCCGGAGGTGGAGTATCGCATTTAGCAACTGGCAAGTGCAATACACAGCCGGGATTTATTTACTTCAAACGGTAAATACTAATTGTGTATATAGAGACGTAATAACGCTATTATTTTGCAAACCAAATTAATGCTTACTGCACCGTTCAAATTATTGTCGATACTACAGCGGGTTCTTTTAGGCAGATTTGGGAAATAACTGGATGAAATACATCCGTTCAGAAATCTGGCACGTCTGCCAATCTCCTCCACTGAAAATGCTGTTATATCAAGGCATAAGTAGTCCTGCTTCAACCTTCGAGCTGTGACGTAATCCGTAATGCTGCTACCTGTCTCTTGATGAAAAATGCGGGAAGCATACGATTTGGACAGGTGAACATCAGCCGTCATTTGGTCCAAACTCATCTCATATTCGAAATGCTTCTTCAATCCAGTGCATCATCTTCTCCGAGTGTTTAAAATGACGTGAATCCGCTAACTGTGAAAGCGCTATATTTTTACCCTCTTTCTGTTGAACCAACACACTCAAAAAGCTGAAGCTAAACAGCACTGATTCTTCCCATTCTCCCCCCACACGACTACGAGCTGATTGTATCTCTCATTGATCCAATCCATGACAATGGAGATTATTATCTTAAAGTGATTTCCAGTTACATAGATGGAAAAACCAAGTGTATTGATTTTTTATGGTGATGTAGGTGTAATCGACCTAGTACAAAAAAAGATGCCCATCCTCACTTATGTGAGGGGCATCCTTTTCACGGAAAACACTACGAATCCAACTTGCTCCCGAGTGTAATACTCGAATCCTCGAAGTTGTCCACCGTCGTCTTTTTTTCATGAAAATGTACGGCATGTTGCATAATTCCTTCTCTTGTGTAAAACGCGTCTTCCGCCCCTAGTGGAAAAACAACCTTTTCTCCCGTACTTGCCGACTTATAGATACCCACAATCAGTTCAAGCGTATTCCGACCGCTTTGGCCATCCACCAGAAGGGGAGATCCTGTCTCAATAGCATTTAACACATTCTCAACTTGCCCAGCGTGACCGACATGAATAACATCCGGTAATTCGTCAGCGAGCTTCTGAATCTGGTGTTCCAACTCTCGATTCGGTTCCGGAAATCCGTTATTCCGGGCGGTAGAAGCAACGACTTTCCAAGGTGCAGATACCCGGGCTTCTTTGCCCTGAAAAATTAACTGCTGATCCTCTCCGTGATGTACGACGGAACTGGTAATCATGCCAAGCGCCCCTTCCTGGAAGCGAAGCATCGACATGGATATATCCTCAACTTCAGCATTATCATGTGCCGTATTCGCCATCATGGCCTGTAATTCCACTGGAGGTCCCATCATCCAAAGCATGGCATCAATATGATGCACCGCATGATTAAGGGTACAGCCTCCGCCTTCTTTCTCCCATGTCCCGCGCCACCACAGATCATAATAATTGTGGCCCCGCCACCAGAACGAATCAACCTGCACATGTACAATCGGTCCCATCCGTTTACTGTCCAGCACACCTTTTAGCTTCATCATTGGTGTCGTAAAACGATTCTGTGCTACTACGGATAACAACTTGCCACTTGCTTGCGCTACTCTCAACATCAGATCCGCTTCCTCCAGGGAAGATGCCATCGGTTTTTCAACCAACACATGTGCACCTGCTTGCATGAAATCACACGCAATGGGAGCATGCGTATACGGTGGTGTACAGACTGATACCAGATCAATGTTTAGGGCAAGTAACTCTGTGTAATCCGTGACAGCTTGTGCACCTTCCAGACCATATTCATTAATTCGCTTCTGTGCTTTTTCCACGTAGATATCGACCACAGCAACAATCTGACATCGCTCAGGGAACGCCATATATGCTGAGATATGTGCTCCACTAATTGCACCTGCTCCGATAATAGCCACTTTTAACATCGTTGCATACCTCCCTTATTCCCTTCACAATACACAATAATAAAGCGCTTTTATGCGTTCATCTTGTGCTAAAATAAAACTATCTTGCGCATGATAAGGGAGGCATTCATGAAGTCCATCTTTCTGGGAGAACAATTTAATCTGGTCTGTCGTCGTACATCCAACACTACGTCTCGCGAAGTGTTCCATGCTCATTCGCAGCTGGAGATAACCTATATTCACGAAGGATATGGGCAGTTGATAACCGAAGGTCAGGTTTTCTCCCTTGAACCCGGTATGCTCATGATTTTTCGACCTTTTCAATTGCACCACATCCAGATTCAAGTATCCAGACAGCAGCCTTTCATTCGAAATGTACTCATGGTTGAACTTGATCTACTGAAGGCACATTGGCCCCAATTTATCGTTACTCACGACTTCATACAGGATCTGCTGGAAGAGCAATCCCCCATTCAGCCCATCCGACTTGCTACCACATCCCCACTCGTTCAACGAATGGAACAATATGCAGATACGTATCCAGCTCTCCTTCCCCACGTAATAGAGGAGGATACACGCCTCTTTTTATTGGATCTGCTCGCACAACTTCGCTATCTGTGGCAGGACGGGCAGCAACGCCGCTCCGAAGATGTACTCTCGTCCAGTGCAACCGTTCTTCACCCTCATGCCGAAGCCATCATGCAATGGATTGAACAGCATTACCAGGAGCCTTTTCGTTTGGAGCATATCGCAGATACACTTCATCTGTCCCCCTATCATCTATCTCATGTATTCAAAAAAGCGACTGGCACCACCATCGTTGCTTATGCTCAAGCCACCCGCATCCGTCATGCCTGTGTGCTGCTCACTCGATCCTCGCTCACCGTTCCCGAAATCGGTCACCGTGTCGGTATGACGAGCCCCTCCTACTTTTGCAAAGTATTCCGTACTACCACAGGCTCTACACCACATCAATATCGGCTGAAAGTGCAGGGGAGGAAGTAATGGATCACAACAACAAGAAAGAAGCGAAAGAATTCACTTCTCCGCTTCTTCTCGTACAAACCGATTTCACTTGCTTCACCGCACATCAAGCCCCAACTTCTCCAAATACGGAATAAGTCGCTCTCTTAATTGCCTCAAATCATCCTTCTGTTCCACTGACAAGCGCTCATCATGAATGCTTCCATCCTTGTCTACCACCATCACTTCATACGCCTTCATTTGTTCATACACAGATTTGAACTCGGTAAACTCCTCTTTAGTTAACATCTCCTCCGCCCGCGCCAACTGCTCCGTCCAGAATTGTTGCTCATTCATAGGATCCTTTTGTGAAGCAGTACTCACAGCTTCCAGCTTCTCGAAAAACGGTTCCAGCTCAGCTACAAGAAGGTTATATCGTTCCTGCTCCACTGTACTCCACTGCTCTGGATACATATTGCCCTGAGAATCGGCATACTTCACGGCCATTTGCCCTAATTGCTTCAGCAAGTCCATATATTGAACAAATTCTTCTTCGCTGAAATGGGCCTTGGCCGTCTGCAGCTTTGCTTCCAACCTCATATAATCCTCAGCTGTTCCCCCCATAGCTTTGATATTCTCCTGCGAACCATATATTCCGTCTGCGAGATAGGTGTATCCTGCGTAGGCTCCGGTGGGAATAATGAGCACAACAGCTAATAGTCCAGTGATCAGCCATTTTTTTCGATTTCTTCTGATGTGCGAATTACTTCGAATACCATCCATCATTTTATGTTTAATTCTCGCAGGAACGGACCAGTCTTTGGTCTCTTCCTGGTAGGCTGTTCGCAACTGTTCATCGAGTTTCATGCAGATCCTCCACCTTTCCCCGCAATCTTGGATTCATCTTCTCTTTCTGTCTTAACTTCGCCAGCGCCGCATGTATGCGCGATTTTACGGTTCCAAGCGGAATCTCCAATATGCCAGCAATCTCCTCTTGCGTGTATTCATTCAAATAATGAAGTGTAACCACCTGCTGCAGCTTGTACGGCAAACGGTGCACCTGTTCCAGCAGAGGACGATTTGCCAGTTTGTTGACCAGATCAGTGGAAAAATCATATTCTAGTCCCACGTCAGATCTTTCGATCCGCTTGCCAAACCGAAACTGCATCAACCTTTTGCGTCGATAACTCTGAACCTGTCGCATCGTCACCCCCATCAACCAGGGACGAAAAGCACGCTCCGCATCATATCGCGCCAATGATCGATACGCCTGAATGTAAATCTCCTGTACTACATCCTCCGCATCAGACTTGTCCTTGATGAGAAATCGCACAGTTTGATATATCCTCGTCACTGTTTTCTCATATAATTCTCCATAAGCTTCTTCATGCCCCGCCCGTATTAACGTTACAAGTTCTATGTACTCATCTTGCTCACTCATTATCTATCCCCCTCCTCCTTACACTATATATTGGCATGCCAGCATCATATCGTTCGATTTATTTATTGATCTGGTGTTTATCATGATATAATATACCTAATTTTGTTATAATTGGAGTTTCTGCATCTGAGTTATAAGATCCCCTTTGGTCTTTTGCTATTATCTTATTTCGATCATCGGATTGGTAATCGCCAGAAGCTACTTCGCGGCCTACGCCACGGTATACAGACTTATTGGGATATTGGTTATCTTATCGTCTCTTTTTCTTTCGAAAGCGGATATAAGGGAGTAACTTAGCAGGGGTGGTCACTACTGTAATGAAACTTTTCAGCAAATTGTACTCAGAATATCTCCTGATTCCACGACCTTTACGTTTGTTGTTTCTATGGGGATGGATTGTTTTGTTTTTTGTTGCTGGTAAAAAATTTAACTGGTTCTACTTCCTACAATAATCTGATTTCAAAGAAGTCTGATCCCCAGGGACATCAAAAAAGAGCTGAGTCGTCATTATGACGTCTCGGCTCTTCTTTGATCATCCTCTTCCTTGCAGATAAAGATATAGGTAATCAACTCGAGCTCGCCTATACGTTCCTTTTTGAGGCAAACTTTATTTGGTATTCAGAAATTCATATCACTTGATCACCGCTCCTAAATATGTCTACCTGTTCAAGTCTTGCCAGTACGTTGGCAAGGCTTTTTTCTCTTAAACATAAGTTGTTTGGCTTTGCTTATGTATTCTTTAGATTTTCTTTAGATTTATGCTCATTAATTCCTTAGTTTTTTTAATTAAGATTGCTATATCAACAAGAGAGGAGGCAAAACAATGATCAGTAATACGATCTTAGAGCTACTTCATCAGTATGGTTATCTGATTTTTTATTTTGCCTTCTCATTAGGGCCTTTCGGTATTCCAATCCCAAATGAAATCACGATTATCAGCGGTGCCATTTTGAGTCATACAGGAGTTATCAATTCATGGATCACATACTTCTGTATTTTATCAGGACTATTAACGGCCATTACCTTTGCTTATTTTGCAGGGAAGTTATTTGGAACCAAGATAAAACACAGATTCCAACATCATAAACACTTCGTCAAGGCTGAACTGATTCTGAATAAAAGTGGCAATTGGGCGATGTGCGTCGGTTTGTTCATTCCAATCGTGCGGTATGTTCTCCCTTTGGTGATGGGACTCAGTGGCGTGCAGTATAGACAATTTGCTCTTATCTCCTATTCCAGTGCTTTGTTATGGACCATAACGTATTTTACAGCGGGAATTTACTTCGGTGACCCCATTCTATCTACGCTTCATTTATTACATTTCTAACTGGTTTGGATAACATACCATCACATTATGGAGGAACCCTATGAATTCCAATGAACCTGTTTTATTTTTGAAAAGCTTTCTGCAAAGCCCTAAACATGTTGGCAGTATCATACCCAGTTCCCGGTTTCTCGCCAGCAAAATGGTGAAGCAAGCCTCTTGGCTAGAGGCAAAAGCAGTCGCCGAGCTTGGATCGGGTACAGGTCCTATCACTCGTTATATTCATCAACAAGTACAGGATTCCACCAAAGTCCTATTGTTTGAGATGAACGAAACGATGAGGAATACTCTTCAGACGGCATACCCGGAGTTCTCCTGTTATCCAGACGCCGCTCGATTGGTAGAATCCATGAATCAAGAGGGCATTCAGCAACTGGATTACATTCTTAGCGGATTGCCGTTTTTCAATTTTGAGCCTGAATTAAGAAATACGTTGGTAGACCAGATCTATAAGGCACTCAAACCTGGAGGATTATTCATCGCCTTTCAATATTCACTTCAAATGAAAAAAACATTATCCGAACACTTTATCATCGAAAAAATAGAATTCGTGCCTTTGAATATACCTTCTGCGTTCGTTTATGTCTGTCGCAAAAAGGAAACAATTTAAACATTCCGGACTATCGTTTACACTGATGTTATCCAAATTTTTAAGGAGTGTTCAATTATGAATACCGTTCTTGTTGTTGATGATGAACCCGATATCCGGGATGTCATTCATGTCTATTTACGTAACGAAGGATATCAAGTCATTGAAGCAGCCAATGGTGAGGAAGCACTAAATATTATCAAAACAACATCGGTCCAACTCGTAATACTGGATGTTATGATGCCCATCATGGACGGAATCAAAGCCTGCTTCAAAATAAGAGAAGTATCAGCCACTCCGATTATAATGCTATCCGCCAAGGAAGAAGACATTGATAAAATCACGGGCCTGACTACCGGGGCTGATGATTATATGGTCAAACCGTTTAATCCATTAGAGTTACTGGCTCGCGTTAAAGCTCAGTTACGACGTCAAACCCTGATTGGCAAAGCCGAATTCAATTCACTTATCCTGATCAAGGACCTTGTCATTGATACAAGTAAACATTCTGTGAAGCTCAAAGATAATGACATTTCGCTTACACCACTGGAGTTCTCCATTCTGGTGTTGCTTGCCAGCCATCCTGGACAAGTATTTAGCTCCGAGAAAATTTACGAAACCGTATGGAAAGAACCTTACGGGTATTCAGATAATACGGTGATGGTTCATATTCGTAACCTGCGAGAGAAATTGGAAGTAAATCCGCGGGAACCTCATTACATTAAAACGGTATGGGGAGTGGGATATAAAATTGATTAAACGATTACCACATTTTAAAAAAAAGATACAGATTAACATCCTATATCAAATGTTGATCAGTTTATTGATTTCGTTTGTTGGCTCTGTGGGTGTAAATAATATGTTAATCATAGGTGCCGCAAAAATTAGTGAAAGATTTAATTGGCCTTCGCTTCTTTACATTTTCCCTTACGTTCTAACACCAATCTTCATCGTAATTTTCACGTTAATTTTTTTGTTTTCCACACGAAAAATTGTGAGAGATCTCATTACATTAGAGCAAGGGCTTCAAATCATATCTGAAGGAAATCTGAATTATAGGGTGCCCGTTAATCGACAAGATGAACTTGGACGCGTTGCTTCCAACATCAATCACATGACAGAACAGTTAAAGCAACAGATTGCTAAAGAACGTGAATTAGAGCAATCCAAGATGGACATGATCACTGGCATCTCACATGATCTGCGTACACCGCTTACCAGCATAATTGGCTATATTGAGCTTCTCAAATCAGAATCATTTCAAGATAAAGCAGAGTATGATCGTTTCATCCAAAATACCTATAACAAAGCAACGCATTTGAAGAAGTTACTCGATGATTTATTTGAATATACGCGTCTTAACGAAGTGAACACCCAATTAGATTTGAAAAATATTGACCTCTGTCAGCTATTGGACCAATTGTTGTTTGAATTCGAACCTTTAGCTCAGGAGCATGGGATTCGTATTGAAAAAACACTCGGTAATGCTCCAATCATGGTTTCCCTGGATAGTGATAAGATCGCTAGAGCCATCGACAATCTCCTCATGAATGCACTCAAGTATTCCTTTAAACCGGGCACGATTCATGTTCGAATGAGTGTGCAGCATAATCACGTTACCATTGAAGTAGAGAATAAAGGCATACCACTAACGATAGAACAAAAAAACAGACTGTTTGATCGCTTTTATAAGGTGGATTATTCGAGGAATAGCGAAGGTATTCAATCAGGATCTGGTCTGGGACTTTCTATTGCGAGAAACATTACGGATTTACATCAGGGGACTTTAACACTAAAACATACGCGTAACGTATTTATATTCCAACTAAGCTTGCCTTCTAACATCCAGTGAAACATCAATAGCATTGATAATGGAGGATACCGCGATGAAAACATCCGAACCACTTCTTTTCCTGCAAGGATTTCTGAGGAACCCCAAACGAGTAGGCAGTCTCCTCCCCAGCTCCAAATTTTTGGCTAAGAAAATTGTCCAGTCTGTACGATGGGATGATGTAAGAACCATTGCTGAGCTGGGGCCAGGAACAGGGGCCATCACCCGGCTCATAAGATCACAATTACCGAAATCGGCAACCGTGTTTTTATTTGAAAGAGACACCAAAATGAGAAGTAATCTGAAGAAAACATATCCTGAATTCATGTTCCATTCCAATGCATCCTATCTTTTAAAAAGGATCAACCAAGAACATGTGCATCAGTTGGATAGCATCGTTTGCGGATTGCCCTTTTTTAATTTTTCCAGAGAAATGAGACAAAACATCCTGTCACAGATCCATACAGCGCTCCGACCTGGAGGCACCTTAGTGTTATACCAGTACTCACTTCATATGAAGAAACGATTATCTGAGCTATTTGAGATGGAGAAAATTCAATTTGTGCCCTTCAGCTTCCCTCCTGTTTTTGTATATGTTTGTCGTAAAAGACAAGATGAAGGACAACGTGTATCGATCGACTTGAGGAAGACTTGATTTATCCTCTTTATATGTTTAATGTCCTGTCTTGTCCTGTGAGGATCTAATTATGCGAGTCATCATCTTACGCGGCAACAACCGCGGCATAAACGCGATGAATCGGTTCCGAGCTCCAGGCATAATTAACGTCTTGCCACGTAAAAATCCTCGATACCCTTCTTCGGCCACCTGTCCAGCTTCCATAATCGGACCCTGCAACATCTTCGAGACACCCATACCCGAACGATCCACAAATCCGGTAGATGTCAGACCTGGACACAGTGCTGTCACCGTAACACCAGTACCGTTTACTTCATTCTCCAAAGCTTCAGTGAACGATAGCACATACGCTTTCGTCGCATAATATACCGACATCATCGGTCCAGGGAAAAAACCTACCAACGAAGCCACATTCATCACACCGCCGTGTCCACGTTGGATCATATCCGGCAAGAATAGCTTTGTCATGACGGTTAAAGCCTTGATATTCACGTCAATCATATTAACTTCTTGTTCCATATCCGTCTCCATAAATGTCCCGAACAAACCGAAGCCTGCATTATTGACAAGATAGTCAACAACAATGCCCTTTTCCTTCAACTCATTATAAATCTCCTGTGGTACCCCAGGTGCCGCTACATCTTTGGCAATAACCGTCGCCTGAATGCCATACTTTTTCTGATACTCCTGAGCTAGATCCTGTATTTTACCCTCGCTTCGTGCTACCAGCACAATATGATGTCCACCTTTGGCAAATCGATTTGCTAACTCTTTACCGATCCCACCCGATACCCCTGTGATTAGAACTGTCTTTCTCATATCGTGACCTGCCTCTCTTTTCTATAAAATATGTTTCATCTGGAACATCAATTAGAATGAACATTCTATAATAGTAACAAATAGACTACCTTAGTATGAGATCCATGGATAGCACCGCTATACGAAGCAGTTTTTCCTTGGTCATCGAAGTCTTGACCATCCCCCTTAACCCAATGCTTACGTTATGCAGATATTCCGCCAATACCTCGGCGTTGTACTCCGTTGTGAATTCACCTTCTTGCTGTCCCCACACCATAATGTCCTTGATTAGTTTCTCCGTATTTGCAAACATCTCCGTCGATCGGTGGTTCATGTCTTTATCACGTGCCGCCAATTCTACCGTCGAATTAACAATGAAGCAGCCTGATGCTGGAGATTCCTCTCCATGAATTAAAGAAAGAAATATAAACTGAAGTGCTTCCGTTGCCGTTTTAGAACGCTTTACGCCTGCTGCAAGAGCGGAGCTGATTTTGTGATCATACAGATCTACTGACTTTAGAAACAAGGTATGTTTATCACCAAATGTGTCATACAAGCTTTTACGATGAATTCCCATACGATTAACCAGATCCGTCATAGACGTCTTCTCATAACCTTGTTCCCAAAAAAGTCTCATCGCTTTATCCAGTACAACAGACTCTTCGAACTCTTTGCCTCTCGCCATTGCCTTCCCTCCTGTTCAGAAAACGAACATTGAATAGCATGAGCATGATCTTAACGAGTCTTTAAAAGGTAACAATGACTTTGCCCTGAGAGTGACCCGTTGATACTTTAATCAATGCCTTTTCAATGACATCAAACGTATACGTAGAATCGATCGAAGGTTTAATGTCTTCTTTTTCTATAAAAGCTGTAATCTCTTGCAATTGAACTCCACTGGAGTGCACAAATAAAAAACGATATTCATTTTGATTCTTACGCGCTAAAGAATCCAGGCGTGCACCTACGAGACCAAACAATGCTCTTTTCCACAACGGGAATTGACTGTCCACTGCAAAGCGATAATTGGGTCCTGCCTTCAAAGAGACTAATTTCCCCTGTGGTTTCAAAATGCTCAGTTCATCTTTGATCTCGTCCGCACCCAAGGTATCGATCACATAATCAATATTCGACAGAATATCAGCATACTGCTCGGTCTTATAATCAATGAATTGATCTGCTCCAATGGATAAACTACGTGCTCTCCCCCGTTCACTGCCACTTGTAATCACCGTTAATCCCATGGACTTGGCAATCGGGATGGCCATCGCACCAAATCCCCCGGTTCCGCCAGGAATAAACAACTTTTTATTTGGTTCAGCTCGGAGTACATCATGTAATGCTTGATACGCGGTCAGGGCAGTAAGGGGTACCGCAGCAGCTTCGATAAAAGACAGATTTTCAGGCATCATGGATAAGGCATCCTCGTGTACAGCCGCATATTCAGCAAAAGCACCAATTTTATTTAGTGGCAACCTAGTATAAACCGAATCCCCCACTTTAAATTTCAAAACATCATCACCGACAGCTTCAATGACACCCGATAATTCATTCCCTAAAGTTAAAGGTAACGTATAGTCGGCAATCATCCGAACACTACCATTCATATTCAAGATATCCAGCGGATTTACACCTGCAGCTTTCACTCTGACAAGGACCTCATGGCTCTGAATCTGAGGTGTCTCAATATTATTGATTTCCACCTGGATTTTTTTAGAGTATTTCTGTATTTGAGCTGCTCTCATCATATATCCTCTTCCTTTGCTTATAGACTACATAAGTTGAACTAAAGATTATTTACACTGACACTACGATGACAGAACAACCCTCCAATCGCTGTTATCGTGTAAATAAGTAGTTCAACTTATGTAGGAACATGGCGCGCAATGTTCAGTTGTACGCCATGCTCCATGGTTTGTGCTAGTGTAGCCCCTCTTGCGACTTTAATTCTTCCAACGTAGGATAATCCGTGTAGCCCTTACTTCCCAATCCAAAGAAGGTTGTCGGATCTGCTTCATTCAGTGGCGCACCTTGTCGAAGTCGTTCCACCAAATCTGGATTAGCTAAGGACCATACACCAACCGGTACCACATCAGCGAGACCACGATCTAAATCGACACTGAGATCCTCCAACGTTCTTCCAGCCCGATTGACCAACAGTGGATTTTGCCAGATCGAACGAATGTCTTGGAGCAGTTGTTCATCTCCAAGATGCATAACATGAAGGTAAGCCAAATCCAATTGAGCCAATTCTTCTACAAGATAGCGATAGAGTTCAGGGCCTTGTTCGCCATCTTGAATTCCACCCAGCGGTGTCCCTGGTGAGATACGGAAGCCTGTCCGTTCTGCACCTATTTCCTTCACAATGGCTTTGGTTACTTCAATCGCAAAGCGAGCACGATTTTCAATAGATCCGCCATACTCATCTGTGCGTGTATTCGAATTTTCTCCTAAAAATTGATTGATCAAGTATCCGTTGGCCCCATGAATTTCAACGCCATCCGCCCCTGCTTCGATCGCTGCGGCTGCTGCTTTTCGGAAATCGGCAATGGTCGTTTGAATATCCTCCTGACTCAATTCCCGGGGAACGGGGATATCCTGCATCCCTGTAGCCGTAAACATTTCTACACCCGGTGCGATTGCTGACGGAGCAACCGGTTGACGATGATGCGGGGTATTGTCTGGATGTGACATGCGACCCGCATGCATTAATTGGATATATACATAACCGCCAGCTTCATGCACCGCATCCGTTACCTTCTTCCATCCTTCAATATGCTTATCGGTGTAGATGCCCGGTGACCATAAGTAACCCTGTCCATCATCGGAAGGTTGTGTTCCTTCCGTAATCAGGAGTCCCATCGTTGCGCGTTGAGCATAATAAAGTGCCGCCAACTCTCCAGGTGTACCATCTTCTTGTGCTCGACTGCGTGTCATAGGTGCCATTGCTAGTCGATGAGACAATTCCATGTTACCAATCTTTGTTTTACTCCATATCTTTTCCATTTGGATGTACTCCTCTTCTTATTTGAGATTTTGTAGATGTATCCTCTGGATTCTGCTGTATTAATTCAATTCTGAAATCACCGGGTAGATCGCACCTGTCAGTTGGAACTCATAGTTCTGGTCTACAATTCCCACGACCACTTCATTGTGATCATACAGATCGATCATGAAGCCTGCCATTTCTTTAGCAGTATGATATTTGGACATATTCGCTTTGTAATCAAATCCTTCAGCATCTATTGATTTTTGTACAAATTCTGTTTCCGTGATCGCTGGTGCAAGCACCTTCGCTTTCAGTTTTGCACCTTTCAGTTCCAGTTCTTTGGCAAGACCTTCTGTGAAGGCACTAACGTAGTATTTCGATGCAGAGTAAGCAACACTGCCTACAGCAATGGCATATCCAAGTGCGGATGAGACGTTAATCAATTGAGTGCCTTCCACATTCGCATAATCTCGCACATACAGTGTAGATAGAATGGTCAAAGATTCGATGTTAACACGCAACATGGTCTCCACTTTATCCAAATTCTGTTCAGCAATGAACGAGCCTTCTCCAAGCCCTGCATTATTGATCAAAGTCTCAATCTGATATTCCTTCAAATCGTTATATAGCGTGTACGCCTCTGCGGTAACAGACAGGTCGCTTGTGTGTACGACAACATTCACTTTAGGATCGATACCCTGAATAGTCGATTTAAGTTCTTCAAGCTTATCCAATCTTCTAGCTACCAAAATCAAATTTTTGCCCCGTGCTGCAAATGCCAATGCCGTTTCATATCCAATTCCTGAACTTGCTCCTGTAATCACTGTGTATTTCATCTTATTCTCTCCCTTATATTCTTTAGATTAGTGTAATTCCAGTTTTAAGAACGATCGTTCTTAAATGTGTAAAAAAAAGTAGTTAGATCTAACTTGCTGTTAGCATATCATTTCTAGAACGAACAGTAAAGAATTATTTTATATATAGAAAATATGCTTGGAACATACTTAAATAAGAATAAAATCACGCTATATAAACCATTTTTTATATCATAAATTAAGAATTCCTATATCGTTTTATAAGTTCTTTCATTGAATAATCTAATGTCAGGCCGCTGGCCATAAGTATAACCATCAACCTTTCCTGGCTACGCTAATCTGAATTCGACATCATCCATGCCAGAAATTCTCCAAACGAATCGGATACCTTTTCAACCTCTTCAAATTCAGGCTCACATCCACGGACAATAGCTCCACTGTCCGTTGTTAAGTCAATGGCATAGAAGGAATATCCATCTTCCACAGACATTACGATCGGCAAGTGATGATCCCACCAAGCCGTTATCTCTGACTGCCAAATAGAATCACCCTCTGCTGCCTCCAAACTAAGCATTTCAAATTCATTCCATTGGAATGCGGTCTCCGTGCTATTGTTGAACTCAGCCTCACAAATAAACCAGGTTTGCTCATCCGGTGCAACGCATTTTTCAACTACATTTAGAAATTCTAAATATTCATCTGGAAGTCCTTTATATCTTGAAGTAATGCTGCTGTTTAAATGTGACTGCGAACCGGATTTACTCATTATGTCCCAGCCCTTTTCCCCGGCCCAAGCCATAAATTCCCTAAGGTGAGTTTTTTCTTTTCCATTATTCATTTCCAATTTATACACCTGCCTATAAGCTTAAGAAATAGAAACTATATCACCTATTCGGGATTTGAATGGAAAATCCCTGCTGTCGTGCTTCAAAGAGAAAAACAAAAAGACTGGAGAAATGGTTGGGAAAAGCGGCAACCAACTTCCAGTCTTTGGTGGTTTGGGGACAGTTAATTTTAGTTAGGGACGGTAAATTTGAAATTGGACAGGAATCATTTATTTGTTAAAAATCCGCTGTCTCATCGCCTCAAATAACAAAATCGTTGCCGCCATTGCCGCGTTAAGCGACTCTGCCTGTCCCTGCATCGGGATCGTAATCGCATCATCTACCAAACGTGCCGTAGCATCCGAGATGCCTTTGCCTTCGTTACCGATCACAAGCCATACCGACTGCGTAAAATCATAACTATAACATGAATGCTCTGCCTGCAAAGAAGTACTAACCAGCTTCACGCCCGCAGCCTTCGCTTCGGGAAGCAAGGATTCCAACTGGCCCTCCACAATGGGCAAATGAAACAATGACCCCATCGTCGAACGAATCGTCTTTGGGTTATACACATCAGCACAGCCCGCGCCAAGTACAACCCCCGCGGCTCCAGCTGCGTCCGCACTACGGATGATCGTCCCCACATTCCCTGGGTCCTGTACACCATCCAGCACCACGACAAGCCCACGTGCTCCTGCGATCAGGCTTTCCAGTGGCTCACTGCCTTTACGCACAATTGCGAATACAGGCTGCGGTGTCATCGTATCCGTACATTTGGCGATAACCGCAGGAGATACACTAACCCACTCCACACGCTGTAGCGGGTTCTCAAGCCCGGCGAGTTCGCTAGGTACGCCCTGCTCTCCGTCGTACACAATACACTCCAGATCTGCTCCGGCGCGCAATGCTTCCTGTACCAGATGAATGCCCTCAATGATATATTTATGTTGACGGGTACGATGCTTTTTCTCCAGCAACTGCGCCCATTCTTTTACACGTGTATTTTGCGGTGATACAATATCCATCTTTCCATCCTTCCCATCTGCATCCATCACTTCGGATACGCAAGCTCCATTTTCGTCAAATGATCCTTGTGACCCACAATGATCAGCACATCTCCAGCTTCGATCCGATCCTCAGCGTACGGCGAGATGTTCATCGAATTCCCACTGCGAATCGCCATCACGTTACAACCAAAACGTGCACGGATGTTTAATTCCATCAGGTTTTTACCGATCATTTGCTCGGAGGCTCTCATCTCCAAAATGCTGTAATCCTCAGATAACTCGATGTAATCCAGTATATTAGGCGAGGTCAGATGATGGGCTACGCGCAGTCCCATATCCCGCTCAGGATAGATGACTTTATCTGCCCCAATCTTCTGCAATACCTTACCATGAAGCTCATTTTGGGCTTTTACGATCAGAACGGGTACACCCATATCTTTCAATATCAGGGTTGTCAGAATGCTCGCCTGAATATCTTCACCAATCGCCACAACGACAACGTCGAAATTCCGTATGCCCAGCGCACGCAGCGCTTCTTCATCTGTTGAATCTGCCGATACCGCATGGGTCACCACATTGGACATTTCCTGAGTCCGCTGCTCGTCCGCATCAATTGCCAGCACGTCGAATCCCATGCCACTCAGTGCATTGGCAACACTTGATCCGAACCGTCCCATGCCAATTACGGCATACTGTTTCTTGGCCATTAGGGTCTTAACCTCCCGCTGCACTTCAGCATGACGCATCATTACGGATACCCATGCTAACGTAAATAATCCTTCGTAGTATACCACAAAGCCTGATAAACTTGAATGCGCTAGCGCTTCCCAGGGAACAGTATTAGAGCAGCCGAATATACGAGGAGGGAATTGCGATGCCCATTACATTAAGCCTGCGTGAAGCGATTGTTCATAAAGTTCATGACAAGAGTGATGATCAGCTCCGGGAGATGATTGAAGGTTCAGTAGATGGACCGGAAGCTGCATTACCTGGACTTGGCGCCATTTTCGAGATGATCTGGAAGAACACAGAACCTGCCAAGCAGGAAGAACTCATTCAAATCGCGCAGGAGCATCTGCACACCATTCCCGTTCAACCGCTTCGCTAAGTGAAGCATTGGAGGGGAAGGTAACCATCATTACGTTTGTTCTGTCTGCAAAAGAAAGCTTTCCCTTATTCGGCTGGATCATACCCGCCTCCAGGTAAGGTGTATAGCAATAGATCCCTCCGCCAATTGGCGGAGGGATCTTATTTTTAACAAGCTATCTCATCACATGAGCTTGTCACGTTTAACTAATTTTTTAACAATTCCCACGAAATACTTCTGTCTTCACTTAAGGCGCAGTCTCCAGGAATTGAGCTGTAGGATTTTTATCCATAGCCGTTCTCATTGCATACTCATTTTCGAAGAGCACCACATAATTCCCTTTTTTATCTTTTACAAGCGCAGAGTTAATCCGGAATTTGCTTGGGTCCAGATTCTCGTCCACGATCCAGCGAGCGAACTGATAAGGCATGCGCTGCAATTGCACATCTACCCCATACTCACCTTTCATCCGGTATTCAAATACCTCGAACTGAAGTTGACCAATTACGCCGAGGATTGTCTCGTCGAAACTTGCCGTCTGGAACACCTGAATGGTTCCTTCCTCCGTCAACTGATCAATTCCTTTTTGGTACTGTTTATGTTTCAATGCATTTTTTACGGTAACTTTGGCGAAAATCTCTGGTGAGAACGTTGGCAACTCCTCAAAGATAACCTCGCTGCCTTGGCTCAGTGAATCGCCAATCCGAAAGATACCCGGATCGAACAAACCGATAATATCGCCAGCATATGCCTCTTCGACAATATCCCGGTCTTGTGCCAAGAATTGCTGTGGCTGTGACAGCTTGATTTCTTTGCCCACACGAGTATGCTTCACACTCATTCCACGTTGGAACTTGCCTGATACAATTCGCAGGAACGCAATACGATCCCGGTGTGCCGGATTCATGTTTGCCTGAATCTTGAACACATAACCGCTGAATTTCTCATTTGTTGGCTGAATCTCTCCTGCCGTACTGCGACGTGGTTCAGGCTTCGGTGCCAGTTCCAGGAAATTCTCCAAGAAGGTCTGTACGCCGAAATTGTTGATCGCACTACCGAAGAAAATAGGTGTCAATTCGCCGCGTTGAACTTTCTCCATGTCGAATTGGTCGCCCGCAATATCCAGCAACTCCAGATCCTGACACAATTGATCATGCAGGTATTCTCCTGCCATCTCACGGATAATCGGATCTTTGTAGCCATCTACCTTTTGTACTTTGATCGTCGAGTGATCGTCCCCTTGGAACAATTCCACCTGATTTTTCATCCGGTCATAGACACCACACAGCTCGCGACCTGTACCAATAGGCCAGTTCATCGGAACCGAACGAATACCCAGTACATTTTCAAGCTCTTCCATCAGGTCAAATGGGCTTTTACCCTCACGGTCGAGTTTGTTAATGAAAGTAAAGATTGGAATGCCACGCTTCGCACATACCTGGAACAACTTGATCGTTTGGGCCTCGACACCTTTTGCCACGTCAATCAACATTACCGCGCTATCGGCAGCCGTCAGTGTACGATACGTATCTTCACTGAAATCCTGGTGACCCGGTGTATCCAAAATGTTGACGCGATGATCCAGATAATCAAATTGCATTACGGAAGAGGTAACTGAGATGCCCCGTTGTTTCTCAATTTCCATCCAGTCACTTGTTGCGTGTTTGCTGGCTTTCCGAGCTTTTACCGTTCCCGCAAGGCGAATCGCGCCCCCGAACAGCAACAGTTTCTCGGTTAATGTAGTTTTACCCGCATCCGGGTGAGAGATAATGGCAAACGTCCGGCGTTTGTCCACTTCCTGTTGAAGAATTTCATTTGCAGCTTTGCTCATAGGTTTAATCCCTTTCGTCCGTTCATTCACGTTAATCCGGCATGGCCGGTCCATCATTCAATCTTTATGCAATCCGGCGAGGCCGGTTGATTGTACACGAGTTTTTACGTACTAGGTATTTACACACTAGATTAATTTTACACATTTACAATGGAGTTCATCCTCCTCAAATCTGTGCTTTCATGTATACCGTGAACTGCTTCTTAACCCAACTCTCCTATTGTACCATAATCTGTACCGAAAATAACCGATTACTACCGCAGATTCTTCTCTTTTCACTTGCAAAAAAAAAAGCACCCTTCAGCCATTTCCATGGCATCCAGGCACTCCTCATTCATTTTTATTTATCGGTTTTAGAAAATCAATGCATCCAGCGCGTATTGTCCGCCACCCGTCAGGGCCAGCGCTACACCAATCACCAGAATCGCGAGATTATATTCGAATCCGTTCTGTGTAGACCAGTATCCGTTCGCTCCATGGACTTTCACAATTGCAATAACCATCGTCAATGCAATCAGAATGCCACCTACCGGTGTGAGCAGACCTAGGGCCAGCAGCAATCCGCCACCAAATTCCGCGAGTCCAGCCAGTAACGCCACCAATGCACCGGGCTTCATGCCCATCGACTCAAACCAGCCACCTGTACCCTTGATCCCGTAACCTCCGAACCAACCAAACAGCTTTTGAGCCCCGTGCGCCATGAACGACAATCCAATCACCAAACGAATCAACAACAATCCTACATCCAACATCATTTTCTTTTTCCTCCATTCGATATATACAAAATAGTATTCTTAGATTAAAGATATTATGCACATTTTTTCTTCATGATTCTCTGTGACGCAAACCCCTTCAACTGGTTTACATTTTATCTCATGAATGATAACTTATCCGAAACGTTTGCCCGAATGAAGTTTGTCATTTGCGTAACTCTTTAACTCATGTGTTGAGTATAAGTTACATACTTACTTTTTGTCAACAACTTAATTTAAATTACTTATTTCCTTATGATGGATACCTACCTTTTCCCCCACTAAAAAGCCTGGGTACACCGCAAAATTTGCGATTTCCCCAGGCTCAGTCATGTTGTGTATGTTGTTAATACTGTTGTTAATGCCCTTACCCTACCCTAACCATTCACTTGCCAGATCACGCTGTCCTCGTCCTGACCATTCACCGGCCACCAGTGGAATCCGTCCTGCTCCAGCAGCTTATCTGTCGCTTCTGGTCCCCAAGTTCCAGCAGGGTACGTATGAAGCTCTCCTTGATTCTGCCCCCAGGCTGCTGCAATCCGATCCACAAAGGACCAGGCTGTTGCCACTTCATCCCAACGGGTAAAGTACGTAGAATCGCCCTCTGCTGCGTCGTGCAGCAGACGTTCATACGCTTCAGGCGAGTTAATTCCAATCATGCAGCTCTGACAGAAATCCATTGCGAGTGGCTGAATCTCGGAATCCGAGCCTGGTTTCTTGGCATTGATTTTGATATATATGCCTTCCATCGGATTCACCCGAATGACCAGCAGATTCGGCTCCAATTTATACTTTTTCCCAAGGTACACGTTGTTTGGCATCGACTTGAATTCAACTACGATCTCGGTTGTTTTTACCGGAAGACGCTTGCCTGTCCGAATGTAGAATGGTACACCCGCCCAGCGGAAATTATCCACGAATACACGTGCTGCAAAATACGTCTCCGTATTCGACTGCGGATCAACCTTGTCTTCTTGGCGATACCCCGGAAGCTGCTTGCCACGGTACTCCCCTTCGGCATACTGCCCCCGCACAACGTTGTTGCTCACTTCCTCATCCGAGGTGAACGCCCGTAGAGAGCGCAATACCTTCACCTTCTCATCCCGAATGTCCTCCGGGAATAGGCGACTCGGCGGTTCCATCGCAATCATTGTCAGCATCTGAAGCATATGGTTTTGCCCCATATCACGGAGTGCTCCGGAATGATCATAATAACCGCCACGTTCTTCCACGCCTACCGTCTCACCCAGCGTAATCTGAACGTTGGCAATATGTTTGTTGTTCCAGAGCGGTTCAAAAAAAGCATTTCCGAAGCGGATCACTTCGATATTTTGCACCATTTCCTTGCCCAGATAATGATCAATCCGATATATTTCCTCTTCACGGAATACCTCACGAATCTGCTCATTCAGATGTTCGGCCGATTGCAGATCATAACCAAATGGTTTTTCGATCACCAAACGGTTCCACCCCTGACTTTCCAACATACCACCGTCCCGCAAACTGTACGAGACACTGCCAAACAGCTCAGGTGCCAGTGCCAGATAGAACAGTCGATTCCCCGGCGTGTTAAACTTTGATTCCAGATGCTCCGTCTGCGCACGCAGCTCTTTGAATCCTTCCACATTATTGATATCCAGTGCTTTGTATTCAAAATGATCGACAAAAGCGTTCCACTCATCAGGTTCCCCCGCTGGATAACGGCAGAACTCTTTAATGGATTCATAGATGTCTTCCCGGAATTCTTCTGGGGACCTCGGACGACGTGCTACGCCAATAACCGCAAAGTCTTCGGCAAGCTTGCCTTCACGGTAAAGACTGTAGATAGCCGGAAACAGCTTCCGGCGGGCCAAATCACCCGTTGCTCCAAAAATGAAAAATACTGCGCCTGGTGTCTGTACTTCATCTTGCAATTGTTTTTCAACCATGGGCTCCTCTTTCTTCCGGGAAGATAACCTTCATGCTCTCCCCGAGCTATGTAATGGTGTTATATATGCACGACATACAACTGTCAATTACCAGCAAGTTCCTTCTTGGATGTGATGCCATTTTAGCATACCAACTGAATGGATGCACTATTTCAAACTCATTTTTCTGATAAAGATTCTCAATATTGGGTCCCAATTCATGAAAAATCCATCCCTTAGTATTCAATCGTAATCACCGGAAACCCCACTGTAATTCGATTATCGACCTCGTCCCCAACCTGGTGAACTGCGAGTTGCATATTCAACATGTGCGAGCCACTCTTGATCGATAGGGGCAGCTCAGCTGCCTTATAAGAGACACTTGCAGTGCCTGCATCTGTATAACGTTCGACGGAGGCGATATCCACCTTTGTGGACAGCTGTTTTTCGATCAGTTCCAGTTGCTGACTCGCATCATGTTCAGTAGCAGTAACTGCTGTACCTTGCACAGACATATTCCAGCTTGCCTTCATCCCTGAGTCTACAAGCAGTTGACCGATCTGTTCATGTACTGTCATTAATGCCTTCCGATCCATGTGTGCATCCCCTGAAAGTTGTACAATGGCGTAGTATCCGTTGTCTCCTGTATCGACGACATTGACCAACATGCCTGCACCTCCAGTAGCCGTATCGACAATCTCTTCACTGCGGTAAACATCATGGCCCGTCTGGCGTACCCGCACAGGTGGTTCAAGTCCCAAGTGACTTGCCAGTAACACGGCCTGCGCTTGTGCATCTCCCTTGCCTTCTCCTTGCCATTTAATAACTAGACGATCCACATTATCAATCACACTGTCAGCAGTATAGATTAACTGTTCCAGTTGGGCAGCTTTGGATTCGTTCTTCTCTGCGTATACCTGTGTCACACCAATAAGAATTATGATAGCTATTGCCAAGATACCTGTTGTCATCCATCGATTTAACATTTGAATCCCCCGCTTCTTTCTTGCATTCTATGAATCTATCAACAGCATGCCCCTTTCGCATATTTGCTATACTTCTTCTGCACACAACAAAAAAGCCCCACCCGCCACTTGCATGGCAGATCAGAGCTTTCCATTCATCTATTCTATATAAATTGAACTACACAATATTTACACTCGCCACTCCGATGACAGAACAACCTTCCGATCGCTGTTATCCCCCAATTTTTTTGATTCTTTTCATAAAGGGTAAATCCGGGGATAAAGGCGAAGTGCATGCTTCCGAAGTAGCTTTCTTTCAGAAAGCTTTTGCTTCGCTTCTTCTGGTTCTTTCTGTCCTCTCCATTATGTGCAAATCTTTAGTTCAATTTATCTAAATCATCTCTTATCTATAACTTCCGCACATTAATGCACGGTTCTTTGGCTTAATTATGTTATTGCATATGATCCTGCTTACTCTGCAAGTCCGTTTTTATAAGCATAGATCGCGGCCTGTGTACGGTCGTCTACGCCCAATTTTGCCAGTAGGTTTGTAACATGGAACTTGACTGTTTTGATACCAATGATCAGATCATCAGCGATGTCCTGATTCGATTTACCTTTGGCGAGCAACCGGAGCACATCCATTTCCCGGTCCGTTAATTCATCGTGCAAAGGAGCTACTGCCTGTGGTTGCCGGAAGCGATTCATCATTTTCGAAGCCACCTGTGACTCCAGAACGGATTGCCCGCGAGCGGCTGCGCGAATCGCATCTGCCACTTCATTGGCTCTTGATGTTTTCAACAGATAACTGAATGCACCTGCTTCAATGACAGGATACATTTTTTCATCATCCAAGTAACTGGTCAATACGATGACTTTGCACTCCGGATACATTTTAAGTACCTGACGAGTAGCCTCAATGCCATCCATTCCTTCCATAACCAGGTCCATCAGAACAACATCAGGCTTATATTCCTGTGCAAGCCGAATGCCTTCCTCTCCACTACCTGCTTCACCAACAACTTCAATTCCATCTTCGGTATCCAGTACCGCTGCAAGACCAATACGTACCATCTCATGATCATCCACGAGCAATACTTTGATCGACGTTTCCGTCTCCGTTTCGACTTCCGGTTCCATTGACATGTTCTTCCTCGCTTTCATCGTTCATCAAAGGTATCGTAATCTCAATCCGCGTTCCCTTACCAGGCGCTGTTACAAAATGTATGGCCCCGCCAATCTCCGTAACACGTTCACGCATGTTAGCCAGACCGTAAGAAGCTTGTTTATTCTCATCCAGATCAAAGCCTTGCCCATCATCACGAATCAATACCCGGATCGCATCAGTACGGCGCTGGATCCGTATCTCCATTTTTTCCGCTTTTGCATGCCGTAACGTATTGGACATAGCCTCCTGAACGATCCGGAACAGATGATTCTCGATGCCTTTGATCAGATCAATGTCTTCGTCCATTTCGAGCACAATGTCCATGGGTACTTTTGTTTTCAGTTCCATCACCAGATCACGCAGACCTTGTTCGAGATGTTTACCCTCCAGATAGACTGGACGCAGATGTAACAGTAACGCACGCATCTCGGACTGGGCTACCGAAGCCATCTCCTCAATCAAAGCCACCTGCCGCTGAGCACGTTCAAAATCCTTCTCCATCTTCCGTCCAACGGCCGTTGCTGTCATGGATATCGCAAACAATTGCTGCGATACCGCATCATGCAGTTCCCGTGCCAAACGTTGCCGCTCTTCCACAATAGCCGTAATTCTGGCTTGTTCAGCAAGCTGTGCATTATGAGTAGACAATCGCTGGAGCGAAGATATCTGATCTTCCCACTTTTTGCCGATTCGTCCGAGTTGCTCACTTAAACGGCCCACATCATCATCGCCCAGATCAGGTACAGTGCGTGATAGAGAGCCCTTCTCCCACAGTAGAAGTGTTTCCCTCAGCAGTTCGAGCCGGCGTTTAACCCGGTAACTCTGATAGAACCCAAAGACCGCACCGATCCCAATCAGAAGTAGCAATAAGGCCAGACCCGATTGAATCAGATGACGCCAACCTGTAAACGGAGCAAGATAACCATATGTATACAATACATACAAAATAACAGCGAGCACAATGAAAACCAGGAGGATCCCTTCACCCATACTTCGGGTTACCATGTCGGTATGTCGTTTTGTCTTCATCGGGGTCTCCTCCTTCTCTTCATCTATTTTACTACGGATTACTGATGTTTAGGTCGCCAACAATATAAGAAATGACAAATTTTGCTTTATGTTCACTGGATTCATATCCAGGCGTTCTCCATACTAATTTGTTCATCATGCCGCTATCTTGTTCTCCAAGAAGATTAATCCGGCCGAAAAGAACCGATGCTTCAATCTCCACACCATAATCTTCTGGTAGTGTAAGGCGAACATTACCCATAACTCCTTGCAGCAGCACGATTGTTTGTTTCTCCTCCGGAATTGAAAGAGATAGATCCGCGTTAACCTCACCTATGGCATGCCACAGACTCATACTACGTAACGTCCAGGATGATTGATCCCAGTAGTACCGAGCCATGAAATTCTGTTTCTTCATAACGCCTTCGTCCAGATGAATCTTTTTGTTTTTCGAATAAAAGTAAGCTAAAGAAGCCAGTACAATCAAAAATACAATCATTAAATTATCCAGCAATAACAGTGCCGCACCAATGCCAAGATACCGATGACCTTTGCGGGTATCCCCATTGCGGACTTGAAGCATTCCAACCGTTAACAGAATCAGTGCGGCAGCGGTCAGGAAGTTAATATTGTCATTCAATAACATCATTGTGCCAATAATCATAATGACAACTGCAAGCCATTTACTCTTTTGATTCATCCCGCCGCACCTCCTCTGTAAGTTAATCTCTCTTTATTCAACGGAAAAGCCATATCAGGCAATGAAGTCCTGTATGGCTTAACTTTTGTTCTACCAACCGTACATTATACACGATTTATAGAATATCATATTGTCCACTAAGCGAACAGTTATTCTTTTGAAGTTCCGTTCGCTTCATTCTTGGAACCATTGCCCATTTTATTTTTGAGGGCTTGTAATTGCTGATCCACTTTGAATTGTTTTTCCACATCTACAGGATTCGTATACGTGGATGATGTGTTGCGATAAGGTGCACGAGCTACGTCAGCCTCAGCTTCCAGCTGCATGATTTTCTCTTCCATGCGGTGGAATCCAAGTGATGCGCCGCCACTTTCGATCGAATGCAAGCTGTTGATGGAAGACATTTGTTTTTTAGCTTTTGCCATTTGTGCACGGGATACAAGTTCATTACGTTTGTTACGCATTTTGTAGAACTCATCTTTCATATCATGCAACTGTTGCAACAGATCTTTTGCTTGTGCTTCGGACTGTGCATGCAGTTCGCTGTACTCCGTAATTTTTTGATCAAAGTAGATTTTCTCTTCCAACAATTTGCGTGCCACTTCTTCCTGACCGTTAGACAGAGCTGCTTCTGCTTGGGACTCACGTTGTACCGAAGTACGCTCCGCTTCATCCAAACGTTGTTTCATGCGGCGCTCATTTGCCATTTGTTTAGCAACAGTTACCTCTGCCTCATGAATCTCAGCCTCCATATCACGCAAGTACTGGTTCAACATTACAATCGGGTCCTCTACTTTATCCAACATATCATTTACCGATGCTTTCGTCATATCCTTAATCCGTTTAAATACTCCCATTTTACTTTTCTCCCTTCTCGTAACGAGATAATTTTTGGCGAAGCTCTTCAACTTCTTTTTTCAGTGCTTTTTTCTCGATATCTTTCATCATGGAATCAAGTTCACTTTCTTGCGGTGCTCCTGCTCCGTAGGCGTTGTTGTCATAAGAACGGGGACCAGATTGAGGTCTGCCGTTGAATCCAGGGCCGGGACCGAAGTTACCAGGACCTTGTTGGTTGTGATTATTTTGAAAAGGACCTCTTGGTGGCTGATGATCATAGTTGTCGTATCCTCTGCCAGGACCAGGGCCTTGGCCCGGACCGTAGCCATATGGATCATAAGGCGGATACGGTTCTTTTGGTACCACCAGTGCTGCAATAAAGTATATTAACAACGACGTGCCGCCAGTTACGAAGATACTGATAACAAAGATGATACGCAGCAGGGTGGAATCCATTCCGATGGTTTCGGAAATTCCGCCGCACAAGCCGGTTAACATCCGGTCACGCGTTGAGCGGTATAATTTGCTCATGTGCTTGCTCCTTTCGTTTACTTGTATCCTCTTACGTTGGAATCATAAGCATATGGATCAACGTGATTGGATTCCTTTGGTACCACCAATGCAGCGATGAAGTAGATCAACAATGATGTACCTCCCGTAGCGAAAATACTGATGAAGAAAATGATACGTAGCAGCGTGGTACTCAATCCGAGATTTTCAGAAATGCCACCGATCAAACCTGTTAGCCTTCGATTACGCGCCGAGCGGTATAATTTATTCATTGTGACTACTCCTTTCTGTCATTGTTCAATTTCTGTCTTAAGCGTTCCAGTTCCTTATCCAGCGTAGAGGATGACATGCTGCCAGTCACTCCTGAACCATCTTGATTCATCCGCCGGATATCGCGGAGACTTTGTGCTTCATATTCGAGATCAGAGACTTGGTCATCCAGTCGGTTAAACATACGGGGTACATTCTGACCGTTGTGATTGCCTCTCTGGTTCATACGTTGCTGTAACTGAATCGTCTGCATACGAGCGTAGTAATATTGGCGTTTGCTGTATACATTCTGATATTCAACCTTCAGCTGGTCGATCTGTTCATCCAACTCCTGTAATGCCGCATAACTTTGTGCATACAATTCATTGTACTGTTCCATTTTTTCCTCGTGGAGGATTTTCTCCTGCAAGGCCAGCTTAGCGAGATGTTCTTCCCCTGCTTTCAGAGCCATGGAAGCCTGTTCTTCCCGTTTGTTCACCATACCTGCTGCCTGATCGGCTTGTTGTTTCATTTGTCTGGTATGGCTTGCATATTGATGACGAAGTTTCTCGGCTTCACCGATGTCTTGGCGGGTCGAGACCAGGAACTGATCAATCAGTTTGACTGGGTCCTGACTTTGCTCCAAATGTTCGTTCAGATTAGCTACGGTAATATCCCGCATTCGACGAAATACACTCATTATGTTCTGTCCCTCCTTTTCATAATCGTGAAAGCTTAGTACCGACCACGACGACTGCGGTTATTGCTTAGCATTGAGATACCAAAGATGATTAACCCGATCGCGATGATCGGTCCGATCAACCATGCCAGTTTACCCATCAGTGAGATGATACCGATGATGAGAACAATCCAGCCAAGCATCACATTCCCTCGTTTAACTCCGTAGTATCCCAGTGCAATCATCAGGACCGGAATCAGATAACCCATTAAGTGTCCAAGAAGTGGAGTTAACTTTCCGAAGAGGAGTAGTGCACCCAGCGCAATCAATACAATCGCCCAGCCATTTCCCTTATTCAATCTCATAATTGTTGTTCACCGCCCTTTCCATTCGTTCCTTTTAATGTGTTGAGTCATTTGTTCGTTTGTTTCTTGTTTTTTGTTTCCGTGTTTCTTGTTTAACCTTATGTCCTTATTCTAGGGGATTCCGCGACTTTTCAAAACAGACCGTGGACGGTTTTTCATCCTAGACTCAGGTCGGGGATCTAGTTGGACCTTTGTCTGTCCCTATATAAGACCAACGTTCCACCTAAGCTGAATAGCACTCCAGATACCTTCTATTACCCGTATTCAGGCTACCCTTTAGCAGATGTCGACCTGTAGAGAGAATGTTGTCCATGTCTCTATTTACGTTCACACTGCAATTTCGTTTCTCATGATTCCGTATTGGATAGTCAGTCCAAGCCATTTCTCTAACCTTTTCTGCAAAATCATCTATCAGCAATCCCTTATCTCTACTTCTATACACTTTTGTTAAATTACTTATTTATCCAAATAAACAAAATTTAGATTGTTCTATATGTAAGCGTTTACTAAAATAGAAAGTGTTACTATTTCTAATGTCAGGGGTGGAACTGAAACTGTGCGACCAATCAGCTATCTCCATAAAATGATCATCTTCGGAATCCTGTTAAGCACCCTGCCCATTTTATTAACGGGAATTGCCGCATTTATCTATTCATCAAACCAAACTGAGCTGCATCGTACGCAGGCCAACAGACAGTTGCTGGAACAAATGCAATCCAACGTAGAGCACAAACTTGCTACAGTCAGTTATATGCTTGATCAGGCCGTTCGCTCTCCAGTAACCCTCCGTTCCCTGTCTGCTTCTTCTTCAATAGAAGGGAAAGGACCTTTACTTGCCGACAAGCTGCAGAACGAATTTCAGAATATGAGGTCATGGGAACCTTTGTTAGATATTACCCTGGTGAATCAATCTCAGAATTGGCTTATTGATCATGCCGGATTATATCGTAATACGGATTTTCCACTGGCTCTTCCCATGAAGGAATTGATATCGGATACGCTAACCTCTGGATGGCAACTCTCCCCTTCATCGGTGTTCAGTAATGATGAGCGTTCACCAGTTACAGGCTGTATCTATCATATTGCCCTTGCGAGATCTATTCCGAATCTGAATACATCTTCCGATGCTGCCCTGATTGCCGGAATCCCTGCATGCTCTTTGCAAAATACACTAGGAGAAGCCTCCTTAGGCAATGCTGCCTCAGGACTGATCATTTTGAATCGGGAACAACGTATCTTGGTCCATCCCGATCCTGTATACATTGGACAACCGTTGTCTGCCATTGGATTACAGGATCGGGATACGGAAGCCAACATAACCAAACTATCACCCATCACATTTTCAACAGGCTTTGAAAAACGGGAAGTTAAGATCGCCGATACACATTATTCCCTGACGTATAGCCCTTCTACCTTAAAGGGATGGACTTATGTGCTAATCTCACCTACCAATATTCTGACACAAGAATATATCGATATCGGATTACACACCTTGTATATCAGTATCTGCTTACTTTTACTTTCATTATTACTCGCCTGGCTCGGCTCCAAGCGAATGCATGTCCCGATTCGTAAACTTTTAACCCAACTTGGTGACAACCACCTGTCCAAAGAAGGAAACACGGTAGCTCAGCAATCACCACCATTTTCTGATGAGTTCGAACAGATCAGAGCAGGGGTCTCACAATTATCTGCTTCTCGCTCCCAATTAGAGAACACACTTAATGTGCATCTATTGCAGATTCGCAATCATTTTATGATGAGTCTGTTCCAGGGTAAGATCCCTGTTCATACTCTTCATGACGCCCTGAATGAATATGGCTACACGCATCAGGTTCGGGAATGGCAACAAATTGCTGTTATTACACTACAGGCCGATCTTGTTAATCATACAAAATATAGAGCTAGTGATCGTGATCTCTTATTATTCGCTATTCAAAATATATTGGAGGAAACGGTTGTGCATAACCAACAATTGCTTCCCATTGTGTTGGAACATACGGTAGTCACGGTGATTGGGACCGTTGAACAGGATCAGTTTATTTTTTCACAGCAGCTATATGTATTAACAGACCAGTTACAACAACAGATGGATAAGATTCTAGCTCTTCAAGTCAGTATAGGATTCAGCCAGCCGCACAGCTCTCTATATCACATCTCTCAAGCTTACACAGAAGCCATGGAAGCACTAAGGCATCGGATGAAGCTGGGAACAGGCATTATTTTTCAATATGAGAACATAGATCATTACGCTCCCACTTGGTCCATGACCTACCCGGAATCATTGGAATATTCGTTGATCCAAGCTATTCAAAATGCGGACGAAGTCCAGGCCTCTGCTCTTCTGAAACAACTGCTTGAAGTGATCTTTGGTATGGAGGTTACACCGGAGGAGTATGAGGTGGCTCTTACGAGGCTACTCACGCATATTTTGCAAATGACTCAGGAATCCGGCATACGACTCGGACAGATCTCCCAAGGTCGTGGTTCGATGTTTCATGAACTTCATAGTTTGCAGTACGCTGCTGAAGTTGAGGATTGGTTTAAATATCAAGTCATCTTGCCCGTCATCCAGGTTTTTAAAGCGAGACAGTACGCCCAGTATCAGCATATATCTGAGAAAATGATTGCCATGATTCATCAAGATTATGATAAGGATCTGACGCTTGAGGAATGTGCTGTTAAGCTTCACTACAATGCCAACTACTTAAGTAGTGTTTTCCGCAAAGAGACAGGCTGTGCATTTAGTGAATATCTGACCAAGTACCGATTTAACATCGCTAAAAAATGGCTGGACGAAAGTGATCTAACCGTTAAAGATATCGCAGCACGACTTCGGTACAATAATCCGCAAAACTTTATCCGATCATTCCGTAAATGGGAAGGAATCACCCCCGGCCAGTATCGGGAGCGTAAGCAGAAAGCAGAAGTGTCGAACATCTCTAAATAAACGAGGGTCTGGTTCAAAGCGGTCGATGAATTAGTGGCTTCAAAAAAGAGGGAGCACATAACCTGCTCCCTTCACTTACACCTTCACTTCTGCAATCTTAACTTCATATGTTTCAACCGTTCATCTTTTGGCACAGCGTTGTGATGCTTCCTAGTGCCATCTTAGACGTTAGACTACATTGTCTCAGTCTCAATTCCTGATTATCAGTACACGTGCCACGCTTATGCGATTTATCGCTTATCCTTAGTGCGAACTGTTTTCATATTGGGCTGTTCAAGTTGGATTAGAAGTTTACCAAATCTTCCTCCACGTGAGAAGGTCACCGTACTATCCTTGTACGTATCGTTAATGTAATCCTCAGCCAATCTGAGGGAATCTTCATCCGATGGTAACTCATACGTATTAAGCCATTCTGGTAGCTTCTCGATAATCTCTTCCACCGGTACTTCAAATGAGTTAACTTCTCTCGTAATGATCATCGTATAAGAATAGCCCTTCAAATACAGCAACTGTTGGATATACCCCATATCACCGACCTGGTGTGAAGAAGTTACACCCAGTACATCCTTAAGTTCATCCATTAGTGTGTGTTCCTTATGTCCCGCCATAGTACTTATATACACATACTTCCGGGCACAATTGATCGCCTGCTCAATCGTTTCCCAATCCGACATCGCCGGACACATGGATGCAAATGCAAAGTCATATTTCTTCTCCCAGCCTTTATCCTTAATGGAGATTTCTTCATATCGTTCGTTTACGATTTCGATTTTGGATTCCAGAGCTGGAGGTATCGTCTCTTTCATAAGGGAGACAAGCAACTCAGAAGGCTCAACTGCCGTCACACTTGCCCCCTTTTCCGCAAAAGGAATGGTAAATATGCCTGAGGCCGCTCCAATGTCCAAAATGGATAATCCTGAGAATTCCACACCCTGGTTTTCAATCCAGCCCATAATGCGTTCAGAACGCTGCTTTCCTTCTTCGGTGAACGACTGTGCATGATAATCCCTGGCCCATCGCTCAAAAGCTTCTTCTATATTAAAGGGGGCGCTTTTCTTCTTATACTTTGAACTTCTCAGACGATTCTTCCATGCCTCTTCCCATACACAAAGATCAAATAACAGATCGGTATCCGATACATTTTTTCCATTAGTCACTCTACTTCACTCCTCCATATTAAAGACTTCACTTATCTACAATATACTCAATATAATCATACGTCAATCTTTATTAACGTCCATCTTCTCTTACTCTAGATTTTCTTACTGCACATAAATCGTTTCATATAAAATAAAAATAGCCCTACACATTGCATAAGCAACATGTAGGGCTATTCAATATACCGGCGAGAGGACTCGAACCTCCACGGTTTCCCACTCGATTTTGAGTCGAGCGCGTCTGCCATTCCGCCACGCCGGCATATGCTGGAGGCGCCACCCAGATTCGAACTGGGGATAAAGCTTTTGCAGAGCTGTGCCTTACCACTTGGCTATGGCGCCATATTTTGGAGCGGACGACGGGAATCGAACCCGCGACCCTCGCCTTGGCAAGGCGATGCTCTACCGCTGAGCCACGTCCGCATAATGGCTGGGGATATAGGATTTGAACCTATGCATGACGGAGTCAAAGTCCGTTGCCTTACCGCTTGGCTAATCCCCAATAAAAAATGAAAAAACAAAGGGGCGATCGAGGGGAATTGAACCCCCGAATGCCGGATCCACAAACCGGTGCGTTAACCACTTCGCCACGACCGCCATAAAAGGTTAATTTCTAAAAAGTTAATTGGCAGGGGCAGCAGGAATTGAACCCACACCAACGGTTTTGGAGACCGTTGTTCTACCTTTAAACTATGCCCCTAAAAACTGGTGGAGGATGATGGATTCGAACCACCGAACCCGTACGGGAGCAGATTTACAGTCTGATGCGTTTGGCCACTTCGCTAATCCTCCAGGATTACATGGTGCCGGCGAGAGGACTTGAACCCCCAACCTACTGATTACAAGTCAGTTGCTCTACCAGTTGAGCTACACCGGCATATTAAATTGTTTTTAAAAATGGTGGCTCGGGACGGAATCGAACCGCCGACACGAGGATTTTCAGTCCTCTGCTCTACCGACTGAGCTACCGAGCCATAATAAAGTCTAATCTTAATTCCTTACACTTTATATAGGGCATCAGTGCCATACAGCAGATGTAGTGAACAGTTTGCCTCATGTAAAGATTAAATGGCGGAACCGACGGGATTCGAACCCGCGATCTCCTGCGTGACAGGCAGGCATGTTAGGCCAACTACACCACGGTTCCAGATCACTTTCTCAAAGGAAAGTATAATTGCGGGGGCAGGATTTGAACCTGCGGCCTTCGGGTTATGA